>JAJDWE010000021.1 GCA_022825725.1 Gemmatimonadota bacterium
GGTGGAGACGCCACGGCAAACAAACCGTTCGCGATCCCTCTAAGTCCCAGCCACCGACGCCGCAGCCACTCCACGGCCGCAGCTCCAATGTGGGACATTTTACATGCCGATTTCAGGGAAACTTTACATGCTGGGTAACACCTCTCCGCTAAAAGGGGGTTCGAACCGAGCGACCGCAGGTCGCGAGCTCGGCGAGTCCCGCGGAGCGGGAGGAAGCCAATCCCCCCCTCTCCGCTAAAAGGGGGTTCGAACCGAGCGACCGCAGGAAAAACCTTCCCCGGCACGCGCGAACGCCGCCCGCGCCGGGGAAGGGAAGAGGTTCAGCCGACCTCCGCGTGGGCGCTCCAGCGGTCGAATACCTGTCCGCTGGCATCGAGCCGGACGGGTATGCTCTCGCCCGAAGTCAGATCCGTGGGGGTCGTCGGGCCAAGCTCCGTGCCGTTCGACAGGTGGATCTCCACGCGTACCCGACGGATTACGCTGCCGGTCACGTTCTCGGCCGTACCGACGAACGCCTGTTCCGGCTCGTTCCATCGAAGGATGAGTCGCGCGCCCCCCCGCGTCTGGTCGAAGACATCGGCCTTCGTAAGCGATGCGTTCGATTCCTCACCGGATTCGTTGTGTCCCTGCTCGCCGGCCTCCATCGGGCCGTTGTCGCAGGCCGCGCCCGCCACGATGACGAGCAGGGTGGCCAACATCATTGGAAACCGTTTCACTTCGTCCTCCTCTGATTGGGTGTGTGAATCGGATGACTACACCGGTAGACGACCGACCCGTGTGAATGGTCACACACCCTGCTCAGCGACCCGCCGCCAACCGTGATCGGCTGTGCTTCTAGTGAAACCGCAGCGCGTCGAATAGGTTACGAAATGAACCTGTCCGCGGCGGTCAACCGGTGAACCCTGTACTCGTCGCGTTCGCGTTCACGGCGTGCTTCGGCACGGCGCTGCTGGATCCTGGACGGCCCGCGCGTCACGGAGATCGATGAAGCCTCCGCCGACACGCTCCAGAGCTGGTTCATCGGCGATTTCGGCGCCGACACACTGTGGGTCGGCGAGCGTGGCCGGATCATCCATGCCATGAACAAGGAAACCGGTGAACGAGCTACCATCGACCGGTTGCTCGTCCGGGTCACCCGTCATGGCGCAGAGGGTTCGAAGACCCCTCTCCGACCCCGGAGTCGACGCGACCCGGAACCTCCGCGCCCGAGACGCCTGCGCCGCAGCGCCCGGGCCTGCTACGGGGACTGATAGGGAGCCGGATCCCGGACTCCCGCCGCCGCGAACCCGGCGAGCCTCAGGCGGCAGGAAGCACACTCTCCACAGGCCGCGCCCGATTCATCGGGATCGTAGCAACTGCGCGTCATCCCGTAGTCGACGCCCAGCGCGAGTCCGCGCCGGATGATCTCCGCCTTGGTGAGGTCGATCAGAGGCGCGTGGATCCGGAACGGCCGACTCCCTTCCACCCCCGCCTTGGTGCCGAGGCCGGCAAGCTTCTCGAACGCATCGAGAAACTCGGGCCGACAGTCGGGATATCCGCTGTAGTCGACGGCGTTGACACCAATGAAGATGTCGGAAGCCTGGAGAGCCTCCGCCCACGCGAGAGCCATCGACAGGAAGATCGTGTTCCGCGCCGGGACGTAAGTGATGGGGATGTCCTCGGAGTCCGTGGCCACCTGCGGGCCCCTGGGCACTTCCAGGTCACCGGTGAGGGCTGATCCCCCGAACGCTCGCAGATCGACGGCGGTGATCACATGGCGAACCACCCGCATCGCTTCCGCGAGGCGGCAGGCGGCGTCCACCTCGAGTTCGTGTCTCTGTCCGTAGCGGAGCGTTAGCGCATAGGGCCGATATCCCCGCTCGACCGCGATCGCCAGCGTGGTTGCCGAGTCGAGTCCACCACTGAGCAGGACAACCGCTCTGCGGTCCATCCACTACCTCCAGAAAGCGCGTTCACGACCCCGGAGCCCCTGCCGGGAGGCCACTTGTAACACGGTTTCGCACCGCGCGGCAATGCATGATAGAGTGGAACCGCAAGTGGCTGTGGCACCTGGATGTCCTGCGGGGTCGGGCAGGTATACCCGGAAGGAGAAACGATGCGGATCCGGTCACCCGGCCGGGGCGACGCACTGCTGGTTGTCGACGTGCAGAAGGACTTCCTCCCCGGCGGCGCGCTCGCCGTCTCTGAAGGCGATGCCGTCATTCCACTTCTGAACTAAGCGATCCGCGCCTTCTCCGAAGCGGGCCTTCCGATCTTCGCGACGCGCGACTGGCACCCGCCGGATCACTGCTCGTTCGTGCAGCAGGGCGGTCTCTGGCCGCTTCACTGCGTTGGGGGGACGAGTGGAGCGGCGTTCCCGAAGGCCCTGAGACTTCCTGCCGCGGCCGTCGTGATCTCGAAGGCCGATGACCCGGCCTCCGAAGCCTACTCTGCGTTCTCGGGCACCGATCTCGCCGAGCTCCTCTCGGATCGACGCGTCGGACGGGTCTTCGTGGGCGGACTCGCGACGGATTACTGCGTGCTTCGAACCGTCCTCGACGCACGGGCGGTCGGTCTGGACGTGGTCGTGCTGGACGATGCGGTGAGAGCCGTGGATGTCGAGTCGGGCGATGGGGACCGCGCCATCGGACGCATGCGAGCGGCCGGGGCGGTATTCGCGTCCACGCGAACGGCCCTGGCCGAGGAGTAGCGAAACCATGGCGGAAGGTGGCGTCATCCGGACGCCGAGCCGGGGACGGAGCGCCCTGCTCACGGACCTCTACCAGCTCACCATGCTCAAGGCGTACTGGGAACACGGGCTGCACGAGACCGCCGTGTTCGAGCTCTTTGTGCGCCGTCTCCCCCCGAATCGCAATTTCCTGTTGGCTGCGGGCCTGGCTCACGCCCTCGACTACCTGGAAGGCCTGCGTTTCCAGCCCGACGAACTCGAGTGGCTCGGCGGCCAACCCGGCTTCCCGCCGGCCTTCGTCGATTGGCTCGCCGATCTGCGCTTCACCGGGGATGTGGACGCCATGCCCGAGGGGACCGTCTTCTTCGCGGAAGAACCGCTGCTGCGGGTGACCGCGCCGCTCCCTCAGGCGCAACTCGTCGAGACCCGACTCATCTCGCTGCTCAACTACTCCTCCCTCATCGCCTCGAAGGCGATCCGCTTCACGCTCGCAGCCCCGACGGCCCGGCTCGTGGATTTCGGCCTTAGGCGGGCACACGGCTCGGAAGCAGGGCTTCTCGCCGCCCGGGCCGCCTATCTGGCCGGCTTCGACGGCACGGCGACCGCACTTGCGGGCCAGCGCTGGGGGATCCCGACCTTCGGCACCATGGGTCATTCGTTCGTCCAGGCACACGACAGCGAGGCCGAAGCCTTCGTGCGCTTCGCCCGCGCCCATCCCGAGAACGCGGTGCTGCTCATCGACACGTACGACACCGAGGCGGGGGCGTCGAAGGTCGTGGAGATCGCGGCCGGCCTCCGCGCCGAAGGCATCGAGATCGGAGCGGTGCGGCTCGATTCCGGAGATCTCGCGGCCCACGCCCGGCGCGTGCGCCGGATTCTGGATGAAGGAGGCTGTCCCGGAGTCCGGATCTTCACCAGCGGTTCGCTCGACGAGCACGGCGTGGCCCGGCTGGCCGACGTCCCGGTCGATGGCTTCGGCATCGGGACCGCCCTCACCGTTTCCGCGGACGAGCCGGCGCTCGACAGCGTCTACAAGCTCCAGGAGTACGCCGGCCAGCCGCGCCGCAAGCGTTCGGAGGGGAAGGCGACGTGGCCGGGTCGCAAACAGGTCTTTCGCACCTGTGAACACGGCCGGCTGGCGCGCGATGTTCTGGGGCTCGAGGACGAAGCGTTGTCCGGCGAGGCCATGCTCGTGCCCGTGGCGCGCGCCGGAGTACGGCTTCGGTCGGATCCCCCGCTGGAGGAGATCCGTGAACGTGTCCGAGCCTCACTGGAAACGCTACCGGCGGAGCTCCGGGGACTCGAGTCGGCCCCCGCACCGTTCCCGGTGGAACCATCGCCCGGCGTGCGCGAACTGACCCGGGAGGTCGACCACCGATCTTGCGGCGACGACGTTGGAGAGGGCTTCGCGGCGACCGGCACACCCGGCTAACTTTCTCAACACGACCGTGTTCGAGGAGGTAAAATGAGGTTCACCAAACTTTCCCTGGGGTTCGCCCTCGCCGCGGGTGCCGCGGCTCCCTTCGCCGCGGCCGGCGAGCAAGCGTCGCCGACCGGCACCACCGCCTTCGTCGGCGTGAACGTGATTCCGATGGATTCCGAGCGGGTCCTCACGGGACACACCGTCGTCGTGCGCGGCGACCGGATCATCGCGGTCGGGCCGGCAGCCGAGGTCGACGTGCCGGACGGCGCTCGCCGCATCGACGGCGCCGGGAAGTACCTGATGCCGGGACTGTCGGAGATGCACGGACACACGCCGGGCGGCTTTCCGACCGACACCTTCCGCGAGCAGGTGATGTTCCTCTACGCCGCGAACGGCGTGACGACGGTGCGCGGGATGCTCGGACTGCCCGGCGACCTGGAGTTGAAGGCCAGGACGAACACGGGGGAGATCTGGGGGCCGACGCTCTACCTCGCGGGTCCGAGCTTCAACGGCAACTCGGTGACGTCGCCGTCGCAGGCGGCGGATCGCGTGTGGATCCAGAAGGAGGAAGGGTGGGACCACCTGAAGATCCACCCCGGACTCACCGTGCCGGAGTACGACGCGCTCGCCACTGCCGCCGCGCAGGCCGGCATTCGCTTCGGGGGTCATGTCCCGGCCGATGTCGGGATCCGGCACGCCATCCTCATGGGACAGGAGACCTTCGACCACCTCGACGGCTATCTGGAGGAGGCGGGAGGCGTCCGCGGCCCCATGGACCCGGCGAGGCTGGAGGAGCTGTTCGCGCTCACGATCGGCGCCCGGGCGTGGGTCGTGCCCACGATGGTCCTCTGGGAAGTGGGCGTCATCGGCCTCGGCGACCCCGAGGCGCTCGCGGCCTATCCCGAGATGCGCTACTGGCCCCCGCAGGGCGTCCAGGGCTGGAAGGACCGCCTCCAGGCGATCCAGGCGCGCGGCAACTGGGACGTGGAGCAGGCGCGCCGGCACGCGAGCAACCGGACGCGTCTCCTCGGCATGATGAACGAGGCCGGCGTGGGCATCCTCATGGGCACGGATTCCCCGCAGATGTTCAGCGTCCCCGGCTTCTCGCTCCACCGCGAACTCGCGGCGATGGCCGACGCCGGGATGTCGCCGTACGAGATCCTCGCAAGCGGCACCCGGAACGTCGGCGAGTACTTCCAGGGCTACGACACCTTCGGGACGGTGGCCGCGGGCCGGCGGGCGGATCTCATTCTGACGAACACGAACCCCCTCGACGACGTGGCGAACGTCGCGGACCGCGCGGGCGTCATGGTGCGCGGCGTGTGGAAGTCCGAGGGGGAGATCCAGCAGGGGCTGGCCGAGCTCGCCGCCAGCTTCGGCAACTGACGGAGACGCACAGGACGGAGACGCACAGGACGGAGACGATGATGACGGAGAACGGAAGCGTTCGCGGCGTGGTCGAGCGCCACGACGGGATCATCACGGTGCGCGGTGGGGGACGTCACCGCGCATGGAACGGGATCGAATACAAGACGGGGATGTGGGCGGAGAACGTCGGCTCCGGCGCGCTCTCCATGAACGTGGCGATGATCCCGCCCGGTGGTGTCGCCAAGGCGCACATCCATGTGGACTTCGAGGTGATGCTCTACATCCTCCAGGGACACGTCCGGCACGAGTTCGGACCGAAGCTGGAGAAGACGCTCGACAACGAGGCGGGCGACTTCATCTTCATCGAACCGGGCGTGCCCCACGAGGTGTTCAACCTCAGCGACACGGAGCCGGTCGTGGCCGTCGTCGCGCGCTCGGACGCGCAGGAATGGGAGAACATCGTCGACTTCGAGCGCCCTCCGCCTGAGTAGGGAGTATAGCGGGAGTGGTTCGTTATCTTGAAATATGAGCATTGAATGTTCATATTTCACAAATGATAACTCGCGCTGCGCATCTCTCCGAACTCATCCGGAAGCTGGATGCCAACCCCGTGGTGGCCTTGCTCGGCGCCCGGCAGGTCGGCAAGACGACGCTCGCCGGCATGCTGGCAAGCACCCGCGCCGAGCAGGGCCGCTCCGTCACAACCTTCGATCTGGAAGATCCCCGCGACCTCGCCAGACTCGATGAGCCGACCCTCGCCTTGGAGCCGCTCCGCGGTCTGGTGATCATCGATGAGATCCAGCGCAGGCCGGATCTCTTCCCCGTCCTTCGGGTGCTTGCGGATCGCAGGCCGCGACCCGCCCGTTTTCTCGTCCTGGGCAGTGCATCGCCCGAGCTGCTTCGCCAGGGGTCGGAGTCGCTCGCAGGCAGGATATCGTTTCATGAACTCACGGGTTTCGACCTGGCCGAGGTCGGGCCGGAGCGGTGGCGCAGACTGTGGCTGAGGGGCGGCTTCCCCAGGGCATGGCTGGCGCGAGGCAATGCGGCCAGCATGGAGTGGCGGCGCGATCTCATTCGGACATTCGTGGAACGCGACCTGCCGGATCTGGGCATCGCCCTGCCGCCGCGGCTCCTCCACGATTTCTGGACCATGCTCGCCCACTATCACGGGCAGATGTGGAACGGATCGGAACTGGGGCGCGCATTCGGAATCGCACACACCACCGTTCGGCGCCACCTCGACCGCATGACCGGCGCCTACGTCATGCGCCAATTGCGGCCCTGGCGCGAGAACCTCGGCAAGCGCGTCGTCAAGTCACCCAAGGTCTACATCGCCGACAGCGGGCTCCTGCACGCGCTGCTCGACATCCCTGCCGCGCGCGACCTGGCGGCCCACCCGAAGGTTGGTGCAAGCTGGGAAGGATTCGCCCTCGAACAGGTCGTGCGCCGCCTGGGTGCCCGCCCGGACGAGTGCTACTTCTGGTCGGTGCACGGCGGTCCGGAGTTGGATCTGCTCGTCGTTCGCGGCCGGCGGCGGCGCGGCTACGAGTTCAAGCGCACCGACGCGCCCCGCGCCACGGCTTCCATACGCGCCGCCATGCGGCACCTCGGACTCGACCGTCTGGATGTCGTGCACGTCGGCCGCGATACGTTCCCGCTGACGGAGGGAATCCGGGCGGTGGGGGGAGGAGACATCTCAACCGCGATCAAGCCGCTGTAGCCCGGGCCGGTCGTTCAGAATCCGAGCGACGCGGTCTCCCGCCTTACGTCGCCCGCCGCCGTCATCACGCCGGTTTCCGGGTCGCGCCAGGTCACCGTGGGAGCGCCGGCGCGCCAGTTCCAGAGGCCCCATGAACGCACGTCGTGGCCCATGGCGCGCAACGTTTCGGCCGTCTCCGCCGGGATCCGGTCCTCCATGTAGAGCACGGCGGGATTGAGGTTCACCTCGCTGCCGGTAGCCGGGAAGTTGTAGCTGCCGAAACGGGGCTGGTCCACGGCCTGCTCGGGCGACATCCCCCATACCGCCACGTTCAGGAAGACCTGCAGGAGACACTGCATCTGCTGGTCGCCGCCCGGCGTGGAGAGCCCCATGAACGGTTCGCCATCCTTCATCACGAGAAGGGGCGAATTGGTGTTCCGCGGGCGCTTGCCGGGCGGATCGAACGAGGTCTGAATCACGGCAGAAGATCGTCTAACTGTATACGGGACTGCACGATCTGCGCTTTCTGCCGTTGTGCTGGACCCTGCTGGACCGTGCCATGAAACCGGGAATCCCGGACCTGATTGGCGGGATTTCCCCCGGTCGTTTGGGATGGCATATCGGTGTCCTTTCGCGATGCTTCCGATCATCAGAAGGTGAAGTCCAGCGCAAGTCTGAGTCCGAGGTCGGGTTGTTGACCGGGCATTTGGCTGCGCGAGCCCTCGAAGCCGAGTCTGAGCGTCTGGCCGATCTGGTATCCGGCTCCGAGCGACCATGCCCGGTTCCCGCCGTGGGCGGACAGCCGGGTATAGCTGTCGAGCGCGCCTCCGCCCGAGGGCGTCTTGAGCGCGTATCCGGCCTCGGCGTCGAGACGCCATTGTCCGTGTGCGCCGGCCGGCATGGTCCGGAACGCATGGCCGTCCATTAGCCCGTGGACGCCGCTCCGGTCGTGGCCCTGGCTTGGGCTGATCGCGAGGCGGAACCCTTCGCCCCGCGTGCCGGGATCGAACGCGAGCCGCAGCGCGGCGCCCCATTCGCGGTGCCGGCCGGATCCGAGCGCGAGCCTTCCCCTGAGGTCGAGATCGATCCCGCGGCCTGCGTAACCGACCGAGGCGCCGGTCTCGGCTCCGCCGCCGGTGTCGGCGTCGCCGCCGTCGTATCGGGCTCCGGCTTCGGTGGCGAGCTTGAGTCCTCCGGCCGTCCATGACGCTTCGATCAGGGCGCGTGCGCGCGAGGCCATGCCTTCGCGCCGCCCGTCGTCGGCGCGCATGCCAACCGTGAATGCGTCGCCCTTGAGCGCGAGCCCGAACGCGCCCCGTTGCGCGAGCGGCGCGTTGAGGCCGCCGGAGATCATGCGGAGCGACGCGTCGCCGGTGTCCCCTCGATGGTCGTCGCCGCCGACCTCTCCACCGCCGTATCCGGCCATGGCCCAGAGTCCGATGCCGGGCGACGGCTGGACGAACAGGTAGGGATGCACGCTGTTCATGGCGTGTCCGAGCGAGCCGTCCATGGACCGGTGGCCGTAGTCGAGGTTGCCATCGCTCCGCATGACCGACACTCCGAGCAGCGCGGACGAACCGATGCGGGCGTCGGCGCCGACGGTGAGCGCGCGCAGGCCGCCGTCGTACTCGACGCCAGGCTCGCCGCGGAACGATTGGGCCGAGCCTTCGGCCCAGAGTCCGAACCGTGGCAGCCCTGGCGCGGACTGCGGCCCAAGGGAGGTGGCGAACGACACGCTCGGCAGGAGGCGGGCGGCGGCCTCGCGCCCCGTGGGCAGTTCGGGCGACCCGGAGCGGCGTCCGATCTCGGCGGTCGAGGACGGGTTGAGCGAAACGCCCGCGAGCGAGGCGAGCGTTCCCGCGGCGCGGCCCGCCCAACCGGATGGGGAACCGGTCGTGGCGGAGCCGCCCGGCGAGGGCCGCATGACGGCGTCGATGCGCGCGCCGATTGCCTGTCGCGCGCCCTCGGCCACCGCGCGCCCGAAGACGGCGAGTCCGACATCGAACGCCTCGTCCCGGAGCGCGCCGTCGTCGCGCGCCGCGATCCGGACCGTGGCGGAGGCGGCCGTGCCGGCGCTCACGGCTTCGGGCAGAGCCCCGAACCCTAGCGCGAGGAGGCCGGACGGGGCTTCGGCCGGGATGTCGAGCGTGAACACCGCGAGCGAGTCTCCGGGCTCGAAGACGACCGGCTCCGGGATGACGGGCGTGGTCATCCCCCTGTCCATGACGGCCGTGAGAGGCACCGCCACGCGCCGGTCGGCCGCGGGACTGATCCGCAGCATGACCTCGGTCCCTCGCGCTCCGGCCGTCGCCGTGTATGCCGCCGCCGCGAACTCGACTTCGAGTTGGGCGGGCGCGCCGTCGATGGCCGCCGCGGCGGCGGCCCTGTCGCCCGCAACCGCCGCAACGACGACTCGCGTGGTCGCCGGCACGCCCACCGCCACGCCGTCGGGCAGATCGCCGAACCGGACCTCGACGGTGTCGGACGCCGAGAGCCCCGCCGTGCCGACCGCTAGGCTTGCCGAACCCGCTCCGGCCTGGAACGTGACGGTGTGTTTCGAGTCGCCCGCAACGACCTCGATCGAGAGCGCCGCCGAGCCCACCGGCGACAGCAGCACCGAGACATCGACCGAGGCGCCCTGGGCGACGGTGTAGGAGTCCGCGCCGAACGAGACCAGCGGCGTGTTGGCTCCGACCACGGCCACCGCCGCGCTCTCCGCCCGCTTGCCGGGTCCGTGGCCGTCTGTGTAGGTGAACACGGCGCGCAGGTGATTGCCCGCGTCGGCAGCAACCGGCGTGTAGAACCGGGTCCGCGCGCCCGCGATGTTCGTCCACGATGCGCCGCCGTCGCCCGAGCGCTGCCAGCGCCGCGTCTTCCCCGCCTCCTTCGAGCCGTCCTGGTCCATGAGCGTCGCGGTCAGCTGCTCGCCCACCCGCGCCACGTCCGCGCTCAGCGCGATCCTGCCCGGATCGTCCGCGTTCGTCACCCGGATCCTGACCGACGCCGTGTCGGCAAGCTCGCCGTCGCTCGCCTCGACCTCGACGGCGTACTGCGTGTTGCCGCTCTCGAAGTCGAGCACCGCGCCCTCGGCCACCGTGATCTGGCCCGTCGATGCGTCGATCCCGAACGGCGCCTCGTCCCCGCCGGGCACGAAGGCGTAGGACAGCGACGCGCCGTCGTCCGGATCGGTCGCGGCCACCGGCGCGCCGACCGCCGTGCCGCCCGGCGAGTTCTCCGGCACCTCGCGGTCCAGCGCTGTGGGGAACTTCGGCGCCGTGTTCGCGGGCAGCACCTCGACCGCCTCGCTCGACGCCCGCTTGCCCCGTCCGTGGCCGTCGTCGTAGGTGAACACCGCGCGCAGCCACCGGCCCTCGTCGTTCGTGCCGGGCGTGTACTTGCGGCCCGATGCGATGTCGTTCCACGAGCTGCCGCTCCTGGACCGCTGCCACTTGCGTGTCCTGCCCGCGCTCAGCGCGCCGTCCTCGTCGGTCAGCATCGCGGTCAGCTCGACGCCCACCCGCGCCACCGCGGGGCTCAGCGTTACCACGCCCGGATCGTCCGCGTCGGTCACGCGGATCGTCACCGATGCGGTGTCGGCCAGTTCTCCGTCGCTCGCCTCGACCCCGACCACATGCAGCGTGTCGCCGCTCTCGTAGTTCAGCACCGCGCCGTCGGCCACCCTGATCTGGCCCGTCGAGGCGTCGATCCCGAACAGCGCGTCTTCATTCCCGGAGGCCAAGCTGTAGGACGGCGAGGTGCCGTCCGGGTCGGTCGCCGCCACCGGCGCGCCGACGGTCGTCCAGCCCGGCGAGTTCTCCGGCACCTCGCGCTCGTACACCGCCGGGAACTTCGGAGCCGCGTTCGCGGGCAGCACCTTGACCGGCGCGCTTACCGCCCGCTTGTTCGGGCCGTGGCCGTCGGCGTAGGTGAACACCATGCGCAGCCACCGGCCCTCGTCGGCCGTCACGGGGTTGTACATCCGGCCCGTGCCGATGTCGTTCCACGAGTTGCCGTCGCGCGAGCGCTGCCATGTGCGCGTCCTGCCCGCGCTCTTCACGCCGTCCTCGTCGGCCAGCATCGCGGTCAACTCGACGCCCACGCGCGCCACCGCGGGGCTCAGCGTGACCTCGCCCGGATCGTCCGCGTTCGTCACGCGGATCGTGACCGACGTGGTGTC
>JAJDWE010000046.1 GCA_022825725.1 Gemmatimonadota bacterium
CGGCTGGGGGCGCTTGGGCGTTCGGCTTGGGCATGGACGGCTCCTTCAACGATGATCTCAAGCTAGCGATTCGAGCTACCGCACCAAAGTCGCAGGTGAGATCAACGGACCCTCAACCAGGACGGGATTCGGGAGGGGCCAACCCGGTACGCCGGCTCACCCCGGCATCGTCACGGTCGTGCTCTGAGGGCGGTCGGGTTGCCGGACAGGCCGGAGAGGAGCGTGGTCACGTCTCCGTCGCCGCCCGTGCACCGCCGGAGGGCGTCGAGGATGTTCTCCCGGGCGTCGGGACCGCCCTCGTAGGCCATGGTGGCGTCGCCCTCGTGTAGCAGCCACGAGACGAAGACCGTCTGGCGGTCCACCGCGAGCCCATCGATGAACGCGTCGCGCTGCGCAGGGCCCATGCGGGCCGTCCAGTTCTCCCAGTGGGGGTACTGGTTCACCGTGATCCGCTCCAGCGTCCGCGGCGGGGGCGTGTACCACTCGATGTTGACACTGGACCTGTAGCCCAGACGCCCGGATTCGTAGTTCGCTTCGCTCTCGTCCAGGCGCGCGGCTCCGGCCACGAACGCGAAGTCCACGGACGCGACCGCGGACGTGCAGAACACCGCCACGTTGCCGGCAACCCCCAGCCCGTTGAGGTCCGGCTTGTTGGGGGACACCGCCTGCCAGCCGCTCTCGTCGCCCAGCGTGATCGCCTCGACGGTCCAGGTTTCGGGCGCGAAGACCAGTTCCGTCGAATCGCAGCCCGAGAGCACCTCCTCCAGGGCGTCGCGCTCCGCCTCGTCCACCGTCAGTTCGTACTTGAGGCGCACGGCCAGGACCGTGCCCGCGTACCAGCACCGGTTGAAGTCCGGCAGCCACTCGGCGGCGTCCCGTCCCGACTTGACGCCGAGATCCAGCGTCGGCGAAGCCAGCGCGAGGTTTTCCAGATCGCGCGCGAACGCCCGGCGCGCGCTCGGCGCCCAGGCGCAGCCGCCGGAATCGTGTGCCTCCCGCTTCGCCACGATGTGATCGACCTGGACGTCGCGCGCGTGGTCGTAGTAGACCCCGGTATACGCTTCGTAGAGCTTGTCGCCCAGCGCCGCGGCCACCGCGTCCTCCAGGCCGGCCGGATTCCGGTAGTGCTCCGTGTCGTACTCGGAACAGCGGCTCTCGGGCGCGACGACGAGCCCGCGCCACGTTCCCGGCGCGGGCGGGGGCGGCGGCGTACCCATGATCCAGATCGTCGTTGAGGCCGCCGTCTGGGGCTCGGTGATCGCGAGCGTGAGGGTTTCGCCCGATACCGCGTACGTGCCCTCGCCGGACACCTCTCCGGTCTGCCGCCAGCTTCCATCAGTGCGTACGGTGAAAGTGCCTTCGTCCGTGATCGTCAGAGCCGGCGTCGTGATGCTCACCTCGTAGCTGCCCGTCGCCGAGTCGCCCGAGGGCGCCTCCTGCGCGAGCTCCAGCGTGCCCGAGACCGTCGGCCGAGTGAGCTGTGTCCCACCCGTGGAGGTCCCGACCAGGCTCTCGAGGAAATACGTCCCGGTGAGATCCGGGGGCGGAGGAGGAGGAAGGACGGTGATCTCGGCGGTGCCTTCCACGCCGGCGGCCGCGTCGCCCACAGCCGCCGTGATGGTCGCCGCGCCCTCGCCGACACCCCGTACGAGGCCAAGGCTGTCCACGGACGCGACGGCGGTATCGCTCGACGTCCAGCCGAAAGCGGCGTCGACAACCACATGTCCGTTCTCGTCGGTGGCCGTCGCGGCCAGCCGCACGGTGTCGCCTGCGGCGAGGGCGTGCGCCTGCGGCGTGACCTCCACCGTCGTGGCCGTCTGTGAAACGATGATCGAAGCGCTGTCCGACACCTCGCCCGAGAGTACCGTGACGGTCGCGGTGCCGTTGCCCGCCGCGGTCACCAGGCCGCTCGTATCGACCGCCGCGACGGCAGGGTCACTGCTCGACCAGGCCACGGTCGCATCGGTGATCGCGCGGCCGAGCTGGTCGTACACGTCAGCGGACAGCCGGGCGGTCTGGTCGATCGCGCTGAGCGTCGCGGTGTCCGGCGTGACCGTCACAATCGTGGGTGCCGGCTCCGCCACGTCGACGGCGAAGCTCTGCGAGGCCGAGAGCCCGCCCGGATCGGAGGCCCTGACCGTCACCGCCGCCGCGCCGTCCGCCACCGCCGTGAGCGTCAGCGTGCGGCCGGAGAAGCCGACGGACACGACGCCGGCGTTCGACGTCGTCGCCACATATGTGAGCGTGTCGCCGTCCGGGTCCGAGAACGATGCCGAGATGTCGATCGTCACGGTCTGCCCCTCGACGACCATCTGGTCCGGAATCGCGGCGCCCGCCACCGGAGCCCGGTTGGCGGGCGGAGGAGGCGGCGGTGGTGGGGGAGGGGGTGTGGGCCCGGGGTCGACCGTGCCGCCCCCGTCGCAAGCCAGGGTGAGGGCTACGGCTCCGATCAGAATGAGCGGGAGGGCGCTTCGCACCCGGCCGTGTATCGGCATCATCGCTCCCACCTGCACCTCCCCATAAAGAAAGAAGCGGACCCCCGCAGCCTTCGCGGGGGCCCGCTTCCGTGAGGCCTCTCGTCAGAGACCGCTAGGGTTTACGATTCGTCGTTGTCTTCGATCGTGACCATCGCACTCTTGATCGAGTACGTCTTGCCGGCACCGCCGATCTGCTGGCCAGCAGCCGGGCCAGTGATCTCGATCGTTACGTCGTTGGTGTCAGAGTCTTCCAACGGATCCAGCGACACGGTTTGCGAGTTGCTCTCGGTCTCGCCCGTGTCAATCGTGAGAGTCACGGTTACGGCAGCGGTCGCACCGTTGAGCTCGTACTCGGTACCCGTCGGCGCCGGTACGGTCACCACCACATCGAACGGAGCAGGCATCGCCACCTTCGACGTTGCGGAGATGTTCAACGTGGTCGCGTCATCCCCCTCGCTCAGCGTCCCCGGAGTCACCATCAACTCCACATTGGGATCGTCGTCCATGATCGTGACCGTAGCAGGAACGATGTACGGAGCGTCGCTCACCGCACTCGCCTGGGCGTCAACCGTTTCGTTGCCTTCGATGTCAACATCGTCGTTTCCGGTCAGCGTGACTTCGACCGAGTCGGACATATCTCCGCCAGCGATTACGATGTCTGCCACTCCGGTCGCGGCGTAATCACCGGCTGTAGCCGTTCCGCCGCCGAACGTCCATCCCACCGTGACATTATTGGCAGCGCCCGTAGGCCGTGCGGTCGTGAGCGTCGCTACGACGTAGAACGTCTCGGTATCGCCACCCTCGGTAACCGAGGACTCGCGTACCTCCAGCATGACGTCGTCGTCATTCGACGTCACCGTCAGCACCGCATCGTCAAAGTCCGTGGCCTCGTGGGTTACGGTGATATCATCTTCCGTCATGACGTCCCGATCGTGCGTGGCCGTGAGCGTCACGTGCAACGTGTCCGACGTCCCGTCCGAGTGGGGGAAGGTCAACGTCTCGGGAGCCACGGTAGCTCCGGACGACGCGGTGAGGTTCACCGTCGCGGCCGTCCCCTCCGTCAGCTTGACAGCGTAGGAGGCCGAGGTGCCCTCGAGTAGCTCAAGCGACGTCATGGGATCGTCCCCAATTGAGCCATCGGTCGGGTCTACTTCGAAGAACTCGAACGTCGGGCCCGGCTCCGGCGGCGGCGGACCGGCAGGCCACTGCACGCTGAAGCTGCCGAGCTCGTAACCCCTCTCGTCGTCGTCCATGTCATCGTTGCCGGGCCTGTTACCGGGGCCCCGGCCATTGGAATTGACCGCGACATCGGCAGTGGCCAGCCAGAAGCAGTACGTCTCCGGCCCCGCACCTTCACCCTCCGGCCTCCGGATCGTGAACGACTCGTCGAACACGATCTCGTTCGTGTCGTTCTCGACGTCCCGCTTGTTGCGGACCACGCGACCCGTCCGGCCCTGAGAGAGATCGTCGGAAGCCGCACACGTACCGTCGACTTCCCGAATGCTCAACTCGGCCGTCTTGATCACGCTCTGGTCGGAGATCGTGCCGCCGACGCTGACCGTGACGGTCGCCGTGCCGATGTTGCCGATATCGGCCTGGCTCTTCGACAGCGAGACCGTCGGAGGCTTCGAGTCGCGGGTGTAAGTGAAGACGGTGGCGGTGCGGTGCGGCGGCACGGCGTTGTCGTGAACGGCCGCCACCACCACGTAGCGCCGTTCCTTGTCCGCCTCCGCATCGCCGGTGTTCGTCGAGATCGTGACCACGCCGTTCACCACATCCGACACGACGTTCCTATCGCGATCGGCTCCCGTCCCGCTGAAGAAATAGCGCTGGGAGAACGAGGTGTTGGGACCCCAGTACGCCCAGGTGTTCGCCTCATTGATCCCGCTGCCGTTCTCGCCGGTGGCGAGCTCGGGATCGTCCACCTCGAACGAGAGCACGGCGCCGTCCATCAGCACCAGCTCCTCGTCGGGCACGACGTTGTCGATCTCCGGTGGCGTCTTGTCCACACCGAAGTTGTTCGCCGACCGGATCCGGACGTTGTTGAGAGACCTGGAGTTCCCGATCGGGTCCGTGATCGACTGCAGCTCGGCGGTGTAGCACTGCACGCCGCCATCGTCGCTGAGATCGTCGCTGTAGGGATCCTCTTCGTCCAGGTCGCCGATCGCGTTGGCGTCTTCGACCAGGGCCTGGAACGCCGTGCCCGCGCCGCGCTCGCCCGTGTCGGTGTTGGCCGAGACCGAGCAGTCGCCGACGGCGACGACCTGCGAAGTGCTCCCCCACTGGCCGCCCGAACCTCCCTCGGAGACGTTCGAGATCCCGATCCGCTGCGACCGGCCATCCGTCGTGCCCCTCATGCCCGAGTAGTGCACTTCCTGGATGGACGCGCCCTCGACCGTGACCTCCGACTCGTCGGTCACCCTCGGAGCGTTGAAGTCGAAGTAGAGCGGACCGATCTTGGTCAGGTTGTTGTCCGCATCTCCGGGCACGAACTTCGCCGAGATGTCGACTCCGTCCGGATCGAGGATCGCGCCGTCCTGAATGATCCAGTGACCACCGCTGCCTTCACGGGCGGGGTTGACGTCCTCGACGCCGCCATCGTTCCCGAAACTGGACGAGAGGCCGTTCCGCCCGTTCCAGTCCGAGTGGGCCGTGAACGTGAACGGAGCCTCGGAATCCCTGCGCGGATCGCCCCAGTACTCCCCATAGGTCGAACCCCGCCGATGCGCGCGGAACGACAGCGAAGTCCCGTCCTGCGTATCGGTCATCGCGCGCAGACTGATCGCGCCGACCATGGTCCCGTCGAACGCGACCGGGCACACGTCGAACGTGTTCACGTTGTCTTCCGTCGTCGGGCCGCCGTAGTACGGAACGCCGGCCACGACCATCGACTTGCCGGGGTTGTGGTCGATCATCACGTAGTTGGAGTTCTTCAACGTGATCATCTGCGTGGCGAGCGCCTCGCGAACCGACCCATCGGCCGTCGTGATCTGCGCGCCCAGCTCGTGCTCGCCGTTGGCGAACCGAGGCTCGAGCTGCATGCCCATGCACTCGCCGGCCACCTGGTCGGTGTCGAAGAAGCACTCCAGCTCGACCGAGCCGCCGGACTCCGCGAGACCCGTCGGCGCGACGCCGACCGGCTCGGCGTCGTTCGACGCGCCGCGGCAGGAGATGATCTCGTCACCCAGCGTGAGGTCGACGTTCGTCACCGTCTCGTCGTTGTACTGCACGTCGAGCAGGACGGAGATGTTGCCGGAGACGCTGGACGGATCCACCGCCTGGGTCCGGTCGTCGACTTCGCGCAGACCGAAGATCGTCACCGTCGCCGGCTGCCCGGCGTCAGAGCCGACCTCGACGTTGAAGCCCTGGTTGGCCTGGAGGCCGTCAGGATCGGCCGCTGTGATAGTGACAACTTCTCGATGATCGTAAATTCCTGATGATACACGTGTTAACATTCACAACATCGAGGGCGTTACCTCATTTAACCCCTCAATCGGGATTCCGGTCGGCCAGGTAGGAAGCCCAGTCGTTCATGAGTCGGCGGCGGCGCTCGAACAGGTCCGTGCGCCGGTAGGCCGCCTCGACTTTGTTCTTCACCACATGCGCCAGAGCCGCCTCGACGACCTCGCGGGGATGATCCGTCTCCTCGGCGGCCCAGTCCCGGAAGCTCGACCGGAAGCCGTGCGGCACCGCCGCGATCTCATGCTTCTTCAGGAGCCGGCGCAGCGTTTTCTCCGAAAGGGGCTTCGCGTGGCCGCGGGTGAACACGAACCGGCCGTGGCCGTCGAGGCTTCGCGCCCGGTCGAGGATCTCCCGGGCGCGGAGGCAGAGCGGCACGCGGTGCAGGCGCTTCGCCTTCATGCGCGCCGCGGGAACCGTCCACACCCGCGCGTCGTCATCGATCTCCTCCCACTCGGCCCACCGCACCTCGCCCCACCTCGCCGCCGTCAGCACCAGGAACTCGAACGCGAGCGGGCCGGCGGGAGTCCGGCTCGATCCCCGCACCGCCCGGATCGCCGATGCGACCTCGCGGTGCGGCAGGGCCTGCATGTGCCGTATCACGCGGTTTTGCGAGCCGAGCACCGGCTGGAGCTGGTCGCAGGGGTTGCCGGTGCGGAACTCCAGCGCGACCGCCCAATCCAGCACCGAGCGGATGCGCTGAAGCACGACCCGGGCAGTGGCCGGCTTCGTGTACCAGATCGGGGAGAGGATCTCGAGCAGGTCGGCGCTCGTCACCTCCGACACCCGCAGCTCGCCGATGCGCGGGAACGCGTACCGGTCCAGGCTCGACATCCAGTCCTTTCCGTGTTTCTCGCTGCGCCAGCCGGCCTGCTTCTGCGCCAGGACCCATGCGGCCGCCTCGGCAAAGGTGGGCACCTCCCGGGCGCGCCGTTTCTCGGCGAGCGGGTCGCCGCCCTCGCGGGCCAGCTTGCGGTTCGTCCGCGCCTTCTCCCGGGCCTCGGCCAGCGAGACCAGCGCGACGCTCCCGAGTCCGAGGTCGTGGCGCCGCCCGCGGATGACGAGGCGCTGGACCCAGCTCCGGGCTCCGCTCCGCTGGACGAACAGGTACAGCGTGTTGCCGTCGCAGTACCTGCCCGGCGCCGCGGCGCGCACGAACTGGGCCGAGAGCGCCCTGTGCGGATGAGGGCCCTTCGGCTTCCCCTTACGGGGCGGAATCGGGGAGGAGTTCACGTTATTCATCACCCCATAATAGAACCGCCCGCGGGTTCCGTCCCGAACGTCCGTTGATGCTCCGTTGATGGCGGGCGCCACCTTTTGGTGCGGACACCGGAGGAGGCTACGTTGGGTAGCGAGTCGAGATTCAAGGAGGAGGGCGCGTGAACTGGGAATCGGTCCTGCCGATGATGACCGTATTCGCCATGCTGGTGGGCTCGGTCTGGACGATGACGAAACTGTTCGCACAACCGCTCGAGCGGCACCTGGACCAGCTCGACCGGCGCATCGACCGGCTGGAAGGCAGGATGAACGAGGGGTTTTCGCAACTCCGCGAGGACATCCGCGCCCTCGGCACACCACCGCCCCCCGAACCGCCCCGGACCGCCGGCTGACCCTGCGCCTGCGGGTTCCGTGCCGCTTGTCCCGGCGTTATCATGGCCCGCCGTCGGCGGTTCGCGCGACCGCTTTCGCCGGTCTGCGCGGGCCGTCTGCGGGAAACTCCGGTCCGGACCGCCTCGTAGATTCGTTTCGCCGATGGCGGCCGGTTCCGGGCGGTACCAGTTGCGGCAAGGACGGCGATGAGCGTCTTCGTTTTCATCATCATTATCGTGGCGCTCGTCACGTTCGGGGAAGTGGCCCAGAAGTGGTTCGCGGCCCGTCCGTCGCCCACGCCGGTGGAACCCGGCGGGGACGACGAGATCGAACGTCTGCGCGAGCATGTCGCGCTGCTGGCGAACCAGGTGGACCAGTTGACGGAGGAGCAGCGCTTCATGACCCGCCTCCTCGAGGGCGGCGGACTCGGGAGCGGGGCGCCATCGGATGAGTCTCGCCCGGAAGGGCGACCCGATTCACGACTGCGGGGACCGAACTGATGCTGAACCGAGAGGACATAGAGAGCTTTCTCATCCGCACCGAAGCGGACTATCAGGAACTCGACGAGGGCCTGTGGATCGTCCACCCCGACGGTGCGAGCGTGGAGCGGCAACCCAGGATTCTGGTGAACTACCAGCCGCCCGTTCTCGTGTGCCGGGCGGACATCCGCGACCTCCCGATCGACGACGAAGACCAGCTCGCGCTCTACCGGAGGCTCCTGGAGTTGAACGCGGTGGACCTCATCCACGGGGCCTACGGCCTCGAGGACGGCGAGGTCATCCTGAGCGACACGCTGGAGCTCGAGAACCTCGACTTCTCCGAGTTCCGCGCCACGCTCGAGAGCCTCACGCTCGCGCTGACCTCCCATTGGGACAGCCTCACCGCCGACATATCGACCGACTGAAGAGCAAGCACAGGAAACGAGCATACACCATGGGTGTCCTGGACCGTCTTTCCCGGCTGATTCGATCGAATCTCAACGACCTCATCGCTCGGGCCGAAAACCCCGAGAAGATGCTCACCACGATCATCGAGGACATGCGCCGCCAGCTTGCCCAGGCGAAGCAGGAGGTGGCGGTCGCGATCGCCGACGAGCGCAAGCTGCGGGCGCAGTTCGAGGAGTCGCGCTCCACGGCGCAGGAGTGGGAGCGGCGGGCGCGGCTCGCGATCCGCGAGGGACGCGACGACCTCGCGCGCCAGGCGCTCGTGCGCGGGCAGGAGCACGCCGAGCACGCGCTCGAGCTGGAGACGCAGTGGCAGAACCACCGCGCCGAGACCGAGAAGCTCAAGGACTCGCTGCGGCAGCTGAACGCGAAGATCGAGGAGGCGAAGCGCAAGAAGAACCTCCTCATCGCGAAGCAGAAGCGCGCGGAGGCCCAGAAGCGCATCCACGACACGATGCAGGGGCTCCACGACAAGAGCGCCTTCCGCGCCTTCGATCAGATGACCGAGCGGATCGAGCAGGCGGAGCGCCAGGCGCTCGCGAGCGCGGAGGTCACCGAGGAACTCACCGGCGACACGCTCCTCAGCGAGTTCAAGGCGCTGGAGGCGGGGGGCGACGCCGCCGTGGAGGACAAGCTGCTGGAGATGAAGGCCTCCATGGGTCTCCTCTCCTCCGGCGAGCCCGAGGACGTGAAGGCGCTCGGCTCGGGAGAGGACGCCGGGGCGGAGGGGGATTCCGGGTCGGGTGCGGATGAAGCCGGGGGCGCGGATGACGTGGAGGAGATCCCCGAGGCGGAACTCCTCGAGCTGCTGGGCGAGTCCGGCGAGACGGAGCGGGCCGAACGCGAATGAGCCCGGGCCCGGGGCGGAAGCGGCTTTCCTCCTCCCGGCTCGCGATTCTCGCGGAGGGGGCCTTCGGGGTCGAGACGGCGAAGACCGCCTCGTCCGCCGTGCGCTACCAGCCGGAGCGGGTGAGTTCCGTCATCGACTCCCGCTTCGCGGGGAGCACGGTGGGGGAGACGCTGGGCTTCGGCGGCGACATCCCCATCGTCGCGACCTTCGCCGAGGCGCTCGCGGCCGAACCCCGCCCTGAAGCCCTTCTCGTGGGGATCGCGCCGCAGGGAGGGCAGCTCCCCGAGGCGTGGCGGGCCGTGCTCGTGGCCGCGCTCGAGGAGGGGCTCGACATCATCAGCGGCCTTCACTTCTTCCTCTGCAACGATCCCGAGCTTGCGGCACTGGCGGACCGGTACGGCTGCACGCTGTTCGACCTCCGCAAGCCGCCTCCCGACCTGCCGGTGGGGGCGGGCCGGGCCATGGGGACCGACGCGTTCCGGGTGCTCACCGTCGGCACGGACTGCAACACGGGCAAGATGACCGTCTCGCTCGAGTTGCAGCGCGCCCTCCAGGCCCGGGGGGTGCGCGCCGGCTTCGCCGCCACGGGACAGACGGGCATCCTCATCGCCGGCACGGGCATCGCCGTCGACGCGGTGGTGTCGGACTTCATCTCCGGCGCCGCCGAACGCCTCACGCTCGAGGCGGCGCGGGGCGAGGACGGCGGGGGCGTCGACATCGTGCTCGTCGAGGGCCAGGGGTCGCTCATGCACCCCGGCTACTCCGGCGTCACGCACGGCCTCCTGCACGGCACGTTGCCGCACGCGATGATCCTCACCTGGATGCCGAGCCGCCCCCGCATCTACGGCGGCAACCACAGCTGGGTCGTGCTCCCCGAACTGGACGAGGTGATCCGCCGCTACGAGGACGCCCTCGCCTGGGCCTGTCCCGAGGTCCCCGGCCGCGTGATCGGCGTCTCCCTCGCGACCTACGACATCCCAGAGGACGAGGCCCGCGCCGCCGTCCGCCACGCGCGCGAGGTCACCGGCCTCCCCGCCACCGACCCCATCCGCTTCGGCGCCACCCCCCTCGTCGAAGCCATCCTGTGCGCCCACGAGGCCCATCGGGCGTCCCCCACCCCCACCTGACCCGCCGTCCGCGCCGGCCCCCGCGGCCGACCGCCGGCCGCATCCCCCACCCCCTGAGTCGCCGCCGTTGATCGTGCGTTGAGAGCCGCGGCGATCGTTTGGCTGGTGACGCTGCGGAAAGTTTCCGCGCCGCGCGCCTATGGGTTACGTTCACAGCATCCCGGGGATCCTCAATGGCCGAATCGAAGACAGACACCGCAGAATCCCGGACGGCGGTCGGCGAACCCGCCGCCGCCGGCCGCCGTGCGCGCGCGGAAGCACGCCGCGCGGCGGACGGAATCACGGTCACGCGCTGGAATCTCGGCCTCTCTCTCTCGATCGCTCTCACGGTTCTCACGGGCGCCTTCACGCTCGTGTGGGCCGAGACGACCACCCTTGGCGAGACGCAGGTGCAGCTTGTCGACCGCGTGTCCCGCGTCGAGGTACAGGTCGTGGAACTCCGCGAGGACGTGAAGGATCTTCGCGGGGAGATGGCGGATCTTCGCGGGGAGATGGCGGATCTTCGCGAAGAACTGCGCGAGAGCGTAGCGGATCTTCGCGGGGAGATTCGGGAACTGGGCGACCTGATCCGCGCCCGCGAGACGGCGGACGTCGGCGCGCAATGACCGACCGGGCCCCTTCGGGGCCGCGCAAGCGCGTCTTCAGCGGCATCCAGCCCACGGGCCATGCGCACCTCGGGAACTATCTCGGGGTGTTCCGGCGCTGGGCGGCGATGGTCGATGAGTACGAGTGCTTCTACTGCATCGTCGACCTGCACGCGATCACGCGCGAGTACGAGCGCGAGGACCTGCTGCGCCGCGTGTTCGACCTCACCGTGTCGCTCGTGGCCTCGGGGATCGACCCGGAACGCTGCACCCTCTTCGCGCAGTCGCACGTCCCCTTCCACAGCGAACTCCAGTGGTTGTTCAACACGGTGACCCCGGTGGGCGACCTCGGACGGATGACGCAGTTCAAGGAGAAATCCCAGGGCCGGGAGTCGGTGAACGCGGGCCTCCTCAACTATCCGGTGCTGCAGGCGGCCGACATCCTCCTCTACCGGGCCGACTTCGTGCCGGTGGGAGAGGACCAGCGCCAGCACCTGGAACTGTCGCGGGAGGTCGCGCGGCGCTGGAACGCGCGCTTCGGCGACTTCTTCCCGGAACCGGAGACGCTCGTGGGGACGGGGAGTCGCGTCCGCGGGCTCGACGGCGTGGCGAAGATGTCGAAGTCGAAGGACAACACGGTGCGGATGGACGCCGAGCCGGACGAACTGTGGGCGCGGCTGCGCACGGCGGTCACGGACCCCGCGCGGGTGCGGAAGGACGATCCCGGCAACCCGCACGTGTGCAACGTCTTCGCCCTGCACGAGTTCTTCACGGACCCGGCGGAGCGCGAGGAGATCGAGATCCTCTGCCAGACGGCGGGGATCGGCTGCGTCGCCTGCAAGCGCCAGCTCACGGACAACGTGGCCGAGGACCTCGCCCCGGTGCGCGAGCGCGCGGCGGCACTGCGCGCGAACCCGGAGCGGGTGATCGAGATCCTGGCGGCGGGAGCGGAGCGCGCGGCGGCCGAGGCCGAGCGCACGATGGAGGTCGTGCGCGAGCGGATGGGCGTCGGGCCGCGCACGCTGGACGTCGACCTCCCGCACCTGTCCGGGGCCGGGGCCGGCACTGCGGGCGACGGCCCGGCGGGCGCCGGCGGCTGAGCCGGGAGCGCCGGGAGTCGCCTTGCGCCGCTTCGTGATCTGGATGTACGCGCCGGAGACCCCCCACTGGTCGATGCCGGAGCGGTCGTTCGAGCGGATCCGCGACGCGCTGGACCCGGAGTGGGAGATCGAGTCGGTCCGCGTCGCGCTCGAGGCATCCGGCGACGGCGTGCGCGTGACGCCGCCGGAGCTGCTGGAAGCGGTGGCCGACGCCGAGGTCTACTGCGGGTGGGGGATCCGGCGGGACGTCTTCCTCGCCGCCCGCAAGCTGCGCTGGTTCCACTCGGGCGCGGCCGGGGCGCGGAACTCGCTCTTCGAGGAGATGCGGGAGAGCGACGTCATCTTCACGAACTCGGCGGGCATGTACGCGGACTCGCTGGCGGACCACGCCATGGCCGGCATCCTCTATTTCGTCCGCGGCCTGGACCTTGCGGTGCGCGCGCAGCGCAGGCACGAGTGGGTCCAGTCCGCGCTGAACTCGCCCCGGAGTCCCCTGCACGCCGCGCCCGCCCGCGGCGAGGTAGCCGGGGCCTCGCTCGGCATCATCGGCTACGGCGGCATCGGATCGGCGCTCGGCCGCCGCGCGCACGCCCTCGGCATGCGAGTTCAGGCCGTCCGCCGCACCGTCGGCCGAAAGCCCCCCGAGCTCAACCGCCTCGAGGGCCCCGACCATCTCCCCGAACTCCTCGAATCCTCGGACTTCGTCGCCC
The DNA here is from genome assembly GCA_022825725.1 of Gemmatimonadota bacterium. Taxonomy (GTDB): domain Bacteria; phylum Gemmatimonadota; class Gemmatimonadetes; order Palauibacterales; family Palauibacteraceae; genus Palauibacter. The sequence goes on from JAJDWE010000046.1 coordinate 12,842, forward strand.
TCACGGCCCCCGAGACGCCGGAGACCGAGGGCCTCCTCGGCGCCGCCGAACTCGCCCGCATGAAGCCGGGCGCCGTGCTCATCAACCTCGCCCGCGGCACCCTCGTGGACGAGACCGCGCTCGTCCGGGCCCTCGAAACCCGCCACCTGCGCGGCGCGATGCTGGACGTGTTCGAGACCGAGCCGCTCCCGGCCGACCACCCGCTGTGGGGGCTGGAGAACGTCCTCATCACCCCGCACGTCGGCGGCACCTCGGCACACTTCTGGCAGCGCGAGACGGACCTGATCGTCCGCAACATCGCCCGCTACCAGCGCGGCGACCCCCTCGAAAACCGCGTAAACAAGGCGCGCGGCTACTGAATCCGAGGCCCGCGGACGTTCCCGCGGGAACGCCGGCGGACCTTCGATCACCTTGAAGGACCCCCCGCTTGATAGCACATTGCGGCCATGACGGCAGAGAGTTGACGATCATCGGGGCGGCCATCGCGGTCGTCGGCGTACTTACGCCGGTGCTCGTGGGGATGCGTCGCGACCTTACAGGGTTGACCCGAGATGTGGCGGACCTGCGTGAACGCATGGCCAGGATCGAAGGTTTGTTCGAAGGTTTCCTCCACCGGGACGGAAAGGCACCGAGCCCCTCCGCCTGAAACGCGACACCCCCAACACGTTCCCGCGGGAACGCGATGACACTCAAGCATACGTTCCCGCGGGAACGTCCATGACCCGCGAATGACCCCAGATCGGGACACCCGGTGAATTCCATGAGAGATCTTTCAGGTGTGCATCCGCCCGTGGCGACGCCCTTCGGCGAGGACGGCGAGCTCGCGCTCGACGCGTTCGACAACAACCTGCGGGAGTGGCTCTCGCACCCCGTCGCCGGCATCGTCGTCGCGGGCTCCACGGGAGAGGCGCCGCTCCTCGACCGTCGCGAGCTGTGCGCGCTGGTGGAGACGACCGCCGCGCGCATCGGCGACCGCACCCTGACGGTCGGGACGGGGGCCGAGTCCACGCGCGAGGTGATCTCCGTGACCCGGGAAGTGGCCGGGCTCGGCGCGAACGCCGTCCTCGTCCGCTCCGGCTCGTACTACCTGAAGGCGATGAAGCCGGACGTCGTGCGCGATCACTTCCTCGCGGTGGCGGACGCCTCGCCCGTGCCCGTCGTCCTCTATCACATCCCCCAGTTCGTGCCGGTGCACCTCACGCCGGATCTCGTGGGCCGGCTCGTCGAACACCCCAACATCATCGGGATCAAGGATTCCTCGGGCGATCTCCGGAACCTCGGCCAGCTCATCGAGGCGTGTGGCCGCAACGCACAGGTGCTCGTGGGCTCGGGCGCGCTCCTCTACGCGGCGCTCGAGGCGGGAGCGGTCGGGGGCATTCTCGGCGTGGCCGTGGTCGCGACGCGCTCGAGCTGCCAGATCTACGATGCCTGGCGCGAGGGCGACCATCGCCGCGCCGGGGCGATGCAGGAACGCGTCGCCCCCCTCCACAAGCGCCTCGTCGCCGAGGGAGGCATCGTGTCGGTGAAGGCCGCCCTCGACCGCCTCGGCCTCTACGGCGGCCCGCCGCGCAGCCCGCTGCAGCCCGCCGACGCCGCCAGACTCGCCGTCGTCGACGCCGCCCTGGAAGCCGCCGCCCTCGGCGTCTCCGCCTGACCCCGGCCCCAAGCCGGGCCCGGGTCGCCATATTGAAGCCATGAACACCGGCATCGAGCAGGAATCCCGGGCGGCGCTTCACGCAGCGATCTCCGAATGGCACCGGGTTCGCGGAGAGATCGCGCCCGAGGATGAGGAACGTCTCTGGAGGAAGCTCCGTCTCGAGTGGAACTACAACAGCAACCACATCGAGGGGAACACGCTCACCTACGACGAGACCGTGCTCCTCCTCATCCATGGGCAGACGGCCGGTTCCCATCCCCTCCGGGACTACGAGGAGATGAAGGCGCACGACGTTGCCATCGAACTCGTCCGCAAGCTCTCGTCAGCCGAGCAGCCGCTCACCGAGGCCGACATCAGAGAACTGAACCGGGTCCTCCTCAAGGAACCCTTCTGGAAACTCGCTGAAACCCCCGACGGAGCGACGACCCGCAAGCGGATCATCCCGGGGGAGTACAAGAAACACCCGAACCACGTGCGAACACGCACCGGAGAACTCCACAGGTTCGCCGAGCCCGAGGAGACGCCCGCGCGCATGGAGGAATGGGTACGCCGGTTCCGCGACGATCTGGCCCGGGCTGAAGATTCTCTACCCGAGTTCCTGGCCGAATCGCACTGGACGTTCGTCAACATCCATCCCTTCGACGACGGCAACGGACGCACGGCGCGACTCATCACCAACTACATCCTGCTCCGCAAGAACCTGCTCCCCATCGTGATCGAGAGCACCGACCGCGACCGCTATTTTGGCGCGTTGAAGCGGTCGGACGTCGGAGACACAAAACCGCTTGCCGAGTTCATGCTGACCCAACTTTCCCGGTCGCTGGACCTCGCCCTGCGGAGTGTTCGAGCGGGAACGCATCATTGAGCTATCTTCTGAAGCCCGTCGCAGTACGACACCCGAACAGAAAGCCGGAAACACAACGTGTTCAGTGACAGCGTGCGCTGCGTCGTCGTGGTCGGCGCGCAGTGGGGAGACGAAGGGAAGGGGAAGATCGTGGACGTGCTCGCCGAGCAGGCCACGATCGTGGCGCGCTACCAGGGGGGCGCGAACGCGGGGCACACGGTGCGCGTGGGCGAGGGCGCGAACGAGGAGGAGTTCATCCTCCACCTCATCCCATCCGGGATCCTGAATCGGGAGACGCGCTGCCTCCTCGGAAACGGCGTCGTCGTGGACCCGTGGGTGCTGAAGCGCGAGATGGACACGCTCGGCGACCGGGGCATCGATCTCGACGGGCGGCTCGGGCTGAGCCGGCGCGCGCATCTCGTCCTCCCCTATCACCGGCTGCTCGATGCCGCGCAGGAGGACAGCCGGGGCTCGAAGAAGATCGGGACGACGGGGCGGGGGATCGGTCCGGCATACCGCGACAAGGTCTCGCGCACGGGGCTCCGCGGCGGCGATCTGCGCAACCTGGACCGCACCCACGAGATCGTGGCGGCGGCGGCGGTGCGCGCGAACGTCGCGCTGGCGGGACTCGGCGACGAGCGGCGCGTGGATGCGGACGAGGTGATGTCCGAACTCGAGACGGTCCGCCCCACCATGGTCGGACTGTTGACGGACGCGGGAGATGAGATCCGCGGCGGGCTGGCGTCGGGGGGACGGGTCCTCCTCGAGGGGGCGCAGGGGGCGCTGCTCGACATCGACCACGGGACGTACCCGTTCGTCACCTCCTCGACGACGACGGCGGGAGGCGCTGCTTCGGGGGTCGGGATCGGGCCGACGCTGATCGACGAAGTGATCGGCGTCGTGAAGGCGTACATCACACGCGTCGGCGAAGGCCCGCTGCCGACGGAGCTCCCGGAGGCGGAGGCCGAACGTCTGCGGCAGCTCGGCGGCGAGTTCGGCGCGACGACCGGCCGCCCCCGCCGCCCCGGCTGGTTCGATGCGAACGTGGCGCGCTACGCGGCCGGCGTGAACGGTCTCACCGGCCTCGCGGTCACGAAGCTGGACGTGCTCGACACCTTCGAGACGATCCAGCTCTCGACCGGCTACGAACTCGACGGGGCCCCGACCGCCTCGTTCCCGGACTCCGTCGCGGACCTCGCCCGCGTGCGTCCGGTCTACGAGCGCTGGGCGGGCTGGAACGCGGACACGAGCGGGTGCCGCGCCGTCGGCGACCTGCCGGACTCCGCGCGCCGCTACCTCGCCCGGATCGAGGAAGTCTGCGCCACCCCCATCCGCTTCGTCGGCGTCGGCGCCGCCCGCCGCGAGACGATCGCCCTCCCCACCGGCGCCGCCGCCTGAATTCGGCCGGAGCCGACTCTACGTCAACGCTCCGTCACCGGCGCACGCGGATGCGCGATTCCTCGACGATCCACAGTTGTCCGGAGATCGGTGCCTCGGGGAGAGAATTCAGAAAACGCCCCGCGACTTCGAGCACATGGTCGCGCGCTTGGCTCTCAAGGCGGAACACAACGATCCCGGCATGCTTGGCCGGCGGGTACGTTCGGATATCCGTGAAGTCCTTGTCGAACGTGACCATCGTCCGGTTCTCGCGAGTGCAGACAGCGATCAGATCGGAGTCGCGTGTTCCTCCCAACCCCTGCTCAAGCACCGTGGACGCATCGTGTCCGGCCCGAAGGAAGAGGAAGGCCAGCTCGTGCGGCAGATTCTCATCAAGCTTGAATCTCACTCAACGGCTGCCTAGCGAGACAGGGCCACGACGCGTTCCTTCGCGAGCTCGGCGGCATAGTGCATGGCCGCCTGGATCCCTTGACGAGTCACAGACGGATAGCTTCGCGTGATCTCCGCGTGGTCCAAACCGGCGGCAAGGTTGTCGAGGATGGTGACCACCAGCACTCTCGTGCCGGTTAGGCAAGCCTGGCCATGGCAGACCTCGGGATCCACCGTGATGTGATCTCGCCAGTTCATGGTTCCGGACCTTGGAGCGATTGCATGTGGGACGCTGAGGAACCATGTCACTCGGCGGCACCTGGTGCAACTCGCCGCGATCGCCGCCCCGCCACTTGACCTCGTTGCCTGAAGTGGCGAAAACCCCTAGACTTGGCGGCTCAATACGGATCGGGTGCGGGCGGTTCGGCGCCTTCTCGAGACGCGAATGGAGACCTTCCAATCGCGTTTTTTTGATGCCTGGAACGGTAGATGTTCGAACGCCTGGGTGACCGGCTCGACGGTGCGCTGAAGAAACTGCGCCAGCGCGGCGTCATCACGGAAAAGATGCTGGACGAGGGGCTGCGCGAGGTGCGGCGCGCCCTGCTCGAGGCGGACGTCAACTTCCGGGTCGTGCGCGACTTCCTCGCGAAGGTGAAGGAGCGCGCGCTCGGCGAGGATGTGCTGAAGTCGGTGCGGCCGGGCGACCAGATCGTGAAGGTCGTCCACGACGAACTCGTCGCCCTGTTGGGGGAGGCGGCGCCGGAGGAGTCGGAGGCGTCGGTTCCGCCGACGGTGGTCATGCTCGTCGGCCTGCAGGGGTCGGGGAAGACGACGACGGCGGCGAAGCTGGGAGGACGCCTGGCGAAGGAGGGACGGCGGCCGGCGCTCGTGGCGTGCGATCCCTACCGCCCGGCGGCTCCGGAGCAGTTGGAGGCGCTGGCGGCACGGATCGGCGTCCCGCTCCTGGCGCGGCCGAGCGGCGAGGACATGGCGGAACTCGCCCGAGGCGCGCTGGAGGAGGCGAGGCGGAGCGGGGTCACGCACCTGCTCCTCGACATGGCCGGTCGGCTGCAGGCGGATGAGGAGTTGCTGGAGGAACTTCGCCGCGTGAAGGCGGCGGTGGAGCCGCAGCAGGTCCTGCTCGTGGCGGACGGGATGACGGGGCAGGAAGCGGTGCGGATCGCCGAGGGATTCCACGGCGCGGTGGGGCTGACGGGGGTCGTCCTCACGAAGATGGACGGCGACGCCCGCGGGGGCGCGGCGCTCTCGATCTACAGCGTGCTCGGCGTGCCGATCCGATTCGTCGGAACGGGCGAGCGGCCCGAGGACCTCACGGTCTTCGACCCCGAGCGCATGGCCGGCCGGATCCTCCAGATGGGGGACATCGTCGGCCTCGTGGAGCGCGCGCAGCAGACGGTCGACCTCGGCGAGACCGAGCGGTTGCAGAAAAAGATGCTCGGAGGGAAGGGGGAGTTCGACCTCGCGGACTTCCTGACTTCCATCCAGCAGATCCAGAAGATGGGACCCCTGAAGGGGTTGCTGAAGATGATGCCGGGCGTCGACGCGCGCATGCTGGACCGGGCGGACGTCGACCCTCGGCGGGTGAAGCACCTGGAGGCGATCATCCTCTCGATGACGCCGGAGGAGCGGAGGCGGCCGGAGATCCTGAACGGGTCGCGCCGGGCGCGGATCGCGAAGGGGTCGGGACGCCCGGTGCACGAGGTGAACCGACTCCTCAAGCAGTTCCGCGAGATGCGGAAGATGATGAAACAGATGGGCAAGCTCATGCCCCGGATGATGCCGGGAGGTCCCGGCGACCTTGGCCGACTGGGCAAGGGACTGGGCTAGGCCGGACCCGGGCCGGTACCGGGCAGAATCAGGGAGAGAATCGGAGAACTGAATGGCGACGACAATCAGACTCAAGCGGCGTGGGGCGAAGAAGGCGGCCTCGTTCCGCATCATCGTGACGGATTCGCGGGAGGGGACGGCGGGCGCGTCGATCGAGCGCCTCGGCCTCTACAACCCGCGCACGCAGCCGTCACTCGTGCGGATCAACGCCGCGCGCACGCTGCACTGGCTCAACGAGGGGGCGCAGCCGACGGACACGGTGCGGTCGCTCCTGCGGAAGACGGGCGTCTGGAAGCAGTTCCACGACGGTGTGGATCCGGGGTCGCTCGAGACGGCGATCATCGAGATCGGTCCGCCGCCGGGACAGCGCGGCACGTCCCGGCGTCCGAAGCCGAGCGCCGAGGCCCCGCCGGAGCCCGAGCCGCCCGCCGCCGAGAAGGCCGAACCGGCCGAAGCTGAAGCGGCCGAAGCCGGCGACGGGGCCGAGGACACGGCTGCCGAAGCGTCCGACGCGGGCGACGAAGCGAGCGACGCCGGTGACGAGGCGAGCGACGCCGGCGACGAGGCGAGCGACGCCGGCGACGACGACTAGCGCCACCGCCATCATGTCCGACGCGCCCGTGATCGTGGCCCGCATTGCCCGGCCCCACGGGATCCGCGGCGGGCTGCTCCTGGTAGCCGAGACCGACCACGCCGAGGCGCTCTTCCGTGCGGGTCGCCGGCTCGATCTCATCGACGCCGCCAGCGATGCACGGGCGGACACCGCCGCGCGGGCGGACGCCGGCGCAGACGCACGGGCGGACACCGACACCCCAACGGGCGCGCCTCGGCCCCGGGCGCTCACGGTGGAGACGGCGCGGCCCCACGGCCGGCGGTGGCTCGTCGAGGTCCGCGAGGTGGCGGACCGCACGGCCGCCGAGAAGCTCCGCGGCGCGCGCCTGGGTGTCCCCCGCGAAGAGCTGCCGAATCTGCCGGACGGGGGCTATCTGCTGCACGATCTGATCGGCATGTCGGTGTGCGATGCGGACATGACGATCGGAGTGATCCGGGAGGTGTACGATCAGCCCGGCGCGCCGCTCCTCGCCGTCGAGGTCGGCGGCCGCGAGCGGTTGATCCCGTTCGAGGCGGAGCTTGTCCTGGAGCTGGACTTCGAGGCCGGGGAGGTCCACATGAAGCTCCCCGCCGGCCTGCTCGATATCTGACGCGAACGATCCGATGCGAATCAACGTCCTCACGATCTTCCCCGACTATCTCGAAGGCCCGCTGCGCCTCTCGATCCCGGGGCGCGCCCGCGAGGCGGGGCTCGTCGAGTACCGGCTCATCGACGTGCGCGCGTACACGGACGACCGGCACCGGACGACGGATGACGAGCCGTTCGGAGGCGGGGGCGGGATGGTGATGAAGCCCGAGCCTTTCGACGCCGCGCTCACCGCGCTGGACCGCCCGGGGCGCGTGATCTCGCTCTCCCCGCGCGGCCGGCCTTTCGACCACCAGACGGCGGTGCGCTTCGCGCTCGAGCCCGATCTCACGCTGTTGTGCGGGCGCTACAAGGGGATCGACGAGCGGGTCGTCGACGCCCGGGTGGACGAGGAGATCTCCGTCGGCGACTACGTCCTCAGCGGGGGCGAGCCGGCCGCGCTCGTCGTCATCGACGCCGTGGTGCGCCTCCTCCCCGGGGCGCTCGGCGATCACGATTCGGCCTCCTCCGACTCGTTCTACGAGGGGCGCCTGTCCGCCCCCTCCTACACGCGGCCCGCCGAGCACGGCGGCCGATCGGTGCCGGACGTGCTCCGGTCGGGGGATCACCCCCGCATCGAACGCTGGCGCGCCGCGCAGGCCGATGCGGCGACGCGCCGCCGCCGACCCGACCTCCTCGACCTCGACGCGGCCGACTGACCGGCTGACCGACCGGCTGACCGGTTTTTTGGCGCGAGTTCGCCGAGAATGGTATACTAAAAGGCTGCGACCGTACCCATCGTCACATCGCCACACCCCTCCCGTGACGCAGAGGATACGCAGCCGGAAACGCACTTGGAGACGCAGGAAACAAGGATAGACGAACGATGGATCCCAGAATCGCCGGTATCGAGGAGGGATATAAGCGCACGGACCTTCCGGCCTTCGCGCCGGGGGACACGGTGCGCGTCCGCGTACGCGTGAAGGAAGGCGAGAAGGAGCGCGTGCAGCCGTTCGAGGGCGTCTGCATCGGCCGCCGCGGGGCCGGGGTCAACGCGACCTTCACGCTGCGGCGGATCTCCGGAGGCGTCGGCGTCGAGCGGATCTTCCCCCTCCACTCCCCGTGGATCGTGGGTCTCGAAGTCGTTCGGCGGGGCGATGTCCGGCGGGCCAAGCTCTACTATCTGCGCAGCCGCCGCGGCAAGCGGGCCCGGGTGCGAGAGCGAAAGTGGTGGCTCGACAAGAAGCAGGACGGCTGACACCGGCGACGCCCACTCCAAACGCGACGCCCGCTCCAGGCGCGCCGGCCACGGCGCCGCTCGACTACGAGGAAGAGGGCTGGGACTCCGGCCTCCGCGTCGTCGTCGGGATCGACGAGGCCGGGATGGGTCCGGTGGCGGGTCCCGTGATGGTCGGCGCCGTGGCGCTCCACCCGGGACAACAGTTCGAGGGATGCACGGACAGCAAGCAGGTCTCCCCGCCCCGCCGCGAGGAACTCGCCCGACGCATCCGCGCGGAAAGTCTCGCCTGGCGGGTCGCCGCCGCATCCACCCGTGAGATCGAACGCTTCAACGTCCGCGCCGCGACCATCGTGGCCATGCGCCGCGCGCTCGATCGTCTCGGGCTTCCGGCGGAACTCGTGCTCGTGGACGGCAATCCGGTCCCGGAACTCGGCGAGCACCGCTCGATCGTCGGGGGCGACCGGGCTTCGCATTCCATCGCCTGCGCCTCGATCCTCGCGAAGGTCACGCGCGACCGCCTGATGCGGCGCCTCGACGCGCGATACCCGCTCTACGGCTGGGCGTCCAACAAGGGATACCGGACCCGCGAGCACATGGAGGCGATCCGCCGGCACGGCCCGACGCCGCACCACCGGATCACCTTCCAGGGTGTCCTGCAGACGGAACTGGAGTTCAATCCGGCGCCGGACCGGGCGGTCGATCCGCCGCGAGATCCGCAGGCGTGAGCACCGGCGGCGTGCCCGGGCTCGCGTCCCCGCCGTACCACGTGGCCATGACCGTCTCCGCCGGCTTGCCCTGGGGCGAATAGTCGGTCGCGATCCACTCCCCGGCCGGAGATCCCGCGTACCACTTCCACGCGAAGCCGCCCGCGAACCAGGGACGATCCCACCACACGCGGAAGAGCGCTTCGTAAGCCCCGGACTGCGCCTCGTAGTTCGCCGGCACTCCCCGCGCGCGGCGTCCCTCCGGCAACTCCCACTGGCGGCCCGCCGCTCCGTCCACGCTGCGATACCCGAACTCGGCGAAGAGGACGGGCTTCCCGGTGGCGACGGCGACCTCGCGCAACTCCTCGCTCCACGGCTCCCACGCCTCGACCAGCGTCTCCACGTCCGGCGTGGCGTCGTCGGTGAGGGGGAAGTAGGCGTCCACGCCGACGAGGTCGAGCGCGTCCCAGAATTCGATCCGGGCGTACTTGTCCCAGTTCGCCGCGTACGTGAGGCGGCCTCCGTAGATCGCCCGCACCTCCTCGATAAGCGACCGCCAGTAGTCGGGCCGCGCGAGCGCGACGAGATCGACCTCGGTGCCCACGCTCATCATCTCCACGTCCATCGAGTCGGCGACGTGGGCGAACCGGAGGATGTACTCCCGATACCCGGAGAGGAACATCTCCCAGTCCTCCTCCGTGTCGGGCACGAACTCCCCCGGCCAGCCCTGCCCGCGCACCCAGAGATGCGGCTTGAGGAGTACGGAGAGCCGGCTCTCCCTCGCGTATTCGATCGTCTTCGCGACCCCCTCCGTCCTCTCGCCCCAGAACTGGCGTTCCCGGTCGAAGGCGACGCGCGGCTGGGCCGGATCCACGAAGGCGTAGGGGACGACGGCGACCCAGTTCGCCCCCGCATGCGAGGCGCGAACGAGCGCATCGGGCGCCATCTCGCGCCGTGGGGCGGAGAAGGAGACGCCGCGAATCTTTTCTTCCGGCCGGATGTTCGCCGTGGCGGCGGCGAGAGGCCCGGACATGGCCGGATCGTTCCCCGCTCCGGCCGCGCCGCAACCGGCGAAGACGGACAGTGCGGCCAGCGTCGCGACCTGCATGCGCGCGGCCAATCTCATCTTTTTCATCTATACCATCGTGCCTTTCGGCAATCTGAATCTCAACACGTCGGCGACCCGTCCCATGCGAGCCGCCACCACCTCCCCTACGAGTCGCGACCTCGTGTCGGGTTCACGTCCCGTGTGGCCGCGGCGTCACACTTGAACGAATTCGCGGCCGGGAGTCTCTTGTGCCCATGAATACACCCGGGAGCGCGGAACCCTTCGACTTCGACGGCGACTACGGCGGCGACTACGAGTACATCGCCCGCACGGTGATACCCGGCTACCGGAGCTCGTTCCGGCAGGCGCTCGCGCTCCTCGGGGGACGCGTGGGGCCGCGTCCGCGAGTGCTCGTCGTCGGGGCCGGAACCGGCATCGAGCTGGTCACCTTCAAGGCGGCGGAACCCGGCTGGCGGCTGACCGGCGTCGATCCGTCGCGGCAGATGATCGAGATCGCCGGGCGCCGGATGCGGGAGGCCGGCGTGGGCGACGGCGTCCGCCTCGTCCACGGACACGTCTCCGACCTCGACGAGGGCGGCTTCGCGGCCGCGACCTGCTTCAACGTCATGCACTTCCTTCCGGACGACGGCGCGAAGCAGTCGCTCCTGCGCGACATCGCCCGCCGCCTCGCGCCCGGCGCCCCCTTCCTCCTGTTCGAACTCCACGGAGACCGGAGCGGCCCCCGCTTCGACGAACTCTTCGCGGCGTGGAGCCGCTACTGGAAGATCCACGGGATGGGAGAGGCGGAACGGGTCGCGTTCAGGGCCAGGATCGACGAGGGCATCCACTGGGCTTCGGAGGCGCGCATCCTCGAACTGCTCGCGGAGGCCGGGTTCGAGGACGCATGGCGATACTACCGGGCGCTCCTCTACGGCGGCTGGATCGCGCGCCGCGCGCGGTAGCATCGCGGGGCGGTAACGCCGCGGGCGTGACGTTCCCGCGGGAACGTGGGTCAGCCGTTACGGTCGAGTTCGGGGAAGTAGCTGGCGAAAAAGCCGCGATCGCGGGTGAGAAAACGGTCGCACGCGGCGACGGCGTGGGCGCCGATCAGGAAGTCCGTGATGATGCGGTCCCGGGCGCCTCCGGATTGGCGATACCGCCCCCAGCGGCGCCCCGCCTCGTGGGCCATGTCCGAGTCGATGGGGGAGACGACGACGTTGACCTCGCGCAGCGCCCGGTCCAGCGCCTCCCGGTCCGGGAAGGCGGGGGCCAACTCGGCGTACACGACGTGAGAGACGATGATCGCGCCCGCGTCGTACGCCTCCACGAGCCACTCCTTCGAGGTGGGGCCGTGCCGCTCGTCCGGCAGGAAGACGTCGAGCAGGACGCTCGTATCCACCGCCGTGATCATCGACCCCGAATCTCCTCGAGGTAGTCGTCCGTGCTCCCGCCCGTTCCCAGAATGCCGTACACCTGCTCCACGGGGTGCCTGGCGGCCGTTCGCTTGCGGATGAGAAGGCCCCCGTCGGTCGGAACGAGTTCGACTTCGACGTTGTGATTCATCCCGAAGCGGTCCCTCAGCTTCTTGGGGATCGTGATCTGCCCCCGCTCCGATATGCGCATGTTCCAGCTCCCATGTAAGGTATGAAAAATTATCGCGGAAAATCATATTGTTAGATTCATACCTTGAGCAAGGATCAACGCGCGACGGAGGGGGTAGGAGCGCACCATGAACGGATCGGCAATGTGCACGCGTCGGGTCGCGGTTCGGGCCGGACTCCTGGCGGCCGTAGCGGCGGCGGCTCCGCTCGCGGCCGGGATTCTGGCGCAGGAGCGGCCACCGGAGGCGTCCGGAGAACCCACGGAGGAATCGACGGTTCTCATGCTCTGGGGGGGCGTCCGGGCCGACGGCGAACTCGTGCTCGAACCCGCCTTCGCGTACGAGGGGAGGGCCCGCGGGCCCGGGGCGCCGGGCGACTACCGGGTGCGGGGTCTCGACGGCGAGGGCGAGACGCTGTTCTCCATCCGCTTCACGCCGGGCGAGATCTCGGATGGGAGCAAGGGTTTTTCCTACTCGATTCCCTTCGATGCCGCGTGGACGGAGGCACTGGATCGGCTGGAACTCAGCGGGCCGGAGGGCGTGGCCACGGTGGACCGGGAGGCCGGCGCGCGGGCGATGATGGTGATCGACCGCGCCACCGGGCAGGTGCGGAGCATCGCGCGCCACGGAGCCGCCACGCTCCCGGCGGAGTTGGAGGCGGACAGTTCCCGCGTTCGGATCCTCCGCGGGCTGCCGCGTCCCCCGGGCTGAGGCCGGGTGGACAGCCCCCCCGACCGTGTTAGCTTGAACCGCGCCGGGCGAAGGCCCCGTCGGGTCCGCCCCGCTTCCCGGCCGGGTAGCTCAGCTGGTAGAGCAACGGACTTTTAATCCGCAGGTCGTGGGTTCGACCCCCACCCCGGTCATTCCATCCCGCGCGATCCCGCACCACCCGCACCACCCCGCGCACGGGCACCGCGGCGCGCGCTAGTTCCAGCGATACGCGAGGCGGGCGTAGTAGTAGCCGCCGTTCGAGCCGAAGGGGGATCCGGGGCCGAAGCGATTGCCGGAGAACGCGGCCCCGGGGTTCTCCTCCGGGTACCGGTTCAGCGCGTTCTGCCCGCCCACGGTGAAGGTGAGCGATTCGCCGATCGACCAGGCCGCCTCCAGGTCGACGAGCAGGTTGCCGGGATAGGAGACGTCGTCCCGGGCATCGAACCAGCCGGCGTAGTGGCTCAGACGTCCCATGAAGCTCAGCCGGCCGAGCCCGTGCTTCCCGGTCAGGATCCAGCGCGTCTGCGGGAGGCCCTCCTCGAGCTGGCGAATGCGGGTGTCGTCGACCTTTACCGGATCGAACTTCGTGACGCGCGTGTCGGTGCGGTTGAAGGCAAAGCTGATCGTGCTTCGTCCGCCGAGGGCGGGCGGCGCGTAGGTAGCGACGACGTCGAGACCCTGCGTGCGGGTGCGGAAGTCGTTCGTGAAGAAGCGGAACTCCTGCAGGTTGCGCGCGCTCACGATGCCCTCTTCGACGAGTCTCGTCTGTTCGTCCGGGGTGAGATTGAAGCGCTGCGTCAACGCGATGCGATCGGATACGACCACGCGGAAATAGTCTGTCGTGAGAAGGAAAGACCCGAGATCCAGCACGGCGCCGGCCGCGAGGTTGCGGGATTTCTCGGCGTCGAGCGGGACGCCCCCGCGCAGCGCCGCAACGGCCGAAGTGGAAGGAATCGTGCCGCTGTTCACCAGGTCGCCGAGTTCGCGGTCGAAGATGGTGGAGACGTTGAAGGCGTTCTGCTGGCCGGGCGTCGGCGCGCGAAACCCGGTGCTCAGGCTGCCGCGCAGGGCGAGGCTGCTCGTGAGGCCGTAACGCCCCGCGAGCTTGCCGTTCAGCGTCGAGCCGAAGTCCTCGAAGTTCTCGAACCGAAGGGCTCCGCCGAGCGTCCACCGGTCGTTTCGGTAGTCCCGCAGCTCCGCGTCCGCGTAGAGGGCGGTGTTCGTCCGGTGCCAGTCGCCGGCCGCGATGGGGCTGAAGCCGGGAAAGCCGTTGGAGCCCGCGCTGAACCCCTGGGCGGCGAGGGAGCCGATCGTCCAGGCGTCGTCCTCGCCCAGCCCGATCGTGAAGTGCTCGTCCCGCCACTCGAACCCCGCCGCCAGGTCGAGCAGGTCGCTCACCGTGTACGCCGCATCGACGTTCAGATCGATGTCGGCCTGCCGGTAGAGTCCCGGATCGAACTCGGTGGGCGTGGCCGGACCCAGCGAGGCGTTGACGGTGTTGAAGATGTAGAAATCCACCTCGTTCGTGCCGTAGTTCGCGCTCACGTCCCATTGCAGGCGGCCGATCTGACCCTCCACGCCGGCCACGAGCGCGGCGTCTCTCAGGTCTCCCCCGAACTGTGGCGTGAAGCCGCCCGGGAACAGTTTCTGGAAGGTGAAGCAGTTCGGATCCGAGAGGACGTGACCCAGGGCGGCCGGATCGGGCAGGCCGTCGGTGACCCGGACGACGGGGCAGCCTGCGGAGCCGTCGAGCACCCCGTCCTGCGCGTCGAGGAGGTCGCCGACGAGGAGCGTCTCCCCGCCATCGAGGCTGAACACGCCGCTCCGCGTATTCGGGTTGCGGTAGAAGAAGCCCCTCGTGAGCCGCTGGCTCGCGTAGTTCACGTGCGCGTAGGCCTTCGTGCCGCTGCCGAGGAAGTAGCCGAAGTTGCCCCACAGTTTGAGGTCATCCTCGATCTCCGGCGCGCCCCAGATCTGAGCCGGGTCCCGCACATGCGCGTTCCCCCGGGAGACGAGGAGCGCGGCGTCCGCCCGCTGCACGCTGCGGTTGCTCGAGTTGGAGCGCCCGTACTCGGCGCTCAGGTTCGCGAAACCCGTCGCGCCGAGGGGCAGTCCGGTGTTCCCCGAGATCGTGTAGCCTTCGCCCCCGCCGTCGCCGAAGCCGCCGCCCCGCACCTCGAGTGCGCCGCCGGAGCGGGCGTCCTTGAGATGGAAGTTCATGACGCCGGCGATCGCGTCGGAGCCGTACTGGGCCGAGGCGCCGTCACGGAGGACCTCCACCTGTCGAAGCGCGATGGCGGGAATGCTCGAGAGATCCGGGCCCTGCGCGCCATCGGCGAGGCCGTTCCCGATCCAGGTGATGACCGCCGCCCGGTGGCGCCGCTTTCCGTTCACGAGCACGAGCGTATGGTCGGGTGCCAGGCCGCGGAGGTTCGCGGGACGGACGATGCTGGCCGCGTCTCCCACCGCCTGCGGGTTGATGTTGTAGGAGGGAATCGTCGTTCTCAGGAGGTCGCCGATGTCCGTGTCCCCCTGGTCGAGCAGCTCCGAAGGGGCGAGCGCGTCGATGGGGACCATCGATTCCGTGGCCGTCCGGGGTCGCGACCGGCTGCCGACGGCGACGAGACCGGCGACGGAGATCACGGTCGAGGTCAGGGGGATCTCGACCACGACGACGGAGTCGTCCACGACGGTCGCCTCGCGGGACGCGATGGCGTAGCCGATGAGCCGGACTTCCACGCTGACGGTCCCGGCCGGGAGGTTCGCGATGTGAAAGTGTCCCTCGACGTTGGTGATCCCGCCGTAGCCGAGCCCCGGTAACGAGACCTGGGCCCGCGGCAGTCCGGCGCCGGTCTCGGCGTCCCGCACGGACACGTCCAGCCCGCCCTGTCCGAGCACTCCGGCCGGCACCGTCAACAGCCCGAGCGCCGCAACAACGAGGATCTTCCGCACTTTATTCCTCCTCCGCATCCTTCGGTGCGGCCGCGAGCAGACTCTGCGTCCAGGCCGCGACATGGTCCATCTGCCGTTCCCGTTCGCCCGCCCACCGGGGCAGCCGGATGGCGTTGGCGACCAGCACGCCTCCCCCGCCGAGGGCCATCAGGGCAGGGACCATCAGCGCCGCGCCCGTCCTGCCGTCGGCGACCATGATGAAGGCGACGATCACCGCCATGACGGCGAACATGATCCCCACGAAGGTGGTTTCGAGTGCGTCGCCCTTGCGGGTGCCAAGGCGGAGCCGGTGGCCGGACTCCGTCTGCTCGAGGACCGCATGAAGGTTGCCGTTGCTCCATTCGCGGATCCCGCCGTCGGCCCCGACCTCGCCCTTCGCGTCGAACGTGGCCCGCAGTTCGGCGACGAGAAAGTGCCACTCGCGATCCGTCAACTCCCGGGGGAGGTCGACGATCCGGCCCGCGGAAATCGGAACGCCGAGCAGCTTCCGCCGCGGTACGAGTTGCGGGGTCGCATCGAGCTCGGCGGCGGCGGCCGCGACGCGCTCCGGAGAGAGGCCGACCTCGAGACCCACGGCCTGGAGTTCTCCGAGCGTGAGTCCGCCGTCCACGGGGGAGGGCAGGCTCGCGCGCTCCTCCTCGTCCGCCTCGGCGGCGCGCTCGAAGACCTTGCGGACCTCCTCTTCTCCGTACCTCCGTTCGCTGTCCATTGCGGCGTGAATCTGTAGTCCATCGGCGGAGGATGGAAAGATGACGATGGCGGACCCGATGATGGCGGAACGGTACCCGCCGACGCAGCTTGTCGCTGTGCGCTTCGCCGCATCGGCGACGGAGCACCGGGCGGGGCCGGGTATGGAGACAAGGAGCGGAATGTGAGAGCCCTCAGGTGGCTTGCGGCGTTCGCGGCCGTCTCGCCGCTGCTGAGTCACGGATCCGTCGCGGCGCAGACCGCGTTCGGCCTCAAGGGAGGCGTGACCTGGGCCGACGCCGCCTTCATCGACCAGTTCACATCGGAAGCGCTCCTGCGAAAGGCGGGGGGCGGTTTCGTGATTCTGCCCCTGTCGGAGCGCGCGACGGTCGGGTTGGAAGCGCTCTATATGGAACGGGGGTTTTCGACTTCGGGCCTCCATCAGGACGGGTCGAGGACGAGGATGTCCTACCTGGATTTTCCCATCCTGCTCCGGTTCCGGTTGACGCCGGAGCCCGCGCGCGTGCGGCCGATTCTCCTGGCGGGAGGGTATTGGGGACACGAAGTCGCCTGCCGTCTCGATGGCGGCGTGGCGCAGTTCGAGGAGAGCAACAGTTGCGAGGGCCGCTTCCGGCGGCGCGGCGTGGCGGACGTGGGTCTGGTCGCCGGCGCGGTCGTCGAGGTGACGGTGACCGACGCCTGGTTTGCGACGCTCGAAACCCGCTACCACTACGGGGTGCGGAACCTCCACTGGGATCCCGCGTCGGATGGGGCGAAGGCGCGGAACCTGTCCATCCTGGCCGGCGCTGGAGTGCGGGTCGGAGGGTGAACGTGACCGTCGGCTAACGGGCGGCTGACCCGTTGGCTAACGGTCCTGTCGCTGGCCGTCCTGCGGGCCCGGGGTCGGCGCGGCCGGCAGCTGCGTGACCGGAAATGCCTTGACCGCTTCGACGATCCCGCGCGCGGCCCTCTCCGGCGCACCGAGGATGATCTCGCGGTCCCGCGCGTTGGTCATGAACCCTGTCTCGATGATCAGCGCGATCGTCATCGGATGCAGCGCGTGCTCGTACCGGCGGTAGTTGAAGGCGTAGTAGTTCCGCATGCGGCGGGTCGAGACCGGCAACTGCCTGAGTCCGGTCGCGGCGCCGTACGTCTCCCGGAGCACGCGCGCCGCGGCCTCGGCCCGTCCGGTGGCGTCGCGCCGCGGGGCGGAGACCCGGTATCCCGACGCCGCGGGGCTGTCGCTCCCGTCCGCGTGGATCGAGATGAAGAGGTGCGCCCGGTAGCCGGGGGGTACGACGGCCGGGAGGAGGTCGACCTCGTAGCCCAGCGCCTCGAGTTCCGCGCCCGCCAGCCGGGCGATGACGAGGTTCGCCTCCCATTCGGCGGTTTCCCGCCACCGCGTGCCGTTGTAGCGGATGCGGCGGAGTTCGTTCGGGGCCTCAATGGCGCGCCAGTGACCGACCTGGAGGCCGATCCGGATCGGGCCCGCGGGGGCCTCCCACTCCTCGGGCGTGGGGATGGGGCCGGGATAGCGGTTGTAGTCCCGCCAACTGCGCCACCGCTCGCTCGCGGCGGCATCGCGTTCCGCGGCGCGCTGCTCCTGGGCCGCGGCGCTGCCGGCGCCGGCTCCCTCGAATCCGGCAAAAAGCACCACGGCGGCCGTGAGTACCGTCAGCTTCAAATCGAGACCTCCTCGAGCGCAGTCCCCACGACCTCAACCCCCGAACCGCCCGGAACGTTGACGCTAACCCGTGCGCCGACCGGCCGGCAACCGCGACCCCAAGGGGTCAGCGGCAGCTGAGCCCGGGGCTCTCGGGCAGTCCTTCCGTTGCGGAGGCGGCAAGAGCGTTGAAGAGCAGCTTGAACGTGTTGCGCGGCTGCCCGCGGAAGTGCGGGCGGAACGCGAACAGCACGACCTGCCCCTCGCCGACGCCGATCTGCGCGGCGGCCGGGTACCCGGCGAGCACCTCCTCGCCGCCCAGCGTCCACCCGCTCACGAGGAAGTCCGCGTCGGCGTAGCACACCGGGGTCGAGATCCGGCCAATGTTGCCCGCGGCGCCGGCGCCCCCCGCCGCGCCGCCCGTCCTCTCCAATACCTGGCTGCGGGAAAAGAGTGCCATCGCCGCCTCGTCCATCCCGTAGCCGAGCGGGTGCGAGGGGTCGACGTCGAGGCGGATCACGGATCCCGGGATGAAGAACTCCTGCGAGGAGAGCCCCCGCGCCCGGTTCCGGAAGGGGAGGCCGAAGGTCTCGATCGCGTAGTCCACGGCCTGGTCGACGGCGACGAGCCAGCCCCCGGCCTCGACGAAGGCGCGGAGGGCCGCGGCGCCCGGTTCGCCGAGCCCGCCCGTGTACTCCTCCGGCATGGTCTCCGGCAGGTTCCCGTTCGCGATCCCGCCCGAGGCCTGCGAGGGGAGGAGGATGACGTCGAAGCGGGACAGGTCGCCGCCCCGCACGTCCGCGTCCCACACGTTCTCCCACTCGAAGCCGTACTGGTCCAGCACCCAGCGGGTCCATCCCTCGGGCATCGGGGCCTGCCACGAACGGTAGATCGCGACGCGCGGCGGTCGCGCTTCGGCCACGGCGCCGGCGGAGGGTGCGGAGGAGATCCCGGTGAGCGTGAGTCCGTGGTCGGCGGCGAGAGTGCGCGCCTCATCGGCGGACAGATCCGGCAGCCAGTACGACCCGGCGGGCACCTCGCCGTTCGGCGTCGTGAGCATCTCCACGGTGCGGAGGCGCTCCGGAGCCAGCCCTCGGTAGATCGAGTTGGCGTTGCCGTGCGCGGCGAACCCGGCCGCCCCCTCGCCGCGCACCTCGCCGATGTCGGACGAGACTTCACCCCACTCGCCCGCCGGCATGTCGAACGGTTCGTCCACGTTCACCGCATTCAGTCCCATCTGGAAGCGGAGTTCGTAGCCCGTCATGTCGTACGGCGGCTCCGGCGGTCCGCCGGGGTACTGGCGCCGGTCGGGGTATTCCTTGGGCTCCATCAGGTCCACCACGTACGGCCGGAAGGCTTGGGGCGGAATCACGTAGGACCCGGCGGGGAAACCGATTTCTCCCTCCGGTCCCGATACGGAGAACCGTTCCGACGCGCGCAGGAACTCGATCCCGGACCGCGACATCAGACCCATGAACTCGACGACCGTGCCCGGATCGTGCGAGGCCCGGGGGTCGAGCACGTAGGCGAACGGGCCGCCCTCCGCCGCGTTTCCGCGCTCGATCTGGCGCCGGCCCATGAGGTAGTGGTTGAAGAGGTACTCCTCCTTGAGCTTCGCGCCCATGTCCGCCACGGCCTTCGCGGCGGTCATCATGTAGTCCATGGCGTCGCGCAGGTGCCAGCAGCCGCCGAGCCACGGGTTGTTGTAGTTCGTCGACGGCGTCTTCGCGGGCAGGTTCCCGGCGCGGGCTCCGAACGTGTCCGGGATCTCGTCCTCGTCGTAGCAGCGGGGCGTCGCGTAGCCCGCGCCCGCCGTCTCCGTCAGGAACCCGAGCATGTTGTGATAGTCGGGTCCGCCTCTCATGGAACCGTTCCACCACAGATCGAAGACGATGCCGCTGTTGACGCCCGGCTTCCCCTCCTCGTCGAAACGCCGCCGCATCGAGTGTCCCATCTGGTTCAGGGAACTCACGACGAGCGGATCGAGGTGCGGGTTCACGGGGTTCTCGAAGGGCGGCATCCAGATCCGCCCGGGGAAGGGGCTCGACTGATGCTGATTATAGACGATCTGCGGGAACCAGTTGTGATAGAGCTGCCGCGTCACCGCCTGCGTCTCGACCTGCGTCAGCATGTACCAGTCGCGATTGTTGTCGTGCCCGATATAGTGATGATAAAGCTCCGGGACGCGCGCCATCTCGAACTCGCCGCCCACATTCGACATATACCAGTCGGCGACGATATTCAGACCGTCCGGATTCATATTCGGCATCAGGAGGACGACGGCGTTCTCCCGCACACGCCGGGTCTCGGGGGACTCGTCCGTCACGAAGTGGCGCGCCATCTCCGGCATCAACTGCCCGTGCGCGACCTCCGTCGCGTGCAGCCCGCCGTCGATCCACACGATCGCGACGCCTTCCCGCGCGAGCGCCCGCGCCTCCTCCTCATCGAGGACCGACCCGTAGCCTTCGTCCGGGTCGCGGGCGTAGGCGAGCGTCCGCGTGATCTCCTTGATCCGTTCCAGACGCCGGAGATTCGATGGCGAGGAGATCGCCGCGAGGTAGAGGGGCTCGCCCCGGGTGCTCTCGCCGATCTGCTCCAGCGCCATGCGGTCGGTGGAAGCCGCGAGCGCCCCGAAGTACGCCTTGATCCCGTCGTAGTTCGTGAGCTTGTAGTCCTCCCCGGGCGCGAACCCGATGACTTCCACCGGCATCGGCACGTCGCCCCCGCCGCCGGAGTCCGTCGCGCACCCCGCGATCAACCCGACCCCCAGCAACAACCCGAGCACCACGCGCCCGCTCACGGTGAGCGGAAGGTCCCTGGCGATCATCGGCTCCGTTCTCCCGTTTTTCGGTGTGGCCGGTACTCGACGCCCTCCATCCCTTCGAAATCCGCATCCTGGGTCCATAAGACCGCGTCCTCCTGCCTGGAGGTTGCGAGAATGATGCTGTCGGCTAGCGGCAAGCCCCGCTCGGCGCTCAACGCGGCCGCAGCGACCGCGAGATTCCCGTCGAGGTCGACCACGCGTCCCCGCCGCATTTGGGCGACGGCGTAAAGCGCGGCCCCGGGATCGCGCTGGACGCGGATTCGCTTGAAGACCTCGAACAACGTGATGCTTGGCACGACCAGACGTTCGATTTCGGCGATGGGCTCGGCGAACTCCGGCGCGTTCGGACCATCGGCGAAATACTCCAGCCAGGCAGAAGAATCGACCACGTTCACGTACGGTCTCCCTCGCGCGGGACGGTCGTATCGATGCCCCGGACGAAGCCTCGAGCCGCCTCGATGGGTTCGAGCGGAATCAATTCCACGCGTCCCTTGAAGGGCAGCGCCTGCACCTTCTGGCCGGGCTTCAACCCGAGGCGCTCGCGCACATCTCTGGGGATCACAACCTGATAGCGAGAAGAAATCGTGACAATCGTCATGGCGCGCTCATGATGTGGTGTTCGAACCGGCGTATGCAAGTCAACATATGTATCGACGACACTACTGCAAGACGATCGCTGTTCAGCGCGGGATGATTCGGACGACGCGGCCGTTGCCGTCGACGATCCTGATGGGGCCCCGCAGGATGTCGTCGCCGTAGGGGATCATGCGTGCCGGTGTGGCGCGGGCACCGCCCGTGGATCCGGGAACCCGGTAGAGTTCGGCGAGCCCGACCTTGACCGAGTAACCGAGATCCGCCAGCGACTGGACGGTGATCAGGCTGAGGAGATCGCGTTCGCCCGCCGCCTGGAACGGCGTCATCAACTCATTGCCCAGCACGGATTCCCGCCAGTGGGAGTCCGCCGCCGCGGGCGCCGACGTGTTTTCCACCGGCACCTTCTCGCCGTCGTCGTAGCTTGCCCCGCCCCGCTCATCGAACGCGGCGATGGCGAGGGGGCCCGTGAAATGCGCGTCCGCTCCCGAGTTGTGGCGGGAGGGGTTCCGGAGCAGACCGTGGTCGACCCAGACCGTCCCGATCCCCAGCACGTGCCCGATCTCGTGCAGGATCACCTCCTCCACGTCCTTGAGGTTCCCCTCTTCCTCGAGCCGCGCGAGGTCCGCCGCGTCGAGTTCGAGGGCGCCGACGGCAGGCAGCCGGGACTCATCGCGGACGACGCAGGGGCCGGCCCGGGCGAGGACGCCGTCCACGCCGTCGATCTCCCGGACGGACGCCACCATCACGATGTCGTCGACGGTGCCGATGCGCTGATCCGTCGTGATCTCCCAGCACCCGGGCGCCACGTCCTGGCCGAGAGGGACATCCGGGAGTTCCGTGTCCGCCAGTATGGCCGACCAGAAATCCACCGCGTCCTCAAAGGCCTCCGCCTGCGAGTCCGTCAGCGCATCCAGCTGGATCACGTCGATGTCGAAGGGCCGCGCGGCCGCTTCCCGCACGGTCACGGGGAAGGAAAGCTCGGCGGTCGCGCCCGGCGGGTCGGTCGCCGTCAGGGTCACCGTCGTGGAGCCCGCCGCGACGGGCGTCAGCGTCACGACGTCGCCCGCGACCGTCACCGCGGCCACCGCGGCGTCGGCGCTGGCGGCCGCGATGCCCAGGTCGGCTCCCTCGGGATCGCGGAAGTAGTCACCTGCCGTGAGCATCGTCGCGTGGGCGCCCGCCTGCATCCGCTGGAGCGCGACCTCCCGCTCCGGCACCGGCGGCGCGTTCACGCCCTCCCCGAAGAGGATGAGCGGGTCGCCCAGGCCGATCTCGATTCCCGTCACCCCTCCCGGAACCGCGGGCGCCGGGCCCGCCACGACCTGAACCTCGCTCTGGCCGCCCTCCGCCGCGGTCACGGTCACCTCCGCGCTGCGCTCGCTTCCCGCTTCGAGGAGCGCCGATTCCGACGAGAGCGTGCCGCCCCGGGCGGAGAGGGGAACGGTCATGGCGAACGGCGCCCCTACGGCCACGGAGAGCGCGATCCGGGCGGGACCGGTGGCGGCGGGATCCGGGTTGTCGGTCCGCTCGAGTTCGAGTGCGAGCGCGAACGGGGCCCCCGGGTTCTCCGCCAGCCGCAGCGTGTCGAGGCCGGACAGACCGACGAACATCCGCTCGGGCAGCGCGGCCAGCCGGTTCCTGTCCAGTTGCAGCACGCGGAGCGCGGGGAGGTCCGAAAACAGCCCCGCCGGGAGCCCGGCGAGCCGGTTGCCGTACAAACGCAGCGACTCCAGCCGGGAGAGGCCCGCGAACGCACCCTCCGGGATCGCTTCGAGTCCGTTCCGGTCGAGCCGCAGCTCGGTAAGACCGCCAAGGCCCGCGAACACGCCCGAGGGAAGCGTCTCGAGCCCGGTGTCCTGCAGCAGCAGGCTCTCCAGTTCGACCAGACCGGAGAAGGCGCCCGCCTCCAGCGCACCGATCCGTCCGTTGCCGAGGTAGAGCCATTTCAGGTCGCCCAGCCCGGCGAAGACGCCGTCGCCCAGGGTCGTGAAGTCGTTGCTGCCCAAATGCAGCCGCTGCAGGCTCGCGAGTTCCGCGAACGCGCCCGCCGGCAGCGTGGCGAGCGCGTTGGCACGCAGCTCCAGCGTCTCGAGGGACGCGAGTCCCGCAAATGACGCGGCGGACAGCGTGGTCAGGAGGTTGTCGCCCAGGTCCAGCGTGTTGAGCCTCGCCAGACCGGCGAACGCATCGGCGGGCAGCGTCTCGAAACCGTTGTGCCGCAGGCGCAGCGTCTCGAGGCTCGTGAGGTCGGCGAATACGCCCACCGGGAAGGCGGTGAAGCCGACGTTGGAGAGGTCCAGGTTTCTGAGGTTGTAGAGGCCGGAGAGGTCGCCCGGCCTCAGGGTGGGGATCTCCGTGCCCGAGAGGTTGAGCGTCGTGATCCCCAGGTGAGAAATCGTGACGTCCTGGCAACTCGCGGCGCGGGAGCGCACGACCAGGGCGTCCCGAATCTCCGGTGTGCGATCGCAGACTCCCTCGTTGATCGCCACCGGGATCGAGGTCGTCGCCCCGAGGACGTATCCCGCGCCCGCCGCCGGCGGATCGAGGGTGAGAAGGAAGACCTCGCGCGCCGGTTCGATGTCCGCGTCGTTGCGGATGGGGATCCGGATATCGACGGCGCTCGTGCCGGCGGCAACGGATACGGAGCCACCGGCCTCGTAGTCGTCCGCGTCCGCGTCCGCCGTTCCGGGGTCTTCATCGGCCGTCAGCGTGTATCGGACCGTGAGGGGAGAAGAGGGAGCGGGATCGAGCCGGATCGGCACGATGGCATCGAGGCCTTCGTACGCTTCCGGCGACCCGGGCACGATGGTCGCCACGGGCGTCCGCGCGGGTTCGGGCCCCGGATCCGTGCTGCCGCCGCCGCAGCCGGCGATCGCAACCGCGACGCACGCCAGCGTCCACCTGCTCCGTGTCGTGTCCACGATCAGGTCACCCCGCAGACGCCCCGCAACGGGCCGCCTCGTCCAGATCCTCGTGTTCGAAGGCGGATTCCATCCGCATGATCTCCCTCCGGGAAGCGCCGAGGGCCTCCGCGGTCCCGCGCCACGCCGAGACCGCCCGCCCGACCTCGCCGACGATCCGCTTCGCGTCGCCGAGATCCAGACCATAGTAACCCGCGGTGGCCAGCGCGCGGTCCACCGACGCGGCGCCGTCGTACTCGTCGATATGCGTCTGCAGGACGCGGGAGCGGACATCCGCCGGGGTCGGGTTCAAATCATAGGCCGGGGAGAGCCGCCAGCCCTGGCCGTCCTCATACAGGAATCCGTGGTTGCGGAGGTGGTCGTCCGTGTTCGAGATGAGGATGTTGAACACGACCCTGCGCCAGAGTTCGGTCAGGTCGCGCCTGGCGGCCACACCGTGGCGCCGAAGCGCGTCCGCAATCTCCAGATAGGATCTCGACTCGCGGTCGTCGGCCCCCAACATGCTCATCGCGGACAGGAACGGGACGCGGCGGCCCGCTTCGCGGTCGAAGCGCCGAACGAGGAGGACCCGATGCCCCGCGACCTGCTCGAAACGCCAGGCGGCAACGTCGATGCCGGCCCGCGCGGCGAGTTCGAGGGCGACGCCTTCCCACAGCACGAGATCGTAGTCGTCCCGGGCGCCGGGGAACTTCGCGATGGCCAGCCCGCGGGCCCCATCCCTCACGGCGGCCTTGGGGCGGGCGCCCCCGAGGGAGGCCCCGGGTCGGATGAGGAGGCGGAGATCGTCGTCCCGCTCTTCACGCCGCGTGACTCGCGTGGCCGCGGCGAGGAGCGGTCCCAGTTCGACGAGCGGCGGAACCCGCCTCTCCCCGGGCTCGGCGAGGAAGGGTCCGTCCCCTCCCGGCGAGAACCTCAGCGCCCCCATGCGAACCTCGTCGTCGACCCGCAGGAGGTAGTCGGATTCGAACAGGGCGCGGGGCGTCCGTCCCTCTTGCCGCGCCCGGCGAGCCTCCTCGCGGCGCATCAGGACGCGCCCCCAGCGGTCGGGCGCCGAGTCGCCGATCGACCCGAAGAGCGCGCGCCGGGTATGAAACGGCCCGGGCCCGAGCGTCAGCGCCGGCTCGAGCGCGAACCGTCGCGGGTGGTCCAGCCAGCCCGGATCGTACTCGAACGTCGCGCTCTCCCGGTCGCCGCGAACTCTGACCCACAGCCGTCCGACGAAGAGGGGGGTGTCGTGCAGGTCCAGGTGGACCCGTATCCGGCGTTCCACGTGGACCGCCTCAGTCGCCCCCGCGCTCTCGCCGGGCGCGGGGCGAGGCGACGCGCACGCGCTGCGGCAGGCGTTCCTCCAGGAGGTCGAGCCCGAGTCCGTCCCGCCCGCGGTCGGCCAGTTCCGCCAGACCGTCCTCCATCCCCAACACGAACAGCACGGTCGCGTAGATGCCCATCGATACGCCCGGATCGCCGCGCTCGACCTTGCCGAGGGTGGTGCGGCTGATCAGTGCTCGTTCCGCCATCGTCGCCGCGCGGATGCGGCGCCGGAGACGGGCATCCCTGATATCGGAGCCGAGCTTACGGAGGCGTCGCCGGACCGGAAGCGGCAACGTGCCGCGAATGTTGTTCGCCATCGTAATAACCACGAAAATGGACGTTATACCTTATACCGTACACTATCATGGTCATTACAGCAAATTCACGGTGCTCCATACGCGCGGGTCGCCTCGTCGGCGGAGACGTAGCCGTCGAGGACATCCTCCCGTACCCGGTCGCGCGCGCGGCGTGCCGGGTCGCCGAGGCCGCCTCCCCCCGGCGTCTCCAGCACGATGCGTCGGCCGGGGGGCACGACCTCGCGGCCCTTGGGCCGGAACTCGCCCACGTCCGGCACATGGACTCGCCCCGCGGCCCCGTCGCCGCCCCCGTCGCGTCCCCGCGCCCGGTTGCGCACCCGCTCGAACATCTTCGAGACGGCGAACGCCTCGCCCGACGCGTGCGAGATCTCCATCACCTGGCCGAGACCGCCCCGGAACTCGCCGGGACCGCCGGAGTCGGCGAGATACTCCTTCCGCCAGAAGATGAGCGGCGCGACCGTCTCGGTGATCTCGATCGGCGTGCTGCGGACGCCGGAGGGAAAGGCCGTCGCCGACAGGCCGTCCTTGCCGGGGCGGGCGCCCGTGCCGCCGGCGTGGAAGGGGTTCACGACGAACGCCTCGCCGCCGTACGCGTGGGCGCCGGTGAGTCCCGGACCTGCCATGATGACGGGGTTCCAGAGGCAGGACGCGCCTTCCGCGGGAACGGCTCCGGGTTCCAGCGCCTGTTCGAGGCAGCCGAGGACGACATCCGGCAGCATCTGTCCGATCGCGTGGCGTGCGGAAACCGCGGCGGGAGGAGGCGCGTTGAGCAGCGATCCGGGCGGAGCGGAGACTTCGATCGCCGCCAGCGACCCCGCGTTGTTCGGGACCTCGGAGCCGACGATGCAGCGCACGCCGAACGAACTGTAGGCGCGCGTATAGGTCACCGGGACGTTGATGCCGCGCGACGACATGGGCGAGGTGCCGTCCCAGTCGATCCTGATGGTCCCGTCGGGCAGGACCGTGAGGGCGCACACGAGGTCGAGGTCCTCATCGTAGCCGTCGATCCGCATCCGGTTCCGGTACGTCCCCGGACGGA
Organism: Gemmatimonadota bacterium; assembly: GCA_022825725.1. Taxonomy (GTDB): domain Bacteria; phylum Gemmatimonadota; class Gemmatimonadetes; order Palauibacterales; family Palauibacteraceae; genus Palauibacter. Next base: position 39,746 of record JAJDWE010000046.1, read on the forward strand.
GGGCTCCGATCCGCTCCCGCATCGCCCGCCGGGAGGTGGAGATGATCGTCTCCGCCAGCGGCTCGAGGGAATCGATCCCGAACTCCGTCATCATCGCGACCAGGCGCTCGCACCCCGTGCGGTTGCAGGCGGCCAGCGAGTAGAGGTCGCCCTGGGCGACATCCGGGTCCCGCACGTTCGCCCGCACCAGCCGCATGAGCGTCTCGTCCACCCGGCCGCCGCGGATCAGGTATCCGATGGGAAGGCGGATCCCCTCCTCGAAGACCTGGTTCGCGTCCGCCCCGAAGCCGCGGCCCCCGACATCGGCGATGTGGCTCGTGGCCGCGAACAGCGCCACCGGGCGCCCGTCCAGGAAGGTCGGCGTGACGACGGTGAAGTCGTTGAGGTGTCCGGTGCCCTCCCAGGGATCGTTCGTGATGAGGACATCGTCCTCGCCCAGCGTCTCCACGGGGAAGTCCCGGAGGAAGAACCCGACGGAGGCGGCCATGGCGTTGACGTGGCCGGGCGTGCCCGTGACGGCCTGCGCGAGCATGCGTCCCGAGAGGTCGAACACGCCGGCGGAGAGGTCGCCCGCCTCGCGCACGGGGGTCGAGAAGGCGGTGCGCACGAGCGTCCGGGCCTGCTCCTCGACCACGGACAGGAGCCGGCTCCACATGATCTGCCCTTCGAGGGCGGCGATCCCGGTTTGCGCGCCGGTGGCCCCCGCCGCGCCGCCCGCCCCGGTGGCGCCCCCCGCCGCCCTCGCCGCCACCTGCCGCTCGACGAGGAGGTGGCCGCCGGCCGCGACCCGCGCCACCCAGCCCTCGGGGACGACGGTCGTCGTCTGGTCCTCGGCGATCAGCGCCGGACCCTCGACCCGGGCCCCTCCGGCCAACTCCGCGCGGGTGTGGACGGCGGCCGCTGAGGATTCTCCTCCGGGGCCGTCCGACAGCTCGGTCCAGCGCTCGGGTTCCGGTTTCTCCGCGCCGGCCTGCCCTTCCTGCCCGCCGCGAGACGTTCCCGCGGGAACGTCCGAACCGGACAGTTGCCCAACTGGCGGGGTGCGCTCAGGGGGTGACGTTCCCGCGGGAACGTCCGCGGCTCGCGTGGCGGGTGCCGACACGACGAGCGTCCAGCTCAGAACCTCGATGTCCAGTCCCGGGATCGTGCGCCCGTACACGCTCTCGTACCCGCGGTCGAACGCTTCGCGCAGCGCCGCCGCGTCCTCGAGATCCTCCGGGAGGTCGACGCCGATTTCGTGGCCCTGTCCCACGTAGCGCATGTAGGCGCGCGCCTTCCCGCTCGTCGGCGCGCCCGGCGGCGCCCCGTGCGACACCACTGCCACCGCCTCGTCTCTCATCTCATCGAACACCGCCCGGACGACGTCGGGGTCGAACCCGGACAGGCGCATGTAGCGGCTGCGAACGACTTCGTAGGAGATCGGCGCGAGGAGGAAGCCTACGGCCGACCCCACTCCGGCGTCGGCGGGCACCAGAAAGCGGTCCACGTCCAGCTTGTCGGCGAGGCGCGCCGCGTGGATCGGAGCGGAGCCGCCGAAGGCGATGAGCGTGCGTCCGGCCACTCCTTTCCCCCACTCGACGGCGTGCGTGCGCGCCGCGTTGGACATGTTCTCGTCCACCATCTCGCTGATGCCGAGCGCGGCGAGCTTCGCGTCGAGCCCCAGCTTCCCGCCGACGCCGCCGCCGACGGCGACTTCGGCCCGCCCTCTGTCGAGGGGAATCGAGCCTCCCGCGAACGACTCCGGATCGATCCGCCCCAGGACGACGTCCGCGTCCGTCACCGTGGGTTCGTCTCCGCCGCGTCCGTACGCCGCCGGCCCCGGCTCCGATCCGGCGCTCGCGGGCCCCACCTGGATCCGCTCCAGGTCGTCGACCCCGGCGATCGACCCGCCACCGGCCCCGATCTCCACCATCTCGATGACGGGAATCCGCACCGGCAGTCCGCTCCCCTGCTTGAAGCGGTAGCTGCGCGCGACCTCGAACGTGCGCGAATGGAGCGGCCGCCCGTCGTCGATCATGCACAGCTTGGCCGTCGTCCCGCCCATGTCGAAGGAGAGGACGTCGCCCAGTTCCAGCTCGCCCGCGAGGTGGCTGGCGAGGATCGCGCCCCCGGCGGGTCCGGACTCGACGAGGCGGACCGGGGCCGCGACCGCCGTGTCGAGCGTCGTGAGCCCGCCCCCGGAGGTCATGAGAAGGAAGGGACAGGCGAGGCCCGACTCGCGCAGCGATTCCGAGAGTCCCGTGAGGTAGCGGGCCATGAGCGGCTGGACGTAGGCGTTCGCGCACGCCGTGGACTGTCTCTCGTACTCCCTGACTTCGGGACACACGTCCGAGGCCAGCGTCACCGGCAGCCCCGGCCGCCACGCGTCGAGGATCTCCCCGATCCGCCGTTCGTGCGCGGGGTTGGCGTAGCCGTGGATGAGCCCGACCGCGACGGACTCCACCCCCTCCGCCTCGAGCGTCGGGAGGAGCGCCCGCACCGAATCCTCCTCCAGCGGGACGAGGATGCGTCCGCGGTGGTCGACCCGCTCCACCACGGGAAGCCGGAGACGCCTAGGAACCAGGGGCTCCGGACGGTCGACCCCGATGTCGTACTGTTCGAAGCGGTTCTCGTGCGCCATCTCGAGCGCGTCGCGGTGCCCCGACGTCACGATCAGTGCGGTGCGCGCGCCCCGGCGCTCGATGATCGCGTTCGTGGCCAGCGTCGTGCCGTGGATGACGAGACGGACGGCGGAGGGGGGAACGTCGGCCAGCCCCAGCACCTTGTGCACGCCCTCCAGGACGCCCCGCTCGGGCGCCGTGGCGGTCGTGAGCACCTTCGTCGTGACGAGGCGCCCGCCGGCCTCGAGAGCGACGTCCGTGAAGGTCCCGCCGATGTCGATCGCGAGCCGGGCTTCGGCCACGGGTCCGGCGCCCGGCTCCTTCGCCGCCGTGCCGCTCACCCGTCTTCGCGCAGCGGGACGGTGTAGTTCAGCGCCAGCCGCCCGCCATCCGGGTAGATCGTCTCGCCCGTCAGGTACGAGGCGTAGTCGCTCGCGAGGAAGACGGCCACCGTCCCGATCTCGCCTGGATCTCCGAACCGTCCCAGCGGCGTGCGGGAGAGGATCGTGCGCCGCGCCTCCTCGTCGGCGATCACCGAGTCGTGGATGTCGGTGACGATCGTCCCCGGCCCGATCGCGTTCACCCGGATGTCATGCGGCGCGAGCGCGAGCGCCATCACCTTCGTGAGCTGCATGATCCCGCCCTTGGAAGCCGCGTAGGCGAGCTGGTTCGGGATCGTCACCACCGCGTTCGTGGACGACATGTGGATGATCGACCCCTTCACGCCGCGCGCGACCATGTCCCGCGCCACGAGCCGGGACATGAGGAAGGTCCCGCGGAGGTTGACGCTCAGCACCCGGTCGAAGTCCTCGACCTCGGCGTCCAGGATCGAGCCCGCCGCGATGATCCCCGCGTTGTTGAGCAGGATGTCGCAGGCCCCGAACCGTTCCGTGCAGGCGTCGAGCAGGGCGGCGCAGTCGCTCTCCTCGCTCACGTCCGCGCGCACGGCGAGCGTCTCCCGCCCCGTCTCCTCGGCGATGCGGCGGGCGGTCTCGGCGCAGCGGTCCTCCAGTACGTCCCCCAGCACGACATCCGCCCCGTGACGGGCGAAGGCGAGCGCGCACGCGGCGCCGATCCCCTTCGCCGCCCCGGTGACGATGGCGGCCTTCCCCTCGAGTGTGATCACGCTGAGCCCTTCCTTGATTCGACCCTGATTCGACGTTGGTGCGACCCTGGTGCGACCTCGGTGTGACGGACGTCTTCCGCGGCGATGATCCTGCGTTGATAGCCGCCGCGAGAACTGTGGGGGTCCGAGCGGCGGTCTCCCATGGTATCGACGAAAGCGGAGTCTGGCATGCAGCAGCAGGTCTCGTTATGGTATTATCACAAAACATACCAGAAACATGGACCATACCATGAAGGAAGAAGTCCGGAATCCGGCGGCCGCGGCCTCACCCGACGCTTTGCCCGACCCTTTGCCCGACACCGAGCGCGTGACGATCGACGAAGCCGGTCGGCTGGTCGTCCCGGCCCGCTTTCGCAGGGCATTGAACATCCAGGGCCGGCAGCAGTTGGTCGTGGGCCTGGAGGACGACACCATCCGGCTGCGTACTCCGCTCGCGGCCCTCGCGCGTCTGCAGGACATGGCGAGGCGGAAGCGGAAGGGCTCCGGAAGCGTCGTCGATGAGTTCATCCTGGAACGGCGAGCCGAAGCCGCCCGTGAATGAACCGGTCGAGAGCGTCCTGGACGCCTCGGCCGTCCTCGCGGCACTGTTCGAGGAACCCGGAGCGGAACGCGTCGCCCGCGCCCTCCAGCGAGGAGCCGCCATGTCGTCGGTGAACGTCGCCGAGGTCGCGGTGCGTCTCTCGCAGGGAGGCTGGTCCCCGGCGGCGGTGGCCAGCGCGATCGCGGAAACGGGGATCGAAGTCGTTCCCTTCGACCACCGGACGGCCCTGCTCAGCGGCGCCTACCGCAGGAGGACGAGCCGCCAGGGCCTCGGACTCGGTGACCGGGCGTGCCTGGCCACCGCGTGCAGGCTCGGACTCCCCGCTCTCACCGCCGACCGAAGCTGGGCCGACCTCGACATCGACGGCGTGAAGGTCATCCAGATCCGGTAGGGGACCTTCCAGGTATCAGGCCGGTAGAGTTCAACACCTACCCGGAATGAGGTCCGGTTTCTTCGACAGTCAGGAATGAAAATGAGCGAGATGACGAATCGGGGATGGATCGAGCGGCAGACGACCAGTCCCGAGTCTCGCAGGATGTACGAGGAGGAGCGCTTGATTCTGTGGGCAACGGAAGCCGTGGCGGAAGCCATGGCGAACCAGGGGCTCACCCGTGCGCAGCTCGCGGAAGCTCTTGGGACGAGCCGCCGCAACGTGACGCAGCTCCTCAGCGGATCTCGCAACATGACCCTGCGGACCCTGGCGGCGCTCGCCCACGCCTGCGGGATGCGCGTGGACTTGAAGATCGAGCCACTACCCCGGCTCACCCAGGGGTCGGAAAGAGCCGGGATCGACTTCGACAGGCTCGAGGCGTCGCGCCGTCGGCTCGGCATCGAGGGGGACGGAGAAGGATGGCCGAAGGAAGACGACGACCCGGCGTTCAGCCGACGAGTGCTCGGCCTCGACCGGGAGTGACCTCGCTCGGCTGACGACAGCCCTCACCTCACCCCTCCAGACGTTCCCGCGGGAACGTCTCCGTCAGCTTCCGAACACCTCCGCGATGACGCGATGGCGGTAGTCGAAAATCCGCTCGAGGTCCGGGCGCACGAACCGCCGGTCGACCAGCGCGCCGCCCGGGACCGCGTACGTGACGTGGTCCTCCACGCGCGTGCCGCCGCTTTCCTCGCGGAAGCGGTGCTCGTGGATCCACTTCCGGTACGGCCCTCGGCGCTGTTCGTCGACGAAGCCGTGCGGCGGATCCCAGCGGGTGATCTCGCTCCGCCACCGGAGGGGGACGCCGTGCAGCCGCAGTCGGTAGTCGATCAACGTCCCTACGCCCATCTCGATCGGGGGTGGCGTGAGGACCCGGAACCCCACGAAGGGCGGCGTGATCCGCTCCAGGTTGTGGGCGTCGGAGAAGAAGGAGAAGGTCCGGTCGAGCGGACTGGGCACCCACTGTGAGGCCGTAAAGACCCGGTCCTTCAAGATCCGCTTTCTTACTCGCTTTCGCCGGCGCCGGCGGCGGTGAGCTTCCGGTGCATGCCGCGCACGTTGAGTTCGCGCCAGTCGTCGTAGCGGTCCCAGTGGCTGTAGTCCTCCATGAGGACGGTCTCGGCCGTCTCGTCCTCGCTCAGCCCCGCCTCGACCGCCCCCCGCACCGCCGCGTCCAGATCACGGTAGTAGGTGAGTTGCCGCTCGACCGCGGCCCGGTCGCCCGGCGGTCCGTGCCCGAACACGATCGTCTCGAACGGGATCTCGAGCAGACCCTCGATCGCGTCGAACATGTCGGGGAAGTAGAAGCTGGCGAGGTCCTGGTACCCGAACCGGTCGCGTGACACGAAATCCACGGCGAAGGCGAGGTCGTGCGCCGGCAGGAAGCCGACCGCGATGTCGTCGCTGTGGCTGCGGCCCAGGTAGTGGAGTTCGATCTCGCCGCCCGCGAGGGTCATCGTCTCATCGAAGGTGGCGGTGGGCGGGGGAAGGTCGGGGTTCGCGGACTCCCTGAGCGGGGCGTCCGCGTTCCGGTGCGCGTAGATGGGGACGTCCGCGCCGAACGCATCGCGCAGGACCTCGGCGCCGGTCGCGTGATCCGCGTGGTTGTGGCTGTACACGATGGCGGCGAGTTCGGCCCCCGGCGCGACCCGGCGGATCTCCTCCGCATAGGTGGCGGCGGCCTCGACGGAGATCGGGTCGAAGGCGAAGACCCCCTCCGAGGTCACGGCGAACAGGGCGTTGTGTCCGATCCAGCGGAACTGGTACACCCCCTCGGCGACCTCCGTCGTCTCGAACTGAGGCGGCGCGTCGGCGGCTCCCGCGGGTTCGTCGGACGGCGCCTCTCCCCCTCCGCAGCCGACCCACGCAACCGAGGCGCCAAGAGCGACGAGAGAAACCCGAAGGGTGCGGGAGTTCCGAGGGATCGACGGGTCGGAGATCGGGTCCGAGATCGGGCCGGACGAGCGCTTGCGAATCATATCTACTACCTCCATAGTAGTTGGCGCGGATTTCCTGGAGGGACGAACCGGGGACCGCGTCCACACTCGAACAAACCTAAGCCGCGACGGGGGACTGCCAAGATGAGGCGGATGTCACGACTGAACGTCATCGGCGGGACACGGCACGCCGCAGGGGTCGGCGCGGGAGTCGCCGCCCGGTTCGGCGCAGGAGTCACCGCGGCGTACGTGGCGGTGCTCGGGCCGGCGGGCCTCCAGGCCCAGGAGGTCGTCGACCTTCCCGCAGAGGATCGCCCGGTGTCGCCGGAGCTCGAGTTGGTGTACCGCCTCGGATCCGCCGGGGCGACGGCCGAGTGGCAGGAGTTCACGTCCATCTCCGGGATCGCGTTCGACGGCGCGAGCAACCTCCACTTCCTGGACGGGACCCGGATGGAGTCCAGCGCGCGCATCGTCGTGGTGGATCCGGCAGGGCGGTTCGTGCGCGAGTTCGGCCGCGCCGGAGATGGCCCCGGCGAGTTCCGCGCCGCGACGCAGCTCGTGGTGTGGGAGGACGGACAGGTCCTCGTCGAGGACATGATGCACGCGGGATACCACGTCTTCAGTCCCGCCGGCGAGTTCGTGCGCATGGTGAGGGAGGGCGGAGGAGGGCTGGGGTTCGCCATGGCCCGCCGCCCGAACCTGCGACCCGAGCGGACGGGTACGCGCACCCTGGTCGGCGGCAGCGGGCGCACGATCCAGCGCGTCGACATGTCCTCCGAGGAGGTGGAGGATCGAGTGCTCGTAGAGGCTTGGGCACCCGTCGAGGAGAAGGGTCCACGGAGCGGCGCCCCTGAAGATATGATCGACGAAGAATGGGGGTTCGAACCGGACCTCCTGTTCGACGCGCTGCCATCGGGCGGCGTCGCGTTCTCGGATTCGTCCGCCTGGGCCATCAAGCTCGCCGATCCGTCGGGTGCCGTCGCTCGCATCCTGCGTCGCCCCATCCAGCCGCTGGCCGTGACGGAGCAGATGGAACAGGTGGAGCGCGAACGGCGACTCGAAGTCGAAAGCAATCGCACGATCACACAGCGTGGGAGCGCGCCGCCCCCCTCGGTTCTCGAGTTCATCGACAACATGAGATCGCTGCAGCGTGAGGCGATCGAGAACATGCGGTTCTTTCCCGAAGTTCCGGTCATCGCCGCCGTGCGCGCGACCTGGGACGGAAGCCTGTGGGTTCAGCGGAGCACGGAGCCGGGCTCGGACGAGCCGGGCCCGATCGACGTGATCATGCCGGACGGGCAGAGTCTAACGGATTCACATCTGATTGAGGTGATTGAAGTTACGGGAACATAGGATCTGGTTCTCGCCGTTTCGCTCCCGCTGATTGCGAAACGTCAGGCACGAGCCCTTCGGCGGTTTTCCAGAGCCGTCCTAAGCTGTCCCTCGTCGGCCTGCTGATAGCATTGGAGAACCGTCCTGGCCTCCTTCCAGCCGCCGAGCTCGCAGAGCACCTTGAGCGGCTGATCCATCAGGTCGCTGGCAAACTTGCGCCGAAGCGAGTGCCAGCCCCTTCCGCGCTTGGGCTCCAAGCCTGCAAGCCTCTCGGCCCGGCCCCACCACCCTCGTACCACCGTGGGTCCCATGCACTTTGAGGGATCCCTTGGCGCGGGCAGCACCGGAGCTTCCCGGGGTCCGGGGTTCTTCCTCCGCGCCTCCTCCAGAACTTCGAGCGCCTCGGCGGTGACGGGCGTGGAGTGCTCGTGGCCCGACTTGTCGTGCTCGGCGCGCCAGAGAATGGCCCGGCCCTCGAAGTCGATGTCGCGCCACCGAAGCTGTCGGATGGCTCCGATCCGGTGGCCGGTCTCGTGGGCGAGCACAAGGGCGACGCTGAACCGCCACTCCACCTGCCCGGAGACTTCGAGCAGCGCCCGGTACTCCTCGTCCGCAAGCACGACCCGGTTCGGGTTCTTCTCAGTGGGCTTCCTGAGGCCCTTGAGCGGGTTCCGGTCCAGCAACAGGTGGCCCCGGTCGTCCCTCGACCTTACGGCCCAATTCAGAACCGCGGTCAGGAACTTCAGGTCGCATTCGACCATCCGGTCGCCCACGGGCTTGCCGCTCGGTCCGATCCTGCCAGCGCGCCGCTCCCGGATGAAGCGGTCCCAGTCCCTTTGAGACAGGGTGGCCGGGTCGCGGTCCCGTCCGAAGAACCGGAGAAACGTCTTCATCGCCGCGCGATCATGTCCGCGCGAATATCTGCCCTTGGTGGGCGTTACCTCCTCACCGTAGATGTCAAAGAGCGTCCCCAGCGTGAGCGGCTCGGGTTCGGCTTTCGCCTTGCCCACGATCTCCGGCCCGATGAACCCGGCGGCGAATTCGTCCGCCTGCCGCTTCGCGCGCCGCCAGTCGCGGTGCCCGAGCGACCGGGTGCGCCTGCGCCCGTTCTCGCGCCACTCAATCTGGAAGTTGCCGGTCTTCGGGTCCGGAAAGATCCTGACCCGGTTGCGGCCCCATTCGCCAGCGCCGTACGAGCGCCGACTTCGTTTCGTGCGTGCCATCGTTCGATTCCTCCTCGATTCGATGGACCGCACGATCTGCGCAAAGGAAGTATCGCGCAGGGCGGTTGCGTCGTCCAGAGTTGGCGCCTTGTCTCGGCGTTGGCGCGGGCGCGCCACGGGGGCGCTGGTTTCTGCGGTTTGTGGAGGAGCCAGATGTGTTAACGCTTCACGTTAACTCTGGCTGGGGGATGCCCCCAGACCCCCGTACTGCGTCCGCGCAACGCTCCTGGCCCGTCTCATTCGTGCCATGCGCGCCACCGCACCCTCGCGGCCCTCGAAGCCGATGCCGGGCCACCAAGACTCGCGGAGCCCTCAGCCTTGTGCCGCCTCCATGATCTCGGCCACGTAGTCGTCCAGCCGGGCCATTACCTCGATCACTTCCGCCTTGCTTTCCGCCCGCGCGAGTTCCTTCGACAGATCGAGCAGGAGGCGGCGAACCGCGAGCGGGTCGCCCGCCCCGGTCGGCGGCGCCTCCGGGTCACCCGCCCCCGCCGCCGACGACACGTCCGGCGCGGTGGGCTCCTCAGCCGTCGCGACTGCCGGCTCCGGCGGCGTCTTCGGCTCCGGCGGCGTCTTGGGCTCGGGCGCGGCGGCCCTTGCGAGCCGGGCCTTCACTTGGAGGGGATACTTCGCGTGGAACTGCCGGCCCGTGAGTTGCCCGACGGAGGGGTCGATCTCGCGGGCACCCGCGAACAGGTCCGCGTTGGTGACGCCGGGGTTCTCGTCGAGCGTCCGCTCCACATACTCCATGACGGCGGCACCATCACTCAGAGACGCTGGCGAGGGGGCAGGTGGCGGAACCGCTTTCGGCTTCTGCGCGGGCCGCTCTTGGGGCGCTATTCTCCTGATCGCCGGTAGCCGATACTTGGCGTGAAACTGTTGCAGCGTCAGCTCCCCGACCGACTCGTCGATCTCACGAGCAACGGCGAACAGGCTGGCGTTCTTCACGCGGGGATCCTTCT
>JAJDWE010000026.1 GCA_022825725.1 Gemmatimonadota bacterium
CAGGTGAGCTTCGAGCGCGCGACGGGCGGACAGGGTGATCCCGAGACGCTTGCAAGAGTGAAGTCGATCCTGGACCGCGCGGCGCGCGAGATCGAGAGCGCGTGGCCGGAGCCCGGGACCGCAGCCTCGCGGGAGGGTTGAGCGATGTTCGAGATCGTCTTCCTGGGAGGCATCGCCGCCGTGATCTACCGGAAACGCGTGCGCGCGGGCGACTGGAGTCGGGGCGACTTCCACCGCGTCCTCGTCGCCGTGGGTCGCGCGGTGAGCCGTGCGGTGGCGACCGTGTCGAAGTCCTGGCCCGGCCTCCTGCGACAGTGCGCGGCCGATGTGAAGAGCCTTGCGGGCGACGTGACGGGCGTCGTCCGGGTCGGGACCCGGAAACCCCGCGCCCGCCGGATCCGGCACTCTCGCGTCAAGGTGCCCGCGGCGGACGTCGCCGCGACGAGCGAAGCCTTGACGAGAGCGGAGAGCCGGATCTTCTCCCGACTCCAGCGCCGCTACGTCGCCGGCAGGATCAGCGTCTCCGAGTACGTGGAGGGCGTACGGCGTCTTCGAAGAGAAGGCGCCGCGCTTCAGGGCCTGGGCGGCACGGCCCCGCCGCGCGCGGACGGCGAGGCCGGGAGGCTGGCGGCGGAGCGCTGACCGCCCCCAGCAGCCTAGCGGTGCCGCTCCCAGGGGCTGCGGGTGAAGTAGGACTCCGTCATCTCCTTGATCTGAGGCGCGAGGAAGATCAGCGCGATCAGGTTCGGGATGATGACGATGGCGAGGAAGATGTCCCCCAGCGACCACACCACGGCGAGCGGCAGCACGGCCCCGACGAAGTGCATCGCGACGAACACGAGCTTGTACGGGATGATCGCGCTTGGCCCGAACAGGTAGTTCGCGCAACGGTCGCCGTAGTAACTCCATGAGATCGCGGTCGAGATCGCGAAGAGGAAGACCGAGAAGATCACGATGTAGTGACCCCAGTCGCCGAGCGGCGACAGGCCGCGCTGGAAGCCCATCTGCGTGAGGGGCGCGCCGGTCTCGTATGCCTGCCCGTAGAGGACGGCCAGCTCCCGCCCGTCATCGGCGATCGCGACGGACCGCGCCGGGTCGACGGCCCCGCTGAACGGCTGCGTCTGCGCCTCGTCCTCGAACAGCTGCGGCACGGAGACCTCGTGCCACGCGAGGTGGGGTTCGCTCGTCACGCCCGGCCGCCCGAGCGTATAGCGGATCGTTCCCGTGGGCTCCGTGGGCACGGAGCTTCCGCCCTCGTCGAGCACCACGTAGCTGATGTCCCCGCCTTCCAATTGGATCGCGGTCGGGATCTGCGAGTTCCACGCGCCCGTCATGATGATGACCAGCGCCGTCATGGTGACGATGACGATCGTATCGATGAACGGCTCGAGCAGCGCGACGACGCCCTCGGAGACCGGCTCGTCCGTCTTCGCCGCCGCGTGCGCGATCGGCGCGGATCCCTGCCCCGCCTCGTTCGAGAACAGTCCGCGCCGCACGCCCCACATGAGCGTGACGAGGAACGCGCCGACGCCCGTACCCGCCACGCCGGCGGTCGGGTTGAAGGCCTCGCGGAAGATGATCGCGAAGGTCTCCGGCACCTGACCGAGGTTCAGGATGATGATGATCATGGCGGCGGTCACGTAGACGATCGCCATGAACGGAGCCAGGATGCTGGTCACGCGGCCGATGCGCTTGATGCCGCCCAGGATCACCAGCGCGACGATCGTCGAGGTCGTGAGGCCGGTGATCCATGTGGCGATCCCGAACTCGGCGAGCATCGCGTCCGCGACCGTATTGGCCTGGTTCGCGTTCCCCGTCATGAACGCCGTCATCCCCAGCATGACGGCGAAGAACGCCGCCACGGGCTTCCAGCGCGGACCGAGCCCCTTCTCGATGTAGTACATCGGTCCGCCCGACACCTTCCCGCTGTATTTCGCGGACGACTCGTCGACCTCGCGGTACTTCTGCGCCAGCGTGACTTCGCTGTACTTCGTCGCCATGCCGAGGAAGGCGGTCATCCACATCCAGAAGAGCGCCCCCGGACCCCCGAGGTGGATCGCGATCGCGGCGCCGGCGATGTTCCCGATGCCCACCGTGGCGCTGAGTGCGGTGGTCAGCGCCTGGAAATGGGACACGTCGCCCGGATCGTTCGGATCGTCGTATCGGCCCGTGGCCACGGCGACGCCGTGCGCGAACTTGCGGATCTGCGGCAAGCCGAGGCGGAGGGTGAGATAGGTCCCGATCCCGAGGAGGAGCAGGACCTGAAGCGTCAGGCGCTCTCCCCCGATCGTGATCCCGAACTGCGCGACGTTCCGGTCGAGCCAGTCTACGATTGTGGCGAAGTCCATGCGTTGTCCCCGTTAGCGACGAGTGTGCGTGAGGAGCGCTGAGTTTGGCCCCGCGCCGCTGAGGCTGCAACGGTTGGGCGCTGCCGCGGGGGCCGGTCGCGTCGCAGAAGGAGACGGCGGCGGGGTGTGTCGCGCGCGTCACGGTACGGTAACTTCGTTCGCGCTCCGGCTCCGCCGGCGCTCCGCCGCACCCGAACCCCGGCCGTGACGAGAACCCCCGCGGAAGCAAGGAGACAAAGAGGAACGTGGGTCCAGACAACCGAATCCCCTGCCGCATCGGGCGGCTGTGGGAACTCGCGAACGACCTCTCGTGGACGTGGAATCCGGAGGCCCCGGCCCTCTTCCGGGCCATCGATCCGCCGCTGTGGCGCCGCACGCGGCACAACCCCGTGGCGCTGTTGCGAACCGTCGGACGCGAGCGCCTGCGCAGCCTGGCCGAGGACCCCGTCTTCCTCCGGAGATACGACGCGGCGCTGGACGCTCGGCGTGACGTCGTGGCGGTCGGTCACGCGCGGGAAGCCGGGACAGCGGAGCACGCCGACGACATCTGGGCGGACGCCACGCCGACCTGGTTCGACGAGCGCTATCCCGCCTTCCGCGACCTGCCGGTGGCGTACTTCTGCGCGGAATTCGCGTTGCACGAGTCCATCCCCATCTACTCCGGGGGACTCGGCGTGCTCGCGGGGGACCATCTCAAGGCGGCGTCGGAACTGGGGGTCCCCCTCGTCGGCGTCGGGCTGATGTACGCGCACGGCTACTTCGACCAGACGCTGGGATCGGACGGCTGGCAGGACGATGCGGACGACCCGCTCGACCCCGACCTGACCCCCTTGGGGCGGTTGCGGCGAGTAGACGGCGTCCCCTGGCTCGCTTCGATCCGCGGCGGGGGACGCCGCATCCGTATCGGGGCGTGGAGGCTGCGCGTCGGGCGCGTCTCGCTGTACCTCCTCGACACGGATCTCGAGGAGAACGATCCCGCCGACCGGGGCCTGTCCCACCAACTCTACGCGGGCGGCGCGGATCACCGGCTGCGGCAGGAAGCGATCCTCGGCGTCGGCGGCGTGCGCGTGCTCGCCGCGCTCGGAATCGAGCCCAGGGCGTGGCACGCGAACGAGGGTCACGCGGCGTTCATGATGGTGGAGCGCGTGCGCTGGCTGATGCGGGACGGCCGATCCTTCGCGGACGCGGTGTCCCGGGTCCGCGCCTCGACCGTTTTCACGACGCATACGCCCGTATCCGCGGGTCACGACGTGTTCTCCCACGCGCAGATGCGCGAATGGATCGGCGAGACGTTCTGGGAAGAGATCCCTCACCGCGAGGAGTTGCTGGCACTCGGTCTCCATCCGGACGACGAGGCGCAGGACCGGTTCCACATGACGGCGGCGGCGATCCGGCTGTCGCGACGCGTCAACGGCGTCTCCGCCCGGCACGGGCGCGTGACCCGGGAAATCTGGCGCGGCCTCTGGGGGGACCGTGCGGCCGAAGAAGTACCGATCCGGCACGTGACGAACGGGGTCCACCTCCCCACGTGGATGAGCGATGACATCGCCGGGCTTCTGGACGAGTGGCTGCCCGCCGGGTGGCGATGCACGGGCGACGAAGCGCTGTGGCGCGCGGTGCGCGACGTGCCAGCGCAGGCGCTGTGGCGCGTGCGGCGCCGGCTGAAGCTCCGGCTCCTCGACCTGATGCGCGACGAGGCCAGGCGCCGGTGGCCCGGCCACTGGCCGGAGTCGGCCCACCTCGCCGGGGCCGGCACGCTGATGAGCCCCGAGCCGCTCACGATCGGATTTGCGCGGCGCTTCGCGACCTACAAGCGCGCGGACCTCATCTTCCGCGACCGCGAACGCCTCCGGGCGCTGCTCTCGGACCCCGCCCGTCCCGTGCAGTTGATCTTCGCCGGGAAGGCACACCCGCGGGACGACGACGGCAAGCGCGTCCTCCAGCGCGTGTACGAACATACGCGCGATCCGGAGTTCGAAGGGAGAATCGCCTTTCTCGAAAACTACGGCCTCCATGCGGCGCACGGTCTCGTCGCGGGCGTCGACCTGTGGCTCAACCTCCCCCGGGTCCCGCTGGAAGCGAGCGGGACGAGCGGGATGAAGGCCGCTCTCAACGGCGTCCCCCAGCTCGCGACCGCGGACGGCTGGTGGGAGGAGGGTTTCGAGGGCGACAACGGGTGGATCATCCCGCCCGCCCCCGCGACGGCGAGCGAGGAGGAGGTGGACGAGCACGACGCCGGACACCTCTTCCGGCTCCTGGAGGAGGACGTCATCCCCCTCTACTACGATCGGCCGCGTGCCGGCGCCGCGGACGACGCCCCGGCGGGCTGGCTCGCGCTCGCGCGGCGCGCCATCGAGGTGGCCGGAGCGCGATTCACGGCCGGCCGCATGGTGCGGGACTACACGCGGGACTACTACGTCCCGTCGCTGCGCGGCGACCTCGATCGCGAAGATTGATCCGAGCGGCGGCGACCTACGGGGGCGGGAGCAGCTCGTCGAGGTAGCGGAGGAGCATGTTGCGCCACGTGGGCCAGTCGTGGTGCCACTCCTCGCCCCAGTCATCCATCCGGTTCGGCACGCCCTTTTGCCCCAGGAGCGAGGCCGCGCGCCAGGATTCGCCGATATCCTCCGCCCGCCCGCTCCCGGAGGCGAGGAGGACGAAACGCCGACGCAGCCGGTCGAGCGTCTCGCCCGCGAGTTGCGGCAGATGGTGCACGGGCGAGGCTCGGTAGAAGTCGCTCGTCGCGTTCGCCTCGACATTTGCGTCGTCTCTCAGAAAACGCTGGAGATCGTACGTGCCGCTCATGCACACGGCGTGCGAGAAGGCGTCGGGAAAGCGGCACAGCACGGCGAGCGCGTTGAACGCTCCGATGGAGGAGCCCGCGACGATGACCTCGATCCCCGGATCGTTGCAGTCCTCCCGGATCATGGGGACGAACTCGCGGTAGACGAACTCCTGAAACCGGTTGAGAACAGCCATGCGGTGCTCGGGCGTCTCCTCGCGTCCGAGCATGACGCGGCCCGCCACACTGTCGCACGAATAGACCTTGATCCGGCCGGCCGTCAGGTAGTCCGCGACCGTGTCGATGACGAGGAAGCGCTCGATCTCCTCCGCATCTCCTCCGGCGGTGGGAAACATGAGGAAGGGCACGCCCACCTCTCCCCATCGTGCGACGTTGACCTCCTGTCCGAGACGAGGCGACCACCAGCTGGTATTGAGTTTCATGAGGCGAGAATCGGTACGGCGCCGGGGGGTTCCTCCCGGCGGGCCGCCTGTATGCGGTCGAAGAAGAGGGCGGTGAACTCGTCGATCTCGTGATCGGGGTAGAGCGAGGCCACTTTTGCGCGCACCGCATCGTGAGCCGCGTCGGTGCCGAAGAACTCGTCGGCCACCTCGTCCAGCTCCGCGAGGTGCGTTTCGCAGAACTCCACGAAGCGGTCGGTCTCGAACCGGGCCTCCGCGATCCCGGCGCAGGCTCGAATCTTCTCGCCGACCGACATCCCCGGACGGCAGGCATCGAGGAACGGCTGCCAATCGAGGTTGACGCGCATCCTGCGCCGGGTCGCCGCGCAGAAGAGCGACCAGCGGAGATTCGCCTTGATGAGCCACGGGAAGTGGTAGTGAAGCGAGGTGACCTGCGAATCCGGACAGGGGTTCGCGAAGTCGATCGGCATCCACCGTCCGCCGCTGCGAAGCACCTCGCACGAATTGAAGTCCCACCCGAAGAAGGCGTTGATCGTGAGCGTCGTGTCGCGGATCGCGCCGGCGTCCGTGGGCTCGAGGTGACCGCGCTCGACGGTGTAGCGGTCGTGCGCCGGGGCGCCGGGGTCGTAGAGCACGGCCCGCGTCTGGGGTCCCAGCCCGATGCAGCGGACGAAACGGTCGTGCTCCACCCCCTGCTGGAGGTGCATGACGAACTTGCCGCTCTCGTCGTAGGCGGCGCCGAGCGCCTCGTCGTCCTCGATCCGCGACACGCCGCGCCAGCCGCCGCCGTCGTAGGGCTTCATGAACACGGGATAGTCCAGATCGCGCGCCACGGCGGGCAGGTCGAAGAGCCGCGCGTAGCGTTTCAGGGTGACCGCCAGATCGTCCTGCGGGTCGTAGGACTTGGGCGGGATGAGCCACGTCCGCGGCACGGGGAGACCCAGCCTCATCATCGCGCAGTAGGTGGAGTGCTTCTCCATCGACTGGACGCTCCACGGATTGTTGAACACGTAGAGCCCGTCCATGATCACGGACTTCTTGATCCACTCCCGCGTCGGGAAAAACCAGTGCGTGAGGCGGTCGATGACGACGTCGTACTTCCCCTCCTGCTGCAGGTCGAAGGGCTCGATCGTGACGTCCTCGATTTGGAACCGGATCGTGCCATCGGACGAGGGGATCCGGGGGTTCAGCCGTTCGAGGATCGCACGATAGGCGACAGGCCAGCAGAGATCCGCTCCGAGCGAAAGACCGATGCGGCGCGTGACTTCGCCCGCGGACGTCGCCGGAGCGGTCACTCGTAGACCATCCAGAGCGGGCCCGGGAAGAGCCACGACAGGCCCTCGCGCAGACGGTCGCGCCAGTTCTCCCAGTTGTGGCCGTCGCGCGACTCGACGAAGCGCACGTTCGCGCCGCCGCGGCGGAGAGCGTGGATCAGGGCTCGATTCTCCGAGACGAGCGGTTCGTACACGCCCACGGAGACGAACGCCTTCTCCGCGATGGCGGTCGGCGCGGCCCGGTACGCGTTCATCATGTCGACGATGCGGTCGAAGACGGGGCCGCTCTCGTTGTCGCCGATATCCGTGAAGAGGAATGAGCCCGACTGGAGCAGGATGCGGCCGAAGCGGCCGGGGTATTCGAGCGCGGCGTGGAAGGATGCGACGGCGCCCAGACTCGCGCCCATGAGGCCGCGCGACTCGGGATCGGGGAGAAGCGGATAGTCGCGTTCGAGGCGCGGGAGCAATTCTTCGGCGACGAACCGCGCGTGCGCCGGATCTGCCGAGTATTCCGACATCCGGTCGCCCGGGTGCACAAGGGCGACGATCATCCGGGGGACCTCGAAGCGATCGATCAGTTGGTCGAGCACGTGCTTCAGGCCGGCATACTCGACGTAGTCCCCGCCGTCGTGCACGATGAGCAGCGGGTAGCGCCGGTTGGCGCGAAACTCCGCCGGACGGTACACCGTCACGTGACGGGCGGATTCGAGCGCCCCGCTCTCGACCGCGAGTTCATCCATTTCGCCCTGCCGGACCTCCTCGCTCTCGCGGGCCCAGTCGGGGATCTCGTAGCCCCGTGCCTGCACGACGGAGTTCGCGCCGAACGGGTCGCGGGCGCGATGGGGGTTCAGCGGATCCTCGATCCACTCGGCGCGGCCGCGGGCGAGCACCTCGATCTTGTACTCCACCCGGGACTCGTCGGGGAGTTCGAGCGTGTAGCACCAGAGATCGGTTCCGTCCAGGCGGCGGAAGGGCGCCGAGGTCTGGAGTCCGTGCACCCAGTGTCGCAGGCGCACGGCGTCGGCGTGGCCACGGTACACGAAGGTGTAGAGCGGAGGCTCGGCGAGGGGGAACTCGTTCGCATCGACGAACGAGTCGACCGCATCCGCCGCGCCGAGACCCGAGACGAGCTGCTTCTCGAGCGCCGTGATGGCCGGCGAACGCGGCATGGACAGGTCGTACCCGTGTTCCCGGGCGCCGGCGTCGAATCGCATGGCCGGACTACGCCGCCTGGCGGAAGAGGACTCGGCGGCCCCTCAGATCGAGGCGCTCGACGCCGTCCACGCCGCTCCAGCCGTCGCCGGCCCTGTCGATGCGGCGGCCCGGGTCGAGGAGGACGCAGGAGGCCGGGGCGAAGCGGGCCGCGAGGCGCGCCCCCCGCGTCCGGTCGTCCAGCGCCAGGCGGGCCGAGGCGTGGGGGAGCGCGACGATCCCCTCGGCGATCCCGAGTCCCGCATCGAACACCTCGGGGTTCCCCTCCCCCCAGGGCGGCCGATCGTGAAAGAGGACGATGCGCTCCGTCAGCGCCATCGCGCCCGCCGAGCGGGCGATCACGGTGCGCCCTTCGAGGAGTTCCCGTCCGCCGAAGAGGCGAAGCCGGCTGAGCAGATTCGAGACGTGCCCGCCCTCGACGACGATCAACTCGACCCCCTCGAGGCGCACGTCCACCTCCCGTCGCTGTGATCGCACGGCATCGCGCTCACCCGGCGCCATGCGCCCTTCGAACTCCGAGCGAATCTCGACCACGCGATCCAGATGGCGGGCATCGAGGCAGCGAATCGCTTCGAGCGCCTCCTCCCGCTCGGCGGCGAGCACCGTCTCGTCCCCCCGCAGCCCGGTCAGCTGCCGATGGGCGTCGATGAGACCGTGGAGCCGCAGGTTGTAGGCGCGGCGCAGCGCCCTGAGCCGGTTCCGGCTCTCCAGGTGCGCACGCGCGAGTTCCGCGTCCGCCTCGGCGATCCGGTCGGAGCGCCGATAGAGTTCAAGATCCACGACGCGATCCGCCAGGCGGCGGTTGATGAATCCTTCGTTCGCCTCCCGGTCCCGCCACCCGGCCGTGATGGCCGCGATCCGCGCGCCCGGCGACAGCGTGCCACGGGCCTCCAGTTCCCGCACCACATCGATGAGCGCAAGGTCGCCCCCTCGCGGACCCAGGAGGACGAGCCGGGACGTGGACCCGGCGTCGTCCGTGGCCCGACGCCTTCTGGACACCCTCATGCGGCGCGCACTCTCACCCAGCGTCCGACCGCGTCGAGCATTTCGCGCAGTGCGTCGTAATCCGGGTGCCGCAGGCGGAGCCAGGCGTTCGCCATGTATCCGGCTTCCACTGGCTGGGTGGGCGTACCGGGCGGCGGCAGGTGCGTGTCGATGATCCACTCCCCGAAGCGGGCTTCCACCTTCTCCAGACCCTCATACCCCGCGATCCGCCCATCGTTTTCGGGTCGCAACGTCACGATCCCCGCGGAGTACCGGCGCGACGCATCCCGCAGTTTCCGGCCGTGCACGATGCAGGCCGCCCATTCGCGGTACACGTCCATTTCGTTCGCCGCGCCGTACAGGTCCCAAGCCCGGACGCCGGGCGGACGGCAACCGATCTCGGAGAATCTGAGTCCCTTCTCTCCGAAGAACCATTCCATGTGGGTGGCGGAGGTCCCGATCTCGAGCGCATCGATGACCCGCCGCCCAAGTTCGCGGACCTCCGCGTAGGCGCCGGCGGCGTCGATCCGGTTCGTGGCGATGAACCGGGGCGACACCTCCCGCGTCCGCATCGCCTCGAGCACGTTCGGGTAGTAGTGGGTCATGAAATCGTGGACGACCACGCCGTCCGCGGTGAGCGTGTCGTAGAAGGCCTCGTGTCCGTCCACGAACTCCTCGACGGCGACTTCGGCGCCATGCCCGACGCCGAGGCGCGGGAGCAGCGCCACAAGCTGCGCCTCATCGTCGACGCGATACGTGCCCGAGGCGCCGGCCCCGGCGCGAGGCTTGACGATGAGCGGATAACCGATCGTCCGGCCGAAATCCGCGATCTCCTCGGCGTCGCCTCCCCCCATGGACTGAGCGGTCGCGATCCCGGCGGCGCGAAGGGCGTCCTTCATCGCCGGCTTGTCGCGGCACAGGTGCGCGGTCTTCACCGAGGTTCCGGCCAGTCCGGCGGCTTCCCGCACGCGGGCGACCGGAAGGATGTGGGCTTCCACCGTGGCCTCGAGGCGATCCACGGGCCGCCGCCGGTGGATCTCGTGAACGGCGTGCGCGAGCGCACCCTCGTCGCACACGGAGCCGACCTGCTCGTAGCACGTGAGCCACCCGTGCAGATCCGGGCCGAGCGCCTCCGCCGGGGCTTCGCCCACCGCGGACACGTCGGCGCCGATCTCGTGCAGACCGCGCACGAAGTCCTTCTGGTTCCCGGGAAACAGGGGTTCAACGAATACGACGTGCATTGCTTCGCCAACGACTCGTGGGAAAACTTCACTTTGAGGGCCCGACATAGTACAGTCCCTGCTCTCAAACGCCAGCCCGTCCGGCGGCGGCCGTCCGGCTCGCCGCGGCAACCTGGAAGATCCATGCTCAACGTCGCATTCGTCGCCCCGTTCTATCTCCCTACCACGCTGCGCTTTCTGGAGGCCGCCGCGGGGCTCGCCGACGTGCGCCTCGGGGTCGTGACGCAGGAACCGCTCGAACGCACGCCGGCCTCCCTCCGGCAGCGGATCGCGGCGCACGTCCGGGTCGAGGACGCGCTGTCGGCGGAGGGCATCCACGTCGGGCTGCGCCGGCTCTCCGCCGAAATCGGCGGGATCGACCGTCTGCTGGGCGCGCTGGAGGAGCTTCAGGTACCGCTCGGGGAGCTGCGCGACGCGCTGGGCTTCGCCGGGATGGGCGGGGTCGCCGCGCGCAATTTCCGCGACAAATCCCTGATGAAGGACGTGCTCCGGGCACACGGCCTGCCCTGTGCCCGGCACGCGCTGGTCCGGGACGAGGACGAGGCGACGGCCTTCTCGGATGCGACGGGCTTCCCCCTCATCGTGAAGCCGCCGGCCGGTTCCGGCGCCCGCGGCACGTTCCGCGTCGAAACGCCGGCGCAATTGCGCACGGCGATCGCGATGTCGCGGCCGAGCGTCGAGCAGCCGACGCTCGTCGAGGAGTTCGTCGTGGGCGAAGAACACTCCTTCGACGCGGTCTCGATCGGCGGGCGCCTCGTCTGGCATTCGATCAACCACTACCTGCCTTCCCCGCTCGAGGTGCTGCGCGAGCCGTGGATCCAGTGGTGCGTCCTCCTCCCGCGGGAGGTCGATTCACCCCGGTACGAGGAGATCCGGCGCGTTGCCGGACCCGCGCTCGATGCGCTCGGGATGGAGACGGGGCTGAGCCACATGGAGTGGTTCCGGCGGCCCGACGGTTCGGTGGCGATCTCCGAGGTCGGGGCCCGCCCCCCGGGCGCCCAGTTCGTCACGCTGATCTCGCAGGCGCACGACTTCGACCTCTACCGCGCCTGGGCCCACCTCCTGGTCTTCGACGAGTTCGATCCCCCGCCTCGCCCCTACGCGGCCGGCGCGGCCTATCTCCGGGGACAGGGGCGGGGCCCCGTGCGACGGGTGGCCGGCCTCGAGGAGATCGCGAACGACCTCGGGCCGCTCTGCGTGGAGTGGCGCCTCCCCCGAGCGGGACAGGCGCAGAGCGCGTCCTACGAGGGAGAGGGCTACATCATCGTCCGCCATCCGCGCACGGAGGTCGTCGAGGAGGCGCTGGGGCGGATCATCACCCGCGTACGGGTGGAACTCGCCACGTAAAGAAACGGCTCAACGGAACTACTCAACGGAACCATGAACGTACTGATGATTTCGCCGGGTTACCCGGCCGAGATGACGTATTTCACACGGGGGCTCGCGGAGGTGGGCGCGAACGTCATCGGCCTGGGCGATCAGCCCGGGTCGGCGCTGCCCGAGGTCGCCCGGTCGAGCGTGTCCACGCACCTGCAGGTGAGGTCGCTGGCGGACGAGGCGGACGTGATGCGGCAGGTCGCCACGCTCGCCGAGCGCACCCGCATCGACCGCGTGGAGTGTCTCTGGGAACCCTTCATGATCCTCGCGGCACGGCTGCGGGAGATGCTGGAGCTGCCCGGGCCGACCGTCGCGCAGACGCTCCCCTTCCGCGACAAGGAGGTGATGAAGGACGTCCTCGACGGCGCGGGGATCCGGACGCCCCGACACGGGAGGGCCACGAGCAGCGCCGAGTGCCGCGAGGTTGCGGAGCGCGTCGGCTTCCCGCTCATCGTGAAGCCCGTCGACGGTGCCGGCTCGGCCGACACGCACCGGGTCGATTCGGCGCGGGAGCTGGAGCGGATCCTTCCGGCCCTCCGGCACGTCCCGCAGGTCACGGTCGAGGAGTTCATCGAGGGTGAGGACATGACCTTCGACACGGTCACGGTCGGGGGTGTCGTCGCGCACTACAACATCTGCCGCTACTGGCCCCGTGCGCTCGAGTCGAAGACGCACGAGTGGCTCAGCCCCATCACGTATGCGCTGCGCGACGTGGAGGCGCACGACGTCGCGGCCGGACGCGAGATGGGGTTCGCCGTCCTCGCCGCGCTCGGATTCGAGACCGGCTACACGCACATGGAGTGGTACCGGACGGCGGACGGGGAGGCCGTGTTCGGCGAAATCGCCGCGAGGCCTCCCGGCGTGCGGACGGTCGACCTCATCAACTTCGCAAGCGACATCGACACCTATCGCGGGTGGGCCGAGGGCGTCGTGCACGCGAAGTGGTCGCAGCCGGTGGAACGGAAGTACAACGCCTGCTGGATCGTCAAGCGGGCGCGCGGGCAGGGCCGGATCCAGCGCATCGAGGGGCTCGGGCCCCTGCTCCAGGAGTACGGCGAGCGGGTGTGCAGCCTCGATCTGCTCCCGATCGGGTCGCCACGGCGGAATTGGCAGGCCACGCTCGTCTCCGACGGGATGATCTTCCTCCGGCACCCCGACCTCGAGGCGCTGGAGACGGTCGCCGGCGAGTTCGCGACGCGGTTGCAACTCTACGCGGCCTGACCCCCCTTGCCCGGCGCTTCCGAGCGCGCGAGCACGAGAAAGCCCAGCGGCGGGAGATCGATTGGGAGCGAGGCGGGCCGTCCGTGGTGGGAGACCTCCTCCGCGCGAGCCGGAGGCGCGGTGCGTCCGCTCCCCCCGAAGTCCGGATCGCCACTGTCCAGCAGGACGCGGTACGGCCCGGCTTCGGGCAGGGCGACCCGATACCGCGGCCACGCCGTCGCGGAGAAGTTCGCGACGACGACGACCGCTCCCTCCCACTCCGGCCGCCAACGCAGGTAGCTCAGTACGCTGTGCGACGCGTCGTGCACGTCCAGCCACTCGAACCCTTCCGGCCTGTGGTCGAAGGCGTGCAGCGCCGGTTCGCTCGCGTAGAGACGGTTCAGCGCGCGCACCCAGCGCCGGAGCCCGCGGTGCGCCCGGTACGTCGGGTTCGCTGACGCATCCGGAAGACCCCAGTCCAGTTCACCATCCTCGTCCCATTCCCGCCGCTCCCCGATCTCACCTCCCATGAAGAGCAGCTTGGCGCCGGGGTGCGTCCACATGTAGCCGAGGAGGAGGCGGAGGCCGGCGAACTTCTCGTCGTCCGTCCCCGGCATCTTTTCAACGAGAGAACACTTGAGGTGAACAACTTCATCGTGCGAAAGGGGAAGCATATACCGTTCCGAGTACGCATAGTGAAGCGAGAACGTCAGGTGCCGGTGCAAGCGCGGCCGCCGCTTCGGTGGCGCGGCCAGGACCCGGAGCGTGTCGTTCATCCATCCCATGTTCCACTTGAAGTCGAACCCGAGCCCTCCCTCCTCCACCGGCGCCGTCACCCCCGGCCACGCGCTGCTCTCCTCCGCGAACAGGAGAACGCCCGGAAAGTCGCGGTGGGCCATCTCCGAGAGGCCCTTGAGGAAGGCGATCGCGCCGAGGTTCTCCCGTCCCCCGAGTTCGTTCGGCTCCCACTCTCCCTCATCCCGCGAATAGTCGAGGTGGAGCATCGACGCCACCGCATCGACGCGCAGGCCGTCCACGTGGTAGTGCTCGATCCAGTAGCGCGCGCTCGAGAGGAGGAAAGAGACGACCTCGGGGCGGTTGAAATCGAAGGCGAGCGTGCCCCAGTCCGGATGAACGGCCCGCGATTCCTCCCCCATCTCGTAGAGGGGCGCGCCGTCGAACGTCCGCAGGCCGTGGAGGTCGGGGCCGAAGTGGCCGGGCACCCAGTCGAGCACGACGCCCAGCCCCAGACGGTGGGCCTCGTCCACGAACTGCGCGAAGTCCTCCGGAGGCCCGTAGCGGGAGGTGGGGGCGAAGTACCCGACCGTCTGATATCCCCAGCTCCCGTCATACGGATGTTCCATGACGGGGAGGAGTTCGATGTGCGTGAAACCCAGGTCGGCCGCGTAGGGCAGCAGCTCGCGGGCGAGCGCGCGGTACCCCAGCCACGAGCCGTCGGCGTTCCGGCGCCAGGAACCGGGGTGGACCTCGTAGATGGAGATGGGGACTCCGGGAGTCGCGCGTTCCCGCCGGGTGTCGACCCACGCCGCATCCGTCCAGCCGTGCGGGGCGGCCGACACGACCCGCGACGCGGTGCCCGGCCTGACTTCGGCGGCGCGCCCGAGCGGGTCGGCCT
This sequence comes from Gemmatimonadota bacterium, assembly GCA_022825725.1. Lineage (GTDB taxonomy): Bacteria > Gemmatimonadota > Gemmatimonadetes > Palauibacterales > Palauibacteraceae > Palauibacter. The sequence continues at coordinate 14,477 of JAJDWE010000026.1, forward strand.
TGTCGACCTCGAGGGGGAGTCCGCCCGCCGCGCCGTCCGTTCCGGAGCCCACCCGGAACTTGTACAGCTCTCCGGGCCGGACGCCGGGGACGAAGCGTTCCCACACACCGGTATCTTCCACCGGAGACATGGGATGCGCCTCCCCCTCCCACTCGTTGAACGAGCCCACGACGCTGACCCGGTGGGCGCGCGGGGCCCATACGGCGAACCGCGTGCCGCCCTTCCCGCCACGCGTGCAGGGGTGTGCTCCGAGGAGGCCGTGCAGCGCGGACTCCCGTCCCGCGTGGAACGCCTCGAAGTCGGACGCCTTCAGAGGGAACGAAGGGTCGCGTGCCGGGGTTTGGAGAGGTCCGGGCGGGCCGCTAGCTTTTTCCTGTTCGATCTGCCACCTCATCGCGGCGCGTCCGTCCGGACCGGACGCCGTCCCTTGCAGCCACACGTTCGCCACTTCGCGACGAAGTATGAGCCGCATGCCTGCAATCGCCAAGCCAGCGCCGACACGACCGCCGGCGGGGGTCAAGCCCCCGGAGGAACTTGCCGTCGTGCATCTCGTCGCCGAGTACTGGCCGTACGCCCGCACCGGCGGTCTCGCGGAGGCGGTGCGCGGCATCGCCACCTTCCAGGCCGCCCAGGGGACCCCCGTCACGGTGTTCATGCCGCTCTACCGGCCGGTGCGTGAGGCCTTCCCCGACCTGGAGCCGATTACGGACAGTTTCCGCGTGCGCGTGGGACGTCGGGTCGAGGAGGTCCGGATTCTCCAGCATCCCGGCCCGCGCCGGAACCCGCGCGTGCTCTTCGTCGATCACCCCGGGTACTTCGACCGGGACGGGATCTATGGGGAGGGCGGGGCGGACTACGCGGACAACCCGCTGCGCTTCGCACTTTACAACCTCGCGGCGCTCCAGATTCTGCCGGAGCTCGCCAACGTGCCCGTCGTCGTGCACGCGCACGACTGGCATGCGGCCCTCGCTCCCGTCTTCCTGCGCACGCGGTTCGCGGGACGCGAGGCGCACGACCGCATGGCGGCCGTCCTCTCCATTCACAACGCCGGCTACCAGGGACTTCAGGGCCCCGGCGTGCTCGGAGAGATCGGGCTTCCGCGCGAACTGTTCCACTGGCGGCTCATGGAGTTCCACGGCCACCTGAACCTCCTCAAGGGGGGCCTCGTGTTCGCGGACTACGCGACGACCGTGAGTCCCACGCACGCACACGAACTTCGCACGGCCACCGGCGGCTTCGGTCTTCACGGCTCGTTCATCGAGATGGGCGACCGCTTCCTCGGAATCCTGAACGGAGTCGACCTGGAGGTCTGGGATCCCGAGACGGACGAGGAGATCGCCGCGACATTCTCGAGCGCGGACCTGGCCGGGAAAGCGGTGTGCAAGCGGGCGCTGCAGCGGGAATACTCCCTGGCCGAGGCGCCGCGCGAACCGTTGTACGGGATGACCGCGCGGCTCGTCGGGCAGAAGGGGCTCGACCTCCTCATCGACGGCGGGCCGCTGGAGCGGGCCGAAGGGCAGTTCATCTTCCTCGGCCAGGGCGAGGAGCGGTACGAAACGGCGCTGCGCGAGTTGGCCGCGCGGCATCCCGACCGGATCGCGGTGGACACCGGGTTCACCGAACCCAAGGAGCACCGGCTCCTGGCGGGAATCGACCTCCTCCTGATGCCGTCGCTGTACGAACCGTGCGGTCTCACGCAGATGCGGGCGCAGCTTTACGGCGTGCTGCCGGTCGCCCGGCGCGTCGGGGGCCTGGCCGACACCATCGAAGACCAGGTTACGGGCTTCCTGTTCGACGGATATACATCGGAGGATCTCGAGGTCGCGCTCGGGCGGGCCGCCACGCTCTACGCGGGGGGGCCGGAGGCGTGGAACGAGCACGTGGTCCAGGCGATGACGCGCGACTTCGGCTGGGCGAGCAGCGCGGACCGCTACCTGGACGTTTACCGGCGGGCGCTCGCCGCGCACGCTCCGGGCGACTGAACCCCTCCTCGGCCGTGGGTCGCGCCACGGTTGTCCTCCACGGCCATTTCTACCAGCCGCCGCGGGAGGACCCGTGGACGGACCGGGTCCGTCGCGAGCCGAGCGCGGCCCCGTTCGACAACTGGAACGAACGAATCGCGTCGGAATGCTACGAACCTCTGGCGCGGGCGGGGACGTTCGACTGGCTGAGCTTCGACCTCGGCCCGACGCTCGCGCGCTGGCTCGAGGGGGAGCGCCCGGACATCCACGAGCGCTTCGTCGGCGGAGACCGCGCGAGCCGTGACCGGCTGGGACACGGCAACGCGGTCGCGCAGCCTTACCACCACATCATCCTCCCGCTCGCCTCCCGCCGCGAGAAGGAGACGGAGGTGCGCTGGGGTCTCAGAGACTTCGAGCGACGCTTCGGGCGGAGCGCCGAGGGCATGTGGCTCCCGGAGACGGCCGTCGACATGGCCACGCTCGAGGTGCTGGCGGCGGAGGGCGTGGCCTTCACGATCCTGGCCCCGCACCAGGTCGCGGACCTCCCGGACGGGGGCATCGGGCGGGTCCGCCTCGGTGGGAGCCGGGAGATCGCGGTCTTCATCTACGACGGCGAACTCTCGCACGGCGTGGCGTTCGGAGCCCTGCTCGACGGCCGCGACGCGTGGTTCGAGGCGCTGCGGTCGGCCGCGGGCCGCGGGGCCCGCCTCGTGGCGCTGGCGACGGATGGCGAGACGTTCGGACACCACCACGGGGGCGCCGACCGCGCACTCATGCAGGTGATCTCCCGCGCCCGCCGGAGCGGCGACGTGAAGATCGGGAATTTCGCCTCGGCGCTCGCGGCCGCCAGCGACGTGCCCTTCGTGACTCTGGAGGAGCCCACTTCCTGGAGCTGCGCACACGGCGTGGAGCGCTGGCGTTCGGCGTGCGGGTGCCGGATGGCGCCTCACGTGGATTCACAGCAGCACTGGCGGAGGCCGCTTCGTGAGGCGTTCGAGACGCTCGCCGCCGGCCTGGACGAGGCCTTCGCGATCCTCGCGCCGGGCCGGTTGTCGGAACCCCGGCAGGCGCTGGCCGCCCTGGGAGGCGCCCTCGGCGACCCCTCGGGGCTGGAGGATTTTGCAGCCCGGGTCGCCAGCGAAGACTGCCGGGACGACGTGCTGTCCCTCCTCGAACTCGCCCGCGACCGGGCGGCGATGTTCACCTCGTGCGCCTGGTTCTTCGACGATGTGGCGGGGATCGAGGCCACGCAGGTGCTCGGCTACGCCGCGCACGCCATCGACGGTCTGCGCCGGCTCTCACCGGAGCGCGCGGAGGCGCTGGAGGCCGCCTTCATCGCGGGCCTCGCGAAGGCGCCGGCCAACGACGCCGATCCCGGGAACGCAGCGGTCGCGTACGAGCGTGCGTTCAAATCGGGCGCCGGCGTCCGCATCCCGGCGGACGCGTGAGCCGGGGCCCGCTCCGTTTTTCGTTCGCGATTCACCTCCACCAGCCGGTGGGGAACTTCGACCATGTGTTCGAGGATCACCTGACGGGGGTGTACCGACCCCTCCTCGACGCGCTCCACGCACACGGCGCATACCCGATCTCGCTGCACGTCTCGGGCCCCCTCCTCGACTGGATCGAGCGCCACGCGCCCGACTTCCTCGACGATCTCGGGGCACGGGCGGCGCACGGCCACATCGAGTTCCTCGCCTCCGGGCGCTACGAGCCCATCCTCGCGGCGCTCCCGGCGGCGGACCGAGTGGAGCAGGTCGAATGGATGCGGACCGATCTCCGCAGCCGGTTCGGCGTCGAGGCCACCGGCCTCTGGCTCACGGAACGCGTCTGGGAACCCGACCTCGCCGCCGATCTGGCGCGCGCGGGCATCGAACACACGCTTCTCGATGACCGTCACTTCCTCGCCTGCGGACTCGAGCGCGAGGAGCTGGACGGCGTCTTCACGACGGAGAGCGGCGGCGAGCGGATCCGCCTCCTTCCAATCGACGAACGGCTTCGGTACCTGATCCCGTTCCGGCCCGCGAACGAGATCGTGGAGTTCTTCGCCGACGAGCGTCGGGCAGGTCGCGGTCAACTCGTGCTCGGCGACGACGGCGAGAAATTCGGCGGCTGGCCGGACACCCGCGAGTGGGTGTACGGCGGGTGGCTGGACGCGTTCCTCGATGCGCTGAACGCGGGACGCGAGCGGGGTGAGCTGGAGTTGGTCACGACCCGCGAGGCGGCCTCCGGCCCGAGCCGCGGGCTCGTCTATCCCGCGACAGGCGCCTACCGCGAGATGGAGGAATGGACGCTCCCCCGACCCGCCGCGCGGCGCCTGGCGCGGCTTGTCGTCACGACGCCCGACCGGGAAGGCGACGATCCGCTGATCCGCGGCGGACACTGGAAGGGTTTCCTGCGTCGATACCCCGAGTCGAACCGCATGCACAAGACGGCGCTCCGACTCTCCGGGATATGCCGGGACCACGGCGACCCCGCCGCGGCCCGCCGCGCCATCGCGCGGGCGCAATGCAACGACGCGTATTGGCACGGGGTCTTCGGCGGAGTCTACCTTCCACACCTGCGCCGGGCGATCTGGCGCGAACTCGCCGCGGCCGAGGAGCGGCTGCGCGAGGGCGAATGCATCGCGTTCGAGATGCTCGACTTCGACCTGGACGGCCATGACGAGATCTGGATTCATTCGGCCCGGAGTTCCGTCGTGATCAGCCCCGCACGCGGGGGCGCGGCCGAGATACTCACGGTCTTCCGGGACGGCGTGAACTATGTCGACGTCCTCTCCCGCCGCCTCGAGGCCTACCACCGGCCCCCCCCGGAATCCGGCGCGACGGATGAGCGAGACGGAAGCCTGCCCCCCGGGACGGGAACCCGGACCGATGGCATCGCCTCGGTCCACGACCGGGAGTCCGAAGCCCGGGCCGCACCCGCACCGGACGGCGCCCCTCCGGCCTTGCTGCAGGAGATCGCCCTCGAACCGCCCGACGGCCCGGGAATACGGGAACGGTCCATCGTCGTGGATTGGCGGCCGCACCCGTTCCGGCTCGCCCGGGTACCGGATCTCGAGTCTGACTCCGCGTCCGGCCGGATCCGTCTCCACCTCGAGTCCGAACCGGGTCTCCCCCGCCTCGAGAAGACGCTCGACGTTCACGGCGACGGGAGGATCGAAGCGACGTTGGACTGGAGCGCGGCCGACCTCCCCGCGGACAGCCGGATCGTCACGCGGCTGCCGCTTGCGCACCCCATGAGGATCGAGGCCAGGGCGTCCGGGGCCGCACCGCGGGAGTCGCGCACGCGGATCATCACGCTGGCCAGGTCCGAACGGGGCTTCGAGGAGATCGACCAGGGGGAACTCGTCGAACTCGCGTGGCCGGCGGAGGTCCGGCGGGCGCATGTCAGCCTGGCGCCGGACGTCGGCCCCGGTAGGGCCGGAGGTCCGGAATGAACCGGGGGCGACGGCGCGATCCGCGGCGGTTCCTCCTCCTGGCGGTCGTGGCCGCCGCCTGCGGGGAAGCCGAGACCGTCGCGCCCGCCGAGACGGGACCGGCGTCCATCGTCGTCCTTGCGGGCGCGGATCAGCGCGGAGTTCCCGCGCGCGCCCCCGCCGAAGCCATCACCGTTCGGGTTCTCGACGCCGAGGGACGTCCGGTCGGCGGCAGCACCGTCACCTTCCAGACGGAGCCCGGCCACGGAAGCGCGGATCCGGCTTCGACCGTCGCGGACGCCGGCGGCGAAGCGGCGACGACATGGACGCTCGGGGCCACTCCGGGCCCCCAGCGCCTCTCGGTTTCGGCCGGTCGGGCCAGCGCCACGGTTCGCGCCGAGGCGATCGATCTCGATGCCGAACTCGACGCACTGTTCGCTCCCCCGTCGGCGGCGGAGATCGAAGCCGTGCGAGACGACTGGGCACAACGTGATGTTTCGGCCGCCGAGGTCGTGGTCGAACTGACCGAGGAGCTGGCGTTCGGCGAGTCGACCGCTACGCTGCGGATCGTCTCCCACGTCGTGGCGGGCGCCCGCCACTTCGGCGCCATCATCGTGCCGGACGGCGCGGCCCCCGAGACGCTGCCGCTCCTGATGTACTCGCACGGCGGCGACGGCGGGGTGTCGGTCGACGACATCGAGATCGTGGTGCTGGCCCTCGGGGAGCTGAGCCGTCGCTTCGTCTACGTGATCCCTTCGTTCCGCAGCGAGCCGCTCCGATACGAGGACCGGAGATGGGTGTCGGAGGGTCCCTCGGGTCACTGGGACTACGACGTCGACGACGCGCTGGCGCTCGCGAATGTCGCGTTCGAGACGACGCCGGAAGCCCGGCCCGACGCCATTCACATTATCGGCGGCAGTCGGGGGGCCGGCGTCGCCCTGCTCGCGGGAGCGCGCGACGAGCGGGTGGAGCGCATCGTGGCGTTCTTCGGGCCGACGGACTTCTTCGATGACTGGATCAGGGTGATTGCCTGGAAGACCGCGCTCGACGGCCCCTGGGAGCTGCCCGGGCTCATCCACCTCGATTCCACCGTCGTGCAGCCGCTCGTCCGGGGCACGCTCTCCTCCTCCGAGGCGCGTCTCGAACTCGTTCGCCGGTCTTCCGTCCTCTTCGCCGCGGATCTTCCCGCCCTCCAGGTGCATCACGGCACGGCGGACTTCGTCGTGCCCGTGAGCCAGGCGGAGTCGCTGATGCGAACGATGGCGGCTCTCGGCCGCACGCCTCCCGACTTCGAGGCGTTCATCTACGAGGGAGGCGGGCACGATTTTCTCGCCCTGCCCGGAGCCATCCCCCGGGCGGTCGAGTTCATGTCGGAGGCACTGCAGCCGAAAGGAAACCCGTAAGGATGAGAACCCGGATCGCCCAAACCATCGAGATCTTCGAAGCCGCGCGCAAACCTCTGTTCACCGTGCTCGAGGGGATCTCGCGCGAGGATCTCGACTGGCAGCCCGCGGAGGGGATGCGCGGGATCGGGAAGATCTGCCGCCACATGTACCGCGTGGACGTCTGGTTCCTGAAACAACTCGGCATCACGCCCGTGATCGAAGGAGATGGTCCGGGTCCGGCCGCGGAGATCGCGGCGCGCATGAAAACGATTCAGGATCAGATCGTATCCGAGGTGGACGCGTGCGAGAGCGACGCGGACCTCGTCGCCGAGCGTACATCTCCGGATGGAAAGATGACCCTCAGGCTGGGGGCCACCGTCATCCATATCGCCCAGCACTATCTCTACCACCTGGCGCAGATCACGTACCTGCGCCGCATCCGCGACCGGGGGTGGTCCGCGCCGCTGGACGAGTGGGAGACCGCCACCCACATCATCGAGGACCGGATTCTGGAGTAGCCGGGACCCGATCCACCGACCCCGAACGGGGAGGCCGGGATGTCCGTCATACCACAGAGACCCCTTGGGTTCGGCGAGATACTGGACGGCGCCATCCAGTTCTACCGACGCGACTTCGGGCTCTACTTCCTCATCGCCCTCGTGGGCGCCCTCCCGGGGTACGCCATGCTGCTCGCCCTCGGGACACCCGGTACGGGCCTCGACCCTTCGGGCGCGCCGGCGGTCGGCGAACTCGGATTCGACATGGCGATCCTGTTCCCGGCGGCGGCCCTCTCGTGGGTGGGGACGCTCGCGGTCGCCGTCGCCATGGCCGCCCGTCTGGAGGGGCGTTCGGCTTCGCTGGAGAGCGCGTACCGCGGAGCGCTCCGCCCCTTCCCGAGCGCGGCCGGTGGGCACCTGCTCGCCCTGCTGATCGCGGTCATCGCGGGCCTGGTCATCATGGTCCCGGTCATGGTCGCCGGTGCCGCCGCGGTCGCGACCCTCGACAGTTTCATCGCAGGGATGACCGTCTTCGGGCTCACGGGCCTCCTGGCCGCGCTCGTCGTACTGGCGATCTGGTTCCGTACCTCGTTCGCGGTCTTTCCGGCCGTGCTCCTGGAGGGGCGAACCGCCGCGGAGGCCGTGCGCCGCTCGCTCAAGCTCGGAAAGGGGGCCTGGCTACGGATCCTCGGGGTCATGCTCGTCGCCACCATCATCCGCGACGGTCCCTCCTTCGGCATCTTCGCGCTCTTCGGAGGGTTCGAGATGTTCACGTCGCCCACGACGGCGGGCACGCTGAGTCCCGGTCTTCAGGCCGTACAGGAAACCCTGGACCTGCTGATCGGATCGTTCACCAAACCTTTCCTCGTGGCGACGGTGTTCCTCCTCTACCACGATCGACGGGTGCGTCTGGAAGCCGCTGATCTGGAGACCGCCGCGGCGGCGATGGCCACGAGCGAAGGGTGACTCGACTCGCCGATCCTGCGGCCTTCCCGGCCGGGCAGGAGCCGTTGCCCGCCGCCAAACCCCTTCCTTCGCCGGACGAGATGTCCGATGCGTTGCGGGAGATCCTCGCCGGCTCGGAGTTCGTCTCCGCTCCCCTTCCGGCGCGACGGCGGATCTTCGAATGGATCACCAACACGCTCTCCGACGCGTGGGATTGGCTGCGTCGATTCCTGTTCGAGGAGGGAGGCGGGGTCATGGAGGTGATGGCCGTCCTCGTGGTCCTGGCCGCCCTCGTCGCGCTGGGGGCGGTGGCCCTGCGTCACGGGCCGCAGTGGGTGCACAGGGTGCGGCGGACGGGGGACGAGGGACCGGAGCACGACGGCGCGCCCGTCTCGGCGCGCGAGTGGTTCGGCCTTGCGCGGACGCGCGCCGGCGAAGGGGAGTTCCGACCGGCAGCGAGCGCGCTGTATCAAGGTTTCCTCCTCACTCTCGACAGGAATGGTGCCGTGGCGTTTCATCCGTCGAAGACGCCCGGCGACTACGCCCTCGAGATGGAAACCGGCGCCGGCCGCAACTTCATCCGTCATTTTCAGGGACTTTCCTTCGGTCAGGAGACCCCTACCTCCGCGGGCTATGCGGCCCTGGAGGATCTCGCGCGGGACGCGGGGTGTCCGACACCCGCGTCGAGCGAGGAGGCCGATTCATCGTGAGCGGAGTCCGCAGGTTCAGGACGTTCGCGTGGGTCGGCGCGATCGCGCTTGGTGCGGGGCTCGCCGCGTACCTCGCCCGCCCCGCGGGACGCACGGCGCTCGACGTGAAGCGGAGTTCCTTCCGGACGACGCCGGACGGAGTGGCCGCGTTCGCACGTGGGCTCGAACGATTCGGCCGCCCGACCGCGCCTCGCCTCACACCGCTGGCCGATGCGGATCCGCTCCCGGGGGCGCTCGTTCTGCTCTCGCCCGCCGTCGTCCCGAGCCCGGTGGAGGTACACGCTCTCCTGGAGCGGGTGCGTCGCGGCGGCACCCTCGTCTACGCGCCGCGACTGTCTCCGGCGATCGCAAGCACGTTACGGATCACGCCGCTGATGGATTCCCTGGGCATCGCGTTCCGCGTGCCCCGGCCGGGCGATCTGGAACAGCCGGAGTGGGTCGCCCACTCGCTGACCGACGGTCTGCCGGAGCCGGCGCCTCCGCGCCGCGCGCTCCGCCGCATCACGTCCCGCGAACGCCCTCCCCTGCAAGCGCTGCTCACCGTGGGGAGAGACCGGGACCGGAGCTGGACGGGCGCCGGCCTCATCCCCTTCGGGGAGGGGCACATCATCGTCCTCAGCGATGCCGAGCCGCTCTCGAACGACCGCATCGCCGACGACCCTCTGGCGTTCGTCGTCATGCGGGCCGTGCTTACGCACACGGCGCCCGCGGACACGATCTTCTTCGCCGAGTTCCACCAGGGCATCCGTGGCTACGAGAGCACGGCGCGGCGCTGGGCGGGATTCGTCTTCGGCACGGCGCGGGGGCGGACCCTCCTCCAACTCCTCCTCGCCGCGTTTCTCGCGCTCGCATGCGCGGGGCTGCGCTTCGGCGCTCCGACGACGGCCGCGGCTCCGCAGGACCGCGAACGAAGGTCTCCCCTCGAACACGTCTCCGCCCTCGGCGACCTGTACGAGAAGGCGCGAGCCCGGCGCACCGCCGCCCTCCTCCTCCTGGCGCGGCTGGCCCGGAGCGTTCGGCGCCCTCCACCGAGGGACGTTGCCGAGGCCCGGGCGCTGATCCGCGAGCTGGAGACCCGGCGGGGAGAGCAGCCCGCCCTAGCCCGCATCCAACGCGGCTTGCGCGCCGATCCGGTGGACCTGACGATGGTCGCCGCCGGAATCGACGACCACCTCGGACGAAGGACGGAGTCATGACGACGCACGACGCGGCGCTGCGTCTGCTGGGCGACATCGAGAAGGTGATCCTCGGCCAGGAGACCGTCCTCCGACAGCTGATGATCACCCTTCTCGCCCGTGGCCATGCGCTGCTCGAGGGCGTGCCGGGGACGGCCAAGACGCTCTCCGTCCGTGCCCTCGGCCGCGGGCTTGGGTTGGACTTCGGGCGCGTCCAGTTCACCCCCGACCTCATGCCCACGGATCTCGTCGGCGTGAGCGTGCTGGACGAGACCCAGCGCAACTTTCGCTACCGGCCCGGTCCCGTGTTCACCGACCTCCTCCTGGCCGATGAGATCAACCGCGCGCCGCCCAAGACCCAGGCGGCGCTGCTGGAGGCGATGGAGGAGCGCCAGGTCACCGTCGACGGCGCCACGCGGGCCCTGCCCGCACCGTTCACGGTCTTCGCGACCCAGAATCCGGTCGAATACGAAGGGACCTATCCGCTCCCCGAGGCGCAGGTCGACCGCTTCCTGATGAAGATCGTGATCGACTATCCGCCGGAGGAGGCGGAGCGGGCGATTCTCGACCGCCACGAGGCGGGGTTCCGGGCGGACGACGAGACGACGTATCCGATGGGCGAACCGCTGACGCGCGAGGCGCTCCTTGCGGCGCGGGACGCGGTGGACGGCGTTCACATGGATGAGAGGGTCCGGCGCTACGTGACCGGGATCGTGCGGGCGACCCGGGACGACCAGACCTTCGCGCTGGGGGCGAGTCCCCGCGCGGGCGTGGCCCTCTTCCAGGCCGCGCGGGCGGAGGCGTTCCTGCACGGCCGGGACTTCGTCACGCCGGACGACGTGAAGTCGCTCTCGTTCCCCGTGCTTCGGCACCGCGTGGTGTTGACCGCCGAGGCGGAGGTCGAGGGACGGTCCTCGGACGACGAACTGCGGGCGCTTCTCGAGACGTTGGAGGCGCCCCGATAGTCCACGTCGCGGTGGTCCCCGGCGGGCGAACCCTGTGGCTGCTGGGGCTGACCTCGTTCGTCTTCCTGTTCTCGGCGGCGGGCGCACTGGCGGCGGACGCCGTCATCCTCCTCCTGGCCTGGATCGACGGCCGACGTACCAAGCCTCCGTCGGTCTCCCGCACGGTGCCCCGCATCGCGGCGCTCGGAGAGGTCACCGAGGTCGGCCTCGACGTGGCCAACCCGACGAAGCGGCGGCTCTCCGTCCTCCTCACCGACGACCTCGATCCCTCCCTGCGTCGCCTCCCCGGACGCGACGGAAACGAAGCGTGGGAAACGGGTGTGAAGCTGGACGTCCCCCCCGCTTCGGTCGTGCGCACCCGCTACAGGGTGCGGCCCCGTACGCGCGGATTCCTCGCCATCGGGGCAATTCACCTGCGAACGCGCTCGCCGTGGGGATTCGCGTGGCGGCGTTCCACCGTGGACGCGGCGCACACGCTGCAGGTACAGCCGGGGATTCGGAGCCTCCTGCGGGACCGCAGCGGCCACGCGCTCCGGCGCGGCCTCCGCACGGCCGGCTCCCGCCGCAGCCGGCAGTGGGGCGACGGCCGCGAGTTCGAGAGCCTGCGCGACTACGCCGAGGGGGACGACCCCCGCATCGTCGACTGGAAGGCGTCGGCGAGACGCCAGCGCTTCGTCGTCCGCAACTACGAGGCGGAACGCAGCCAGAACGTCGTCCTCGCGATCGACGCGGGCCGGCACATGCGCGAGCGGCTGGCCGACCGGGAACGGGTGGATTTCGCGCTGGCAGCGGGCATGATGCTCGCCAGCCGCGCGCAGAGCTTCGGGGACCGCGTCGGAACCGTGGTGTTCGACGACGAGATCCGGCATCTGTCGCCGCCCCGCCGGTCCGACCCGGCCGCACTCGCCCGGGTCTTCGCCGGCGTGGAGACCCGGCCGGTCGAGCCCAACTACCCGCTCGCGCTCGCGACGCTGGGGCGGACGTTCCGCAAGCGGTCGCTCGTCATCCTCTTCTGCGACGTGATCGACGAGGCGGTCTCGAAGGCGCTCGTGACCTCTCTGGCCCGGATCGGGCGGGCACACCTCCCGCTCGCCGTCGCCATCCGCAACCCGGAGCTCGAGGCAGCCGCGACCCGGCCCGCGGCGGATGAGGCCGTGGTCTTTCATCGCGCCGCCGCGGAGGAACTCGTGCAGGCGCGCGCCACGACGCTTCAGGTCATGCGCCAGTCGGGGATCCTCGTCGTGGATACGCCGCCCGGTGACGCGCTCGTGCGCACGCTGGACAAGTACGTCGAGATCAAGGAGCGGGGGCTGCTCTGACTTTTCCGCGCGGATCGTCGCCGGAACCCCGGCCGGCGAAACCGAAGTACGCCGTGAGCAGGAGCGCGGTGGCTCCGCCGAAGGCGAATTTCGCCGCCGCCGGAAGTCCGGACGGGGAATAGAACCCCTCCACGAGACCCGCCACGATCAGCAGGAGCACTGCCCCGCCGACGAGGGAGAGGAAGGCGCGGCCCCGCTCCCTCAACGCCTCGCCGCGGGTGCGCCGGCCGGGTACGAGGAGCGCCGACCCGAGCCCCAGCCCCGCCCCGCCGGCAAGGCAGATGGCGGTGAGTTCCATGACGCCGTGCGGGAAGACGAAGGCGAGAATCACTCCCAGAACGCCGTTGTTCGCATACAGTCCGAACGCGGCCCCGAGCAGGACGCCGTTGAAGATGAGGATCAGCACCGTGCCCGCGCCGGCGAGCAGCCCGGCCGCGAAAGCGACGAAACTCACCTGCACGTTGTTCGTCACGACGGCCGAGGAAAGGGCCGGCCGCTCGGCGCCGTCAACATCGATGTAGGAAGCGTCGATGTCCCCGCGGGCAGTGTTCTCGGCTCTCGCCAGCATCCCCGCCGGCATGATCGCGCGCGCACGCGCCGGATTCTCCCGGACCGCCGCGTACGAGGCCAGCATGGGACCGAGGAGAAGCAGAGCCGCAAGGAGCACCAGCCGGTGATGGCGCCGCACCGCTCGCGGCAGTTCGCGGCCGATCCAGCGGCCGAGGGGGACCGCCGCCCTTCCCTTTGCACGATACAGGAGGTTGTGTCCGGCCCCCGCCCACCGTTCCACCGCCTCCAGCAGCCCCGGTGAGGCGCCGTAGGTTCGCGCGCGCGCCAGGTCCGCCGTCACGCCGCGGTAGAGGCGCCCGAACGCGCGCACTTCCGCCTCGGTGAACCGGTCCAGCCCGCCGGCGCGCCCCTTCTCTACGAGGTCCGTGTAGGCGCCCCACGCCTCGCGCCGCTCACGTACCATCGCCGCGGCCTGGAGGCTCGCCCCGCCCTGGCGCGCCGCATGTCCTGGAGCCTCTTCCTCGTGCAGGCGCACGAGGTGCGTATCGAGAGCCGCATCGGGGTCCAGAGTGCCAGGGCCCGCCGCCGATCGCACCGCATCCCAGACCGAGGCGGCCACGCGGCTCCGGACATCCGGTTCCAGTTCGGCCCGGCGCGCGACGTAACCCGAGAGCAGCGCGAACTGCTCGGCGGAGAGGCGCGGGCGCCCCGCTCGGCCGGCCGGCCGCGGTTCGTCCCCGAACAGCTCGCCGCCTCCCGTGTCCCGGACGACGATCGTGCCGGCGACCAGGTCTCCGAGGCGCTGCGCCCGGCGGTTGAACAGGATGGACGCGGCCCCGGCCATCCCCGTTGCCGCGGGCTGCAGGTCCACGATCCGGATCAGGTTGCGGAGCACGGCCCCCTGGAAGGAGAGCGGCTCCCCGCCGTCGTGCAGCACTCGCAGCCCCACCGCGCGTTTCCCCGGCGTGCGTCCGTCCCACACCGCTTCAAAGAAGAGGAAATACCCCCATACGGCGAGGAAGCCGACGATGTAGAGTACGGCCCGCCCGAGCCCGCCCGTATACCGGAAGACGAGCGCCACGAGCAGGATGGCGGCCGCGATGATGGCCAGATCGAGGGCGAGGGCAGCCGCGCGCGATCCCAGATCCGCGAGCTGGTACTCGAGTTTGACGTGCTCCGGCGTCTCCAGCGCGATCCGGCGGTGAAGCCCCGCCCTCGTGTCGGCCATCAGCCAAGGCTATCCGCAGATCCCCCGTGCGCAAGCCGTCGCGATACTAGAGGTCGCGGCGTCGGAACGAGATGTAGGCGATGCCGACGAGGAGCGCCGTCCAGGCGGCGGCCGCTACGAGGTGCCAGGCGGGATCGAGCGGCGGGGAAGGCGTCCGGCCCGCCGCTTCGACGGCGGCGGCGTAGCGCTCGTAGGCCGGCGCGTCATAGTTGCGGAACTCCAGGAGCGGGAAGCCGTTCGTGAACGGCAGGTATTCGAGCCAGCCGGTATGGTCCGGAAGGAAGCGGCCGACGAGCGCGGGCAGCATCCCGGACTCGATCGGACCGATCCAGAGGAACCATACCGCCAGCGCCGCTCCGGTCTTCCGGATGACGAGCGACAGCAGGAACGCGAGCGCGGCCACGCTCAGAAACGCCAGCCCGAGCCCTCCGGCCGCCTGAAAAACGGACAGCGGCAAGAGCGGGCCCTCGGCAGCGGCGAAATCGGTCCGAATCAGCGCAAGCAGCGTCGGGATTGCCACGTGGACGCCGATGAAGGCGAGCCCTACGACGGGCAGCAGGAGCGACTTTCCCCAGAACCACTGGGACTTGGAGAGCCCGTCGATCACGTTCTGCCGCGCAGTCCGCCAGCCGAACTCCGTCGCGGACAACAACACGAGCGTGAGGGCGGCGAAGATCACGACCATCGTGGATTCGTCCCCGAACACGGCGGTCCAGATGTCGGGGAGCCGGAAGCCGTCGCTGCGCTCGAGGAACGGCTGGCCGTGGTTCATGAGCGTGAAGAACGCGTAGAAGCCTAGGGCGATCCAGAAGGCGACCCGCTTCCTCGCCTTGAACCACTCGTTGCGCAGCAGCACGCCGAACACCCGCGCGCCCTTCATTGGATCTCTCCGAACCCCTCGGGCGTGCCCGTGATCTCCATGAAGGCGTCCTCCAGCGATTGCCGTTCCAGAGACAGGTGCGAGACGTAGATCCCGCGCCTGGCGAGAAAGCGGTTCAGTTCGGAGAGCCCGGCGCCTCCGATCTGCACCAGGACGCGGCCCCCCTCGACCCGCGCTTGGCCCGCGCCCTCGAACTCCGACACGGCCTGCCGGAGCGTCTCGATGTCCCCATCGGCGCCCACCGCGGCCACCGTCCGGGCGGAGGTGAGTTCGTCCACACTCCCTTCGCGGACGAGGCGGCCGGTTTCGATGATCGCGACGTGCGTGCAGGTGCGCTCGACTTCGTGCAGCATGTGGCTCGAGAGGAAAATCGTCTTCCCGCGGCTGGCCAGTTCGCGGATGATGTCGCGGATCTCCCGCTGTCCTGCCGGATCGAGCCCGTTGGCCGGCTCATCCAGGATGATGAGTTCCGGATCGCCGATCATCGTGGCCGCCAGAGCGAGTCGCTGCTTCATGCCCAGCGAGCACGCCTTGAACTTCGTCTTCCGGCGCGAGGCCAGACCCACGATTTCGAGCACCTCGGCGATGTCCGCCTCGTCGCTCCCCTTCACCCGGGCCACAACCCGCAGGTTGTCCCGGCAACTCAGGTAGGGGTAGAAGTTGGGATACTCGAGCGTGGCGCCGATCCGCTGGCGCGCGGCGTGCAACTCGGCGGGCGTTTCCCCGCCGAACAGCCGGAAGGAACCGCCCGTCGGGTTGATGATCCCGAGGAGCATCCCGATCGTGGTCGTCTTGCCGCTTCCGTTCGGCCCCAGGAAACCGTACACCTGCCCGGCTTCCACCTGCACGGAAAGCTCGTCGACGGCGAGCGTCCCCGCTCCGCGCAACGCCGTGTATCGCTTGGACAGCCCTTCGGTTTCGATGATCGTCATGTGAGGTCCCGTGGCGTTTCACCGCCGGTGCGCTCTTCCAGTTGCCGCCGGAACAGTTCCGCCTCCGCGAGCTGATCCAGGAGTTCGCCCCGCTCCCGGTGCTCGCCTTCAAGCTGCTCGATCCGCTCCGTCAGCCGAGCGATCCTCTCGCGGTCCCGCTTCATCGGCCCCAGCGCTTCCGCCAGATCCCGCACCTCCCGCACCAGCGGCCGCAGGGCGAAGTGCGTCGCCATCGCGAGGACCGGGATGCCGATCGTGAAGAAGATCGCAACGACGGCGATGATCATGTCGTCCATATCTCACCCCTGCGCATGCACTTCATGCGGCATTAGAACGGAAGGCACGGCACGGCGGTTTCGCCAGGGACAGAGCCCGCCCCCTCGAGGAACGGCAGGCTAGCGGGGAGGCCGGCGGCCGAGAATGCCCCGGCCCCACACGTTGTTCCCGCGGTTCACGTCCGGCATCACACCGTCCGGGTCGATCTGGACGTTGCGCACGAACCCGCCGGACACGTCCAGCACGTAGGTGCCGTCCGCCTCCCACGCCTCCACCGGAATCTCGTGTCGCTGCTCTTCCCCGTCCTGGTAGAGGATCCGCACCTCGAGCGGCATCGGGATGCCTCCACGATTCTCGAACACGACCCGCGTCGTATCCCCCAGGCGCGTCACGGAGGCGATCGCCTGGTCGAGAATCGCGTCCTCGTAGATCCAGCCCCTGAAGAACCAGTCGAGATCCTGCCCCGACACATCCTCCATCGTGCGGATGAAATCGGCGGGTTGCGGGTGCTTGTACGCCCAGCGCCGGATGTACTCGCGGAAGCCCTCGTCGAACGTCTCGGGCCCGAGCACCTCCTCGCGCAGGAGGACGAGCACCGCGGCCGGCTTATTGTAGGCGAGAACTCCGATGTCCGTTTCCGGAATGCTGTCGGCCGGCGTGTACACGGCGTGAGTCGGGAGGCGCGTGTCCGTCGCGATCTGGGCCGGGGACATGAGTTGGCCCAGGATCGGCTCCCCACCCGCGAATTCGATGCCCGAATAGTAGTTGATGAAGGTGTTGAACCCCTCGTCCATCCACGCGTACCGCCGCTCGTCCGACCCCACGATCATCGGGAACCACGTATGCCCGATCTCGTGGTCGGTGACGGAGAAGAGGAAGGCGCCGCGGGACCGCCAGGAACAGAAGACGATCATGGGATATTCCATCCCGAGCGCGAGGCCGGCCACATTGATGGCGACGGGATACGGATAGCGGAGCCACTGTTCCGAATAGTACCGGACGCTGTGGCGGAGATACTCCGTGGAGCGCTCCCAGCCGCTGGATCCGGGTCGGCCGAGGCTCTCCTCGGGGTAGACCGACATGATGAGAACGTCCTCCCATCCGGCGGCGTCCCAGACGAAGCGGTCGGATGCGGCCCACGCGAAGTCGCGCACGTTCTCCGCGCGGAAGCGCCATGTGAGCGGCATCTCGCCGGGAGGCCGCGTGTGATCCTCGCCGGCTTCGTCCGGCCCGATGATGTAGACCGTCTCCTCGGAGAGGCGCGCCTCCGCGAGCCGCTCGCGCTGCATCGGCGTGAGAACCTGCTCGGGATTGAGGAGTTCTCCCGTGGCGACGACGACGAAGTCCCGCGGGACGGTGAGTTCGACGTCGAAGTCGCCGTACTCCAGATACCACTCGCCCTGCCCCAGGAAGGGGGACTGGTTCCACCCGTTCACGTCGTCGTACGTGAAGACGCGGGGATACCACTGCGCGAGCTGATAGATGATCCCGCCCCGGATGTCGAGTTGCCCCATGCGGTCGCCGCCCGTCTCGGGGATCTCGAACGCGAAGTCGATCTCGATTTCCACCCGGCTTCCGCCGGGAGGGAGGGGCTCGCCGAGGAGGATCTCCATCATCGTGTCCTCGGTCCGGTACTCGGGGACCGTCATCTCGCCCTCGAGGTCGGTGCGCACGCCCGAGATCACGAAACCGCCGTCCCTGAAGAAGCCGCCGTGGCGCACTTCCCCGCCGAGCTCCTCCGCTCTCTGCGCTCCGTAGCTGGTTTCCCGGAAGAGGTTCTGGTCGAGCTGGACCCAGAGACTGGTGAGCGAATCGGGACTGTTGTTCGTGTAGGTGATGCGTTCCGTGCCCTCGATGCGACCGTCGTCGAGCGTGACCCGGATGTGGTAGTCGGCCCGCTGCTGCCAGTAGGCCTCGCCCGGGGCGCCGGCGGCATCCCGAAACTCGTCGGGCTCGGGGAGGTCGAGGGGTGCGAAGGCGCCCGCCGGATCGAAGATCCTGCGCAGGGAATCGCGGCGCGCGAGTTCGGCCGCCTCCGCCGCCTCCCGTTCATCTTCCTGCGCCGCCAGACCGCCGTACGGCGACGGATGGGACAGCCCCGGCAGGACCGGCATGAGCACCGCGAGCAGCATCACGGCGAAAAACGTGCGTGCCCCCCGTCCAGTCGCTCTCATCGAATCTCCCTGTCCCTCGCCATGTTCATGGCCGTTCTCTTCACGCGATCCTCATTGGCTGCCGCTGCCCGTAGGAAAGGGTACGCCAGAGCCACTCCAGGGGTCCGAAACGGAACCGCGCGAGCCACCACGGCGACCACGCCAACTGGAGCCCCCAGATCGCCGCGACGATGCCGACGCACCCTGCGCCGCCCACCCGCTCGAACTGGCCCAACCCGTGGCCATAGAAGACGAGCGAGCACAGCACGCTCTGTGCAATGTAGTTCGTGAACGCCATGCGACCGACGGCGGCCAGGCGAAGCCGAGCCCGAGCCAGCCGCCCGGTTCGAGCCAGGAGCATCACCAACCCCACGTAGCCCAGAAAGACACCGACGGAGCCGACGTAGTTGAAGAGGGTCCCCCCCAACTTCGACTGCTCCCACGCGAACCCGCTCTCCACGTTGTACC
>JAJDWE010000031.1 GCA_022825725.1 Gemmatimonadota bacterium
GCCCGCGCGCCGCGACGCCCGCGGCGCCGGCGAGGCCAAGCCCCGCGACAACCGGCCACCACGCGGCGCCCGCCGCGCCGGACGGCTGCGTCGACAGCAAACGAACGAACAGCACGGAAGGCACGAATAGCGCGGCGACGAGGAGTCCGGCGCGCAACGCGTCCAGGGCGATCGCCAGCCTGTGGCGCCGCGCGAGGGCGGCCGCCCCCCCGCGGAAGCCCTCGGGTCGCGAGACCAGGCTCGGCGTCACGCGTCGGAGGAGGGTCACCGAGTGGGCGCCCGTCCACCCGATCGCCCAGCCGACCGTGACCGCGGCGACGATGCCGATCGGGGCGCCATCGCCGGCGGCCGCGTAGGCGGCTCCGGCCGTGAAGGCGGCGGGTCCGGTCTCCGGGTGCCGCGCACCGCCGAAGGGGGGATGCCGCGACAGGGCGAGTTCCAGCCAGACTCCAACCAGGCAGCCCGCGGCGGGGGCCCCGAAGAGCAGTCCTCCCAGCGCGCCCGCCACGATGGGCCGGGACCACATGGCCTGAGGCCAGGACACCCCGTCGAGACCGATCGCCGCGCCGAGCAGACAGGCCAGTGCCCAGTCGCCGGCGGAAAGCTCGACGCCCGTCATCGGAGCCTCCGCGCGTCGAGACGAACCTCCCGCTGGGTGGGGAGGCTCCGTGCGCTCACGGAAGCGCGCTCACCGATCACCCGCAGGTCGTCGATCTCCTCCGGAGAGAGATGGACGTAGTCCAGGATCTTCTTCCGCCCCTCCGCGGCGTACACGCCTCCGACGTTCACGGTCCGCCCGTCGAGGCAGCCGCGCTCGGCCAGCGCCCGCATCGTCCGCGTATCCCGCGTCAGGAGCGCGCCGCGCGCCGCCCGGCGGCCGAGTTCCCCGAAACGCCGGACCGCCTCGTCCACCTCCAGGAATTCCGCGCTCTCCTCGCCGGCGAGCGCGCTGGCCCAGAGCTCCTGCTCCCACTCGCTGGAAGCGAGAGCGTCATCGACGACGATGTAGAAGTCGAGATCCAGCGCACGCCCCCACCCCACGAGTACCTGGCCGTGTATCAGACGCTCATCGATCCGCAGGAGTTCGAGCGGCATGGGTCCCGCTCAGTCGGTCCCGGCCGGCGGAGACGGGTGCGCGCGCTGCCCGGCCTGCCCCTTCCGGACCAGACGGGGGACGAGCGTCGCGATCGGCATTTCGCGATGAAAGACGAAGTCGAGCAGCATCGGGAGGTTGACGCCGGCGACCCACGCGCAGCCTCGGCTCTCCCGCACGTGCTGAAGGCCGGCCAGACCGCAGCTGCCGCCCGCGAGATCCACGAAGAGGATCGTCTCCCCCCCCGCCGCCGCCTCTCCGATGACCTCGGCGAGTTCTTCGGGTCCCAGGCCTTCGTTGCTCACGGCACGCAGGGCACCCCGGACGCCGCTGATGGTTTCGACGGCGGAGACGAGGGCCTGCGCGAGCTCCGCGTGCGCCACGACGACACCGCGGACCCGGTCATTCGTCATCGGACTCCAGGTAGTCGCGCACCGGCCGCATGCGCTCGATGAGGTCGCGCTCGAAAGCCGCCGCCGGATCTTCTCCGGAATAGCGCAGAAGGTGGTTCATGGCCACGACTTCGGCGATGACGGTGATGTTCTTTCCCGGGTTCAGGGGGATGCGGACCTTCGGCAGCTTCGCGCCCAGGATCTCGCATTCCTCCACCTCGAGACCCGTCCGGTCGTAATCATCGCGCTCTCCCCATACCTCGAGTTCGACGACGACTTCGATTCGCTTCTGCTGGCGCACGGCCCGGATCCCGAACATGGCGCGCACATCGATGATCCCCACGCCCCGGATCTCCATGTGGTGGCGCTGGTTTTCATGCGCACGCCCGAGGAGGATATCACTCTGGCGGCGGTGTACGAGGATGAGATCGTCGGCGACGAGGCGGTGGCCCCGCTCCACGAGATCGAGCACGCACTCGCTCTTGCCGATGCCGGACGGTCCCATGAAGAGGAGACCGATCCCGTATACATCCGCGAGAGATCCGTGGAGCGAGGTCCGCGGCGCGAACTCTTCCTCGAGATAGGGCTGCAGCCGCCGGTAGAAGTCGCCCGTCTTCAGAGGCGTTTCGAGCACCGCGACGCCCGCCGCCTCCGCCGCGGAGACGAGTTCCGCCGGCGCTGCCTGATTCTTGGTGATGATCGCGCAGGGAACACCGGACTCGAACACGAACGTGAGGGCGGCGGCGCGCTCCGAAGCGCGGAGGCTCTCGAGGTAGGCGATCTCCGTTTCGCCGAAGATGAGCACCCGCTGGGAAACGAAGCGCTCCCTGTAGCCGGCCAGCGCGAGTCCCGGCGACGAGACTTCCGGCACCTCGATACCGCGCTCCAGGCCGGCCTCGCCGGCGACGACCGTGAGCGAAAACGCCTCCCGCTTGCGCCGAAGCAGCGACGCCACCGTTAGGGTCACTCGGGCTCTCCCTCCGCTTCGAAGGGGCTCCCGAACAGTTCATCCATCGGCGGCGCGGAGTGTTCGTTGTACCGGTCATGGTTGCGGCGGAGCTGGTTTCCCAACTTGTCGGCGAGCCGGTCGAGCGCCGTGCGGGGGTCGGGACCCGCGGCCTCCCCATGCACGGGACGGGCGCGGTCGACGCTGACCACGGCCGCTGCGCGTACGCGGGTCTTCTCTCCGGTGAATACGACCTCGGCCTTCGAGGCGCGCGGCTCGAAGCGAGTCAGATTCGTAAAGCGCGCCTCGATGATCTCGCGAATGTCCGAAACATCGGTGTTACGCGCGGTGACGATGGTTCTCATCGGTCCTCATCAGGGTTCGAGTGACTGGTAAAGGTGCGCTTCCGTCTCATCCGCTGCACGGGACCACGAGAACCGGGCGGCGTGGGCGAGCCCGCCCGTTCCGAGGCGTTCGCGCACCGATGGCTCCTCGAGAACTTCGCAGATCGCGGCGGCCCACGCTGCGGCGTCCCCGTGCGGGGCGAGAATTCCCGACTCCCCCGCCGCCACCGACTCGCGCAGCCCGGGGGAATCGCTCGCGATCACCGGCGTGCCGCACGCGGCCGCCTCCACGTTCGTCATCCCCCACCCTTCCTTCGGCGAGGGATATACCACAGCCCAGGCCCGACGCAGCCAGGCGACCTTCTCCGCCTCGGAGATGTACCCCGGAAAGCGTACCCGGTGCGAAAGCCCGGCGCGGCGCACGAGTTTTCGGAGACGACGCTCGTCGCTGCCGCGGCCCGCGATGACGAGCCTGGCGTCCGGCAGCCGGTCGTTCAGCCGTGAAAGCGCGTCGAACAGGACGTCGAGGCCCTTGTATCGCTTGAGGCGACCCACGTAGAGCAGTGTCGGGGTCTCCGCGCGCTCCGTCGCGGCGCCTGGCCGGTAGGTGTCGTGATCGATCCCGGGCGGGATCACCGTGATATCCCGGGCGAGGAGGCCGCGCTTCGTGAGGTCGAGCGCCGTGCTCTCCGAGATCGCCTGGAAGGAGCAGTCCCGATAGATGCGGGGGATCGCCCGTTCCGCGGCCCAGACCGCCGTCGCGAGAGGGATGGACGCTTCCGCGTAGGCCGTGGCCCCGAACAGGTGCGGAACGAGTCCGACAACGGGGACGCCGGCCCACCGGGGGGAATAAAGCGGGACCTTGTTGATGTCCTCGACGAGCACGTCCGGGGCGAAGCCGTGAACGATCCCCCGCGCCGCGCTCCGGGCGCGCCATGCGTAGCTGTACCGGTTTCCGACCCGCCTGAAGTCGATGCCATCGAGCGTTGCCGACGGGGCCGCGCCCGGCCAGCCGCTCACGACGGCCCGCACCGCATGCCCGCGGGCAGCGAGCCGGCCGAAGATCTCGTGGAGGTGCACTTCGGCCCCGCCGGCCTCGGGGTTTTCCCGGTCCTGCCAGTTGAGGAGGAGGATCCGAAGGGGGCACGCCACGGTACCGGTCAGGGCCCTGCCTCGCGGGCCTTCAGCACCGCGTCGAGCACGCCATTGAGAAAACGCGGACTGCCGGGACTGCCATACCGGCGCGCCAGCTTCAGGGCTTCATGAATCGTGACTTTCGGCGGAACGTCTTCGAACCAGAGCAGTTCCGCGATCCCGATTCTCAGTATGTTGCGGTCGATGGCGTGCAGGCGCTCGATCCGCCAGTTCGAGGCGTGATGGGCGATCGTCGCGTCGATCTCGCCGAGATGGCCGCCGACGGTTTCGAGCAGGCGCCGGACATGAGGGCGGTAGCGTCCGGACATGCGGCGGTGGACGAGGCTCTGTGCCGCGTGTTCGAGCGGCGTGCCCCTGCCGCCCACTTCCCACGCGTACAGGAGGTTCAACGCCCAGCTCCGGGCCCGCGAGTGGACGTGTGTACGGGCGGTCGAGGTCACGAGCCCGGCTGTCCATGAAGGTCGGCCATGCGGAGCGCAGCGCGAGCCGCCTCCGAGCCGGCGTTTCCGAGTTCGCCGCCGGCCCGCGCGAGCGCCTGCTCCAGCGTGTCGGGCGTGAGCACGCCGAGGCCGACCGGCACGCCCGAGTCGAGCTGTACCCTCGCGAGTCCGTCGGTCGCCGCACGGCTCACGTGGTCGAAGTGCGCGGTTTCCCCGCGGATCACGCAGCCCAGCGCGACGATGGCGGCGTATCCTCGAGCGGCGGCTCGTCGCGCGGCCAGCGGAAGCTCCCAGGCACCGGGGACATACACGATATCGAGGTCCTCTTCGGTCACGCCGCATTCGAGGGTTGTCCGCGCGGCGCCCGCAAGGAGACGCTCGGTGACCCGGGAGTTGAACCGGCTGACGAGAATGCAGACCGTCCGGCCATCCCCCGAAGCCGCGCCCTCGTACGTCGTCACGCGCCCCCGCTCGAAGCCCTCGGGCCCATCACCTCGTGGAGTATCCGACCTGCTTCTCACGCGGATCCGGTCAGGTGTCCCAGCTTCTCGCGCTTCGTGCGGAGATAGCGGACCAGCCGATCGTCAACCCCGCCGAGCTCGAGGGGCACGCGGTCGCGGATCACGAGGCCGAAGCCCTCCAGCCCCGCGAGTTTCTTCGGGTTGTTCGTCATGATCCGGATCGAGTGCAACCCGAGGTCCACCAGAATCTGGGCCCCGATGCCGTAGTTCCGCAGGTCGGGCGGAAAACCCAGCGCCTCGTTCGCTTCGACCGTGTCGTGGCCCTCGTCCTGAAGTTCGTAGGCGCGGAGCTTGTTCAGGAGTCCGATCCCCCGCCCTTCCTGGTCGAGGTAGACGATGACCCCGGCGTCGGCTTCCACGACCATCCGCATCGCGGCCTCGAGCTGGCTGCCGCAATCGCAGCGATTGGAGTGGAACACATCGCCCGTCAGACAGCGCGAGTGAACGCGGACGAGGACGTCCTCCGCACCCGCCACATCGCCGCGCACGAGCGCGACGTGTTCGCGCCCATCCACCTCGTTCGCGTACCCGACGATCCGGAAATCGCCCCACGGCGTGGGGAGCTCCGCTTCGGCAACGCGCCGCACGAGACTTTCCGTGCGCAACCGGTAGGAGACGAGGGCGGCCACCGTGATGAAGGGCAGGTCGTGCTCCGCCGCGAACTTCTCGAGTTCCGGGCGGCGGGCCATCGTCCCATCCTCGTTCAGGATCTCGCAGATCACGCCCGCCGGAGTGAGCCCGGCCAGCCGGGCGAGATCGACCGAAGCCTCCGTCTGGCCCACCCGCTGCAGCACGCCACCGGGCCGGGAGCGGAGGGGAAAGATGTGGCCCGGGCGCACGAGGTCCGTCGGCCGGGTCTGGGGATCCACCGCGACCCGGATGGTTCGGGCGCGATCCTGTGCCGAGATCCCGGTCGACACGCCGAAGTCCGGGCGGGCGTCGATCGACACGGTGAACGCCGTCTTGTGGGGGTCCGCCAGCCGGTCGTCCGTCATGAGCGGGAGATCCAGGCGATCGGCCATCTCATCGGGCATCGTGAGGCATATGAGCCCCCGGGCGTGCCTGGCCATGAAGTTGACGGATTCGGGCGTCGCAAGCGCGGCCGCGCAGACGAGATCCCCCTCGTTCTCGCGATCCTCGTCGTCTGCGATGATCACGAGTCCGCCGCTGCGGATACGCTCGATCGCCGCTTCCACCGTATCGGCGGGCACGCCCGCCAGCCGAAGTCTGTTGTCGGTTTTCATTCGCACGGGAGCCGACTCAGGAGTCCACTGGGGCCACGTGCGGTCGGAGGGCACGAGCCACGTGCTTGCCGATCAGATCCGCCTCGAGGTTGACTCTCGCGCCCGACGCGAGGCGCCCCAGGGTAGTATGGGTCCATGTATAGGGAATGATGGCGAAACGCGCGATGGTCCCGGTCAGGCGGTTGACCGTGAGACTCACGCCATCGACGGCGAAGGAACCCTGCGACACGGTCACCCTCTCGAGGCCAGCGGGGAGCTCGATCTCGAGCAGGCCCGACTCGCCTTCCCACCTGGCCGCCGCCACGGTCCCCACCCCATCGACGTGTCCCTGTACCATGTGACCGCCCAGCGGTTCCCCGGCGCACAGCGCCGGCTCGAGGTTCACGGGATCCCCGACCCGCCAACTCCCGATCGTGGTCCGCTCCAGTGTAGCCTCGACGACATCGACCTCGAACGTCTCCTCCCGGAGCGCGACGATGGTCGTGCACACGCCCGCGAGCGACACGGAATCCCCATCGCGGAGCCCTTCGAGAAACGGGACGCGGGCAATCGTCAGCCGCAGCGCCGTCTCCCGGTGTTCCCGGCCAGCGACCTCGCCGACCGCCCGTATGATTCCGGTGAACACGAATCCGATCGCTCAGAGGTTGTCCAGGGTTTCCTGGAGTTGTCGGTGTTCGAACACGATCTGCGTATCCTGCCCCAGCGAATCTCGTTGCATCGGCAACCAGTCGCCCGGCGTCGACGGCTCGAGTCCCGGAAACGCCGGCACGCCGTCCCGGCCGTAGAACATGGGAGCGATGAAGGCATGGATCCGCTGTATGTGTCCTCCGCGTAGCAAAGATGCGGCGACCTGTCCCCCACCTTCAACGAACACGGAGAGCACGCCGCGAATGGCCAGTTCGTTCCAGACGGCGCTCAGATCCAGTCGGTGGTCTTCGCTTCGGGGCACTCCGATGACTTCCACGCCCGCTTCGCGGAGCAGATCCGCGCGCTCCTCGAACCCGTTCGAGTCGGGATCCGCGAAGACCCACACGGGCGCCTGGGCGGCCGTCCGCACGAGCTGGCTCGAGCGTGGGAGCCTGAGCCTGGTGTCCAGGACGGCCCGTACCGGCGGTACCCTCGGCACGACCTCGCCGCGAGCGGTGAGCAGAGGGTCATCGATCGCGATCGTGTTGGAACCGATGAGGATCGCATCGTGACAGGAGCGGAGACGGTGGACCTCGTCCAGCGCCCGGATGCCGGTCACCGGAGTGCGAACGCTTTCTTCTCCGAGCTTCGCGTCGAGCGAGAGGGCGAGCTTGAGCGAAGCGAAGGGGACCCACTGCCGGTGAAACCAGAGGAAGGCCGCATTCAGCCGTTTCGCGGCGTTCGCCTCGATCCCGATCTCGACGTCCAGTCCGGCCTGCCGCAGCTCCTCGGCCCCGTGACGCGCCTCCGGATTGGGATCCCGGCAGGCGATCACGACGCGCCGTATGCCGGAGCGGATAATCGCCGTGGTGCACGGAGGTGTCTGCCCCGTATGGCGGCACGGCTCGAGCGTGACGTACATCGTTGCGCCCGCCGCGCGCGGCCCCGCCTCCCGCAGCGCCATGACCTCCGCATGGTCGCCGCCGTATTCCGCGTGCCATCCCGTGCCGAACACCTGGTTTCCGCGGGCCACAACGGCGCCCACGAGCGGATTGGGCGACACGCGGCCCAGTCCTCGCGGCGCCACGGCCAGCGCCTCGCGCATGTGACGCAGATCCTCGGTGCGGCTCGGCGGTGCCCCGGCGATGGGGTCGAATCCACGCGCCGTCATGAAGTCTCCAGATGCACCCTGCCGCTGCCCGCCACGAGTTCACCGCACAGGAAGGCCTCGCACCCGGAGTCGCGAATCTCCTCGAGGACCCGGCCGGCCTCCGCCTCCCGCACGACCGCGACCATCCCCACGCCCATGTTGAAGGTGGAGAAGAGCTCCGCCTCGTCCGCCCCGCTTTCGCGCGCGATCACGTCGAACTCGTGCGGGCGCGGCCAACTGTTGGAGCGCACCACCGCATCGAGATTCCGGCCGATGACCCGGTCGACGTTCCCCGGGATCCCTCCCCCCGTGATGTGGGCGAGCGCCCGCACGCGGCCTGCTTCGAGGCTGCGCTCGAGGATCGACAGGTAACTTCGGTGAGGACGCAGGAGGACCTCCGACACGGAGTCCCCGGTTCCCGGGAAGGCGTCGTGGGCCCCGAGTCCGAGGCGGTCGAAGAAGAGGGCACGCACGAAGCTGTAGCCGTTCGTGTGGATGCCGCTCGACGCGAGTCCGATGAGACGGTCCCCCGGCTCCAGATCTCTGCGGGTCAACTCCGGGTAGGCGATCTCGCCCACCACGAATCCCGCGAGGTCGTATTCCCCCGGCGCATAGAAATCCGGCATCTCCGCCGTCTCTCCCCCCAGCAGCGCGCAGCCGTTCGCGCGACAGGCGGCGGCGAGTCCCGAAACGACGCTCGTCACGGTATCCGGGTCCAGCACGCCGCAGGCGACGTAGTCCATGAAGATGAGAGGCCGGGCGCCTTCAACGAGGATGTCGTTGACGCAGTGGCTCACGAGATCGGCACCCACGGTGTCGTGCCGGTCCGCCATGAAGGCGACCTTCAGCTTCGTCCCCACGCCGTCGGCGCTCGCGACGAGTTCACGGCCGGGCGTCGCCCGGAACCGCCCTCCGAACGAGCCGAAATCCGAACTCACGGCATCCGTCCGGGTCCCCTGGACGAGCCGGGAGAGCCGAGCTTTCGTCGCGCGGGCCGCCTCGAGGTTTACGCCCGCGTCACGGTACGTCAATCCGTCGTTCATGTGTCGTTCACGCTTCCATCCGCGGGATTGGCTCATCGAATCTGGTGAGCGTTCCGATGCTTCGCACGCGGTCCTCCACTTCGGCCCTGGTGAGCGTCACCATGCGGCGCGCGCCGAAAGCTTCGCACGCGAAGGAGCCGAGCGCGCACCCGTACACGACGGCGCGCTTCAGCGCGGGCCCCGCGATCGAACCGCAGCGCGCCAGGTACCCGAGCAAGCCGCCGGCGAACGCATCGCCGGCTCCGGTGGGATCGACGACGTCGTCGAGCGGAAAGCCGGGGGTGAGGAAGAAGCCCTCGCTCGTGAGCAGCACGGCTCCGTGCTCCCCCTTCTTGATCACGACGTGGCGCGGGCCCCGGCTCTGAATCCAGCGCGCGGCCCGAGCCAGATTGTGCTCCCCCGAAAGCTGTTTCGCCTCTTCATCGTTCAGGGTGATCAGGTCGATCTTCGCGATGACCTCGGCGAGACGCTCCGGCGTCCCCTCGATCCAGTAGTTCATCGTGTCGCAGGCCGTGAGCACGGGTGACTCGATCTGATCCAGGACCTCGAGCTGCAGCGCGGGGTCGATGGCGCCCAGAAAAGCCCAGGGCGCGCTCCGGAACGCGAGGGGGATCGTCGGATGGAAGTCCGCGAAAACCCCCAGTTCGGTGAACGTCGTGTCCCTCGTATTCATGTCCCGGTGATAGACGCCACCCCACCGGAAGCTGCGGCCGGGCCGCTGCTCGAGCCCCGACAGATCCACGCCCCGGCGCCGGAGGAAGTCGAGTTCGTCCGTCGGATAGTCCTCGCCGATGACCCCGACGAGCCGAACCGGCGCGAACAGGGAGGCTGCGGCGCTGAAGTTGACCGCCGTCCCGCCGACGACGTCCTCCTGGTGCCCGACAGGCGTCGAAATCTCATCCAGCGCGACGCTGCCCACGACGAGGATCGACCCCGCTCCGGTCCGGCCGGCGCCGTTTCCGGGGACGCGGACCTTCACTTCGCGTCCCGGGTCATGGTTTCGGGGGCCGAGAGGCCGAGCGCCCGCAGCCCGTTGCGCAGCGTGAGCTGAACCGCGCGCGCGAGCCGGATTCTCGCGGTCCGCTCCGGCACGTCCGCCAGGATTCTCTGCGCCGGATCCAGGTTCCCCTGGTGATACCAGGCGTTCACGAGCCCCGCCGTCTCCTCCAGGTACGCGCAGACCAGGTGCGGAGCCCGGCTCGTGGCGGCTGCGGCGATGACCTCGGGAAGCCTCAGGACGGAGAGGGCGACCTCACGCTCGGCCGGGGTGCCGAAGCCATCCGGAACCTCGAGGGAGGCCGGGACTTCGTCGGCGACGACCTCCGCCTTGCGGAACACGCTGCACATGCGCGCATGCGCGTACTGGACCTTGTAGACCGGATTCGCATCCGACGTATCCAGAGCGAGGTCGAGATCGAAGTTGAGATGGACCTCCGCGCGGCGCATGAGGAAGAAATACCGCGCCACGTCCGGACCCGTCTCCTCCACGAGTTCGCCCAGCGTCACGAAGCGTCCGGCGCGCTTGCTCATCCGGACTTCCCTGCCGTCGCGCAGGACCGTGACCAGCTGGATGATCAGGACCTCGAGCAGGTCCGGGCACGACAGGCCGCGCAGGGCCGCCAGCATGCGCTTCTCGTGGCCCTGATGATCCGCGCCCCAGACGTCGATCGCGATGTCGAACCCGCGCCGCGCCTTGTCGAGGTGATAGGCGAGGTCCGGCAGGAAGTAGGTGAAGGAGCCGTCGCTCTTGATGAGGACCCGGTCCTTCTCGTCGCCGTGGCCGGACGTCCGAAGCCAGGTCGCCCCCTGCGAGCGATAGATCAGGCCGCCGCCTTCCAGCGCTTCCAGGAGGCGGTCTATCGCTCCGGACTCGTAGAGCGAGCGCTCGGAGTAGAAGAGATCCATGTCGACGCCGAAGCGCGACAGATCCTCCGCCTGTTCCTCGCGGAGCAGTCGCACCGCTTCGCGCCGAAAGTGCGCCTTGCGCTCTTCCGCCGGGAGAGAGGCGAGAAACCCCGGGCCGGCGGCGTCTCGGATCGTCAGCGCGACATCGCGGACGTACTCGCCGTGATACCCGCCTTCGGGAACCGTCGCCGGCCGGCCGGCCGTTTCCTCGTAGCGTGCCTCGACGGATTCTCCGAGGAGTTCGATCTGCCGTCCGGCGTCGTTCACGTAGAACTCGCGGGTCACGTCGTGTCCGGCCCACTCCAGCAGCGACGCGACCGCGTCGCCGAGCGCCGCGCCACGACCATGGGCCACATGCAGCGGCCCCGTCGGATTGGCGGAGACGAACTCCACATTGACGCGGAGCGCCGGCGAGGTCTTTGTCCGTCCCCAGTCGCGGCCCGCCTCGATGACCTCCGTCAGTCGAGGCCAGATGGATCGGTCCGAAAGCCGGAAGTTCAGGAACCCCGGGCCCGCGACTTCCACCGCCGCGATGCCGGCGGCTGCGGGATCGATCAGTTCGCAGACGCGCGCCGCGAGCGCCCGCGGAGGCTGGCCGAGTCTCTTCGCGAGCACGAGCGCAGCGTTGGACGCCCAATCTCCGTGCGTCGGATCCCGCGGCCGCTCCAGCCCCGGAGAGAAGCCCTCCGGAGCCCCTGCGGCGGAAAGGGCGGATTCGAGCGCCTCGGAGAGCCGAGCCAATCCGGCGTCGCCCGTCACGAGCCGGAATCGCCTTCCGGCGACCCTGAGGAGGCGCCATCAGACGCGGCTGAGGCCCCATCGGACGCGGACGACGCGCCGTCCTGCGACCCCGAGGAGGCATCGCCCGACGCCTTGGCGGCCGTGGACTTCCCGCCACCCTCCGGCGCCTGCCGATAGTCGGTGGCGTAGAAACCCGGCCCCTTGAAGACGATCCCGCCTCCCGACGAGATGAGCCGCTCCACCTGCTCTTCCCCACACAACGGACAGACGCGGATCGCCGGGTCCGACATGCGCTGGAACCGCTCGAATTCGTGTCGACAACTGCGACATCTGTATTCGTACGTTGGCACTCGTGCCCCTGGGTCCATCCGTGGAACGTCGACGTGCCCGCGGCGTTTCGCCGCGGGCGGCTAGCCGGGCCGGTATTCTCCCCACACCTCGCGCAGCGCGTGGCTGATCTCGCCCAGAGTCACGCGGCGCCTGACGGCGTCGATCAGAACGGGCAGGAGGTTAGCATCTCCGGCCGCCGCTCGCCGGATCCCCGCCAGCGCCGCTTCCACGTCCGCGTCGCTCCTCTCCGCCCTGAGCCGCGTGAGCCGCAGGCGCTGTTCATCCGCCAAGCGAGCGAAATCCGGCGCCTTCGGCATTTCGACCGGTTCGGCATCCGCGTGCAGGTTCACGCCGACCACCTCGAGTTCGCGGCTCTCGATCGCCTCCTGATGTCGGCGGGCTGCGAGGTGGATCTCCTCTCTCATGTAGTCGATCGCCTGCACGGGGCCGCCCAGTTCTTCGACGCGCGCGAGGTACTCCCGGGCCCGCGCCTCGATGTCGTCCGTGAGCGACTCCACGAAGTAGGAGCCCCCCAGGGGATCGACGGTGTCGCCGACACCGGTCTCGGCCGCCAGGACCTGTTGCGTGCGGAGCGCGAGGCGGGCCGCATCCGCTCCGGGAAGCGAGAGCGCTTCGTCGTAGCTGTTCGTGTGCAGCGACTGCGTCCCCCCCAGAACCGCGGAGAGCGCCTGAACGGCGACGCGCACGACGTTGTTCAACGGCTGTTGGGCCGTCAGCGCCGCCCCGGACGTCTGGGTGTGGAACTTCAGTCGACAGCTCTCCGCCGTGGCTCCGAAACGGTCCCGCATGAGGCGGGCCCACATGCGGCGGGCGGCGCGGAACTTGGCGACCTCCTCGAAGAAAAGCCGGTCGGCCGAGAAGAAGAAGCTGAGCCCGGGAGCGAAATCGTCGATCTCCAGCCCCCGCTCGATGGCGCGGCGCACGTATTCCAGACCGTTGGCGATCGTGAAGGCCAGCTCCTGGGCCGCCGTCGCGCCGGCCTCGCGAATGTGATACCCACTGATGGAAATCGAGCGCCAGCGCGGCATCTCACGGGAGCAGAAGTCGAATACGTCCGTCACGAACCGAACGCTGGGCTCCACCGGATAGATGTACGTCCCCCGCGCGATGAACTCCTTGAGCACGTCGTTCTGAAGCGTGCCCCGGAGGACGGCCGGATCGATACCCCGTTCCTGAGCCACGCCCGCGTACATCGCGAGGAGCACGGGCGCCGTGGCGTTGATCGTCATCGCCGTCGAGACGCGTTCGAGCGGGATCTCCTCGAACAGCCGGTGCATGTCCTCGATCGAATCGATCGCCACGCCGACCCGTCCGACTTCCCCCCGCACCCTGGCATCGTCGGAGTCGTAGCCCATCTGGGTCGGGAGGTCGAAGGCAACGGAGAGACCGGTCTGTCCTGATTCCAGCAGGTAGCGGAAGCGCGCGTTCGTCGCCGCGGCCGTGCCGAAGCCGGCGTACTGACGCATCGTCCACAGCCGCCCCCGGTACATCGTGGGGTACACGCCGCGCGTGTAGGGGAACTCGCCGGGCAGGGCCGGATCCGGCCTCGCGTCGCCCGCCCCGTAGACCGGATCGACTTCGATCCCGCTCGTGGTGGAAAAGACCGGGCGCCGTGCGTTCACGGGGTCTCCGCTTCGACCGTCACGAGAACCTGATCGCGATCCACGACATCACCGGCGCGGACCTCGATTTCGGCCACCGTTCCCGGTTCACGGGCGCGCAATTCGTTCTCCATCTTCATGGCTTCGATCACGACGAGTCCATCGCCGGCGTTCACGCGTTGCCCGGCTTCCGCGAGGACGCGCGTGATCAGCCCCGGCATCGGCGCGCGCAACTCCTGCGGTCCCCGCCCCCCCGCGCCTTGATCGGCCAGTGCGCGGAGCGCCCGGGTACGTTCGTCCTCCACCGTGACGTCGAAGGTCCGGCCGCGCACGGTCAGCCGCCACCCGGCGGGCGTCCGGCGCGCGAACACGCGGTGGTTCGCCCCATCCAGGGTGAGCTGGATTTCGCCGTCCGCCAGCCACGCGAACTCCGCGGCCCGCTCCGAACCGTTCAGGCGCAGCCCGGAGACCAGCCGTTCGACCTCGAAGCTCGTGCCGTCCACCTCGACGTGGTACTTCATGATGGCTTCACCACTCCCGATCCGCCCGCATCCAGGCCGACAGCCCGTTCGCTCCGTCGCGGGAGCGCCGCGCACCGCCGGCAACGACCCGCGGCCGATCCTCATCCGCGAGGAGCACCGCGGTCGCCATGGCCACGTCGCGCAGCCCGGGGTCCGCCGTCGCTCCGAGTCCGGGGTGTTCCTCCACGTACCGGATCGAGAGATCGTTCGCTCGGTAGTCGGCTTCATCCATCACCGCGAGGTGCCAGGGGACCGTCGTCTCGACGCCGCCGATGACGAGCCCCTCGAGCGCGGACCGCATGCGCCGGATCGCCGCCTCACGATCCGAGGCGTGGACGACCAGCTTGCCGAGCAGCGAGTCGTAGTGCGGACCGACCTCCGACCCGTTCCGGATCCCGCCATCCCAGCGCACGCCGGGCCCCGTCGGCACTTCGAGACGGTCGATTCGACCCATGGATGGGAGGAATCCGGCGGCCG
This sequence comes from Gemmatimonadota bacterium, assembly GCA_022825725.1. GTDB lineage: Bacteria > Gemmatimonadota > Gemmatimonadetes > Palauibacterales > Palauibacteraceae > Palauibacter. Next base: position 14,552 of record JAJDWE010000031.1, read on the forward strand.
GGTCCTCCGCGTTGATCCGGCATTCGATCGCGTGTCCGCGCGCGGCGGGCGGCTCTCCGCCGCCTAGCAGCGGGAGCCCCCGGGCGACGCGCAGTTGCTGACGGACAAGGTCCACGCCGGTGACGAGTTCCGTCACGGGGTGCTCGACCTGAATCCGGGTGTTCATCTCGAGGAAGAAGAACTCGCCCCCTTCGACCAGGAACTCGACCGTGCCCGCGCCGCGGTAGCCGACCGCCTCCGCCGCCCGCACGGCGACCTCCGCCATTCGGCGTCGGAGCGCGTCATCGATCGCCGTGGACGGCGCTTCTTCGATCAGCTTCTGGTGTCGCCGCTGGATCGAGCATTCCCGCTCGCCGAAGTCCACGGTCCGCTCGTCGTCGGCGAGCACCTGGATCTCGATGTGCCGGGGGGAACCGAGGAAGCGCTCCGCGAACACGCGTCCGTCGCCGAAGGCGCTCTTCGCCTCCCGCGTCGCGCGTCCGAACGCGCCGGCCATCTGCTCCTCGTCGGAGACGACGTGCATGCCCTTGCCGCCCCCGCCGGCCGCCGCCTTCAGGAGGACGGGGAATCCGATCCGTTCAGCTTCGAGAACGGCGTCCCGCGCCGAATCGAGCGGGTCGCTGCCCGGTATCACGGGCACCCCGGCCTCCACCATCCGCGCCCGGGCCCGCGTCTTGTCGCCCATGATTTCGATCGCGTCGGCGGGAGGTCCGATGTGGACGAGACCCGCGGCTTCGACGGCGCGAGCGAAATCGGCGTTCTCGGCCAGGAAGCCGTACCCCGGATGGACCGCCCCCGCCCCCGTCTCCTTCGCGGCGGCGAGGAGCCTGTCGATCGACAGGTAGCTCTCCGCGGCGGCAGCCCCCCCGATCCGGACCGCCTCGCCCGCGAGAAGCACGTGGGGGGCCCGGCGATCCACGTCGGAGTAGACCGCGACCGTCCCGAGGCCTTCCTCGTGGCACGCGCGGACGATCCGGACCGCGATCTCCCCGCGGTTCGCGATCAGAACCTTGTCGAACATCCGGCCTCGGAGGGGTTCACAGCGGGATATTGCCGTGCTTCCTGGGCGGGTTGCGATCGCGCTTCTCGGCCATGGCCTCGAGCCCCGAAACGCGGCGCGCGCGCGTCTCGCGGGGGTCGATCACATCGTCGATGAACCCCCGCTCGGCGGCGAGATAGGGGTTGGCGAACTTCGCCCGATATTCCGCTTCGAGTTCGGCCGTGCGCGCCGCGGGGTCCTCGGCCGCGGCAATCTCCCGCCGGAAGAGGACTTCCACCGCGCCCTTCGCGCCCATCACCGCGATCTCCGCGCTCGGCCAGGCGAGGTTGAGGTCGCCCCGGATGTGCTTGGACGACATGACGTCGTACGCGCCGCCGTAGGCCTTGCGCGTGATGACGGTGAGCTTCGGCACCGTCGCCTCGCAGTAGGCGAAGAGGAGCTTCGCGCCGTTTCGGATGATGCCCTCGTGCTCCTCCCTCAGCCCCGGGAGAAAGCCGGGCACGTCCTCGAAGGTCACCAGCGGAACGTTGAACGCGTCGCAGAAGCGGACGAACCGCGCGGCCTTGATGCTCGCATCGCTGTCCAGGACGCCGGCCAGGACCGCGGGCTGGTTGCCGATGATCCCCACGGCGTTCCCCCCGAGTCGGGCGAAGCCGGTAATGATGTTGCGGGCGTACTCGGCGTGAACCTCCATCAGGCTGTCGGCGTCGACGACGCGACGGATGATGTCCAGCATGTCGTACGGGAGCTTCGGGTCGTCGGGCACGATCTCGAGAAGCGCTTCGTCGGCCCGGTCCGCCGGATCCGTCGTCTCCCGCCACGGCGGCGTCTCCTGGTTGTTCGAGGGCAGATAGGAAAGGAGGCGGCGCACGGCGCCGAGCGCCTCCACCTCGGTCGCCGACCGGAAGTGCGCCACACCGGACCGGCTCGCGTGCACGGCGGCGCCGCCGAGTTCGTCGAACGTCACGTCCTCGTGCGTCACCGTCTTCACGACGCCCGGGCCCGTGATGAACATGTGGCTCACCCCGTCCACCATGAACACGAAGTCCGTGATGGCGGGGCTGTAGACCGCGCCTCCGGAACATGGCCCCAGGATCGCGCTCAGTTGCGGGATTACGCCCGAGGCCAGCGTGTTCCGGAGGAAGATGTCCGCATAGCCGCCCAGCGAGGCGACCCCTTCCTGAATCCGGGCGCCACCCGAGTCGTTGATGCCGATGAAGGGGGCGCCGTTCCGCGTCGCGAGGTCCAGGACCTTCACGATCTTGCCGGCGTGCGTTTCCGAAAGCGAGCCTCCGAAGACCGTGAAGTCCTGGCTGAAGACGTAGACGGTTCGCCCGTCGATGCGCCCGTAGCCGGTGATGACGCCGTCGCCGGGGATGCGCCGGTCCTCGAGCCCGAAGTCCGTGCAGCGGTGCTCGACGAAGCGGTCGAACTCCACGAAGCTCCCCTCGTCGAGGAGGATTTCGAGGCGCTCCCGGGCGCCCAGCTTGCCGCGCGCGTGCTGGCGGGCGAGCCGATCCGGGTCTCCGCGGGCGGCCTGTTCGGATCGGGCCTCGAGTTCGGCCAGCTTCTCGCGCATGCTCACCGGATGCCCGCCGTTCGCACCCCGTGCCGCGCCTCCGTGCGCAGGGTGACGACGCGCAGGGTGTCGACGCGCACCGAGTCTCGTGGCGCAAAGGGAGACGGCGCCGCGCGCACCTCCGCCAGCCAGGTGAGAAGTTCCTCTCTGTCCGCCTCCACGGGCGAACCGTCCACCAGCATGCGGATCTCCGTGGAGCGCCGTACGACCGACCGCTCGGCGTCGGGACGCAGACGGCCCGTCACGCCCTCGACTTCCGGTCCCGATTCGAGGTAGGCCGCGAGCGCGACCGGGATCGGCAGTCTCGCGCCATCGAGAGCGGAGAGAACCAGGAGCGTCGCATCGTGTGCCAGAGCCGGCATAATGTTGTCCCGCAACGTCTTTCGGTATCGTCTCTCATAATCGGCGACAAACTGCCGCCACGGCGTGCCCGGGCTGACGCGGTCCGTCGCGAGACCGATGACCCGGTGGTCCGTCGCGAAGCGTTCGAGACGACGCAGCGCGGCCGGTTCGGCCCAGGCCCCGCTCCCCAGCACGATCACGTTGTAGAGCCCGTAATAGAAGAGTTGAGGCGCGATGGCGAGGACGCCGGACACGGACGCCGCCGGCGCGAAGACCACGTCGGGCTCCGAGGCGGCGACGGATTCGATGGGCGCCTGGAAGGTCGTGATCCCGGGATCGTAGCGTTCGTGCCCCACGAGCAGGCCGCCGTTCTCCCGGATCGTGCGCGTGAACGCATCGATCGCGCCTCCGAGCCCGACCCCGGCCGGCTCGAGAACGGCGACCCGGGGGAGCCGCAGATCCTCCAGCGTCCAGCGCGCCAGTTCCTCCGCCACATCCGAGGCGCGCGTGCCTGCGTCGTAGAGCGTGTAGGTCGCCGACCCGGGGCTCAGGACCTCCGTCGCCGTGGGGCTGATGATCGGCAGCCGCTGATTCCCTCGGGCCCGCGACGCCGCCGCGAACGGCTCGGCGCGCAGCGGACCCAGGATCGCGATCACGCCCCGTTCTTCGAGCGACCGCACGAGATCCGCCGTGTTCTCCGGATCCGATTCGTCGTCGGCGAAGAGGAGTTCGACATCGAAACCGTCCGGACGCTCCTCGCGGTATCGCTCGACCGCGAGTTCGATCCCCTCGCGCAGCACCAGGCCCAGATTCGCGAGGTCGCCCGTGAGGGGGAGGATCGCGCCGATCCGCGCGCTGCCGCTGCCGAGATCCGTTTCCGCCCCGACGATCATCTCCGCCGTAACCCGCTCCGGTTCGGCGGGCTGCCCGTCCAGGATGCGGGCGGCCAGACGCCTCGCCTCGTCCCCCTGCTCCTCGACGATGAGCAGACGGATGAGTTGGGTATGAACGATCGCGGCGGCAGCCGTCTCCGGCGGGAAGTTCCCGGTCAACGGGCGTAATTCCTGGAGCGTGAGGGCACCGGTCAACCGGCGGAGATTCTCCGCACCGATCGTCTCCAGTCCACCGGGCGCGGAGAGGATCGCAGCGACCGCTTCGGGCTCGCGGCCGGTGTCGGAGAGGATCCGAACCAGTCGCTCCAGGGTGGCCGTTCCGAGGGGTGAGGCGGGCCCCCGCGCGAGGAGCCTGCCGTAACGATCCGCGGCGGCGCCCGGGAGTTGCTGCGCTTCCAGCGCCCGACCCGCCACGGAGAGGGCGCGGTCCGCGAGGGGTCGGAGAAGTTCCACTTCACGCCAGGCGGCGTCGAGGGAGTCCGCGCGCGACGCGGCGGCGGCGAAGCGCCCCTGCTCGTAGTCGGACTCGGCGAGGCGGAGCGCAGCCGCCGCTCCTTCCGTGTCCACCGTGCTCGGCGCGACCGTCTCGACGGGTGGGTTGCCGGCGATGAACGCACAGCCCGCGGCCGCGACAAGCGCGGCGCCGCAACCGAGAGCTACGCGTCTCCGCGCCGCTCTACGCCGCTCGTGGAAAGGGCTACTCCTCTGCCTCACCACCGGAATCGGACTGCTCCCCCTCGTCCGTGTCATCCGCATCCGCGTCCGCGTCATCCGCCGCGGAGCCCGACTTCGACGCCGCCATGTTCTCGTACTCTACCTCTTCGGCGGCGTACGGGACATCGGGTGCATCCACGACGGCAAGAACGATGCGACGGTTGATGGGATCCGTCTCGAGTACGCGCAGTTCCAGCCGATGCCCCTCGTCGAAGTGGTCGGCGGGCTCGGTGACCGGCGCCTCCACCCCGAGTTGCGAGATCGGCACGAATCCTTCGAGATCGCTCCCGAGGTCCACGACGACGCCCTTCTCGAGCAGACGGGTGATCGAACCCGCCACTTCCCGTCCCGGCTGGTACGCCTGCGCAAGCTGATACCACGGATCTTCCTGCACCTGCTTCAAACCGAGGGAGATCCGCTTCTGGTCGGGATCGATCGAGAGTACGACGACATCGACCTCCTCCCCCTTCCGGAGCACTTCGGCCGGATGCTGCACCCGCCGCGTCCAGCTCATGTCGGAGATATGGACGAGGCCGTCGATTCCCGCCTCGACCTCCACGAAGGCGCCGAAGGACGTGAGGTTGCGGACCAGCCCGCGGATCTTCGTCCCCGGCGGGTACTGCGCCGGCAGCGCCAACCACGGGTCCTCCTCCACCTGCTTCATCCCGAGCGAGATCTTCTGTGCCTCCTCATCGACGCGCAGCACGACGCATTCGACCTTGTCGTTGATGCCGACGAGCTGGGAGGGATGGCGGACGTTGCGGGTCCATGACATCTCGGAGATGTGGACGAGACCCTCGATCCCGCGCTCGAGTTCAACGAAGGCGCCGTAGTTCGTAATCGAGACGACCCGGCCCAGCACGCGCGTCCCGACCGGGTACTTCTCGGCCACGTTCTTCCAGGGGTACTCCTGAAGCTGCTTGAGGCCGAGCGAGATCCTCTCCCGGTCCCAGTCGATGTCGAGGATCTTGATCTCGAGCGACTGGCCGATGTCGCAGACTTCCGACGGATGGCCGATGCGCCCCCAGGACATATCGGTGATGTGGAGGAGGCCGTCCATCCCGCCGAGGTCGATGAAAGCGCCGAAGTCCGTGATGTTCTTGACGATTCCGGGGCGCACGTCGCCCACGGACAGCTCCTTCTTGAGTTCCTCCCGCTTCCCTGCCCGCTCCTCTTCGAGAAGGACGCGACGGCTCACCACGATGTTCCGGCGGCGCTTGTTGAGCTTGAGGATCTTGAAGTCGTACTCGTCGCCCAGAAGGTCGTCGACGTTGGGTACGCGGCGAAGCGCGATCTGGGATCCGGGCAGGAACGCGTCGACCCCCATGAGGTCGACCGTCACGCCACCCTTGATCTTCCGCTTGATGCGCCCCTGCACGGGACGGTCGTTGTCGAAGGCGTCCTTGATCTTCTCCCAGACGCGGAGGAAGTCCGCCTTCTTCTTCGAGAGGACGACGACGCCTTCCTCATCCTCGAGGCTCTCGAGGAGGACATCGACGGAATCGCCCATCTCAACTTCGTCCGGATCCGCGAACTCTTCGAGCGGGACGGCTCCTTCGGACTTGAAGCCGACATCCAGGATGATGTCCGTCTCCGTTTTTCCGATGACCTGCGCGGAGACGATCTCACCTTCGGTGATGCGACTGAGGGTGTCCTCGTAGAGCGCGTAGAGTTCGGCGTACTCGGCCTGATCGTGCTGGGAGTCATCCCGGGGATCCGCATCGAGATCCAGATCGATGGCACTGGGTTCGAAGGCGGCCGGCGTCGCGACGGCGACCTCCACCTCTTCCTGAGCGGGGTCGTCGACTTCCGTCGACGCGTCCGTGGTCTCGGGGATGTCCATCTCGGGGACTTCGGTCTCGGGAACTTCGGTCTGAGGGTTCGTGTCGTCGGGCATAGGGAATCAAGCTCCCGCGCGGGGCCAACGGTGCGTCCCGCCGGGCCTCGTGGCAAAAAAGAATCGACCCCGACCGAGCATCACCATCTCCGCCCAGCCGCCGGCCGATCCCCTGGTGTCGGGTCTTCACAGGATCCGGGGCGAAGCGCCACTTTTTCCGCCACGATCCTCGAACAGTACGCCAACTTAGATTCGCGCTGCGGGAGCGTCAACGGAAAGCGGAGGCCGCAAGCTCGAGGATGGCGTCCACGACGAGGTCCGGGGACATGGAGGTCGTGTCGATCTCGATCGCGTCGGGCGCTCGCCGGAGCGGGGACAGCGGACGCGATCGATCCAGCCGGTCGCGCGCCTCGATCCGCAGGATCTCGCGCTCGAGGTCGTCCTCCGTGAAGGGAGCGGCGCGCTGGCGCAGTCGACGGCGGGCTCTCTCGCCGACGTCCGCCACGAGGAAGACCTTCAGCTCCGCGTCGGGGAAGACGGCGGTGCCGATGTCGCGTCCCTCGCAGACGAGCTCGTGGCGGCGGCCCGCCCGGCGCAGCCGCTCCAGCACGACCTCCCGAACCGCCGGAAGCGTGGAAACGGCGGATACCCGCGCGGTCACCTCGGACGATTCGAGACCGCGGCCGGGCCGGATTCCCGCAACGGACACATCGAACCCGTCGTGCGCGGGGACGAGATCGACGTCGAGCCCGGGCACCGCAGCCTCGATCGAAGGCTCGTCTTCGGCGATGCCCCTGTCGAGCGCCCACCAGGTGATCGCCCGGTAGAGCAGTCCGGAGTTCACATGCACGAAGCCGAGTCGTTGGGCCACGCTCCGCGCCGTGCTGCTCTTGCCGGAAGCGGCGGGGCCGTCCACCGCGACCACCCGTCCCGTTCGCGGCGGAGACCCTCCGGGTGAACCGCGCCGGAAGGGCTCCAGGGCGTCCCAGAAATCCGGATACGAGACGTCCGCGCACGAGCGGTCGTCGATCCGCAGGTCGGCGTCTCCCGCCGCCTCGAGAACCCCGAACGCCATGGCGATCCGGTGGTCGCCGCGCGTCTCGACATCGCCGCGCAGCCGCCCGGCACGGCCCTGGATCGTGAGACCGTCCGGCTTTTCCTCCACGACGACGCCGAGTTTCCCGAGCGTCCGGGCCAGGACGGCAAGACGGTCGCTCTCCTTCACGCGCAACTCGGCGGCGTCGCGAATTTCCGAACGGCCCCGCGCTCGGGCGGCGAGGACGGCGAGGAGCGGAATCTCGTCGATCACGCGCGGGATCAGGTCGCCGCCGATCGAGAACGCCCGCAGGTCGTCCGGGGGATGGACGGTCCACGTCTCCCGCGGTTCCCCGCCCTCCGTCGGTGCGGGGTCCCGGTCGATGCCGGCCCCCATCGCCTCGAGCACGGAGAGAAATCCGATGCGGCCGGGGTTGGCCGCCACGTCCGCCACCCTCACCGTGCGGCCGCCGAGGAGCGACGCCCCGATGAGGAAGGCGGCCGAGGACGGGTCGCCGGGGACCGTCATGCGGAGACCTTCGAGCGCACCCTCCCAATCCGATGGATCGAAGCGCACCTCCCCCGCCCCGGTCCGCCCGGGATCGAATGCGAGCGGCACCCCCATCTCGGCCAGCATGCGCTCGGTGTGGTCCCGGGAGAGGGCGGGCTCGCTGACCTCGACCCGCACGCGGGCCAGCACGCCGGCGAGAAGGATGGCCGACTTGACCTGGGCGCTGGCGACCCGGCCGCGGTGGCGCAGGGTCCTCAACGTCCCCGTCGCTCGCCCTCGAAGCCGCACGGGAAGCCGCTCCGGCTCCCCGTCGTACTCGACCCGCGCCCCCATGGCCTGCAGCGGATAGATGACGCGGCGCATGGGACGGCTGCGAAGCGATGGGTCGCCATCCAGGACGGCCGGGACGCCGGAACCCGCCAGGATCCCGGCGAGGAGGCGCGCCGTCGTCCCGCTGTTCCCACAATCGAGCCGCGGAGCCGACGCGACCTCGAGCCCGCCGCCTGCACAGCGGATCGTGAGGCCGCCCTCCTCCTCCTCACACTCGACGGCGGCGCCGAGCCGCCGCATCGCTCCCACGCTGGCCCGCACGTCGGCGCCGTCCGAGAGACCGCGCACGACGGAGGCCGACGAAGCGAGCGGCGCGATGAGCGCGGCGCGGTGGGAAATCGACTTGTCCCCGGGTACGCGCACCCGGATCAAGGGTCCGGAACTCCGGGCTCCGCGTCATCGAAGGAGACGTCGGTGGACCAGCCGTCGCGTGCGAGTTCCGCCCGGGGGAAGACGGTACGTGCCTCCTCGAGCAGTTGGGCCGGCCGCTCGGCGTAGCGGGCGCTGATGTGCGTCAAAACCAGCCGCCGCACGCCCGCCTCGCGCGCGACCCGGGCCGCGGCGGCGGCGGTGGAGTGGCCGGTTTCCCGCGCCCGACCCCGTTCCTCCTCCGTGAACGTCGCCTCGTGCACGAGGACGTCGGCGTCGCGCGAGATCCGGACTGTTTCGGCGGAGGGACGCGTGTCCCCCGTGTACACGACCTTCCTGCCCGGCCGCGGCGGACCCACGAGCTCCGCGGGGCGGACGCGCCGGCCGTCCTCGAGATCCACGGTCTCTCCGCGATGGAGACGGCCGAAGAGCGGACCCTCGGGGACCCCCATTTCGCGGGCGGCCGCCACATCGAACCTTCCGGGACGGATGTCCTCGATCAGGGCGTATCCGAGCGAGCGCCGGGTATGCTCGGTCGCGAATGCCTCTACCCGAAAGCCCTCCCCTTCGACCGCATCGCCCGCGCGGAGTTCGTGCACGGTCGCGTCGAAGGCCAGACGATCCCCTCCCAGGTCCCGGAGCGCGCGGATCGTCTCGCCCGTGCCGTGCGGCGCCCAGATCCGGAGCCGCTCCTTGCGTCCCTGGAGGCTCATCGTGCGGAGCAGGCCCGCGAGCCCGAGGTAGTGGTCGGAGTGGAGGTGCGTGATGAGGATATCGTCGAGGGAGAAGCCCACCCCGTACCGCATCATCTGCCGTTGCGTCCCCTCGCCGCAGTCGAGGAGAAACAACCGCCCCTCGCGCTTCAGGGCGAGCGACGAAACGTTCCGCGACACCGTCGGCCGCGAGGAAGCCGTTCCGAGAAACGTCAGTCGGAGGATGGCGCGACTCCTTCGGGGGCGCTGACGCGCGCGATCAGTTCCGCGTCCGACATCTCGGAGAGCGCGGCGCCGTTCAGCTCCACCACCGGGCGATGCGCGCTGATGCAGCACACCCGGAGGCCTACGGTATCCGCCGCGCTCCCCCCCCCGGCCCAGACCGGCCCCATGCTCCGGGCGAGCCAGACCGCTCCGTTGCCATCGACGACCCGGCGCTCGGTCGGCGTGAGCGGTCGTCCCGCCTCCCACAACGCGCGGAAGGCCTCGTCGTCGAGGTCCGCGACGGCGAGGCCGGCGGGAAGCGCCGTCCGCCGGTCCGCCACCTCCGGGTCGTCGCAGACGAAGTAGCCGAGACCGAGGCCCGATGGCGCGCGGGCGGCCTCGTACACCGTCCACGATGCGCCATCGATCGTGCCCGAGCGCCGCGGGCGAGCGCTTCTGCCCGTCATGCCGACACCCCGCCGTACACGCCGCGCGTCACCGTTTCGCCGCGGGGTGCGGCACTCTCACGGCTCGCCAGAGCCTCGCTTGCGGCCTGCTCGATCTCCGCCTCCACTTCCCGCTCCACCAATGCGAGCTTCCGGAGGTTCCGGTCCCGCAGGCTGCCGGTGCCGGCGACTCCGAGGTCGATCCCTGCGAGATATTCTTCATAGAGTCCGATCGGGTCGCGCCGCCCCCAGTGCCCGAACAGCTCGCGCGAAAAGATGGCGCGGGCCTCGCGCACGTCGTGCGTCGCGTGCCCTCCCATGCGGAAGGTGCGCGCCTCGATGAGTTGCGGACCCTCTCCCCGCCGGCAGCGTTCGGCGGCCACCCGCGTTGCCGCGTAGACCTCGAGCACGTGGTTCCCGTCCACCGATTCCGAGGGGATCCCGTACGCCGCGCCCCAGGCCGAGAAATCGGGCGGCACGTGGTGCTGGTCCAGCCGCGTGCCCAGCGCCACCTGGTTGTTCTGGATGATGAAGACGATCGGCAGCCCGAGCGATGCCGCGAAGGCGAACGCCTCGTGCGCCTCGCCGTGTTTCGTCGCGCCGTCTCCGACCCAGGTCAGCGCCACGCGGGGCTCTCCGCGAATCCGGAACGCGAGGGCGAACCCGTTCATGACCGTCGCCAGCGTGGCGACCATGCTGATGGGCGGACACACGCCGTAGCGCAGATCTCCCAGGTGCAGATCCCGCCCCTCCGCGGGGGCGTCCGCCGTCCCGAGGTAGGTGCGGAACACCTCCGCCATCGGCATGCCCATCTCGTGGTTCGCGCCCTGGTTGCGGATCATGGGACCCACGATGTCCCCCTCGGAACCGCGGCGATCAAGCGCGTTCACCGCGCCCACCGTCACGGCTTCCTCTCCGGTACCGAGCCACGCCTTCGAGATCACGCCCTGCTTCACCCACCTCGTGAGCGCGATATCGCTGAGGCGGAAGCGGAGGAGTCCCCGATACAGGGCGAGGTACGCTTCGGGAGGGAGCGCGGCAATCTCCCTCTCGCGGGCGTCGTCCGCCCGGATGCGCGACCTGTACTCCTCGAGGAGTTCGGGGTCCGGCTGCCAGGAGACGTACTCAGGGGGGTCGTAGGCCGAGTATCGACGCATCGTCCAGGTCCTCGTGGTCCGGCAGGCCGGAAAGCGGCCCGTCGCGCGGCACATCCTAAGCCTTCGCCACGGACCGCGCGAACCGATAATCTACGGGTGAGCCACCACGCGGCCGAAGTGCCGCGCCATGCGACCGAGGCGTCAAGATGAACCCAGGTCGAGCCCTCGCGGAGGAGTTCGTATGAAGCCGTGCCGGCGCTGCCGGTGCAACGTGCCGGACGCGACGAAAATCTGTCCGCATTGCCGCGCCCCGCAGCGGCGCGGCGACCGCACGCCGCAGGTGGTGCTCGGATTCGTCACGGTCGCCGCCGCCGCGCTCGCCGCGCTCGGGTCCTGTCCGAGCCTCGCCGGCCAGCCGCCGGGCGGGTCATTGCGGACGGAGCCGCCGACGATCGCACGCCTGCGCTACGACGGCGGGGGCGACTGGTACGCGAACCCCTCGAGCCTCGACAACCTCCTCGAGCAGATCCGGTCCCGGACGGGGATTCCGGTCGCCGGCCGGCCCGCGGAGGTGGGCGCCGCGGATCCCGACCTCGCCGACCACCCGTACCTGTACGCGACGGGACACGGGAACATGTCCTTCACGGCGCTCGAGATCGAACGCCTGCGCGCCTACCTGTACGGGGGCGGCTTCCTCCACGTGGACGACAACTACGGCCTGGACGAGTCCTTTCGCCGGGAGATCGCCCGCCTCTTCCCGGACCTTCCCCTCGCCGAAGTACCGCTCGAGCACAGCATCTACCGGATCTTCTACGAGATGCCGGACGGCCTGCCCAAGATTCACGAGCACGATGGGAATCCCGCGCAGGGGTTCGGCATTTTCCTCGATGGCCGCCTCGCGGTTTACTACAGCTTCGAATCCGATCTGGGGGACGGCTGGGAGGATGAGGGCGTGCACGGGGACGCGCCCGAGATACGGGAGTCCGCAATCAGGATGGGCGTGAACCTCTTCCTCTACGCGCTCTCCGCGACCCCCGCCCGCTGAAGGCGCGACTGCCCGACACCCGCTGACGGGCCGACATCAGGCGCCGAACTTGCCGAAGATCGCCATCAATCCGACCACGATGGCGGTGGCGATGAAGACCCCCCAGGCGAAGATGGCCGTGAGGACCGGGCCGTCGGATTTCAGGTGCATGAAGAACATCGCGACGAGCGCGAACTTCGCCGCCATCATCACGAGGAGGATCGGAATGAGCACGGGGGCGAGCGCCTCGATGTAGAACACCATCACTTCGAGCGCCGTCAGCGCGGCGAGGATCACCGCGATGGCGACGTAGAGGCGCGTGCTCGGGTGCGATTCGGCGGAGTGGCGGCTCACGTGTGCCTCACACCAGCAGGTAGATGAGGGTGAAGAGGATAATCCACACGACGTCCACGAAGTGCCAGTAGAGGCCGGCGATCTCCACCGTCTCCGCATGGCGGGCGTCGAGCTTCCCGTTCACCGTCCTCACGAGGAGCGTGCTCAGCCAGATCACGCCTCCGGCGACGTGGGCGCCGTGCGTTCCCGTGAGGACGAAGAAGGTCGACGAGAAGAGGTTCCTCGACAGCGGCAGTCCCTCGTGCACGAAGTGACTGAACTCGTAGTACTGGCCGCCGAGGAAGATCAGGCCGAACAGCGCCGTCAGGCCGAGCCACAGCTTCGTCGCCCGCAGATCGTTCCTCTGCACCGCCGCGAGCGCGAGCACCATCATGAGGCTGCTCATCAGGAGCACGAAGGTCGTGACGGTGATGAACGGGATGTTCAGGAGATCGTGCGGATAGGGCGGCACGAGATTCCGGCCGCGATAGATCATGTACGTGGCGATCAGCGTGCCGAAGAGCATGCACTCCGACCCGATGAAGGTCCACATCGCGAGTTTGCGGTTCGGGATTCCCGTCGAGGTCGGCCCCTCCATCAGTGCGCCTCCTCGCCGAACGGGGGCTCGAAGGCCCACGCGAAAAGTCCCACCGCCGTCACGAACAAACCGAAGAGGGTGAGCCCGAGCGACCCGAGCGCGCCGATCGTCATGAGGAGCATCCCCACCGCGAGCACGAGCGGCCAGTACGACGGATTCGGCATGATCACCGGCTCCGGCGGCTCATCCGGCTGCCGCCGCGGCACGGCGCCTCCGGGCTCATCCCCCGCTCGGCGCGACTCCGGTTCGATGTAGGGATGCCAGAGCGGATCCCGCCGGTCCACGGTCGGGATCTCCGCGAAGTTGTAGTGCGGAGGTGGCGAGGCCGTCGTCCATTCGAGCGTCGACGCGTCCCACGGGTTGTGTCCGGCCGCCTCTCCGCGCCGCCAGGTGCGCCACAGATTCCAGACCAGCGGCACGAAGGAGAGCGTGAAGATGAAGGCCCCGATCGTCGAGATCAGGTTGAAGACGTCCAGCCCGAGCCCTTCCGCGTACGTGTAGGTGCGCCTCGGCATCCCCAGGAGCCCCGAGAAGTGCATCGGGAAGAAGGTCACGTTCAGCGCGAGGAAGGTGAGCCAGAAGTGGGCCTTCCCGAGGCCCTCGTGCAGCATCCGTCCCGTCGCCTTCGGGAACCAGTAGTAGAAGCCGCAGAAGAGGCCGAAGACGGTGCCGCCGATGAGCACGTAGTGGAAGTGCGCCACCACGAAGTACGTATCCGTCTGCTGCAGGTCCGCCGGCGGCGAACTGTGCATGACGCCGCTCAGGCCGCCGATCGTGAACGTCGCCACGAGGCCGGCCGCGTAGAGCATCGCCGTGCGGAAGCGTAAACGTCCCCCCCACATCGTCGCGATCCAGTTGAAGATCTTGATCCCGGTGGGAATCGCGATGAGCATCGTCGCCCCGCCGAAGACCGCGTTCACGACGGGTCCCAGTCCGACCGAGAACATGTGGTGGACCCAGACGCCGAAGCCGAGGAAGGCGATGAGGACGCCCGAAAAGACGACGACGGGATACCCGAACAGGATCTTCCGCGAGTACGTCGGGATCACGTCGGATACGATGCCGAAGGCCGGCAGGATGAGGATGTAGACCTCGGGGTGGCCGAAGACCCAGAACAGGTGCTGCCAGAGGACGGGGTCCGCGCCCGCCGCCGCGTCGAAGAAGTGCGTCCCGAAGCTGCGGTCGAAGAGCATGAAGATCAGGCCGACCGTGAAGGGCGGGAAGGCGAGCAGGATGAGCGCGGAGACGATGAGCGCCATCCAGGTGAAGAGCGGCATCCTCATGAACGTCATCCCCGGCGCCCTCATGTTGAGGATCGTGACGAGGAAGTTCAGCCCGCCGGCGATCGACCCCACGCCGGAAATCAGGAGCGAGAGGACGTAGAAGTCGATGCCCGGACCCGGCGAATACTCGGGGTTCGTCAGCGGCATGTACGCGAACCATCCTCCGTCGGGCATCGCACGGAGGGGGATGCTCGCATACAGGAAGAGGCCGCCGAAGAGGAAGACCCAGAAGGAGAATGCGTTCAGGCGCGGAAAGGCGACGTCGCGCGCCCCGATCTGCAGGGGCACGACGAAGTTGAAGAAGGCGACGACGAGCGGCATGCCGGCGAAGAACACCATCGTCGTGCCGTGCATCGTGAACAGCTGGTTGTACAGGTCCGGATCGAGGAAGTCGCGCCCGGGGGCGGCGAGCTGGAGCCGGATGAGCTGTCCCTCGAAGCCCGCGACGAGCAGGAAGGCGAACCCGACCACGAAGTACATGATCGCGATCCGCTTGTGGTCGACCGTCGTCAGCCAGCTCCAGATCCCGGTGGGATGCGCGTCGGTCATGGCCATGGCGCTAGCGGAGCGAGCCGAGATAGGCGACGAGCTGCCGAATCTGCGCGTCGCTCAGTTCGACCTCCGGCATCGGATTCCCGGGTTTCACGTGCTGGGTCGAATCCAGCCAGCGCGCGAGGTTCCCCGGCGTGTTATCGAGCACGCCCGATGCGATCGTGAGCCGGCTCCCGAAGTGCGTGAGGTCGGGGCCGAACTGCCCCTCCGCCGGCGTCCCCCTCACCGCATGACAGCTCACGCAGGCGTTCGCCATGAACACGCCCTGCCCCGCCCGCGCCTCCGCGTCGGCGGGCGTTGAAGCCGGCTCCGCGTTCGCCCGGGCCCAGCGCTCGAAGTCCGCGGGTTCGTCCACGATCAGGCGCATCCCCATGAGGGCGTGCGCCGTGCCGCAGAACTCCGCGCACTGTCCGTGGTACACGCCGACCGAATCCGGCCGGAACCAGAGCTGGTTTTCGATGCCCGGCACGAGATCCCGCTTTCCGGCCAGACGCGGAACCCAGAACGAGTGCATGACGTCCGCGGAGCGGAGCCGCAGGTCGACGGTGCGGCCCAGCGGAACGTGCGCCTCGTTCGCCGTCACGATGCCGAGTTCCGGATAACGGAATTCCCACCACCACTGCTTGCCGATGACCTCGATGACGAGCGCTTCCGGATCCGGCGTCGACCGGTCGATGATGAAGATGGCGCGGATGGTCGGGATCGCGATGGCCACGAGGATGAGCGCCGGGGCGAGCGTCCAGCCGACTTCAAGGAGAAGGTGACCGTGGACCTGCTTCGGCCGCCCGTCGCCAGGGCGTTCCCGAAAACGCACGAACACGTAGATGAGAATGCCTGTCACCACGACGAACACGCCGACCGCCCACCAGAAGATCTGGTCGAAGAGCTGGTCGATGAGCGTGGCGGAGTCCGAACTGGGGTGCAGCGTGGATTGCGGATATTCGCCGCCGCAACCCTGGCTGACCAGCACCCCCAGGAATAGCACGAGCGCTGCGATCGCGCGTCGTCTCAAGGGCGTATCTATATGTGTTTCGGGGAAATCTCGAATTCAGGGCGGGCTCCGCATCCACGGGGCCCGCGGGACTCTAGCCGGGCATGGCGGGCGGGTCAAGGAGCCCCGCCCGCCGAAACCTCAGCGGGCGTGCGGCACGTCCCCGACCGGCGTCACGCGCCCGCCGTAGAGTTCCCCCACCCACTCGCCGTATCCGTTGAAGGGGAGCGTCGGAACCCGTTGTCCGGTGCCGACGATTTCCTCCTGCGCCTGGGACCAGCGGGGGTGGGGCACGCCGGGATCCACGTTCGAGTAGAAGCCGTATTCGGACGGCTGCAGGTCGTTCCAGAAGGTCGTCGGCATCTCGTCGGTGATGTCGATGCGGACGATGCTCTTCGGGCTCTTGTACCCGTACTTCCAGGGCACGTGGATGCGGACCGGCGCGCCGTTCTGCTTCTGTAGCGGATGGCCGTACATGCCCGTCGCGACGAAGGCGAGTTCGTTCATCGCCTCGTCCATGCGAAGCCCTTCGTAGTAGGGCCACTTGTACCAGGTCTGTGTCTTCTGGCCGAAGGCCTGCTCCGGCCGGTCGAAGGTCACGAAGCCGACGTAGCGGGCCTCGTTCCTCGGCTGCACCCGCTCCAGCAGCCGGGCGAGCGGGAAGCCGATCCACGGCACGACGACGGACCACCGCTCCACGCAGCGGTGCCGGTAGATCCGTTCCTCGAGCGGGAAGGCGCGTTCCAGCTCCACGAGGTCGTAGATGCCCGGATTCTCGACGAGGCCGGTGACTTCCAGCTCCCACGGGCGGGCCTCGAACGGACCGACGTTGCGCCACACCCCGTCCTTGTCCGTGCCGAACTCGTAGAAGTTGTTGTACGTGGCCACGATCTCCTCCGGCGAGACCTCCTTGTGGCGGTCGCCGGGCGTGAAGCGCGGATCGTTCACCGCGACGGGATAGAGATCCGCGGTCGGAGTGTCCGGGATGTTGTCGAGCGGGCCGCGCTGCTGGGCTTCCGCCGCTCCCCCCGGCCGGCACGCGAGCGAGGCGGCGGCGAGGATCGCTCCTCCGCCCATGCGGGACACGAACTGCCGCCGGTCGAGGTACACCGACTCCGGCGTCGCTTCGCCCTCGCTGAGCCGCCAGCCGGGCGGAATATGAATGTTCGCCATGAAAATTCTCCCTTGCCGTTCGGCCCCCGGTCCCCGCCGGTCGCCGGCCGCTTCGCCTGCGGCGTTGCCCGCTTGAAATATAACCGCTCCGGCGCCGCGTGTTTCGCAACCCCTCTCCCGCCCCGCAGCTCCGCCTCGGACGGCGAGGACGCTAGTGGCGGAAGAGCCGGCGTCCGGTGAAGACCATCGCGATGCCGTGCTCGTTCGCGGCCTCGACGACCTCCGCATCGCGCTTCGAACCGCCCGGCTGCGCGATCGCGGTCACCCCGGCGGCGGCGGCGGCATCGATGCCGTCGCGGAAGGGGAAGAACGCGTCCGACCCGAGGACGGCCCCCGCCACGTCGAACCCCTGCGCCCGGGCCTTGCGGATCGAGATCTCCACCGAGTCGACGCGGCTCATCTGCCCCGCGCCGATTCCGATCGACGCTCCGTCGCGCGCGAGCAGGATCGCGTTCGACTTCACGCTCTGCACCGCGGACCACGCAAACGCGAGGTCGTCCCACTCCGCGTCGCTCGGGGCCCGCGCCGTCGGGACGTGAGTCTCCCGAGTCACGTCGCACGCCGGCCGGGGCGCCGCCTGCATCAGGACCCCGCCGCGCACGCCGCGTACTTCGACCCCTTCCTGCAGATGGCCTCCCGCGTCCAGCGCCGCGCCCGCCTCGGGCTTCAGGATCCGAATGTTCTTCTTCCCCCGCAGGAGGCGGAGCGCCTCCTCCGAGTATCCCGGCGCCACGACGCATTCCACGAAGTTCCGGGAGAGGGCTTCCGCGACGGCCTCCGTCAGCGTGTCCGTGAAGGCGATGACCGAGCCGAACGCCGAAACGGGGTCGCACGCGAGCGCCTTCTCGTAGGCCTCGAGCGGGGACGCGCCGACGGCGAGGCCGCACGGCGTCGAGTGCTTGAGGATCGCGCAGGCGGCGCGCTCCCCGGACACGAAGGGCGCGATCGCCGTGAGGGCCCCGTCCACGTCGAGGATGTTGTTGAACGAGAGTTCCCGGCCGTGCAGTTGCGCGAGCGCGGGAATCCCCCGCGGCGGACCCGCCCCATCGCGGAAGAAGGCGGCCTCCTGGTCCGGATTCTCCCCGTACCGCAGCGACTGCACGCGCATGAGCGAGACGACGGCCTCTTCCGCCGCGAGGTCGGTCGAATCCGCCGTTCCACCCGACCGGGTCAGGTAGCGGGTGATCGCCGCGTCATAGGCCGCGGTGTGCCCGAACACCTTGGCCGCCAGCTTCCGCCTCAACTCCGGTGTCTCCGGCGCGTCCCCGGCATCGAGGGCGTCGAGCACCCGCCCGTAGTCGGCCGGATCGCACACCGACCAGACGGATGGATGGTTCTTCGCCGATGCCCGGAGCATCGTCGGGCCGCCGATGTCGATCTGCTCCAGCGCCTCCCCGAGCGTGACGTCCCCGCCGGCCACGGTCTCGCGGAACGGGTACAGGTTCACGGCCACGAGGTCGATGGGAACCATCCCGTGCGCGGCGAGCTGGTCCAGGTCGTCCGCCAGCTCGCGCCGGGCCAGGATCCCGCCGTGCACCCCCGGGTGCAGCGTCTTCACGCGGCCGCCAAGCATCTCCGGATGGCCGGTCAGGTCGCTCACGCCGCGGACCTCCAGCCCCGCCGCGAGCAGCGCCCGCATCGTCCCTCCGGTCGACGCGATCTCCCAGCCCCGCGCGATCAGTCCCGCACAGAAGTCCTCGATCCCCGTCTTGTCCGAAACGCTCACGAGCGCAGTCGGCATCCCCTCTCATCCTTCCCGGTTGGTGAACGTTTCCGTCTCGAACCACTCGCGAACCCAGCGAACCCGACGGTCCGCTTCCAGACGGACCGCCCCCGAAGCGAGCGCTTCCACGGCCGCGGGCAGAATCCGGTGCTCCACCGTCAGTACGCGGGCCGCGACGGACTCCGGAGTATCGCCCGCGAGCACGGGTACGGGCCACTGGCACAGGATCGGACCCCGGTCGTACGCCTCGTCGACGAAATGGACGGTCGCCCCGGTGATCCGGACGCCGGCGTCGATGACCGCGCGATGCACGCGGGCGCCGTACATCCCCTGGCCGCCGAACGAAGGCAGCAGCGCCGGGTGGATGTTCAGGATCCTTCCCCGGTAGGCCCGCACGACGGCTTCGGGCACCAGCTTCATGTAGCCCGCCAGGACCACGATGTCGCTGCGCCACTCGTCGAGCGTGCGGAGGAGGAAGATCGCCGCCCCGTCGCCGGTCGATGCCGGGGGCGAGACCGCCGATGCGACCCCCGCCCGCCGCGCCCGCTCGAGGACGCCGGCCCCCTCGCGACTGGCGATCACCCCGACGACCTCGCGCTCCGGGCCGTCCGGGCGCTGGAAGCGGTCGACGAGCGCCTGGAAGTTGGAACCGCCTCCCGACGCGAGGACGGCGATCCTCACGGCGTCAGACATCGGCGAGCCGATCGA
This sequence comes from Gemmatimonadota bacterium, assembly GCA_022825725.1. Lineage (GTDB taxonomy): Bacteria > Gemmatimonadota > Gemmatimonadetes > Palauibacterales > Palauibacteraceae > Palauibacter. The sequence continues at coordinate 34,007 of JAJDWE010000031.1, forward strand.
GCGCCGAGGTGAGAGCTGCGGCGGCTCGGGCCGTTTCCTCGTCGGGCAGGGTCCGCACATCGACGATGAACGCCGCACGCTCGATGCGGCCGATGAGCGGGAGGGGGCCGGCGCGGCACTCCGCCGCGAGCCGCTCCACATCGATCCCCGTCACGGCCCAGCCGGCCGAGGGAATCGCGAACCCCGGAAAGGCGCCTCCTCCGACCATGGCCTCGGTCCGGACCACCTCCACGCGGGCTCCACTTCGCGGTGGCGGCTCGGGGCGTGCGGCGGCCGCGCGGGCTTCGACCGTCTCCACCGGCTCGCGCAGCATCCGCAGCGCCGGTATGCGCCGGACGGCGAGCTCCGGGTCGCGGTAGAGCATCAGCGTGGCTTCGAGGGCGGCGAGCGTCGTCTTGTCCACCCGAAACGCCCGCAGCAGGGGATTCCGACGCAGACGCCCGATCAACGCCGCATCGCCGGCGATGATCCCGGCCTGCGGCCCTCCGAGGAGCTTGTCGCCGCTCCACGTCGCGACGTCGACGCCCGCGGCCAGCGATCCCCGCGCGGTGGGTCCCTCCGGGAAACCGGGCAGGAGATCGGCGTCGAGCAGTCCGGAGCCGAGGTCGTGCGCGAGCGGGATCCCGTGCTCCCGTGCGAGTGATACCAGTGCCCCGAGCGAGGGGCGCGCCGAGAAGCCCTCGACCCGGTAGTTCGAGGGGTGGACGCGCAGAATGAGTCCGGTCGATTCGCTGACGGCCGCCGCATAGTCGGAAACTCTCGTCCGGTTCGTCGTGCCGACCTCCCGCAACCGGCCACCGCTCCGCCCTACGACATCGGGGATCCTGAACGTGCCTCCGATTTCGACCAGTTCCCCGCGGGACACGAGCACCTCGCGGCCCCGCGCCAGTTCGTTCACGACGAGCGCCACCGCCGCCGCGTTGTTGTTCGCGATGATTGCCGCGTCCGCACCCGTCAGCTCGCAGACGACTTCGCTGCAGTGGTCGTATCGTGAGCCGCGACGGCCCGTCGCGAGGGAGAACTCCACGTTCCCGTAGCCGGCGGCCTCCGCCTGGGCGCGACCCGCCGCGTCGGCGAGCGGCGCCCGGCCGAGGTTGGTGTGGAGCACGACCCCCGTTCCGTTCAGCGTCCGCCGCAGCGACGGCCGGGATCGCGCCTCCAGCTCGCGTTCCGCCGCCCGGCGGAGATCGACCGGATCGGACCGCTCCGGATCGGCTTCCGCGCGGGCACGGTCCAGGGCCCGGCGGAGCGAGTCCTTCACCGTCTCGCGGCCGTAGCGGTTGATCAGGGGGACGACCTCAGGCTCCTTGAGGAGCGCGTCCATGGAAGGGAGCCGGCGGCGCGGGTCCGTCATGCTCGCCGTCGAACCGTGTCCGGCGGTGCCCCAGCCGTGTCCGGCGGCGCCCCGACGGTGTCCGGCGGCGCCCCGAGAGTTTCCGGCGGGACTCCGGGGAGGTCGAGCGTGTCCGGCGCCGATGGCACCGAATCCTGCTCCACGGCTACGGAATCGCCCTCGGCGGCGGCAGAGTCCGCGACGGCCACGGAGTCCGTAACGGCGGCCGAGTCGGCGGTCGGGGGCTCCGGCTCCGCCACGAAGGACGTATCGCCGCCTCCCGCGAGACCGCGCACGTTCACCACGCCCGTAACCGAAACCCGGTATGTCCCGGAGTCGAGCGCCGCCCCGAGCCGCACGGTGATGAACCTGGAGGGAAGGACGGGATCCTCATCCGCGAGGGAGTCGGAGACCGCGCCGGCGGCGGAATCCGGGCTCGGAGCGTCCACTTCCGCGGTGTCGGCGACCGCGGCCGAGTCCTCAACGGCCGCGGAATCCGCCGCCGCAACGGAATCCGCCGGCGCGGCGGAGTCGGAGGGGAACGTCACCTCATCGGCCGAACCCATGAGGCTCGCCACGATCTCCAGCGTTTCGTTGGTCGCGGAGTCCCGAATCGCGAGGCCGGGTTCCTCCGGTTGGGGATTGAGAAGGTAGTCATCGAATTCGAGTTGCACCGTCTCGCTTCCCACCACGAGGGCGCGAGCGAGCAGGGGCGGCGTCGTGTCCGGCGCCACGACAACGAACCTCAACTCCGTCAGTGAGTCCGGCGAGGCCGCCACGAACGCGCTGTCATACAACTCCAGCGCGCGATCGGGAATCATGTTGCGATTGCGATCGACGAACCCGAAGGCCTCGTACTCGCCCGGCGGCAACCCGCGCGCCGCGAACCTTCCGCTGCTGTCCGTGATGGCGCCGTACGGGACGGAATCCGGACCTGCCCAGAAGATGACGCGCGCCTCCTCCAGCGGTTGCGCCGTCAGTGCGTCGATCACCTCTCCCTCGACCATGGTTTCAGGGATCTCCGCGCCCGTGGAGAAGCAGAATTCGACCGGGATTTCCATCCCGTTGCGCAGGAGATCGTTGATCCCGTCGGTCGGGATCGTGAAACAGTACATGACGCTGTCCCGCCACCCGTCCTCCGGCCGGAGACGCAGATCCGAGAATCCCGTCTCCGCCTCGTACACCTCCATCGGCGTGACGAACATCTCCCTGGCAAGGCCGTTCGGGATCCGCACCGGTTCGCTGAAACGGATTTCGAGCGCGCCGTCGAAGTCGACGACCGTCGAATCCGGCGCGGGACGGATGCGGACGATGGACGGCGGGACCTCATCCGGCCGCGCGCCCGGCGGAGGCATCTCCCGTGCGCACGCCAGCGTGATGAGGAGGGCCATGATCGCCGAAAAGAGCTTCCCGTCGGCGATGAACGCGACCAATCGTTCGCGGGCTCCCGGCCCCTGCCCGGAGGTTCCGGGCCCGGCGCGCGTCAGACTTCCGCCCGCAGCGATCGGAGCTTCTCCTCGAGACGGGTGCGTTGTGCTCCCAGCGACGTCACTTTGTCCCGCTCCCGCGCGATGACTTCCTCGGGCGCGTTACCGAGGAAGCCCGTGTTCTCGAGCTTTCCGCGGCTCCGTGCGAGCAGGCCGGCCGTTCGCTCCAGCTCCGCACGGATGCGCCCCCGTTCGGTTTCCAGGTCGATGACCCCCTCCAGCGGGAGGAAGAGTCCCCCGCCCGAGCGGAGCACGGCGTGCGCCCCGGCCCCGTCCACGGACGCCGTGCCGGCGCCCTCCGCAACCCGCTCCACGTCGGACAACCCCGCCAGGCGCGCGATGCTCCGCTCCTCCTCGGCCAGAGCCGACCGCAGGGCCGGCGACGCATCCGCCACCCTGACGCGGACCCGGGTTCCCGGCTCCACGCCGTATTCCGCGCGCAGCGCCCGCACCGTCCCGACAAACTCCTGCAGCGCCTCGATGCCCGCATCCGCATCGGGGTCGATCCAGTCGTCGGGGCATTCCGGCCACGGTCCCGTGACGAGCGAACCCGCGGCGCCCGCGTCCGGCAACCTCGCCGCGATCGCTTCCGTGACGAAGGGCACGATCGGATGGAGGAGGGAAAGCCAGCCGCGCATCACGCGCGTCAACGTGTGTCCCACGTCCCGGGCCGATTCGCGGTCTCCGTTCAGCCGGTGCTTCGCCAACTCCAGGTACCAATCGCAGAAATCTCCCCACACGAACGAGTGGCCGACCTCCGCCGCCTCGTGGAGACGATAGCCTTCGTAGGCCGCGTCCATCTCGTGCGCTACCCGCGCGAGACGACTTCGGATCCACCGGTCCGCGAGCGCCGTCGGTTCCGGCGCGTCCCTCTCGCCGTCCCAGCGGGCGTGCGGCAGCGCGAACCGCGCCGCGTTCCACATCTTGTTCGCGAAGTTGCGCCCCGGACGGAAGGCGGCTTCCAGATTCTCGTTGTCCAGCTGGATGTCCGTTCCGAGGGGAGACCCTCGAACGAGCGTGAAACGCATGGCATCAGCACCATACATTTCAACAACTTCCAGAGGATCTATCCCGTTCCCGAGGGATTTGGACATGCGGCGGCCGAGGTGGTCCCGGACCGTCCCGTTCAACAGGACATCGGTGAACGGCAACTCTCCCATGAACTCGAAGCCCGCCATGATCATGCGGGCCACCCAGAAGAAGAGGATCTCGGGCGCCGTGACGAGCGTCGCCGTGGGGTAGAACGACTGGAGGTCCTCGGTCTGTTCCGGCCAGCCCAGCGTCGAGAAGGGCCACAGCCACGAACTGAACCACGTATCCAGCACGTCCTCGTCCTGGCGCAGTTCGCCTTCGCAGGCGGGGCAGTCGTCCGGGTCCTCGGTCGAAACGACGAGTTCGTCGCAGTCGGGGGCCTCGCAATACCAGACCGGGATCCGGTGTCCCCACCACAGCTGCCGGCTGATGCACCAGTCGCGGATGTTCTCCATCCAGTTGCGGTACACGCGGCCGAATCGCGGGGGGTGGAAACGAAGTTCCCCGCTTTCGTAGGCGGCGAGCCCCGGTTCCGCCAGGGGCTTCATGCGAACGAACCACTGGAGGCTCAGGCGCGGCTCTACGATGTCGTCGCAGCGATAGCACCGCCCTACGGCGTGGGCATGGTCCTCCACGCCCACGAGCCAGCCGCCCGCCTCGAGATCCGCCACGACGCGCTCCCGCGCCTCGAAACGATCCAGACCGCGATAGGCCTCCGGGACGGCATCGTTCATCGCCCCCCCGTCCGTCATCACATTGAGCACTTCGAGACCGTGACGCTGCCCGATCTCGAAGTCGTTCGGATCGTGCGCGGGCGTGACCTTCACCACGCCCGATCCGAATTCCGGATCCACGTACTCGTCCGCGACGATCGGCAGACGCCGTCCGACCAGCGGCAGTTCGGCCTCCCGGCCGACGAGGTCGCTGTATCGCGCGTCCTCCGGAGACACCGCGAGCCCGGTGTCCCCCAGCATCGTCTCCGGTCGCGTCGTCGCAACCTCGACGTGGCCGCCGGCCACGAGAGGGTACTTCAGGCGGTAGAGTTTCCCATCCAGGTCGCGGTGCTCCGCTTCCTCGTTCGAGAGCGCGGTACCGCAGCGGGGACACCAGTTGATGATGTAACGGCCGCGGTAGATGAGGCCCTTCTCGTAGAGACGGACGAAGACCTCGCGCACCGCTTTGGAGAGTGCCTCGTCGAGCGTGAACCGCGTCCGCTCCCAGTCGCAGGAACACCCGATGGTGCGCAGCTGGTCGATGATCCGTCCCCCGTACTCGTCGACCCACTCCCACACGCGCTCGACGAAATCGGTCCGGTCGAGGTCGAAGCGTGTGAGCCCATCTCCGCGCAACTGCCGCTCGACGACGTTCTGCGTCGCGATCCCGGCGTGATCCGTGCCCGGTACCCACAGGACATCGTATCCCTGCATCCGCCGCCGACGGATGAGGACATCCTGCAGCGTGTTGTTGAGCCCGTGACCCATGTGCAGCGCGGCGGTGACGTTCGGCGGGGGGATCACGATCACGTAGGGCCGCTCGACGTCCGCGGCCGGAACGTGAAACAGCCCCGCCTCGACCCAGCGCTCGTACATCGGCTGTTCGAGTCCCGCGGGATCGTAACGGGAGGAAAGCTCGGTGGACGGTTTAGAGTCACCCAAGGGGCGGCTCCTGACTGACGGGTTTGCGTTGTCGGGAGAACCATCGGTGCGACGGGGAGGGCCCCCGGCGTCCAGGCTGCGGCTCAGTCTAACGGAGGCGCCGCACGTTCGGAACCACGCGGCGCGGCACGGTTACGGGGGCCCGCGGACGCGCAGGGTGTCACCGCGCCGGCGGACCTCCTCTTCGGAACGCTCACGCATGCGGGCCCTCGCCTCGGCGGCCGCGGCTTCCACGTCGTCCCGCAGGTTCTGCATCTGGATGGCCGTCAGGTCGCGGAGCGCCTGTTCGAAGGCTCGCCGTTGCGGCCCGGTGGGCACGAAGACGTCCGGGTATCCATCCCCGTCGAGATCACCGATCGGAAGCGGGATCGTGACGTCCCCGAGGTGAATCCCGTCGGGGGAGATGCCCCACCTCTCTCCGTCGCGCTCGAAGGTCCAGTCGCGCGCGCGACGCCGCACATCGTCCTCGAGCTGGAGGCTGTCGAGCCAATCGCGCAGAATCGCCCGGACCGCGCTGTCCGCCCGGGCGAACTGGACGAGCCTTTCCCCGATGAGCCGGGGGGACTGCGGGTCGAACCACAGCCGTCTGTCGCTGAAGCGGAGTCGGAGCCGCGAGGCGTTGGTGAGGCCCCGAGGCGCTTCCGGAGCCGTCGGTGGACCGGTGACGATCAGCCCCGGTGCTCCCTGGAGCGGATCTCCCTCCTCCACCGTTTCTTCCTCCTCCTCCGGCTCTTCCTCTTCCTCCTCCGGCTCGGGTTCGACCTGAGGAGGATCCTCCTCGGGGGGCGGCACCGGTTCGGGCCGGGGCTCCTCCGGAAGGTCCTCGGGCAGCGTGGGCGCAATTTCGACCACGACGAGGGCGTCGGGCGCGGGCACGGTCTCGATCGGCGGGAGCGTGAACGGAAGCGAATCGACCCGGACGCCCCCCACCGCGACCAGGAGCAGGAGGTGCAGGAGCACCGAGGCGAGGAGCCCCATCGCCAGCGTCCGACGCCCGGAACGCTCCCGTTCGCGTCGCCGGTCCGCGAACGCCTGGGGTCGAGTGGGAGGCACCGATCTACTCGCCGGCCGAAGTCCCGGGCCTGGTGTGGTGGCCGTCGGACCGGCCAGCCGCCCGGGGCGGAACCCTCATGTGATCAGCTTCTTCTTCTTCGCGGCCGGGAAGAGGACGTTGTTGAGGATCAGCCGATAGCCGGCGGAATGCCGGTGGAGGTCCAGATCGGTCGGGGCATCGCCGATGAGGTGGCGAGGGTCTTCCGGGTCGTGGCCTCCGAGGTAGGTGAAGGTGCCCTCGCCGAAGCTCCCGTGCAGGTACTTCACGCGTCCGCGCGCATCCTCCTCCGCGAGCACCGTGACGCCCGGCTGGAGACGTTCCCGGCGAAACGTCGTCGTGAGGCCGTAGAAGTCGGGCAGCACGCGCCGATGGTTCTGGGTCAGCATCGCCGGAACGGGATCGAATTTTGCGCTGAACTCGAACAGCGAGAAGCTGCCGAGATCGACCCTCCACGGAGTGTTCACCTGGTGCCCGTCGATATCGCTGAAGGCGCTGAGCGTGGGGTCCGTCACGAGGACGGCATCGCGGAAGGCGAGAGCGTCCGGCCAGTGGAGCTTTTCGCTTGCCGCCGCATCGGGAGGCGATCCGTCCGCGAAGGAGGCGGCGATGTCGGTCCCCGCCGCGGCGAGGGCGAGTTCCAGCGTTTCCGTCGCCGTGCACATGGCAAACAGGAAACCGCCCCCCTCGATGTAGCTCCGGAGTCGGGCCGCGACGGCCTTCTTCAGGGCCGGGACGTTCGGATACCCGAGTTCGCGCGCGATCGCCTCGTTGCGCGCGACTTCCTCCTGCAGCCAGGCCGCGGAAGCATAGGTCAGGTAGAACTTCGAATACTGCCCGGTGAAGTCTTCGTGATGGAGGTGCAGCCAGTCGAAGTTCTCGAGTTCCTCGGAGAGCACCTCACGGTCCCAGATCTGCTCATAGGGAATCTCGGCGTATTCGAGCGCCATCGTCACGGCATCGTCCCACGGCGAGCTGTTGGGCGGCGTGTAGACCGCGATCGTGGGCGCCTTCTCCAGGGGCACGGTTTCCATGTTCTGCGTCTCGATCTCGCGGCGGATCCTCGCCACGTCGGAACCGTCGAGCGTCTCCACGGTGACACCCATGAGCGCGGCTCGCCGACGGTTGGACGGTGCGTCCGACACGAGAAAGGACCCGGAGCGGTAATTCAGGAGCCATTCGGCCGACTGGCCCGCCGAGAGCGCGCCGAACACGTACCCGTAGGCCTTGAGGTGGTTCTCCTGTTCGCGGTCCATGGGGACGAGAAGCTGCGCTCCGAGCCCCGAGGCGCCCGCGAGCGAGGCGAGGCCCGCCAGCAGGAAGCGGCGCGCGAGGCGGCGCCGAACGCGGCATCGTTTCGTCTCGGCCTTCATCGGCCTCCTCCATCCAGTTCGGCGAGCATGCGGCGCGCGACCGGCGCCAGGGCGCTCCGCGGATACCCCACGATGAGCTGTTCGAGCCAGGAAGCGGCGGCGGCGGGCGCGGACGCGCGTGCAAGATCCAGGAGAGCCGCGGGGGCCTCGGGGCTTCCCGGGTGCTGAAGAACGATCTGGCGCCGCAGGGCGTCGGCGATGCGGGCCTGCCCGGCCGCGGCGGCCGCGTCCGCGAGGAAGCTCAGAACAACGGACCGGCCGCTCGATGCCGGCCGGCCGGCCAGGTCGCGGAGCGCCGGACTCGGATCGAACACCTCGGGAGAGGCGAGGAGGCCGAGGGCGGCGGCGCCCACGATGCGGATCTCCGCCGTGTCCGCCGCCTGCACCAGAGTCAGCAGCTGGAGTCGCCGCGTGCGTTCGGCCGCTCCGATCTCCGCCTCGCGGACGCTCCGGCTCGCCCGCTCCCGCGCCGAATCGGGCCGGCCCGCGTACAGCGCCAGCCGCGCCGCCGCGGCGTCGAGCCGCCCCGACGAGGCGACGCGAATCCGTTCCCGCGCGTCCGCCACCAACGTCTCCGCCGTGTCGAGATCGCCAGCCCGGGCGTGGCCGAGCGCGAGCTCCCCCCGCATCCCGGCCTCGGCCGTCGCGGAGTCCGGGTATTGCCTCACATAGCGGTCCAGCACCGAGGCCGCGTCATCGAGCGAGGCGGGGTTGGCCGCGAGAAGGCCGAACAGGCGGCGCGACGCCAGCTGATGAGGACCGTCACCGGGAGTGCTCTCGCGCATCAGTGCCTCCAGCACGCCTCGCGCCGACGCCGTATCTCCCGCGGCCAGCGCCTGGTCGCCGGAGAGCGCGAGCCAGCGCAGGCGGTCCACCGATCGCGCGCTCAGGTCGACGAGCCGCCGCGCGGCCCATGCGATCTCGCCGGGGAGCACCGCCGCCTCCGCTTCGCGCACGTACTCCCGCAGGAAAGCGGCGGCTTCGGTATCGTCCGGCGTTGGCGCCGCCTCGACCAGCGCCCGGGCCGCCGCTGCACGCCCCAATCGCAGCGCGAGGATGGCGCCCGCCCGGGACGCCCGGTCCCGCCGATCGGCGAGGCGCGCGCGCAGCCGCTCGAAGGAGGCCGCATGGGCGCCGGACCCTTCGGCCCCGGTCGCCCGGAGGCCCGCTTCCACCTCGTCCGTCGCCGGCGGCGTGAGAGCGAGAAGTCCGACCCAGGCCGCGGCCAGGCGATCGCCGTCCCCGACCGCGAGGAGGAGGTCGGCGAAGCGCGCGAGGAGTTCCCTGCCGGGGTCTGCCGCGTCGTCGAGCGTCCGGATCGCCCCTGCCGAGTCCCCCGCCGCGAGCTGGACGTCGGCGCGGCCCAGCCGCGCCGCGGAGAGTTGAGGGGCCTCCTCAAGCCAGCGGTCGCTCACGGCGAGGGCCGAATCGAGCATCCCCGCCCCGGTCAGCCCCCGCACCCACCACAGCCGGGCGATCTCCCCGTCAGGCGCCGCGACAACCGCGGCTTCGGCGTACGGCACGAGCGCGGCGGACTCACCCGACTCCAGGGCCAGTTCGCCGAGCAATTCGAGCGCACGCGCCGACGCGGGCGCCCGATCGAGGTGCTCGCGCAGGGCGGCAGCGGCTTCCTCGGTCCGCCCGCTCGCGCGAAGGCGCTCCGCACGAGAGACCGTGCGCTGCTCCGAGGCCGCGGATGCCTGACCGGCCACCTCGAAGCCCGTCGGCAGCTGGGCGCCGCAAGCCGCCGCAAGGAGCGCAACCATCCTCATGGCGCCGGGGATCCTGCCGCGGGGGAACCGGAAACGGGGACGGCTCACGTCAGGGCTCTCGCCGGGCCTCGGCGCCTGCCGGGGGCACCCGGTTCAGCCGGTCGAAATACTCGAAGATCAGCGATCGATAGAAGAGCGGCAGCTCCCGGAGCAGGGCCTCCGAGGGTGTCGGGTAGCGGCGTCCCCGCAGCAACCCCGGATCGATGGGCGGTGGAGCCCCCGGCGGGGCCGTGGCTTCGCGCGACTCCCGTTCGTTGGGGTCGAGATCCTCATCCTCCAGCGAGCGCCCGGCGTCGAGCATTCGCCGGAAGAGTTGCCGCTGTCGTTCAAGCGTCTCCTGCGTGGGTCCTTCCAACTCGAGCTGCTGTGCAAGTTCAGCCGCCTCCTCCGCCAGCTCCTCGGGACGTCCCAGGAGATCGCCCTCCGGGTCTTCCAGCTCTCCGAGCTCTTCGGCGACCTCCTCCTGCCGCCGCGCGATCTCCTCGCGTCGCCGCTCCTCTCCGGACGGCCGCGGGCCGGGCATGAGAAGCGAACTCGTCTCCTGCGTCACGGCCTGCTGCTGCTGCGCGAGCTGGTTCATCTGATCCGCCGCGTCCTGGCCGGCGGACTCCTGCCCGGCCGCACGCGCCGCTTCCTCGCTCGCCAGGAGATGTCGGGCCAGCGAGTTCAGCGACTCCTGGATGCCCTCGACCTCCGCCCGGGACGGGAGACGCCGCGCACCATCGCCTGCGAGCCGGTCCAGCAGCTGATCCATGCGGGCCGCCGCCTCGCCCGCCGCCGCTCCCGTCCGCTGGTCCAGCATGGCGGCTTCGTTCCCGGCCTCCGAGAGTCTCTCGACCAGATTCTCCAACCCCTGGCGCACAGCGCCCTGCCGCGCACGCCAGGATGCCGGATCCGCGGCATTCTCGCCGCGCGTCGCCTCCGAAAGGCGGCCCTCCTCTTCCGACAGCGCGAGCGCCTCGCTGCGCGCGCGGGCCAGCGACTCGACGGCGGCCTCTCCCTGCTCCCCGCTCATCTCCCGCTGCGCCGAGCCGAGGGCACCCGCCGCCTGTTCGAGCGCCTCCGCGGCCTCCTCCGCCGCCTGCCGCTCCGTTTCGCCGACCTCGCCCGGCGCCCCGGATGGGGACTGCTCGGCTCCGCTCTGCGCGTCGGCCATCTTCCCCAGGGCCTCCTGCGTGCGCTCACCGGCGGCCCGTGCCGAATCCGCCGCCGCCTCCCGGTCCGCCGCCGCAAGCTCCGCCTCCAGCTCCGCCAGACGCTCCGCCAGCGCTTCGGCCTGTTCGACGAGCGCCTCCTGACCTTCCTGGAACGCCTCGGAATCCGTCTCCCCGGCCACGTCCCTCTGCTCCTGCGCCAACTCGTCCGCGTTGGCCTGTGCCGACTTCATCGCCTGTTCGAGCGCAGCCTGCTCGAGCATTCCGAGCGTCTGGTCGACCTGCTCCCGAAGATTTTCGTAGTCCCCGGCGAGCTGTTCGAGCGCTTCCCGGACCGCTTCCGGGTCCAGCTCCCGCAACGCTTCCGCGAGCGCCTCGATCTGCTCCTCGAGTCCGCTCTCGGACAGCTCCTCGTAACGTTCGGCCAGACGCCGCAACTGCTCCTGCAGCGCCGGGTCGGAGAGCGGCGAGGCTTCGAGTTCCTCCTGAAGAGCCTGGAGCTGCTCCTCGACGCCCTCGAACTCCTCCTCCGACCGTTGCGCTTCATCGAGCACGCTCCGCGCCTCTTCCGTGGCCTCGAACCGGACGTCCTCGCTGTCGTCCCCCTCGGCATCCGTCTGCCGGGCCGCGTCGGCCGCCGCCTCGGCCAGCGCCTCCAGATTCTCCTCCAGGGCCTGCGCCGCTTCGGACAAGGCCTCGGTCTGATCCGCGCGCTGATCCCGAATCTCCGTGAAGGTCGGAACGCGAAGCAGAAAAACGTCTGAAAGCGCGGGCCCCCTGGCCGGGTGTCCGTCGAAGGCCTCGAAACGGTAGAACAGCGTGTCCCCGGGAAGGAAGGACTCCGCGCTGCGGTCGAGCAGGTGCCGGAAGACGGCCCGCGCGGCCCCGGCGGGGTCGGGGGAAAGCGCCTCCCGCCGCTCCGCGCTTTCGCTGCCCAGCCCCGAGCGCCAGCTGCGGACAAAGGCGCGGCGGAGGCCGATATCGTCCTCGATGTCCACGATAACCGGCATCACGCGCTCGTAGCCCAGGGTCGTATCCGGTGCGGGATAGAGGAGGTGGATGCGCGGCTGGAGATCGGGGACGACGAGCACCCGGATCGGGTCCGGGGCGATGGGCGCGCCCAGCGACGACTCCGCCCGAAGTTCCCACGCCCAGGCGCCCGTCCGCTCGGGGACCCACGACGCGGCGAACTGCGACCCTGCGACCTGGAGCGGGATTCGGGCTGCCACCTCGCCGGTCTCGCCGTCGCCGGGCTCCCATGCGAGGGCCCCGTCATCGAGTGGGAGGTTCGTTTCACCGCTCAACCGCAACGTCGTACCCTCCGGCGCCACGAGCGGCGGAATCCGCCCGCGGTAGCGCTCCGATCCGCGCCCGAGATAGGCCGGGAACTCGACGGTCAGCTGGAGATCCTGGACAAGAAGCGGCTCGAGGGGACGGACGCGCAGGGTGTCGCTCGAAAAGCCCTCGGCGTCTTCGGCCCACACCGCCGTGGGAGAGATGATCGGGGCGGTGCGGCCCTCCGCCGAACCGGCCGCCGATACATCGAGCAGGATCCGTTCGGGCGCCCGGCCCGCCGCGCGCCACACCAGGTCGACCCGGTCGCGGCCAGCGGCCGAGATCGACACCACCGCCGCATCTCCGCGCGGCACGCCGGTCTCGCCGGTCACGCCGAGGGGGGGGAGCGGCGCCGGGAAGGCTGTGCGCCACGGCGCGCCCAGCGCCGCGGCGGCGGAGAAGGTAGGCTGCGGCCGCAGCAGGGCGGCGACGGAGGTCGCGAGCAGCATGAGCGCCACGGCAACGCCCGAACGGCGAATCCGCCGCTTCCATCCCGAGCCGGTGACCGGCAGGAGCCCGCGCGACGCCGCACTCCCCAGCGCCTCGGATACGCGCGTGCGGTGGAGAGCGGCCAATCCGGCGCCCGCCGCCGCCTCCGCCCCTTCCAGTTCGATCGCGGAGCGCACATCGCCGGCCCCCAGGCCCGCTGCAGCGTCCGCCTCCTCCGCCACCGCGTGCGGATGCAGCGCGTGCCAGACGCGGCGGGCGATCCACACGAGCCCGGCGAGGCCGGCCCACAGCACGAAGGCGAGGGCGAGCGGAACGAGCGAGCCACGGCCCTCCCGGACGGAAACCGGAAGCAGGGAAAGGACGAGGATCAGCGCTCCACCCAGCGTGACGGCTGAAGCCGCCGCCGTCCCGGCGACGCGCGCCCGGGCCGCTGCGCAGGCGGCGGTCAACCGTTCGAAGCCGAATCCGTCACTCATTCCGAGGGCGCCTCTTGAACCTGCAAGCTCACGCGGTAGGCCTCGTTCCGGCTCAGACCGAACTCCGTAGCCAGACGGTCGGCGATCTCGCGCCGCCGCAGGCCATCGCGCGACCAATGTCGCGCCTCTTCCATCAGGACCGCCAGATCGGGCGCTTCGTTGCCTGCCTTGCCTTCCCCGAACACGATCGTCACCTCGCCCCTGACCTCGCGCGTCGCGAACGCCGACGCCAACTCGCGCACGGATCCGGCCGTCGTCTCCTCGTGCAGCTTCGTCAGTTCCCGACAGACGACGGCCGCTCGCTCACCCAGGCCCGCTTCCGCCAATTCGTCGAGGAGTGCGACCAGCCGCCCCGGCGCCTCGAACGCGACCGCGGTGTCCACGCATGACCGGAGGCTGTCGATCCAGACGGAGCGTTCGCGGCCCCGCCGTGGCGCGAATCCGAGGAAATGAAACCGGTCCGCCGGAAATCCGGACACGGAGAGCGCCGCCAGCACGGCGGAAGGACCGGGTACGGCAAGCACCTCGTGCCCCGCCTCGCGGGCGGCGGCGACCGCCCGGAAGCCGGGATCGGACACGGTCGGCGTTCCCGCGTCGGACACGAGGGCCGCGGAGCCTCCCCCTGCGAGGGCCGCGAGCAACTCCTCCACCCGTGCGCGCTCGTTGTGCATGTGCAGCGACCGCAACGGGACGTTCGCCTTTAGCCGCGCGAGCAGCGTACCCGAGCGCCGCGTGTCTTCCGCGTAGCACACATCCACAGAACGCAGAATCCCGATTGCACGCCGCGGCATGTCGTCCAGATTGCCGATCGGCGTGCCGACCACGTAGAGCGTTCCCGTCACGACACGCGTCCTCGTTTCCCGTTCGCCGCCCGATGCGCCCGCGCCCCCCGGAGCCATCAGGACCGGGGGGCGCGAAGTGGGGCTGGACAGTAGCGGCGCCGCTCCTCAGGCGTGCTCGCGGATCTTCTTCTCGAGAGAATCCCTGGGGTGCGCCCCCACGAGGGTGTCCACGACCTCGCCATCCCTGAAGAAGAGGATGCTCGGGATCGAGCGCACGTTGAAGCGGAATGCAGTCTGCGGGTTCGCATCCACATCGAGTTTCCCGACCGTAACGCGACCCGCGTACTCCTGCGCGAGTTCGTCGACGATCGGCCCGACGAGCCGGCACGGCCCGCACCACTCCGCCCAGAAATCGACCATCGCCAGACCCTCGGCGCCCTCGATCTCGTCGGCGAAATTCGCATCCGTGATCTCGACGGGCCCTCCGTTCGCAGCATCAGCCATTCGAATCTCCTGTTCCTCTGCCACCCCGATCACGCGACCGGGAGAAATCGCTTCTTCACTGGCTCCGGTACCGGGTCCGGAATACGTTCCCGCGCGCGGGCACAGGTGAGGTGTCTTACCCCGGCGCCCCGCTCGCGTTCATCGTTCAGGAACTACAAAGGGTCTCCGGCCGCAGTGAACCAAGGCAACCGTATTCCGGGCGCGCCCATTATCGACCACGTGGGAATCGCGGTCAACTCGCTTCAGGAAGCCGTGCCGCGGTGGTCCGCCGTCCTGGGCCAGCCGCCGTCCGGGGAGGAGACCGTCCCATCGGAGGGCATTCGGGCCACCTTCTTCGGCGAGGGCTCCGGGCGGATCGAGTTGCTCGCTCCCCTGACCCCGGAGTCGCCCATCGCCCGTTTCCTCAACCGGCGCGGCCCCGGCATCCACCACATCTGCGTCTGCGTCGACGATCTCGAGGTGGCCCTCGCGGAAGCCGAAGCGGCGGGCGCGGAAGCCATACCGCCCCGGATCCGCGTCGGTGCCGGCGGCGCCCGCATCGCGTTTCTGCATCCGCGCTCGCTGAAGGGCGTTCTCCTGGAGATGCGGGAGGATCCCGAGGGCGGGTGACGCAGGAGTTTTCCGTCATCGTGCCGACGCTCGATGAGGAAGCGCGGCTCGATGAGACGCTCCGGCGCGCAAGGTCCGCTCTCGGCCCCGAGGCGGAAGTCATCGTGGTCGACGGGGGCAGCCAGGATCGTACGACGGAGATCGCGGCCGCCCGCGGCCGCGTCCTGTCGACCCGCCGGAATCGGGGCGCCCAGCTCGCCGCGGGGGCCCGGACCGCAACCGGAGAGATTCTCGTCTTCGTGCATGCCGACACGTGGCTTCCCGAGGGCGCCGCGATGGCCATCCGCGCCGCGGTCCGCGCGGGTGCGGAAGCCGGCTGTTTCCGCTTCGCCATCCAACCGCAATCGCGCCAATCTCGCGCGCGACGATGGCGCTACCGCCTGCTCGAATGGGGCGTGAACTGGCGCACTCGCCGACTCCGCACCGCCACGGGCGATCAGGCCCTCTTCGCCACGCGCAACGCCTACGAGGCGTGCGACGGCTTCAGTGACCTTCCGCTCTTCGAAGACGTGACCTTCGTCCGGTCCGTTCGGCGGGTCACCCGCTTTCGCCTCCTCCCCCTCGCGGCATCCACCTCGAGTCGGCGCTGGGAAGCCGGCTTCCTCCGCACGGTCGTCAAGCACTGGACGTTGCGCGCGGCCTTCCTCGCAGGCGCGGATCCGCGGCGACTCAGTCGCTACCACGAACGGCCTTCCGGGGTCACGGAGCCCCGAGTCCCTCCGTCCCGATGCGCTCCACGAACCAGCGGTTCCCATCCGAAACGATGATGAACGGGACGCCCACAGCCCCGTTTCGCCTCCCTGTCAGATCCACCATCCAGCGCGAGGCGCCGCCGGCCCCTGCGACAGGATTCGGGCGGAGTTCCCAGGCGCGCGGCTCGAGAAGGCTCGCGAGCACGAACATTCGCTGTTCCGTCTCGGCCCTCCCCCATCGACGTTCCGCCGGGCCATCGTCCGTTCCGAACAGCCGCGCCATGGCCGCGTAGTCGCGCAGCCTCGCGGCATCGAGAAACCGCCCGGTCGCGGCCTCCGCGGACACCGCTCCATACAGCGCCGTGCCGTACTCCGCCCCGGCGCCTCCGCGCGGCGCGCAGCCGACAAGCGCGAAACCCGCCACGACCATGACCAGGGCCGCAACGCGGATCGCGGGGCCCTCCCGGGAACTCGCGGTCATTCCTCCTCCTCCGGTGAATCGGGTGTCTCCGATGGCACGAAGCGCAGCCCTTCGCCGTCTTCGTCGACCTCCACGCACAGCGCGTCGCCTTCCCGGAAGCGTCCCTCCAGAAAGGCCATGGCGAGCGGGTTCGCGATGAGCCGCTGGATCGCGCGCTTGAGCGGGCGCGCCCCGAACGCGGGGTCGTATCCGACGTCCGCGATTCGCCGCCTCGCGGGTCCGCTGACCTCGATCCGTATGTCCCGTTCCGCCAACATCCCGGCGACCCGGTTCACCTGGATCCCGACGATCGACTCGAGGTGCTCCCGGCTCAGCGGCCGGAAGACGAGGATCTCATCCACGCGGTTGAGGAACTCCGGCTTGAAGCGGCCGCGCAGGGCATTCTCGACCTCCGCCTCCGTCCCGGGCCACGACTCGCCGGCCTCGGAGCGGGCGAGGATCCTCGAGCTTCCGATGTTGCTCGTCATGATGAGCACGGCGTTGCGAAAGTCCACCGTGCGCCCGCGGCCATCCGTCAACCTCCCGTCATCCAGGATCTGGAGGAGGACGTTGAAGACGTCCGGATGCGCCTTCTCGATCTCGTCGAAGAGCACCACCGTGTAGGGACGCCGCCGCACGGCCTCGGTGAGTTGCCCGCCCTCCTCGTAGCCGACATACCCGGGCGGCGCGCCGATGAGGCGTGCCACGGCATGCCGTTCCATGTACTCGGACATGTCGATCCGGACCATGGCGGACTCCTCGTCGAAGAGGAACTCCGCGAGCGCCCTCGCCGTCTCCGTCTTCCCGACGCCGGTGGGGCCGAGGAACATGAAACTCCCGATCGGACGGTTCGGGTCCTGGAGTCCGGCACGACTCCGGCGCACCGCATCCGACACAGCCGTGATCGCGTGCGACTGGTTCACGACGCGCCGGTGCAGGTGTTCCTCGAGCGTGGCGAGCCGGTCCTTCTCGTCTTCGAGCATCCTCGCCACCGGAATCCCGGTCCAGCTCGCCACGACCTCGGCGATCTCGCCGGGTCCGACCTCCTCGTTCAGAAAGGAGCCCTCGTCCTGGATCTCCTTCAGCCTCGCTTCCGCGGCGAGGAGTTCGGCCCGCCGCTTCGGCAACTCTCCGTGGAGGATCTCGGCCGCGCGCTGGTGGTCCACGCGCCGCTGCGCCTGCTGCGCCTCCACGCCGAGTTCCTCGATCTCGCGCTTGAAGCGCTGGACCGTCTGGATCGTGTCCTTCTCGCGGATCCAGCGGGCGTTGAGTCCCGCGAGCGACTCGCGCGCCGAGGCGAGTTCGCCCTGCAGCTCCGAGAGCCGTCCCCGGCTCCGTGCGTCGTCCTCCTCACGCAGCGCCTCGCGCTCGATCTCGAGTTGCGTGACCCGGCGATCCAGTTCGTCGATCTCCTCCGGCATGGAGTCGATCTCGATGCGGAGCCGGGACGCGGCCTCGTCCACGAGGTCGATCGCCTTGTCGGGCAGGAACCGGTCGCCGATGTAGCGGTCGGACAGGCGCACGGCGCTCACGAGCGCCGGATCCGTGATCCGCACGCCGTGATGCACCTCGTAGCGCTCCTTGAGTCCGCGCAGGATGGCCAGGGTCTCGTCCACGCCGGGTTCGCCGACGAGAACCGGCTGGAACCGCCGCTCCAGAGCCGGGTCCTTCTCGATATGCACCCGGTATTCGTCGAGCGTCGTCGCGCCCACCATGCGGAGCTGGCCCCGGGCCAGGGCGGGCTTGAGCATGTTCCCCGCATCCACCGCGCCCTCGGCCGCCCCCGCCCCCACCACCGTGTGGAGTTCGTCGAGGAAGACGACGTAGCGGCCGCCGGATTCCGTGATCTCCTTCAGCGTCGCCTTCAGACGTTCCTCGAACTCGCCCCGGTACTTGGCGCCCGCCAGCATCGAACCGATGTCCAGCTGCACGAGTTGCTTGTTCCGCAGCGATTCCGGGATGTCTCCCGCGACGATCCGCTGCGCGAGCCCTTCCGCGATCGCCGTCTTGCCCACGCCGGGCTCGCCGATGAGGACGGGATTGTTCTTCCTCCGCCGCGAGAGGACCTGCATGACGCGGCGGATCTCGGCGTCCCGGCCGATGACCGGGTCGAGCTTCCCGGCGCGGGCCTCGGCCGTGAGATCGACGCCGTACCGCTCGAGGGCGCGATACTTCCCTTCCGGGTCCTGATCCGTCACGCGATGCGGTCCGCGGACTTCCTCCACCGCCCGGCGCGCCGGTTCCGGACCCGCTCCCGCGTTCCGGAGCAGCGGACCCGTCGTGGAAGCCTGTTCCCCGGCGAGGGCCAGGAGGAGGTGCTCGGTCGTCACATAGGAGTCGCCCATCTCGCCCGCGAGCGCATCCGCCGCGTCGAGGACGCGGTCGAGTTCGCGACTGGGGGACGGAGCCGCTCCGCTCTGCTTCGGCAGGCGGCCAATGGCCCGTTCCAGGCGTGTCTGCAGGTCGGGGAGATCGATACCCACCGTCTGCAGGACCGGCGCGATGACGCCACCGTCCTGCGCGAGCAGCGCCGCGAGGAGGTGCACGTCCTCGACCGCCGGGTTGTCCGACCGGCGTGCCGCGAGCATCGCATCGCTCAGCGCCTCGCGGGCCTTGAGCGTGAGTCTGTCGTTCGGGATCATCTTCTATTCGCAGCCCTGGAGTCTTGCGTCGAACCGCCGCCATCGCGTTGCGGCCTCCCCGTTACATGAGCAATCCCCGTGCCCTGTCAGGTGCCGGGATCGAGGCCCCGATCCGCCGGAACGGCGGGACGCCCGCCGATGAGGCGGGGACCGGCGCCGTCGGGGACCCCACCTGGTGCCACTTAGGCAGGGGCTCCGTGTTGACCCCTGCCGGACCCGCGACTAGCGTCCCATCGGTCGACCCCGCCCCATGAGGATTCGATCGTCTCCCGTGTCGGCCCCAGGATAATCTGGAGGGATGCCCATGTCGGACCCAACAGCCGGCGGCTCGGAATCGCGCGCGCACAAGCCGTATATTCCCGCCTCGCAGTCCCTGCCCGAGATTACCGGCAAGGCAATCGTCCTCGGCATCCTCCTCTCCGCCGTTTTATCGGGAGCGAACGCCTACCTGGGCCTCAAGGTGGGCCTCACCGTGTCCGCGTCGATCCCGGCCGCCGTGATCTCGATGGCGATCCTCAGGATGTTCCGCGAACACAATATCCTCGAGAACAACATCGTTCAGACGGCCGCCTCCGCCGGCGAGTCGCTGGCGGCCGGCGTGATCTTCACCCTCCCCGCTCTCATCCTCCTCCGCCACTGGGCCGGGTTTCCGTTCCTGCCCACGATGGGGATCGCGCTCTGCGGCGGCATTCTCGGCGTCCTCTTCACCATACCGCTCAGGCGAGCCCTCATCGTCGAGGCGGACCTGCGTTTCCCCGAGGGCGTTGCAACGGCGGAAGTGCTGAAGGCCGGGGCCAGCGGCGGCTCCGGCGCGAGGTTGATCGCGCTCGGCGGCGTGGCGGCCGCCCTGCTGAAGTTCTTGCAGACGGGACTCAAGGTCGCGGGTTCCTCCATAGAGCACGGCGTCACGTTCGGCCGTTCCGTGTTCGGCATCGGAAGCGATCTCTCCCCCGCCCTGCTCGGCGTCGGATACATCGTCGGGCCCCGCGTCGGCAGTCTCGTGCTCGCGGGCGGCGCGATCTCCTGGCTCCTGGGGATCCCCATCTACATGGCGATCACGGACCCGCAGGTCGTGGCCGGCATCACGGGAGGCGCGAGCGGCTACGACGCGGCCGCCGCGATCTGGAGCGCGCAGATTCGCTTTATGGGCGTGGGCGCCATGGTCGTGGGAGGCGTATGGGCCCTCGTCTCGCTCCTCGGTCACGTGAGAGATGGCGTGCGGTCCTCCATCGAGGCGCTGCGGGCGGCCCGCGCGGCGGAGGGCGGCACGGAGATCGTTCGGACCGAGCGCGACATGCCGATCAACATCGTCGGGGTCGGAACCGTGGCGCTCGCGGTGCCGATCCTCGCGGTGTTCGTGCTCGTCATCGACCGCGGCGCGCTCTCCATTACGCCGGGACTCTACTGGCTCGTGCTCGCGCTGGGGACGGTCTTCGCCCTCCTGGCGGGGTTCCTCTTCGCCTCCGTCGCGGGCTACATGGCGGGTCTGGTGGGCTCCTCGAACAACCCGATCTCGGGCGTGACGATCGCGACGATCCTCACGATCTCCCTGATCCTCTATCTCCTGCTGGGACTCCAGGTCGACTTCACCGTCTCGGCGCCGCAGGCGCTCTCGGCGGCGGCGACGGCCATCCTCGTGGGGGCCGTCGTCGCCTGCGCCGCCGCGATCGCGGGGGACAACATGCAGGATCTGAAGGCGGGCCGGATCGTCGGCGCCACGCCGCGGCAGCAGCAGATCATGCAGCTCGTCGGCGTCACGGCGGCCGCGCTCGTCATCGCGCCGATTCTCGGCCTCCTGTTCGAGGCCTACGGGCTCGGCGGCATCCTGCCGCGCGAGGGGATGGACCCGGACGAGATGCTGCAGGCGCCGCAGGCAACACTCATGGCTTCCGTCGCCGACGGCGTCTTTTCGCGCAATCTCCCGTGGGGGATGATCGGGATCGGGGCGCTCATCGCCGCATCCGTGATCGCTCTGGACCAGGTCCTCAAAGCACGCGGCTCCAGCCTGCGGGTGCCGGTCCTCGCCGTTGCGGTCGGGATCTACCTGCCCATCGAACTCGAGGTCCCGATCTTCGTGGGCGGGCTCGTGGCGTGGATGGTGGGCCGGGCCGTGCGGAGGGGCGGGGGCGACGAGGACGCCGTCCAACAGGCGAACCATCGCGGCCTCCTCTTCTCTTCCGGACTCATCACGGGAGAAGCGCTCGTCGGCATCCTCCTCGCGATCCCGTTCGCGGCCTGGCAGAGCACGGACGTGCTGAGCATCGTGCCCGAGGGGTTCGATGCGGCCGCGAGCTGGATCGGCGCCGGGGTCGTCGTCGGATTCATATTCTGGCTGTACCGCGCCTCGCTCCGCGCTTCCGAATGATGCGCCCGCGCCGAGACGGTGCCACCGTGAAGTCGGTCCTGCTCGTCGTGGGCCTCATGGCCGTCGGCTGCGGCGGGTCCGGCGGCGAGCTGGACGAAAACACGTACGTTCAGGTCATGGCGAAACTCAGCTGGGCACGGGCGAAGTACGCGGATACCGTGGAGGGCGACTCGGTCCGGGCGGCCACGCTCGAGGCGCATGGCGTGACCGGACAGCAGCTGGAAGACTTCACGGCCCGGTTCGGCGACGACCCCAGACGCATGCATCGGCTGTGGGA
Source organism: Gemmatimonadota bacterium (assembly GCA_022825725.1). Lineage (GTDB taxonomy): Bacteria > Gemmatimonadota > Gemmatimonadetes > Palauibacterales > Palauibacteraceae > Palauibacter. The sequence continues at coordinate 55,456 of JAJDWE010000031.1, forward strand.
GGCGATTCGACTCGAGGTGGAAGTGCTTGACGGCGTGCCGAGACCGGGATCGCAGGTGGAGGTGCCGGACGCGGAGAGGTACGAAAGCCGTTGAAGGCGCCGAACCTCCTCGCCGCGCCGGGCCGTTCCGCCCGGGCCGCGGCGCTCCACGCCGGAAGGGCGGGCCTGCTCGGCGTCGCGACGCTCCGCGCGCTCGCCCATCCGCGCCGATACGCGCTGGAGACGGTCCAGCACGCGAAGTTCATCGGTCTGGACAGCCTCCCGCTCGTGCTGCTGATGGGTGCCCTCTCGGGCGCGGTCATGGCCCAGCAGACGATGTACCAGCTCTCGCCGGGACTGCCGAGGGAGATCGTCGCGGGCGGCGTCGTGGGCGGCATGCTCACGGAATTGGGACCCGTCCTGACGGCGGTCGTCCTCGCGGGACGCGTCGGCGCGGCCATCGGGGCCGAACTCGGCACGATGAAGGTGACCAACCAGATCGACGCGCTGCTGACGATGGGCCGGGATCCCGTCGTGGAACTCGTGGTTCCGCGCGTCGTGGCCGGAACCCTTATCCTGATTCCGCTCGTCATGCTCGCCAACGCGATGGGGATCTTCAGCGGCTACGTGACATCGGTCGGCATCCTCGGGCTGAGCACGGGCGAGTACGTGGATGGGGCCAAGGGGTACTATCACCACGGCGCGCTGATCTTCTCGCTCGTGAAGGCCGTCGCGTACGGATTCGCGATCACGTTCATTTCCAGCCACGTGGGGCTTCGCGCGAGCGGCGGCGCGGCGGGCGTCGGCCGCACGGCGACGAGGGCGGTGGTCGCGATCATCGTCTCCATCATGGTCCTGGACACCGTGCTGGGGCCCGTGTACAAGACGCTCACATGATCAGGATCATCGGCGTGCACAAGTGGCTGGGGGGACGTCCGGTCCTGAGCGGCGTCGACCTCGACGTGCGGGAAGGTGAAACCCTCGCCATCATGGGGCCGTCAGGGACGGGTAAGAGCGTCCTCCTCAAACACATCGTCGGCCTCTTCGATCCCGACGCCGGAGATATTCTCGTCGATGGGATCTCGGTACCATCGGCCGACCGGGCCGAGATGGCCGCCGTTCGCACAAAGACCGCCTACGTGTTCCAGAACTCCGCCCTCTTCGACTCCATGACGGTGCGCGGGAACCTGCTGATGGGTCTTCCACCGGGTTTCTGCCGCGGCCGCGCCGCCAAATGCGAGGAACTCGTGCGGACCGCGCTCGATCACGTGAACCTCGAGCCGGAGGTGCTGACGCTCCTGCCGGCTGAACTCTCCGGAGGCATGCAGCGGCGGGTCGCCATCGCCCGCGCGATCATCGGAAAGCGCCGCTACGTCCTGTACGACGAGCCCACGACGGGGCTGGATCCCGTCAACGCGACCCGGATCAACCGCCTGATCGCGCGCGTGAGCGAGGAAGTCGATGCGACGAGTATCGTCGTGACGCACGACGTGGAGTCCGCCTTCTTCCTGGCGGACCGGATCGCCCTTCTTTCGGACGGCGTCGTCGCGGCGGAGGGTACGCCGCGGCAATTGCGCGAAACCGACAACCGGGCGGTGCGCGAATTTCTCGACGCGGCGCCCACGCGGGGTCTCGAATGAGGGATCCGGGGCTGCGCGACCGCGGCGTCGAAATCCGGGTCGGCGCCTTCGTCATCCTGACCGCAGCCGTCATCGTGGCGGGCCTGTTCTGGATATCGGGCTCGCCGTTTCGCGGCCCCACCATCCGCGTCCGGGGGATCGCGGAGAACGCGAACCGGATCGCGACCGCGTCGCCCGTCCTGCTGCGCGGGGTGGAGGTCGGCACCGTGGACGAAGTCGCGCTCGAGGCGGAGCGCGTCATCCTCACGATGACCCTCTCTTCGCGGGTCCGGTTGCCGGCGGACACCCGGGGCACCATCCAGCCGGATGGCTTCCTGGGCCAGCAGCTCGTCGAGCTTGTGCCGGGGACCAGTGCCCGGACGCTGGCGGAGGGCGACACGCTCTCGCTCGACCGCCGATCCGACCTCACGTCGCTGGCCTCGACGCTTGGGGACGACGTGGGCTCGCTGATCGGAGAGATGGAATCGCTGCTTGGCGGAGGTCTGGCCGAGAACGTCGCCTCCGGGTCGGAGGCCTTCACGCTCGCGATGCGGGAACTCGCCGGAATCCTCGAGACGGAGCGCACGTCGATCGGCAGCCTGCTCGCCAACATGGACACCCTGTCGAATCGGCTCGCGGGGATGACGGGCTCCGAGGAAGTCGATCGCACGCTGGCCAACCTCGACACGCTCTCGTCGCGGCTCGCCGGCGCCAGCGCCGATTTCTCGGCCGCCGGCCGATCGCTCGCCGAGATCACGCGGGGGTTGGAAAGCGGGGAGGGCACGCTCGGAAAGCTCCTGCGCGAAGACGCGGTCCACGACGAAGTGCTGGAGACGCTGCGGCTGCTGCGCGCCGCGGGGGAGGAACTCGCCCTCCTCCTGCGGGATGTCCGTGAACGGCCGGACCGCTACCTGACGGACCTCAAGGTCTCGGTCTTCTAGCCATCCGGTGCAGGGTCCTGCGCCGGCAGGCCCCGACTAGAGGCCTGTGGGGATGTCGAAGAAGGCGTGCTCCACCCCGAAATGCTCGGCGGCGCGCTTCGCCAAAGCCCGGATACCGAGCGTCTCCGTCCCGTAGTGGCCGGCGTAGATCACGTTGATCCCGAGTTCCATCGCCTCGTGGTACGTGTGGTGGTTCCCCTCCCCCGTGAGGAAGGTGTCGGCTCCCGCCATGGCGGCGGCTTCGATCATCGAACCCGCACCGCCCGTGACGATCGCGAGCCGCGACAAGCGTTCCGGACCTCCGGCGATCACGATCGGGGTTCGTCCGCATACGACTTCCGCCCGAGCCGCGAGATCGTCACGCGAGGTGTCGACCGCGCCGATGACGCCGATCCCGTCATTCCCCTTGAAGGAGCCGAACGGTTCGACATTCCCGACGCCGAGTTCCGCGGCGAGGAGGACGTTGTTTCCGATCCCGGGATGGGCATCGAGCGGGAGGTGCGCCGAGTACAACCCCATCCCGCTCTCCACGAGCCGGCGGCAGCGTTCGTACGCGGGGCCGACGAAGGGGCGCAGGCCGCCCCAGAACAACCCGTGGTGAACGAGGAGGATCCCGCACCCGGCGCCGGCCGCGAGGTCGATCGTCGCCTGGCAGGCGTCCGTCGCCGCCCCGATGCGGACGACGGCGCCGCGCCCGTCGACCTGCAACCCGTTGAGGGCGAACGGGTAATCCTCTATCCGGGCCACGTCCAGGAAATCGTCGAGCCAGGCGGCGACTTCCCGGCAGTCCGGACCGCTGCCGGCACCGGATTCCGCCACGGAGGCTACTCCCACTCGATCGTGGCGGGGGGCTTCGAGGACACGTCGTAGGTCACCCGGTTCACCCCCTTCACTTCGTTGATGATGCGGTTGGAGATCCGGCCGAGCACCTCGTGGGGGAACTGGAACCAGTCGGCCGTCATTCCGTCCAGGGAGGTCACCGCGCGCAGCGCGACGACGTTCTCGTACGTGCGCGCATCCCCCATGACGCCGACCGACTGCACCGGCAGCAGAACGGCGAACGCCTGCCAGATCTCATCATAGAGGCCCGCCGCGCGAATCTCGTCGAGATAGATCGCGTCCACCTCTCGCAGCGCATCCAGCTTTTTCCGCGTCACGTCGCCGAGAATCCGGATGGCGAGGCCGGGACCGGGGAAGGGATGGCGCCCCACGATCTCCTCTGCAAGGCCCAGTTCGCGGCCCACGGCGCGGACCTCGTCCTTGAAGAGCTCGCGAAGCGGCTCGATGAGTTCGAACGGGTGATCCGGACGGAGGCCGCCCACGTTGTGGTGGGACTTGATCTTCACCGATGGCCCCCACACGGAGACGGACTCGATGACGTCCGGGTAAAGCGTTCCCTGCACGAGAAAACGCGCGTCACCGTATCGGCCGGCCGCCTCCTCGAACACGTCGATGAAGGTGTGGCCGATGATGACCCGCTTCTCCTCGGGTTCCTCGACGCCGGCGAGCCGGTCGACGAAAAGGTCGGCCGCGTCGACGACCTCGAGCCGCATCCCCATGTGCTCGCCGAACACCGCCTCCACGGCATCGCGTTCACCCTTCCGCAGCATGCCCGTGTCGACGAAGATGCAGGTGAGCTGGTCTCCCACGGCCCGCTGCACGAGCGCCGCGGCCACGGAGCTGTCCACCCCGCCGGAGAGGCCGCAGATCACCTGTCCGTCACCCACCGTCTCACGGACCGCGGTGAGCTGGTGGTCGATGATGTTCGCGGCGTTCCAGCTCATCTCGCAGCCGGCGATCTCGAACAGGAAGTTCCGCAGCATCTCGCCGCCGCGCGTCGTGTGGGCGACTTCCGGGTGGAACTGCACGCCCCAGATCCGTCGCTCCTCGGACCGGATCGCGGCGATGGAGTTCTCGGTGGTCGCGGAGACCTCGAAGCCCGGAGGCAGCGCGTGGAGGGAGTCGCCGTGACTCATCCAGACCTGAGTGGGCTCGTCGTCGTCGAACCCGTGAAAGAGGGGGTCCGTCGACCGGACCCTGAGTTCGGCCCGCCCATACTCCCGGCGCTCGGCCCGTTGCACCTCGCCCCCGACGAGATCCGCGACGAGTTGCATTCCGTAGCAGATCCCGAGAATCGGGACGCCCAGGGCGAGCGTCTCGGGCTGGGCCGTGGGAACGTCTTCGTCGTAGACGCTCGCCGGCCCCCCGGAGAGGACGATGGCCGCCGGATCGTAGCGGCGGACCCACGCCGAGCTCCGCGTCGGCGGGTGTACCTCGCAGTACACGCCCTCCTCGCGAATGCGCCGCGCGATGAGCTGGGTGAACTGGGATCCGAAATCGAGGATGAGAACGCGACTCACCGCACTTCCTCCCCTCCCGTTTCGCCGGAGCGCGGCCCGGCCAGGGTCTCGATCGCGACTTCCCGTTCCTCGCCGGAAGCCATGTCGCGGAGCACCGCGACGCCCCGCTCCACTTCCTGCGGCCCGAGTACGATGGTGCGACCGGCGCCCGCCTGGTTGGCGGCCTTGAACTGGCGTCCGACCCCGCGTGACCGAAGGTCGTAGAGCACGCGCCGTCCCCGGTCGCGCAGGGCGCGGGCCAGACCGAGCGCGAGCGGGCGCTCCGCATCGGACACGCATACGATGTAGTCGTCCACGCGGCGGGCCGCCTCGGGCACGAGTCCCCGGTCCCTGAGCAGTTCCGTGAGGACCACATCCCCCATGCCGAAGCCGAGAGCCGGGAGATCCACGCCTCCCAGCGCCTTCAGCAGGTCATCGTAGCGGCCGCCCCCGCAGATCGCGCGCAGTTCGTCCCGGCGATCCCAGATCTCGAACACCGTCCCCGTGTAGTAGGCAAGTCCGCGGACGAGGCCCGCGTCGAAGCTGACGAAGTCCGCGAAGCCCGCCGCGCCGAGATGCGCGAACACGGTGGACAGCCGGTCCGCCGCCTCGGCGACCGCTCCGTCTCCCCCGTGCGCCGCCGCCAGATCCTCGAGCGGGAGCCGGGTGGCCGCCAGCAGCCGCGTCGCCGCGTCCCCGTCCACGCCGTGCTCCGCGAGCCGCGCGCGGACCCCGTCCTCCCCTTCCTTCTCGAGCCGGTCGAGGGCGCCGAACACCGCGACATGGTCTTCGGCAGAGATTCCGTGAACGTCGAGCAGCGCGCCGATGAGGCGCCGGTCCGAGATGCGGACCACGATGTCCGCGGCCCCCAGGCCGAGTTCCCGCAGCGCGTCGATGCCCGCGCTGATGATCTCCGAATCGGCGAGCGGGTTCGTCTCGCCGACGATGTCCATGTTGAGCTGGAAGTGCTCGCGGAGTCGACCGCGCTGCGGCCGTTCGTAGCGGAAGAGCTGCGGGATCGAGAACCAGCGTACCGGCTTCGCGAGCCCGGCGGCACGGGAGGCGATCATGCGCGCGAAGGTCGGCGTCATCTCGGGCCGCAGCGCCACGGCCCGCCCTCCCCTGTCCTCGAACCCGTAGAGCTGTCCTACGATCTCTTCGCCGGACTTCCGCGTGTAGAGTTCGAGCGCCTCGAGCGGAGGGCCGTCATACTCCGTGAATCCATAGCGGGCGCCGACGCTGCGCCAGGCCGAGAAGATATGTCGGCGGAGCGCGAGTTCCTCGGGAAAGAAATCTCGAAAACCGGGCAGGCCGCGGATCTCCCCGGAGGTCACGGCCCCAGGAGCGGAGGCAACCCGTGGCACAAACCCCGCTGGGCTAGCTCGTCGCGCAGTATCGGTCGTACGCCTTTGTGAGGTCGGCCGCGATGTCGTGCGCCTCGCGGCCCTCGATCTGGTGGCGCTCGAGCATGAACTGCAGCTCCCCGTTGGAGAGCAGCGCGAGAGCCGGGGACGAGGGTCGGACGCCGACGAAATACTGCCGCGCGCGCGCCGTCGCTTCCACATCCTGTCCCGCGAAGACCGTGACGACGCGGTCGGGCTGCTCTCCGTGGCTCATGGCCATCGCCACGGCGGGTCGAGCATTGCGCGCCGCGCAGCCGCAGACGGAGTTCACGACGACGAGCGTCTCCCCGTCGGCGCCGAGGACTTCGTCCACTTCATCGGAGGTCCGAAGCTCACGCACGCCGATGCGGGTGAGTTCGTCCCTCATCGGTTGTACCAGTCTGGGATCGTACAGCATCTTCAATCTCCTGTCCGTACGCCGGCGAGTTCCGGCAATGCCCGGGCCTCGCCCACGGTGGTTGCGGATCCCGTGACCAGGAGCGTTCCGGCTCCGGCGAGCGTCAGCCCCCGTGAGACCGCCTCGGCCACGTTCCGGCACACGATCGATTCAAGGCCCCGTTCACGCGACAGCCACTCCTGCGCCCGGGACGGGTCCCACCGCCTCTCCGCGGGGGCGGCGGACCGCGTCAGAATCATAGTGTCGCTGTCAAGCGCGAGCCGGGTCAACGTTTTCTTCCAGTCCTTGTCGGCCAGCATTCCGACCACGGCGATGAGTGGGCGCGCCATCGACAGCTCCGCCACCGTCTCGCAGAGCGCCGAGACGGCCGCCGGATTGTGCGCGATATCGAACACACAGCCCGGGCGTCCGCCCCGCGGAGGCCGGACCTCGAAGCGGCCGGCCAGACGCGCGTGCGCGACCCCGCGGCGCGCGGAGCCTTCGTCCGGCGGATAGCCGGAACAATCCAGCAGCAGGAGGGCGAGGGCAGCGTTGTCCGCCTGGTGCCGCCCGGGCAGGCCGGTGGCGAGCCGCAAACCGTCGGGCCGTGACCCCGAAACGTATCGGAATAGCGTTTCCGGGGGATCGGTCCGCACCTCGACCTCCGACACCTCCGCCTCCCTTCCGAGGCGCGCAACCGGCGATCCGACGCGGCGCGCGACCCGCTCGAGCACCGCGAGCGGAAGCGCATCGATGCGACCCAGGCAGGCCGGCGCACCCGGCTTGAAGATCCCCCCCTTCTCCCTCGCGATCGACTCGGGAGATCCCCCGAGCCACTCCGTGTGGTCGAGGCTGATCGGGGTGATCGCCGTCCCGGCGGGACGCAGCACGTTCGTCGCGTCGAGCCGGCCGCCGAGACCGGTTTCGACGACCGCCACCTCCACCCCGCACTCCGCGAAGCAGGTGAAGGCGAGCGCGGTGGCCAACTCGAAGTACGTACAATGTTCGGCCGTCTCGCAGTCGAGCACGCGGGCGGCGGCGGACTGAAGCGCCGACTCCTCCACCCAGGCCCCGTCGATCAGAAAACGTTCCCGAACGTCCTCGAGGTGCGGCGAGGTATAGAGGCCCGTGCGAGTGCCGCCGTCTTCGAGCATCGACGCCGCAAAGCAGGCCGTCGACCCCTTGCCGTTCGTGCCCGCGATATGGAGGGCGCCGAAGGTCCGTTCCGGCCGGCCCAGCTCCGCGAGGAGCGCTTCGATTCTGTCGAGACCCCAGCGGATCGTCGAGACCGGACGGGGATCGAAGAGGGCCGCGAGGGCGTCTCCGCCCGCGATCAGCACATGTGATCCAGCAAGCTCGCGAGGGCGTCGCGCATCTCCGGCCGCGGGACGATGCGGTCGATCATCCCGTGCTCCTCCAGAAACTCCGCCGTCTGGAAACCCTCCGGAAGGTCCTGCCGGATCGTTTCCTTGATGACCCGCGGGCCGGCGAAGCCGACCAGGGCGCCGGGTTCCGCGAGAATCACATCCCCCAGCATGGCGTATGACGCCGTCACCCCGCCCGTGGTCGGGTTCGTGAGGACGCTCACGTAGGGGACGCCGGCACTCGCGAGTTGCTCGAGTGCGGCCGCCGTCTTCCCCATCTGCATGAGGGAGAGGATCCCTTCCTGCATCCGCGCTCCACCCGAAGCGGAGATGATGATGAGCGGGACTCGCCGCTCGAGGGATCGATCGGCGAGGCGACGGATCTTCTCACCCACCACCGAACCCATCGACCCGCCGATGAAGCGGAAATCCATGGTCCCGAGGTGGACTTCCCTGCCCCCGATCTCACCCCGCCCGGTCCGAATGGCATCCTGGTCGCCGCCTCGCTGCTCCGCCTGCACGATGCGTTCGGCATAGCTGCGGGAATCGACGAACCCCAGCGGGTCGGCGGAGCGCAGGTGCCCATCGTGGAGTTCGGTGAGACCTTCGCCGTCGAGCAGCATCGCCTCGTAGGACTCCGCGGTGATGCGAAAATGATGGCCGCAGTGAGGACACACGTGGAGATTCTCCTCCAGTCGTCCGCTGTAGAGGATCTCGCCGCATCCCGCGCACCGATCCCACACGTCGCCCGGAAGCTCACGCTTCTGCGAGACCAGCTTGCGCTTTGGTTTGCTGAACCAGGACACTCAGGCCTCCCAGGCCACGCGCTGTACGATCCCGAAGCCCGCATAGAGCACGAGCAGGAAGCTCCCCCCGTAGCTGAGGAGCGGCAAGGGCAGTCCGATCACCGGCATCATGCCGACCGCCATCCCCAGGTTCACCACGATGTGCGTCAGGAGGACCGCAAACAGGCAGAATGCGATGAGGCTTCCGAACCGGTCGTCCATCGAGGATGCGACCTGAAGCACGCGCCAGAGGAGGAAGGCGAAGAGCACCAGGAACAGCGTCACGCCGATGAATCCGAACTCCTCGCCCACGACGGAGAAGATGAAGTCCGTATGCTGCTCGGGGAGGAAGGCGAGCCGCTTCTGGGGGCCGTTGGCGAAGCCGGCGCCGATGAATCCGCCGGAGCCGATCGCGACCTTCGACTGGATGAGGTGCCAGCCGGCGCCGAGGGGATCGATATCCGGATCCAGGAAGACGAGGAGCCGGTTCCGCTGATAGTCGGCGAGCGAATCCCAGATGCGGAGCGTGAGCGCGCCCGTGAAGACGTTCGCGAGGAGCACGCCCACCGCCTCCAGGACGAAAAGGCGGTGCACGTACAGGCCCGCCGCGACGACGAGGAACCCGAGACCCCACGCGATCCAGTTGAAGCCGAGCAGGAGACTGAGTCCCGGCGACGCGAGCAGGAAGATCTTGAACAGCGGGACGCCGCTCCAGTAAAGCGCGGCGAGCAGGAGCGCTCCGAAGATCATCGCGCTCCCGAGGTCCGGTTGCAGCAGCACGAGGGCAAACGGAACGAGCGTGATGACGGCGGGCTTCCAGAGCTCCAACAGCCGCTCGTACGGCCCCGGCGCGCCCCCCAGCACGCGCGCCAGCATGAGGATCGTCCCCAGCTTCGCGACCTCCGCCGGCTGCAGCCGCCCGGGGCCGAGTTCGAGCCAGCTCCCATTCGGCCCCGTCCCAATGAACAGCACGAGGATGAGGAGGAATACGCTGATCCCGTAGGCCCATGGCGCCAGCCACTCGATGAAACGGAGCGAGAAGCGGGAGGTCACGGCGAGCGCGACGATCGCCACCCCGAACCAGTAAAGCTGGCGAACCCAGATCCCGGTGGCCAGCGACGGCACGTCGACGAGCCCGGCCGAATAGATCATCGCGATCCCGAGTCCGGTCATGAACAGCACCAGCACGAGGAGCGTCGGGTCTCCCACGCCCGGGATTCGCAGCCGCGCGATCATCCGCCCGCCCGCGGCGGAAGCGCTTCCGCCGGACGGACGCCGGGCGCGTCCTCCGGCGGCAGCCCGAGCGTCTCGAGGTGACGGTCCACGATACCGGCCGCGAGAGGCACGGCGAGCGACGGGGCCCCGTCGGGGTGCCCGTGCTCCACGACCGCCGCGATGACGATGCGCGGGTCGTAGGCCGGTGCGAACCCCACGAACCAGGAATGGGGCTCGCCGTGCGGGTTCTGGGCCGTGCCGGTCTTCCCGGCCAGGGTCCAGCGGGCCAGGCGGTTGCCGTACGCGGTGCCGCCGGGCTCGTTCACGACACGCGCCAGCGCGTCGACGAGCTGGCGCCGCTGGACCTCCGGGAGATCGAGCGTCCAGTCCGCGCGCTGCTGCGCGAGCATCTCATCCCGTACGAGGTGGGGTATGACGGGCGCCCTCCCCGTCGCCAGCGCCGCGTAGAACTGGGCCATGGCGAGCAGCGTCTGCTCGTTTTCTCCCTGCCCGATCGAGAGGTTCCATACGACGGCTTCGGTCCACCTGCCGCGCCCAAGCCGGTCGTCGTACCACTGTCGGGAGTCGGGGAAGAGGCCCGACCTCTCGGACGGAAGGTCGATCCCCGTCGCGCGCCCGAAGCCGAACTCCCCCACCCCCGCGAGGAGCGGGTCGAGACCGATCCGCTGCCCCGCCTGGTAGAACCAGACGTTGCACGAGTGCTTGATCGCTTCGGAGAGGTTCAGGCGACCGTGTCCCCTCGACAGCCAGCAACGGAAGTAGCGGGTGTGGTACCAGAGCCCGCCATCGCATGTGTCGGCGTGGTAGGTCTCGATCGCGAGATCGGCCGTCTTCATCCCGATGGTCGACATGACGAGCTTCCATGTGGATCCCGGAGGGTAGGAAGCCATGGAGACCCGGTCCAGCAGAGGCTCGTCCGGGTGTTCGCGAAGCGCGTTCCACAGGTTCAGGGGGATGCCGCCGATGAACGCGTTGGGGTCGAAGGTGGGGTGGCTGTAGAGGAGGAGCACCTCTCCGGTGACCGGATCCAGCGCCACGACGCCGCCCCGCATCCCATCGGGAAACACCGAATCCGCGTACATCTGCAGGTCGAGATCGATGCCGAGATGCAAGTCATCTCCGGGCACCGGAGGCTGCGCCTGGGCGACCCCCAGATCCCGCACGACCGAACCCAAAGCGTTCACTTCCGCGTAGCGGATCCCGTCACGCCCGGCCAGCCTGTGCTCGTACTGCTGTTCGAGCCCCGCCTTCCCGACCGACTGGCCGGACTCATAGCCGGCATACTCGGGTCGAGCCAGTTCTTCCTGACTGATCTCCCCCACGTAACCGATCATGTGTGCGATCGCGGGCCCCGCCGGGTAGCGCCGGTGCGGTCTCTGATCCACGACGACGCGACGAAACCGGGGTCGGCGCTCCTCGATGAACGCGACCTGCTCGAAGTTCGCGTTCTCGCGCACGACGAGAGCCTCGCCCGGACGGTCCCGATTGCGCGACAGCAACGCGGTGCGCCGCTCGGGCGACAGTTCCAGCCGGTCCGCGAGGCGATCGAGTCCGGCGGAGATGGAATCGCGGGGACCGGGCAGCATCGACACATCGTACCCGGGCACGTTGTCCGCGATGGCCCGTCCGTGGCGGTCGTAGATGGTCCCGCGCGGCGCCGGAACCGTGATGGTCCGCAGCCGGTTCTCGCTCGAACGGAGCGTGTACAGATCGGTGCTGAAGATCTGGAGATTGATGAACCCGGCGGCGACGATCGAAAGGCAGAAGAAGATCGCGCGCGCCGCCCAGCGGCCTCGCTGTTTTCGGATCGAGCGGTGTTCGTTGTCGCCCTTCACATCCTCCCCTTCACCTCGTGACGGCCGAAACCAGCCTTTCCACGACCCAGCACCCCGCCGCGGTCAGCGCGGCCGATCCGACACTGTCGACGAGCAGGGCGCCTGCCGACCAGTCTCCGACGACGATGATCGCTACCGCAAACCGCAGGAGCCACGTCCCGAAGAAGACGAAAACCGGCGTGACCCTGTCCGAGTCCGAATAGATCAGGTGCCGCACCCAGCCGACGAGCGCCCCGGTCAACGAGAAGAGTAACATCGTGAGGCCCATCGGTCCCAGCGAGATCGATGCTTCCATGAGGCCGATCACGCACCCGAAACCCGCGGCCCGTCCCCATCGGAGTTGCAACGAGCCCAGAATCAAGCCGCCGGCGACGAGGTCGGGCGCGACCGGCCAGCGGCTCCAGAGCGGATGCAGGGCAAAGTGCAGAAGCAGCAGGAGCGCGGCGACAAACCACTTTCCGGCCGGACTCATCGACGGACCGAAGCGGTGTCGGTCGGCGCGGGCTCGGGTTCCGTCGGCGCAGGGTCGAACTCCGTCAGTGCAGACGCCGTGTCCGCCTCGACGTTGGCCGGCAATGCCGGCCGATTCCACACGAACACGTCCCTGACCTCTTCCGGACGCACGGAGGGCTCCACGAAATAGCGCTTCATCCAGCCCGCTTCCGCCTCGGCGGGTTCGCGGATGTGCCCGACCGGCACGCCCGGCGGATAGACGCCGGAAAGCCCCGTCGTGACGAGCAGGGTCCCCGCCGGGATGTCCGCCTGGAAGGGCGCCCCCTCGAGGAGGAGCACCGGCTGCCCCCCGTCCGCGCGCTCCGGCCGTACGAGCCCCGTTACGCCTTCGCCTTCGGCCAGAACGCTGACCCGGAAGTCGGGATGGCTCCAGAACTCGCCCCGCCCCCCGCGGCCGTGAGGGGCCCTGACGACGCCGACCAGCCCGATGCCGGTGAAGACGGCGACAGGAAACTCGCGACCTCGAAAATCAGGTCCCGACAACACGAACAGATCCGGATTGCCGACGTTGGGACGTCCCGGGTAGACGACCGCCGCCTCGACCGAGCCCGCGGGAAGCGCCGCGAAAACCTGCGCCGAAGACTCTTCTCCGACCGGCGCCGCGGGGTCCCGGTAGCGCAGCAGGAGTTCCGTGAGGGAGTCCCGCTCCGCCAGCAGGCCCTCGACGCGGCGCTCCATCTGCCCCCGCTCGGCGGCGAGGCGATGGAGCAGAAGGAAAGGGTAAAGGGCGATGGCACGGACCGCGGACTCCACCTGGCTCTCGAGTGCGCTGGACAGACCCGCGGCGATGCCGCTGAGGATGAGGGCGAGGGAAAAGACGACGACATCGAGCAGCTTGCGACCCTGCGGCCGGACGCCCTGGTAACTCACAGGGGGCGATTCAGAACGGGCTCGGCGTCAACTCGTGAGAACTCCACGATACCGTCCAAATTCCTCGAGGATTTTTCCGCAACCCCGAACGACGCACGTAAGCGGCTCCGCATCGACGTGAATCGGCAGTCCCGTCTCCTCGCCCAGCAACGTATCCAGCCCCCGGACGAGCGCGCCGCCCCCCGTCATGACGACCCCCCGATCCACAATATCGGAGGCGAGTTCCGGCGGCGTGATCTCGAGCGCCCGCCGTACCGCCGCCACGATCTGCTGGATCGGCTCCTGCAGACACTCGCGGACCTCGGCCGAATGGATCCGCACGGTCTTCGGAATGCCGGAGACGAGATCCCGCCCCTTGACCAGCATCTCCTTGTCGTCGTCCGTGGGATAGGCCGATCCGATCTGGATCTTGACGGCTTCCGCAGTCGGCTCGCCGATGAGGAGGTTGTAGTTCTTGCGGAGGAAGGAGACGATGGTCGAGTCCAGTTCGTCGCCGCCGACCCGGATCGACGTGTCCGCCACCGATCCCGAGAGCGCGATCACGGCGATCTCGCTCGTCCCGCCGCCGACATCAATGATCATATTGCCCGTCGGCGTCTCCACCGGCAGTCCGACGCCGACAGCCGCCGCCATCGGTTCCGCCACCATGTAGACTTCCTTGGCGCCGGCGGCATGCGCGCTGGACCGGACGGCCCGGCGTTCGAGTTCCGTGATTCCGGACGGCACGCCGACCACGACGAGCGGCCGAATCTTGAAGAACCGCGTGGTCATCACTTCCTTGAGGAAGTAGCGGATCATCATCTCCGTGATGTCCACGTCGGCGATGACGCCGTCCTTCAGGGGTCGGACCGCTTCGATCCCGCTCGGCGTGCGGCCGAGCATGCGCTTGGCTGCGAGGCCGATCCCTTCAATGCGTCCGGTTTCCTTTCGGACCGCGACGACCGACGGTTCGTTGAGGACGATACCCTCGCCTTCAACGTGCACGAGCGTGTTCGCGGTCCCCAGATCCACTCCGATCTTGCTGATCGGCAGGAAGTTACCCCGCAGCGACCACGTTGCCATCTAGGAGGCCGCCCTTCCGGGCCGGCGCAAGATCGATGGGCTGAAGGACACGGGTGGGACCCCTCCAAGGCAGCGAATCTTACCGGAGACAGCCAGTCCGGGTGAAGGACGCCGAAATGTAAACGTACTTTCGAATACAGGAAAGTCGCCCCGCGGCTCCTCCGGCGGCCCGTGGCACAACCCTGCGCCGACGCCGAGAGCGGTGCGGCGTTCGCTCGACAGGCCCCCCCGGCGGACGGGACTCACGCGGAGGACGCCTCCAGGGGCGTGTATTCGAGATCGAAGGCCTGCGCGACCGCCTCGTACGTGACGCGTCCTCCCGCGATATTGACTCCCAGGGCAAGGTCCGGATCCTCGTCGCATGCAGCCCTCCACCCCCGATTCGCCAGGTTCAGCACGTACGGGAACGTCGCGTTCGTCAGCGCCAGGGTGGAGGTTCTCGGGACGGCCCCCGGCATGTTCGCCACGCAATAGTGGATGACCCCGTGGACGGTGTAGATCGGGTCGTTGTGCGTGGTCGGCCGAGCGGATTCGACGCAGCCGCCCTGATCCACGGCCACATCGACGATCACGGAACCGTCCTTCATCCGCCGCAGGTCGTCGTGTCGCACGAGCTTCGGCGCCTTTCCGCCGGGGACGAGCACGGCGCCGATCACGACATCCGCGCGTTCGATCTGCTCCAGGATCGAGTGGCGGTTCGAGTAGAGCGTATCCACGTTGGCGGGCATGACTTCCGCCAGATACCTGAGGCGCGGGAGATTGACGTCGAGGACCGTCACGTGGGCGCCGAAGCCCGCCGCGATCGTCGCTGCGTTCGCGCCGACGACACCTCCCCCGAGGATGACGACTTCGGCCGGAAGAACCCCCGGCACGCCGCCGAGAAGGATCCCGTACCCGCCCGCGATCCGCTCCAGGTTCTTGGCTGCCTGCTGGATCGCCATGCGCCCCGCCACCTCGGACATCGGCGTGAGAAGCGGGAGTTCGCCGGTCGGAAGCTGGACCGTCTCGTAGGCGACCGCGACGCAGCCGCTCTCCAGCGTACGGTGGGTAAGGCGTTCGTCCGCCGCGAAGTGGAAGTACGTGAAGATGACCTGGCCGGCCCGCATCCGGTCGTATTCGGGTTCGATGGGCTCCTTGACCTTCACGACGAGTTCGGACCGGTCCCATACCTCGTCCGCCGTCCCCAGCACCTGCGCCCCCGCGGCGACGTACATGTCGTCGGGAAAGCCGCTGCGCAGCCCCGCGTCACGTTCGACGCACACCTCGTGTCCGGCCGCGACGAGGGCGGTCGCCCCGGCCGGAACGAGGGCGACGCGGTTTTCGTCCGCCTTTATCTCCTTCGGTACGCCAACGATCATCTTTGCTCCCTCCCAGGCGCCAACTCGAGCGTCGCGAGCCGTTCGGGTGAAAAATATGCGGCGGCTTCGAGACACTGCGCACGGTCGACCGCGTCGATTCTCGCCGCCACCTCGTCCAGCGTGCGATACTCGTGGCCGTAAAGGGCGACGCCGGCGAGCCGGTTCATCCGGCTTGCCGGCGATTCGAGCGAGATCAGGACCTGCCCCTTCAGCTGACTGCGGGTGTCGTCCAGCTCCTGACGCGTCAATCCCTCCCGTGCCAGAAGGGCCAGTTCCTCATCCAGCGCCTCGCGCGCATCCTTCGCGGTCTCGGGCCGGGTCCCGACGTAGGCGCCGACGTGGCCGGCCTGCGCATAGAACCCGTGGAAGCTGTAGACGGCGTAGGCGAGGCCGCGCGTTTCCCGGATTCTCTGGAAGAGCCGTGAACTCATTCCGCCGCCGAGAGCGGTCGCCGTCACATGAATGGCGTAGCGAAGAGGATCGCGGTACGGCACCGAGAGTCCCCCCGTCACGATGTGCGACTGTCGGCCGCCCTCGCGCCGCATGCGCCGGAAGCCCGATTCGCCGACCGGGGGCGGCGGGTCGGCAGGTCCGGGGGCGGCGGCCCGGTCGGGGAGCCAGCGCGCGAGTCCGTCCACGAGATCCTCGTGCCCCACCGCTCCCGCCGCCGCCACGACGACGTTCCCCGGCCAGTACGCGCGTTCGTGCACCTCGGCCAGCGCGGACACGGTGAGTCCCCGCACCGACTCGCGGGTGCCGAGGATCGGTTCGCCATACGGATGTCCGCCGTAGAGAGCGCGCGCGTGCGCCTCGAAGGCGATGTCCTCCGGCACCTCCGCCGCGGAAGCGATTTCTTCCAGCACGACCTCGCGTTCCACATCCAGGTCCCGTGCCGAGAGCCGTGGAAAGAAGGCGAGATCGCACAGCACGTCGAGCGCGGTATGGAGAGCCCCCGCCGGCACGCGCGCCTGGAATGCGGTGAACTCGTGGGTCGTATAGGCGTCCAGCGCACCGCCGAGCCGTTCCAGTTCCCAGGCGAGATCGCGCGCGGAGCGCCGGCGCGTCCCCTTGAAGACCATGTGCTCCAGCAGATGGGACGCGCCGCCGTGCTCGGCATCCTCATGAACCCGACCCTGCCGCACCCAGAGGCCGATGGCGACGGAGCGCACGGAATCCATGCGCTCGCTGAGCACGAGAGGGCCATCCGGGAGACAGGTTCGGTACACCTCCCGGTCGAGCCGCCCTTCCGTGCCGGCGAGCAGCCGCAGGTCCCGAGCCGGCCCGCGCGCAGGCGGGCCGGGACGTGACGTGATCAGGCCTTCTCGACGGGGGCGAGGGCCGCGCGCCGGGAGAGCTTGAGACGGCCGCGGTCATCCACGGCGAGCAGCTTCACCTTCACCTCGTCGCCGGGGCTCACCACATCCTCGGTCCTGGCGGTGCGACCCTCCTCGAGTTCCGAGATGTGGCACAGGCCCTCGACCCCGGGGATGATCTCGACGAAGGCGCCAAAGTCCGTGGTGTTCTTTACGACGCCGCGGTACACGCGCCCGACCTCCGGCTCCTGGACGATGCCCTCCACCATCTCGCGCGCATGCTGCGCGCCCGCGCCCGAGGGCGCCGCGATGGTGACCGTGCCCGAGTCGTCGATGTTGACCTCGGTGCCCGTCTCCTCCTGGATCATCCGGATCGTCTTCCCCTTCGGCCCGATGACCTCGCCGATCTTTTGCGGGTTGATCTGCAGGGTGACGATCCGCGGCGCGTGCGGCGACATCTCTTCGCGGGCCGCCTCGAGCGTCTCGTTCATGGCCTCAAGGATCCGCAGCCGGGCTTCGCGCGCCCGGGCCAACGCCTCACGCAGCGTGTCGACGGAGAGCCCGTCGGCCTTGATGTCCATCTGGACGGCCGTGATCCCGCGCTCGGTGCCGGCGATCTTGAAGTCCATGTCGCCGAGGGCATCCTCCACGCCGAGGATGTCGGTCAGCACCTCGACCTTGTCACCCTCCTTGACGAGCCCCATCGCGATCCCCGCGCACGGAGCCCGCATCGGAACGCCGGCATCCATGAGGGAGAGCGATCCGCCGCAGACGGAGGCCATCGAACTCGACCCGTTCGACTCCAGGATGTCGGAGACGACCCTGATCGTGTACGGAAAGTCCTCGTACGCCGGCAGCAGGGCCTGGAGCGCCCGCTCGGCGAGCATGCCGTGGCCCGTCTCGCGGCGGCTCGTGCCCCGGAACATCCGCACTTCGCCGGTGGAAAAACCGGGGAAATTGTAGTGGAGCATGAAGGACTTCGAAGTCTCTTCGCGCACATCGACGGAATCGATCCGCTGCTCGTCCCTCACGGTTCCGAGCGTCGTCACCGCAAGCGCCTGCGTCTGGCCGCGCGTGAAGAGCGCCGAACCGTGCGTTCGCGGCAGGAGGCCGACGTCGCAGGTGATGTCGCGGACGTCGTTCATGCCGCGACCGTCGATCCGTTCGCCGTCTTCGAGAATGCGGCGGCGCATGATCCCCTTCTCCAGCTTGCGCAGGGCTGCACCGACATCGCCGGAGCAGTCGGGGTGATCCGCCTCGAGCCGCTCCGTGAGAGCCTGGCGCAGCGCCGACAGGACGCGCCCGCGCTCTTCCTTGTCCGCGATCCGCAGCGCATCCCCGACCTGTCCGGCCGCCTGCTCCGTGACCTTGCTCACGACCTCCGGATCGGGTCCGACGGGCTCGTACTCGAACGTGTCCGGGGCTCCGGCCATCCGCACCAGCTCGCGCTGAAGCCCGATCAGTTCGACGATCGCCTTCTGCCCCACCTGCATCGCCTCGAGGAATTCGTCCTCGGTGGCTTCCAGGCAGGCGCCCTCGACCATCACGATCGAGTCCTCGGATCCGGCGACCACGATCTCCAGATCGCACATCTCGAGGTCATCGAAGGTCGGGTTGATGAGCCAGTCGCCGTCGCGGCGCGCGACGCGGACGCCGGCGATGGGCCCGCCCCACGGGATCGGGGACAGGAGGAGCGCGGTCGACGCGCCCAGCATGCCGATGACATCGGCGTCGTTCTCCTGGTCGGCCGAGATGATGAAACAGACGACCTGCGTGTCGTTCCGGTAATCCTCCGGGAAGAGCGGCCTCAGCGGCCGGTCGATCTGCCGTGCCGAGATCGTTTCCTTCTCGCCGGGCCGGGTTTCCCGCTTGATGAACCCGCCGGGGAACTTGCCGGCGGCGTAGGTCTTCTCGCGGTACTCGACCGTGAGGGGGAAGAAGGGGAGATGCGTCGGCTTGCGGTCCGCCGTGGCGGTGACGAGCACTGCGGTCTCCCCGTACTGTACATAGACGGCGCCATCGGCCTGCCGGGCCATTCTGCCCGTCTCCAGGATCAGGGGCCGTCCGTGGAATTCAGTTTCGATTCGGTGTGTCATTCTGTTCTTCTCTTCTTCTTTCGAGTGTGGCGCCGCGGGATTCCGCGCGCCGCGCCGGCCTCTCATCGGACCGGACGCTCATGGTTTCTTGTCAACTCTGCATCGGCTTCTTCGATTCAGCACCCCGGCTGGGGGGATCCTGCGCGGTACGAGGGAAGGAAGGCGGAGGCCCGACGATGCGGGCCGGCGGAAGCGGAAGCGGAAGTCTGCGGAGCGGGGCGGCGCCTCAATGGCGTAGCCCGAGCTCCTCAATGACCGTTCGGTAGCGGTCGAGATCCGTCCGGCGGAGGTAGTTCAACAGTCGACGTCGCCGGCCGACCATCTTCAGTAGTCCGCGACGGCTGTGATGATCCTTCGGATGATCCCGGAAATGCCCGGTCAACTCCTCGATGCGAGCCGTGAGCAGTGCGATCTGCACCGGAGCGGACCCCTGGTCGTTCTCGCGCCGCGAGAACTCCTCTATGATTTCCTGCTTCTTTGTCTTTTCCACGTCTCTCTATTGTCCGTCAATTCGGCGTCCCGTTTTCCATCCGGGGGACGACCGGGAGAACGGCGGGATCCCGCCGTACCGCTTCACATACAGTCCATAAAGCTAGAATCGGGACACGCTCATGTAAAGGTGCGGGTCGCGATCCACGCGCCAGGCCCTCGCCGCCGGCTCCCGGCGAAGCGTGCGCTCACAGGGCGGCAAGGAGCGTGGCGGCCACCATCTCCAGGGCCAGGCAGGTTGCGCCCCAGGTGATGAACGCCGCCGGGCGGCCGACCCCGAGAGTGGGCAGCCACGCGTCCGCGCCGCGCCGAAGATGGTCGACCCATGCAAGCAGGACACACACCCCGACAACCGGCGCGGCGGCACCGGCCGCCCACCGCAGCACCGCCTCGTCCCCCGCTCCCGGGAGTGCTCGCACGGCAGATCCGAACGCGGTCATCGCGATCCGGACGGTGACCCAGATCCCCGCCGCGGCACCGGCCAGCGGCAGCCAGACATGGCGAAGGCGGCTCGACCACCCCGCTCGCGGCGCCGTGGGGCACGAGGCTCCGGCACGGTTCGGCTCCGGGTCCTCCGGATCGGACTTTGACCGGAGTTCCATTCCGGTCCGGCGGCCAAGGTAGTCCCGGGCGAACTCCGGATGGCCCCACGCCTGCTCGGGAGAACCCATATCTCGTGTCCCTCCCGCTGTGATCCACACGACTTCGTCCGCGGCTTCCATCAGCATCTCGACCTCATGTCCCGTGATGAGCACCGCCGCGCCGCGCCGCGCGGCGTCCCGCAGGGCGCGGACCGCCCGCTGTTGATCGACGGGAGCCAGGCCGGTCAGCGGCTCGTCGGCGATCAGACACCGGGGGTTCCGCAGGAGTCCGAGAGTCAGCTCCACGCGCCGCCGCTCGCCGCCGGAAAGTTCGCGCACTCGGGCTTCACGGAACGGGGCGACGTCGAGTGGGTCCAGGTCGGCGAGGCGACGAGCTTCGGGGAACACCGCGGTCAGCGCGTCCAGATGCGCCTGCACGCGTC
Organism: Gemmatimonadota bacterium; assembly: GCA_022825725.1. Lineage (GTDB taxonomy): Bacteria > Gemmatimonadota > Gemmatimonadetes > Palauibacterales > Palauibacteraceae > Palauibacter. The sequence goes on from JAJDWE010000031.1 coordinate 76,058, forward strand.
GACCCGGAACGGCAAACGCGGCATCGGGGACGAAACAGAGCCCCCCACGCGCCATGCGGGCGATCTGCGGGCGCAGCGTGGAGAGCCCGCGCCACGTGACCGCCCCGGTCTCCGGCTTCAGACGTCCCAGGGCACAGCGGATGAGCGTGCTCTTTCCCGACCCGTTGCGCCCCAGCAACACGGTGACCCGTCCGGGTCGAGCCCGGACCGCCGCGGCCCTGAGCACTTCCGTCTCGCCAAAGCGCTTCGCGTACCCCTCCGCCGCGAAGATCGGCTGGCTCGTCGGTTCGGAGGCCGATCTCACCTGCCGCGCCCGGCCGGGACGGCCGGACAGCCAGCGCCAGCAAGCGTCGGTTCGAAGATGACGGCGCGGGCGATCCCTGCTTCTTCCCGCACACCGAACAGGAGCTGATCGTCTCCCGTGCCCCTGAGCGCCTCGTCACGGCGGGAGCGCGCGATAATCCGACCGCTGGCCGGGTCGATCACGTCCAGGATCGTATCGAGCACCCGATCGAGTTCGAGCGGCGACGGCGATCCCCCGACGCCCGCCTCCCGCTCTTCGTCGGCGACCCACGTCCCGACCCACAGCAGGCCCCGGTCGAACCGAAGACTGATGACGATGGAGGGAGCCGGGGCCGAGACGGGCGCCCCCGGCTGCGGCGGTCCCGGGTCGAACCACTGCGGATCCCCGACCAGGCGCGCGACCGGCTCGCTCCCGCCTTCCGGATCCCATGCTTCGAACCCGTATCCCCCGGCCCGGGTCGTCCACACCCTGCCCTGCCCGTCCAGAGCGACGGGGGCGCGGAAGAAGTTCACGACCCACGACGCGACGGGCACAGCCCCGAGGCTCGCAAGTCGGACTCCGTCGCTGCCGACGATTTCCGTCGTCGCGCTCAGCGCGTCATCGACCTGGCCGAAGCCCGAGACGGCATGACGTTCCCCCGCGGCGAGGGTCACGAAATCGAGCCCGTGAAGGCTTCGGATATCCATCGTTTCCAGTAGTCCCCCATCCTCCGAAACGTGCGTGATGCGGCGGTTGACGAGGTCGAGGATCCGCAGATCGCCATCGGATCCGGGACGCACGCGCCCCGGGACGCGATACTCGCCGGGCGCGTCTCCGTTCCTTCCAAAGGCATCCAGGAACGCGCCGCCCGAATCGAATACGAGCAGTTGTCCGCGGTTCTCGACGCTCGCCACGATGTATTCGCCCGCCGATGTGCGCGTGATTTCCGGACGACTGCCGATCGTTCCCGGATCGCCGGGTGCGCCGAGTCGAAGGACTTCGCGGAGTTCAACGGCACATGCCCCCGATCCTTCGACCATCGGGATGAGCGACTGGGCGAGCGTCGGCGACGGCATGGCCGCGCAGGCCGCGAGCGCCACGCGCCATGGGCTTCCCGGTCGAACCATCGGCGTCCGCCTCATGCCCGCCGCCTCCTGAAGTATTCGAGGCCGTCCGCGAGGTCGCGGCGCATCTGCGCGGCGAGATCGTCTCCCGACGCGAACGTCCGCACCTCGCGCAGCCGGTGGAGGACGTCGACGATCACGTGCTCTCCGTAGATGTCACGCTCGAAATCGATGAGGAAGAGTTCGATGGCCGGCGGAGAGTCCGCAAACGTCGGCCGGGCGCCCAGGTGCAGCAGTCCATCGGCGCGTTCGGAGCCGAGCGTGGCGCGCACCGTGTAGATGCCCTCGGCAGGAAGGAGTTTGTCGGGAGGGGGATGCGTGAGATTGGCCGTCGGAAAACCGAGCGTCCTGCCCCGTCCGAGTCCCCGGATCACGGTGCCGCGGAACGAATACGGGCGACCGAGGCCCGCGGCCGCTCCCTCCATGTCGCCCGCCGACACCGCCTCGCGAACCCGGGTGGATGAGGCGGGGGATCCGCCCGCCTCGACGCCTCCGACGACGGAGACTTCGAACCCGTGGATTGCGCCCAGCCGTTCCAGCACGGAAACGCCTCCGGCACGCCCGCGTCCGAACCCGTGGTCGTACCCGATCACCACCTCCGCCGGGCGGAAGCGCGGGACGACGATGTCCTCCACGAATTCGTCCGGGGAGTAACGGGAGAGCTCGGGCGTGAAGGCGACGAACGCGACGTAATCGAGGCCGAGTTGGGCGAGGATCTCCTTCTTCTCGTTCGGCAGCGTGAGGAGCGGGGGGGCAACTTCGGGACGCACGACGCGGAGGGGATGCGGGTCGAAGGTAAGGAGCACCGCCCGGCCGTTCCGCGCGTGCGCGCGCCGCCGGACATCGCGAAGGATCGCCTGGTGTCCGAGGTGGACCCCGTCGAAGGTCCCCACGGTGACGACGGTGCCCCGAACGTAGGGGGGGAGCCCGCTCACGCGGCGAACACCTTCTTCGGATGGAGTCGACCGTCGCGCTCCTCGGCGATGGCCACGAGGTCGTCGGAGGCGTACAGCGCGACCGGGTTCGCGGTGCCCTCTCCCGAGGCGCGCGCGCTCCCCGGCGGGGGCAGCACCTCTCCGCGCTCGACCGATCTTCCGTGCCGGATCTCGTCACGCTCTCCGTCGCTCAGTTCGCGCCGCCACACCCACGGCAGCGCGGCCATCCCGGGGCGCCAGGCCGTGGACGCCGCGGCCACGGCTTCCGCCGCCGCGTCCGGAGAGGTCGCCTCGTCCACGCCGAAGGGGCCGATCGCCGTGCGGCGCAGCGCCGTCAGGTGCGCCCCGGGTCCGAGATCCCGCCCGATGTCACGGGCCAGCGCGCGCACGTAGGTACCGCTGGAGACGCTCGCGCGGAAGCGAACCCGGGGGAGATCGATCTCCGTTACCGCGATCTCGTGGATCGTCACCTCGCGCGCCTCGAGCCGGGGACGCTCCCCGCGGCGGGCGACCGCGTAGGCGCGCTCGCCACCGGCGCGGCGCGCGGAGTAGGCGGACGGCACCTGTCGTCCGACGCCCTCGCGAGCCGCCAGGGAAGCCCGGATCGCCTCCGCATCCAGTTCCCGCCAGGCGGCGTCTTCCGATACGGTCTTTCCCGTGAGATCGTCCGTGTCCGTTTCCCGCCCGAGCGCCAGCGTCGCATCGTAGGATTTTGGGAGCTCGTGGTAGAGATCGGCGAGTCGGGTGAAGGACCCGACGAGCGACAGGAGGAGCCCCGTCGCGAAGGGGTCGAGCGTCCCGGTGTGGCCGACCCGGCGCACGCCCAGCGTCCGGCGGACCCGAAGGACGATGTCGTGCGAGGTCGCCCCGGCCGGCTTGTCGACGAGGAGCAGACCGGCTTCAGTCGTCACGCGGTCCGTCGTCCTCGCGAGCCTGGCGCAGCAGTTCCTCGATCCGGCTCGCGTGCTCGGGCGTTTCGTCGGGCAGGAAGCGGAATTCGGGGATCTTCCGCAACCGGAGCGACCGGCCGAGTTCCCGTCGTATGAACCCCACCGCGTGTTCCAGACCCTCGATGCCCTCCGATACGTCCTCGTCGGAGCGAATGTAGACGGTGGCGAAGGAGAGATCCTTCGTCGCCCGCACATCGGTCACGACCACACCGTCGAGACGCGGGTCCTTGAGCGACCCGAGAAGGAGGCGCGTGAGTTCGCGCCGGAACAGTTCGCCCAGCCGTTCGCTCCGGTGACGATGGGTCACGCGCTCCCCCGCGCCGGGCAGCCGGCCTTCACAGGAACTCCGTCTCGGACTCGACGACGTGCGCCCGCGGATCGGACCTGAGGAAGAGGTCGACGCGTCCGAGAACGGACTCGGCGTGCCGACGCTCGCCCGATACGACGCAGGCGGTGATCTCGGCCATCGAGGCCCGGTCGCGAAGCCCGGTCTCGGCGGCGGAAACCCGGAACTTCAGGATCGTGCGCTCACGCAGACCGCGGATCACAGAACGCTTCGCCTTGAGCGACCGGCAGCCCGGGAGGTGAAATACCCAGCGGCGCACCCCGATGACGGCCATGACGCCCCGCGGAGAGTCAGCCCGCCGGTGCTCCGGAGAGGGTGCGCGCGACCTCCACCACCTCGTAGCACTCGATCACATCGCCGACCTTGATGTCGTTGTAGTTCTCGATCGAGATGCCGCACTCGTAGCCGTCTTTCACCTCGCGCACATCCTCCTTGAACCGCCGCAGGCTGTCGATCCGACCCTGGTAGATCTGGATCTGGTCGCGCAGGAGGCGGATCGGAAGGTTGCGGCGCATCGTGCCGGACTGGACGTAGCAGCCCGCAATCGTCCCCGCCTTCGGGACGCGGAAGAGCTCGCGGATCTCGGCCATGCCGACCGTGATCTCGCGCTGCTCGGGCGCGAGCAGGCCTTCGAGCGCGAGACGGATCTCCTCGACCGCTTCGTAGATCACGTTATAGATCCGGATCTCGATCGACTCGCGTTCCGCAGCGACCACCGCCCCGGCGTCGGGCCGGACGTGGAAGCCGACGATGATCGCCTCCGAAGTCGAGGCCAGAAGAATGTCGGACTCGTTGATGCCGCCGACGGCCCTGTGGATCACCTCGACCGAAACCTCGTCGGTCGACAGCCGCTCGAGGCTGTCGGAGAGCGCCTGGACCGACCCATCCGTATCGCCCTTGATGACGACGTTCAAGCGCGCGCCCTTGCCCGCCTTGACCGCGGCGAAGACATCCTCGAGCCGCGTCCCGGTCGCCCGGCGGCGGATGTCCTTCTCCCGCTCCAGTTGCTGGCGCCTCGAGACGATCTCGCGAACTCTCGCCGCGGAAAGGGCGACGAGGGAATCCCCCGCCTGCGGTACGCCCTCCATCCCGAGCACCCGTACGGGGATCCCCGGGCCGGCGCTCGTGACTTTTCGGCCCCGCTCATCGAGGAGCGCGCGGACCCGCCCGCCGTAGAGTCCGCAGACGAAGTCGGCGCCGACTTCCAGCGTCCCCCGCTCCACGAGCACGGTCGCGACCGGACCCATGCCGCGGTCGAGCTGCGCCTCGACGACGGTCCCACGGGCCTCTCTCTCCGGGTTCGCCTTCAGCTCGAGGATCTCCGCCTGCAGAAGGACCTTCTCGAGAAGGTCGTCCAGCCCTTCGCCGGTCTTCGCCGAGACATCCGCGCCGAGGATCTCGCCGCCGAAGTCCTCGAGGACGACTTCGCGCGCCAGAAGTTCCCGCTTGACGCGATCCACGTCCGCCGACGGGAGGTCCACCTTGTTCACCGCGACGACGATCGGCACCGACGCGTTCCGGGCGTGGCTGATCGCTTCGATCGTCTGAGGCATCACGGAGTCATCGGCAGCCACCACGAGGATCACGATGTCCGTGACTTCCGCGCCGCGCGCCCGCATCGCCGTGAACGCTTCGTGGCCGGGCGTGTCGAGGAAGGTGATCGTCCGACCCCCCGCGAGAACCACATGATACGCGCCGATATGCTGGGTGATGCCTCCCGCCTCTCCCGCGATCACGTTCGTGCTCCGGATACGGTCGAGCAGCGAGGTCTTTCCATGGTCGACGTGGCCCATCACGGTCACGATCGGCGGACGGGACACCAACTGGCTCTCGTCCTCGGGCACGTCTTCGTCGTCGCTCGCGAGGTCCGCCTCGAACCCCTCCTCCCGGATCGCCGTGAAGCCGGCCTCTTCGCAGATCAGTTCGATCTGGCCGAAGTCGAGCCGCTGATTGATCGTCACCATGAGGCCGAGGTTCTTGAACGCCGAAGTGATGATGGCCTGCGGCGGGACCTCGATCAGATCGGCGAGTTCGGACACGGTGAGGAACTCGTTGACCCGAACCGTCGCCTTCTCCGTACGCTGTTCGAGTTCGCGCTGCTCGCGCTCCGCCTCGCGCTGCTGTTGCTGCGTTTCGCGACGCCGCTTCCGCGGCGAGGACTGCCCCATCGCGGCGAGCGTCTTGCGGAAATTCTGCTGGACGGCGTTTCGATCCACGCGCCGTCGCTTCTTCCCGTCTCCACCGCGAGATTTCTTGCGACCGTCGACGGTGTAGCCTTCGGCCGAGATTCGCACCTTGCCGCCCGGACCCGCCGAAGCCCTTGGGCCCGACGGCGCGGGGGGGGCCGCGGGCGATGGCATGTCACGGCGGACCGGCTTGGGCCGACGCGCGGGGCGCGCCGGAGCGGCCGGCTCCTCCGCTGCCGCTTCCGTCTCCGCCGGTTCCGCTTCGGGCTCGGCGGTTTCCGTCTCTGCCGACTCCGCGGTCTCGACGGGCGCTTCCGCCGCCGCCGGCTCGTCAGACTCCAGAGCGGGCGCCTCGGGCTCATCGGTGGACTCCGGAGCGATTTCGGCTTCAGGCTCGACTTCGGGCTCAGGCGGCGGCGTCTCGGTCACGACGTCGGGCTCGGGCCCGACCTCGGTCCCGACCGCGGTCTCGGCCTCCACCGGAGATTCGATCTCCGGCACATCGGTGGCCGCCGCAACGTCCTCTTCCGCAGTCTCGGGGGGCGGCTGGACCTCTTCTTCAGCCTCGGTCTCCGTGGTCGAGGTCGTGAGCGACGCGGGAGCGGCCCTCCGCCGGCGCCGGCGCCGCCGTACGGGAGCCGCGGTACCGGTAACGGCCTCACCCCGCCGCTCGCGCTCGAGCCGCGCATGGAGACGCGCCACACTCGCGGAGTCCACGCTCGACATGTGGCTTCGCACGGGCACATCCATTTCACGCAGCAACTGGATGAGGTGACTCGTATCGAGTCTCAGCTCCTCTGCGACCTCGAAGACACGCTTCATTGTCCAGGCACCTGCCCTTCCGGATCTCCTTGCGACCCGGAGCTCTCGTCACGCCGCGAGGGCGCGCGCTCCCCTTCGAGAATCCGCTGCGCCAGCGCCGAATCCGTGACGCCGACCACAGCTACGTCGTTCCGTCCGAGCGCCCGTCCGAGCGCTCTGCGGCTCGCCACCGTTACACGCGACGCCCGCCGCGCCTGTGGAGTCAGGCGGCCCAGCGCATGCCTCGATGCGTCGCCCGCAACCACGAGCAGGGCGAGCCTTCCCCTGCGCGCCGCGATGTCCACAGCCCGCGTTCCGAGAGCGACCCGGCCCGCGCGCGTCGCGATCCCGAGCAGGCTCAGCGTACCCCCGGGCCTTGCCCGACCTCCGCCGCGCTTCAGGAGGTCCCCTCGCCCGAAGCCGCCGTGCTCATCGCGTCGACGGCTTTCGCGGACGCCGCCTCCGCAGGCGCATCCGGCACCTCCACCTCCGAGGGTGCATCCGGCGCCTCTGGCGCCTCCGCCGACGCCTCGGCAGCGGTCTTCGCAGCCGCGACGACCTCGGCCTGCGCCTCGTCCACGACGGTGAGTTCGTCGATGAGCGATTCCAGCGTGTCCGCCTCATCGGGCCCGATCCCCGGGACCTGAAGAAAATCGCTTCGATCCATGTCGAGGAGTCCGTAAAAGCTGCTGACCCCGGCCGCCTCGAGCGCCGCGAGCGTCGCCGGGGCGATCCCCTCGAGCTCGGAGAGCGGGAAGTCGGACATCTCGTACTCGTCGTCGCCTCCGAACAGGCCGGCCTCTCCGCCGCGCTCCATCCAGTCACGGCTGGAATACAGGTCGATCTGCCATCCAATGAGCTGTGACGCCAACCGCACGTTCTGCCCGTTCCGTCCGATCGCCAGCGACAACTGGTCCTCGTCCACGATCGCCGTAATGACGTGCCGCTCCTGATCCGAGATCACCTTGGCGACCCGGGCCGGAGCCAGGGCTCGGCGCGCGAAGATCTCAGGGTCCGGGTGCCACGGCACGATGTCGATGCGTTCCCCGCTCAACTCCGACACGACCGCCTGGACGCGCGACCCTTTGAGACCGACGCAGGCCCCGACCGGGTCGACCGACTCATCGCGGGATGCGACGGCCACCTTGGTGCGTCCGCCCGCTTCACGGACGATCTCCTTGATGTCGACGATATTCTGGTATATCTCCGGAACTTCGAGCGCGAACAACGAAGCGACGAACTGGGGATCCGCCCGCGACAGGATGAGCCGCGGGCCGCGCGGCGTCTCCTCCAGCAGCTTCAACACGGCGCGGATCGGCTCGCCCTGCCGGAAGCGTTCCCGCGGGTTCTGTTCCCGCCACGGGATGATCGCCTCGGCCTCACGGGACCGGTTCAGCATGACGACGAGTTTTCCGCGCTCGCTCGCCTGCACTTCGCCGGAAACGAGGTCTCCCACCCGATCGTTGAATTCCATGCGGATCCGGTCGCGTTCTCCTTCGCGGATGCGCTGGATAATTCTCTGCTTGGCGGCCATGACCGCGCTGCGCCCGAAATCCCTGAAGTCGACGGGGATCTCCATGAGGTCGCCCACCTGGAAATCGGGGTCATCCCAGCGGGCCTGCTCGAGCGTCACTTCCCGGGCCGGATCCTCGACTTCCTCGACGACTTCCTTGAGGACGACGATCGAGATGTCGCCCTCCTCGGTGACGTCGATTTCCGCTTCGACCGGACCGCCGAAACGACGGGCGAGCGCCGCATGGATCCCTTCGCGGATGAGATCATGCAACTCCAGCTCCGTCAGCGACTTGTTCGCCGCCATCATGCGGAATGCTTCAACGATCGGGATCTGATCGCTCATTGCGTCTCTCTATCTCCCACCCACGCCCCGAGCCGCGTCCCAGTCGTAGACCAGGCGGGCGGAGGCCACGAGCTCCAGCGGGATCTCCACACGATCCCCTTCGATCTCCAGCGCGAACGTCCCGGGAAGTCCGTCCACCGTCCCGAGCAGCGTCCCTTCCAGTTTTCGGCCGCGATCGGCCAGGGGGCCGTAACCCCTGACGCGGATCCGCGACCCGGCGAAGCGGTCGTAGTCCGCGGCCCTGACCAGCGGCCGGTCCACTCCGGGCGACGACACTTCGAGCACCCAGTCGTCGGCCGCCCCATCTTCAAGTGCGCCACGCAGTTCCCTCGTCACGGCGACGCAATCGTCGACGGTGACGCCCGACCGCGCGGACGACGGACCCGGCCGATCGATCCGGAGCCTGAGCAACGGCCGGCGACGGCCTCCGCCCCGCTCCATCTGCACGACCTCGAAGCCGAGGGCTTCGACCGCGCGTTCGATGTCCGCCGAGTCCAGCATGACCGACCCTTTCGGCGAATCCGGTTCGCCCTACTGCAAAAAAAAGTGGGGCCCGTACAGCTTCCCCACTTCGAGTAACGCAATCGCCCGCCGGCCCGCGCGGACGTATGTGGACATGCGACCCGGAACATACGGCGGGGTCCGACCCGCGGCAACAGGCCGGGCCGCCTGTCGGCGCCTCCGGCTCAGTCGCTCCGCAACCCGAGAAAGGCGGCCATCCGTCCCGCCGTCCCGCCGCTCGCGCGGTGCGAATGAAGGTCGCCGGGGCCGCATGCCGTGCAGAAGCGGGAACTCGAGAGGGCGTCGGGTTCGACGCCGGCCGTCGCGGCCTGGGCGGCGAGGATCTCCCTCAGATCGAGCCGCGCGCGCGTACCGCCGAGGCCGAAAGCGGAAAGCACGGGGGTGTCGACCTCGTAGCAGCGTCCGCAGATCGCGGGCCCGAGATGGACGCGGAGATCCCCGACGGCGCCGGATGGACGGCGGTCGAGGCCGCGAACGAGCCGGGAGATCGCGCGCGGCAGGATGCCGGCCGCGGCCCCCCGCCACCCCGCGTGGATCAGTCCGATGCGCCCGAGTTCGCGCGACCACAGGTAGACGGGCACGCAATCGGCTGCCGTCGCGGCGAGGAGCCAGCCGGGCCCGTCGACGAGCTGGCCGTCCACGCGACCCGGCCGGTCGACGGTGCAGCCCCCCGGGTCCGGGGCGGGCGCGGCTCTGATCTCCCGGAGATCCGTGCCGTGGACCTGAGTCGGCACCGATACCCGACGGAAGCCGAGTTCCCGGGCGAGATCCGCGTAGACCGCGGCCACGCGCTCCGGTGGGACATCCGCGACCGCGAGATCTCCGCGCTCCGCCGTCGTGATCCCGCCCACGACCTTCGGATCGAGCGATTCCCACTGCGACAACCGCAGCAGGCCATCCTTCGGGGTCTCCGCGACCTCCGTCATGCTCCTTCCGGCCCTACGCGTCCGATGCGGGCCCCCAGCGACGCGAGACGCTCATGGATACGCTCGTAGCCACGCTCGATCTGTCCGATGTTGTGCACGCGACTCGTGCCTTCCGCCGCAAGCGCCGCGATGAGGAGCGCCATGCCGGCCCGGATGTCGGGGCTCTCGAGAGTAGCCGCGCGCAGCGGCGAAGGCCCCACGACGACGGCCCTGTGCGGATCGCAGAGGACGATGCGTGCGCCCATCGCGATCACCTTGTCGACGAAGAACATCCGCGACTCGAACATCTTCTCGTGGATGAGGACGGTACCGCGGCACTGGGTCGCGGCCACCAGCGCGATGCTGATCAGATCCGCGGGGAACGCCGGCCAGGGCCCGTCGTCGATCTTCGGGATCTGGCCGCCGAGGTCGGGCTGGATCTCGAGTTCTCCCGCACCGCGCACGACGAGCTGGTCCTCACGCCACGCGAATTCGAGGCCGAGGCGCTGGAATCCGACGCGCAGCGGGTCGAAGTGGGCCTCGTCCACTCCGGCGATCCCGAGCGTCGAACCCGTCGCCGCCGTCAGGCCGATCACGCTTCCGATCTCGATGTGATCCGGTCCGATCCGGAACGTCCCGCCTCCCAGATCGTCCACGCCCTCGATGACGAGCCGCGAGGTCCCGATGCCGTCGATGCGGGCGCCGAGCGCGACGAGAAAGCGGCACAGGTCCTGCACGTGGGGTTCCGTGGCGGCGTTGCGGAGCTCCGTCGTCCCCATCGCCGTCGCCGCCGCGAGCACGGCGTTCTCCGTCCCCGTCACGGACGGCTCATCCAGAAAGATGGAAGCGCCGCGGAGACGCGGAGCGCGCAGGAAGTAGCGGTCTCCGACGTCGACGGTCGCGCCGAGCGCCCGCAATGCGAGCATGTGGGTGTCCAGACGGCGGCGCCCGATGAAATCTCCTCCGGGGTGCGGGAGCTGGCACGTCCCCAGCCGGGCGAGCATGGGGCCCGCGAGCAGTACCGATCCGCGGATCCGGCCGGCCAGATCCGCGTCCGGGTTCGCCTCCGGGTTCACGCCGGCGGCGTCGAGTTCGAGCACACCCGGCGCCGTCCAGCCGCCCTCGACGCCGAGACTGCGGAGGAGGTCGAGCAGCGTCTCCACGTCGGTGATGCGCGGGACGTTCTCGATTCGCACCGGCTCGCGCGCGAGGAGCGTGGCGGCGAGAATCGGGAGGGCGGCGTTCTTGTTGCCGGCCGGCGTGAACACGCCGCTCAGCTCGTTTCCACCCTCGATCCGATAGTACATCGCACCTCCTCCCGCCCGTTCCCGCATCCGGCCTTGCAGTCCGCCAGCCGGCACCGCGCGCCAAAGTAGCCGGCGGGCCGAGGGCGGCAAACGTCGCGGCAAACGCGGTTGAGCCCCACGGGAACCAGACCTATACTCTCCTCCCGTAGTCCTTCCGACCGTCCTCCGAAGGAGCCGCAGTGACCACATTCGAGATCGCGGTCGTCGCCGGGATGGCGGTCTGGCTCGTCGTCGCGCTGGCGATTCTCATCGTCCTTCTGCACGCGATCCGCCTGCTGCGGGAGACCCGGCAGCCGCTGGGACAGATCTCGGGCACGGTCAGCGACCTGAGCGACCGCCTCAAACCGGTGCTGCGCAACGTCGAACAGGCGAGCGACCAGGCTCGACGCATCGCGGGCCGGCTCCGGGACGACGCGGACGGCGTGGGAGAGGCGCTGAAGAGCGCGAGCGAATCCACCGGCCGCATGGTGGATCTGGTCGAGGAGCGGGTCGTGGAGGTCGCGGCGCTGCTCGCGGTCGTCCAGGAGGAGGCCGAGGAGACCTTCCTCACGACGGCCTCGCTGCTACGCGGACTCCGGCGCGGCAAGGACAACGTCTCGACGGCGAAGCGGGTGGCTCGAGCCCTGGGAGACCGCAGCGGAGAGTGACTTAGGCCGGGCGCAACCCGGCGTACGCCACGACGACCTTCTTCCGACCGACCTCCTCGAAGGCGATGTCGGCCTTGGCCTCTCTCCCGAAGCCGTACACCTGCAGCACCTCTCCGGCCCCGAAGCGCGGATGTATCACACGTACACCCGGCGTGAGCGCGAGCGGCACCTGTGAATCGTCGTAGTCATACTCGAGTTCGCCCGGAGGTGCCGACCTTCCATCGCCGCCGGGGCCGCCGACGCGGCCGGATCCACGCTCCACCCTCCTCTGCCAGGCGAAGGTCCGATCGGGTTCCACCGCGCCCGCCCGGCGGGCGCGACGCCCTCTCCAATGCGGCGCGGCGAGGCGCGGGAGCACGTGTTCCTCCGGGAGTTCATCGATAAAGCTCGACGGGGCCGAGCGGCTCGCCATCCCCGCGCGCCAGCGGTGGTCCGCGTACGTCAGGCTCAGCCGGTCCATCGCGCGCGTGACCCCGACGTAGAACAGACGCCGTTCCTCCTCCAGCCCGCCCGGCGCCTCCATTGCCCGCGAGAGGGGAAAGAGCCCTTCCTCCAGGCCGCCCAGGAAGATCACGGGGAACTCGAGCCCCTTCGCGTTGTGCAGCGTGATCATCGTCACCGCTTCGCCATCGAAGTCGGCCTCATCGAGGTCGGAACGCAGCGAAACGGACTGCAGGAACAACTCGAGATCCGTGGCCTCGTCATCGGGGTCCTCCACATCGTCCCGCTCGAACGCCTCCGCCACCGCGAACAGCTCGCTCACGTTCTCGAGCCGGTCTGCGCCGTCCTCCTCCTCCGCCAGCGCCGTGGCCAGGCCGAAGGTCGCGACGCACGCCTCGAGCGCTTCCCGGGCGCTGCAGGCGGGGAGCGAGGCCCGCACGTCGGCGAGCCCGTCGGCGAACCGCCTCAGGCCGCGCGCCGCCATCTTCGGGATGCCGTCTTCGTGCCGCGCCCGCGCCGCGACGAGTGCGAGGGGTTCGACGGTCTCCCCCGCGTCGTCGGCCGAGCGGGCGAGTTCCTCCAGCCGCTCCAGACTCTTCGCCCCGACCCCGCGCCTCGGCCACCCCACGGCACGCAGGAAAGCGACGTCGTCCGCCGGATTCACGAGGAGGCGCAGATAGGCGATGACATCCTTCACCTCGCGACGTTCGTAGAACGGGACGCCTCCCACGATCCGGTACGGAGTGCCGGACCGCCGGAACGCCTCCTCGAACGCCCGCGACTGGGCGTTGGTCCGATAGAGCACCGCAAACTCGTTCAGGCCCCGGGTGCCGCGGCCGGCCTCGATCTGCGACGACACCCACGCCGCCTCGGCCCGCTCGTCATCGCAGCGGACGACCTCGATCGGATCGCCGGCCTCCCGCTCCGTGTGCAGCCGCTTCGGTTTCCTCGCGAGGTTCCGCGAGATGACGGAGTTCGCGACCTCGAGGATCGACGCCGTCGAGCGGTAGTTGCGCTCCAGCCGCACGACGTGCGCGCCGTGGAAGTCGGCCTCGAAGTCGAGGATGTTCCGGATGTCCGCTCCGCGCCATCCGTACACCGCCTGATCGTCATCCCCCACGACGCACAGGTTCCCGTGTTTCGAGGCCAGCGCCTTCACCATCCGGTACTGGGCGTGGTTCGTGTCCTGGTATTCGTCCACGAGCACGTAGGCGAAGCGGGCAGAGTAGCGATCCCGCACGCCGTCCACGGTCTCGAGCAGGCGCACCATCTCGAAGAGGAGGTCGTCGAAATCGTAGGCGTTGCGCCGCGCGAGTTCACGCTGGTACGCGGGATAGACCTTCGCCACGACCTCCGCGAGCAGGTCGAAGGCCTCGGACTCGTACTCGGCGGGCCCCATGAGCGCGTTCTTCGCGCCGGAGATCCGGCCGCGCAGGGCTCGGGGCGCCCAACGTTTGGGGTCGTAGCCCGCCGACTCCATCACGTCCTTCAGCGTGCGGATGGAGTCATCCTCGTCATAGATCGTGAAGGCGCGCGTGCGGGACGTGTGCGGAGCCTCGATGCGAAGGATGCGGGCGGCGACCGAGTGGAAGGTGCCGATCCAGAGGCCCCGCGTGGAACGGCCGATCAGCCCCTCGATCCGCTCCCGCATCTCGCCCGCGGCCTTGTTCGTGAAGGTGACGGCGAGAAGGCGCGTCGGCTCCAGCCCCTCCTCGATGAGGCGGGCGGCCCGGGCCGTGAGCACCCGCGTCTTGCCGGAGCCCGCGCCGGCGAGGACGAGCAGCGGCCCTTCGCCGTGTTCGACCGCGTCCCGCTGCTCCGGGTTGAGGCGGAGTCCCCTCACGTCCCCCGTTTCCCGGGACGGTAGCGCGGCAGCTCGATTCGGAAGCTCGCGCCCCGCCCCGTGTCCTCGAGGCGGATGGAGCCATCGTGCATGTCTTCGATGATGCGCCGCACGAGGGAGAGGCCGACGCCCCAACCACGCTTCTTCGTCGTGACGCCGATGTTGAAGATCTTGTCCCGGAGCGCGGGAGGGATCCCCGGCCCGGTGTCGAGCACCCGGAACACGGAACGCTTGCCGTTCGGTCCGAGATGGGAGATCACGATCCGGCCGCCATCCGGGGCCAAGGCGTCGATCGCGTTCTTGATCAGATTCTCGAACGCCCACTCCAGGAGCGTCGCGTTGCCCAGCACCTCCGGCGGTTCGGGTTCCATCTCCACCGCGATCTCGATCTTGCCGGTGCGGGAGAGCGTGGGGAGGCGGGCCTCGAAGTACTGTCGGAGATGGACGACCGTAGCGCGCACGGACATGGGCTCCAGCTTCGGCTTGTGGCCGATGAGTTCGAAGCGGCGCGAGACCTTCTGCAGGCGCGTCACATCCGCCGCCATCTCGTCGATGAGGTCGGGCTCCCCGACTTCCGATCCGCGGGGGCGCGGCCGGGCCTCGAGCACCTCCAGCCAACCGACGAGCGAGCTGAGCGGGGTCCCCATCTGATGGGCCGATTCCCTGGCCATGGCGGACCAGATGCGCTCCCGCTCGCTCCGGAAGGAGAGGAAGAGGAGCCAGCCGCCGCTGCCGAGGATCGCGAGGAGCGACGCCGCCTGCAGCCAGGGGATCAGACGGAGGCGGCTCGTGAATTCGGGATCGCCGAAGTGGACCTGGAGGCCGGGCGCCTCGAAGGGCGGCCTCAGCGCGTCGAGTTCGGCCACGAATTCGCGCAACGCCTGGTCGTCCGGGTCGCCGGTTGGGCCGAGCGGGAAGTCGTCGGGCAGGTGCGCGGAGCTGCTCGGATTGCCCAGCGTGTCCGTGATCACGATGGGGATGCGCAGGCGCCGGACCTGGGCGCCCACCTGCTGCGAGGCCTGATTCCAGAGTTCGTTCTGTTCCTCGACCGTGAGATTGCCTGCCGCGGCCGCCGTGCTCACCGCCATCAACTGCCCGAGGACCGCGGCGTCGAGGCGGCGCTCCTCTGCCTGCTGACGCGAGAAGATGGCGGACCAGACGAGGACGCCCGTGGACAGCACCGCGAGCAGAAGCGCGCCGCCGCGCCGGTTCCAGAGCCGGATCACCGGCAGAACTCGAGCCGCTCGAACCCGAGGTAGGGATGGAGAACCTCCGGCAGCAGGATTCCCTCGCCCTCGCGGAAGCCGGTCTCGAGCAGCACCACGATGAGCCGGGCGAGGGCCAGCGCCGAACCGTTCAGCGTATGCACGTGGGCGGGGCGTCCGCCGCCCTCCGGCCGAAAGCGGATATCGGCGCGGCGCGCCTGAAAGTCCCCGTACGATGAGCAGCTGGACACCTCGAGCCATGCCTCGACGCCGGGAGCCCAGATCTCCAGGTCGTACGTGATCGCGTTCGCGAAGCCGAGATCCCCCAACGGAAGCAGGACCCGCCGGTACGGGACCTCCAGCAGCTCGAGCACGCGCTCCGCATGGCGGGTCAGGAGTTCCAGCTGCGCCTCCGATTCCTCGGGCCGGCAGATGCGGACGACCTCCACCTTGTCGAACTGATGGACCCGCAGGAGCCCGCGCGTATCGCGGCCCGCCGCCCCGGCTTCCCGCCGGAAGCAGGGCGTGTGCGCGACGTACGCGAGCGGCAGATCGTCCGCGGACAGCATCTCTCCGCGGTGCAGATTCGTGAGTGGCACCTCGGCCGTCGGCACGAGGAAGAGGTCGTCGGGGTCCGTCCGGTAGGCGTCGTCCTCGAACTTCGGGATGTGCCCCGTCCCCGTCATCGAGTCCCGGGAGACGACGAGGGGGGGCAGGACTTCCAGGTATCCGTGCTCGCGCACGTGAAGGTCCAGCATGAACTGGACGAGCGCGCGGCTGAGGCGGGCGCCGCCCCCGACGAGGAGGGGGAAGCCGGAGCCCGCGATCTTCGCCCCGCGCTCGATATCCAGCGACGGCGTCCGCCCTCCGGGGAGCGTGGCACCACCGGGTTCCGTATGGCCATGCGTCGCCCCGAGGTCCCAGTGCGGCGGCACTTCGTCTTTCTGCGGGGTGCCCCATTCCGCGACCGTCGGCCCTTCCCCTTCCTCGCCGGGCGGGACGCGGGGGTCCGGGATGTTCGGGATCTGCAGGAGGTGATCACGCAGCTCTGCCTCGGTGCGCGCCAGGTCGGCGTCGAGGGCCTTGATCCGCGCGGCCACGCGGCGCATCGCGTCGATCTCCGCCGACGCGTCCTCGCCCCTGCCCTTCGCGGCGCCGATCGCCTTCGACGCGGTGTTCCGCTCGGCCTTGAGGACTTCCACTTCCCGGATCAGGCGGCGGCGGACTTCATCCGCCCTCAACGTCTCCTCGACGAGACCCGCCGCGTGCTCGTCGCCACGTCTCCGCATGGCGTCGCGGACGAGGTCGGCGTCGTCGCGGAGGGTCCTGAGGTCAAGCATGTCGATGCGGGGCGTAACCGGCCGGACAGGGCGTCACAGGGAACCGTGCGTTCCCGCTTCGAGAACGATGTCTCCGCAGTTCGGGTTGACCAGGTGGCGGAAGGTGATCGTTCCCTCTTCGGGATCGATGGAGAGAACCTGCAGCTTCGCATAACGGCTGCAGGCGAGAAAATTGTTCGGGTCGACGCGACTGCGGGCGATAAGCACGTCCCCCGGCTGGACGACGAGGGGCGCGTTCAGCGTGTACCCGTCCTCAGGAGCCTCGAGCACGGCGTCGAAGCGTTCGCCGGTGAGCTGCAGGCCTGAGTCAGTCACGCTGTCCGCGACCGCCGAGAAGGGGACGAGCTCCGGCGCGCCGTCCCGGATCTGGAAGAGGAAGTCCCAGTTCAGCGTCTGGTCCACCCGGGCCGGAACCGCGAGTACGATATCGAAAGCCGGAGGATCTTCGAGGCGGCCCGTGACGTAGTCATACAGCGTGACCTCCGTCGGCGTCAGCGGAACATCGCCGAGGAAGGCATCGAACGGATCGTCGCAGGCGGTCGCCGCGAGCGCGAGGATCAGCGCTCCGAGCCGTGCGGGCGTACGGATTCGGTGTCGGGGGAGCATGGCGCGAAAACTGTCGCCCGGGCGGGACTCGGGCAAGAAAAAACACCCGGACCAAGGGGGATCGACCGGCCGGAGCGACAACGTGGCGCGGCACCCGCGGCGTCCGTAGCTTGGCCGCGTCGCGGCCGGCCCGCGGCGGGAAGATCCCGCGCACGCAACGGGCGGTTCGGAGGACGGGAGGGAGGCTCTGTCGGTGCACCTCGAGGCGTACTGCGCGGTCCTCGCAGGCGGGATCGGCCGCCGGTTCTGGCCCGCTTCGACCCCGGCCCGTCCCAAGCAACTCCTGCCCCTCGCGGGCCCCGACCCGCTCATCGACGATACGCTCGCCCGTGCCGTCGCGCTGGTGGGCGCCGCGCGCGTCCGGGTCGTCGCGGCCGAACCCCTGGTGGAACTCATGCGCCCGAGTCTGGATGCGGCGGGTGTCGATGCGCTTGTCGAACCGAAGGCGCGGGGAACGGGCCCGGCCCTCGTCTGGGCGGCCTCCGAGATCGAGCGGGCTCAGCCGGGGGCCCTGATGATCTCCATGCACGCGGACCACCGCATCGAGCCCGTGGAGGCGCTCGAGGAGACGCTGCAGCCGGCGCTCCGGGCGGCCCGGGAAGGATACCTGTGCTGCATCGGCGTGCGGCCGGACCGTGCGGAGACCGGATTCGGATACCTGGAGACCGGGCGAGAGGCGACCTCCGGCGCACGGGAGGTACGGCGTTTCGTCGAGAAGCCGGGTCCCGCGCGAGCCAGGCAATACCTGAAGTCGGGACGCTTCCTGTGGAACTCCGGCATCTTCGCGTGGCGGGCGACCGATCTGATCGAGGCCGCCCGACGCTGCGCGCGCGAACTCGCGGGGGCGTGGCCGGCCCTCGAGCGCGGCGATGCGGAGGAGTTCTTCGCGCGTGCCGAGCCGGTCGCGATCGATGTCTGCGTGATGGAACGAGCCCAGCGCGTGGCCGCCGTCGAGGCCCGGTTCGCCTGGGACGATCTCGGCGTGTGGAGCGCGCTCCTGCGCGCCCGGCAGGTGGACGAGGCCGGGAACGCCTCGGTCGGCTCCACGCGTCTCCTCGACGCGGCGGACAACGTCGTGTGGACGGAGTCCCGCCGGGCCACGGTCATCGGGGTTTCGGGCCTCGTCATCGTGGAGGCGAACGGAGAACTCCTCGTGATGCCGCGCGAAGAGGCCGCGGGACTCGACGCTCGCCTGCGAAAGATCGACGCGGACGCCTCCTCCTCCGAACCGCCGCGTTGACGACGCTGGTCATGTTCGACGACGAGCGGGCGGACGGATGGGCTCCTTTCGCGCTCACCCGGCCGTGCGGCGAACTCGTCTTCGGCCGCTGGACGTTGCGCGAGCGGCTGGAGCGGGTCGCGCGAATGCGCGTCGCCGGTCACGTGACGCGCCCCTGGCTGCGCCGGTACGCGGAGCCCGGAGCGCCGGGCTGCATGGACGCGGGCGGGCTGGACGCGCCGTGCATCGTATGGAACGCCCGGGCCGTGCCGTCGCTCGAAGCGGCGTGGAACGACGCGCCCGCGAACCTCTGGGTCGCCGGCGAGCTGGCGGGCATCCGCCCGGGCTCCGGCGCGGAGCCGCCGCGAGCGGACTGGTTCGCCGCTCCGCGCCCGCGGCCCGGGCTGCCGGACCGCGAGGTGCCCGGCGCCTGGCTGCGGCACCCCTGGGATCTCGTGTCGGCGGGGCCCGACCGGCTGGCCGCCGACCTGTCGGCCAGCTCGGGCACGGAAGCGGCGGCGCTGCCGAGCGGCTGCTGGCGCCTCGGCGACGCCCCGATCCGCCTCGGCACGGGGGCGCTCGTCGAACCCGGCGTGCTGTTCGATGCGCGCGAAGGCCCGATCGAACTCGGTCCCCGAGTCGAGGTCCGCGCCGGCACCCGCCTCGGAGGGCCGCTCTACGCGGGGGCCGACTCACAGCTCCTCGGCGGCCACATCTCCCGCTTTTGGGGGGGACCCGCCTCCCGCGTGCGAGGCGAAGTCGACCGCGTGACGATGCTGGGCCACTCGAACAAGGCGCACGACGGGTTCCTCGGGCATGCGTACCTCGGTTCCTGGGTCAACCTCGGCGCGGCCACCGTAAACAGCGATCTCAAACACACCTACGGCTCGATCCGGGTGGGACCGCCGGGCGCGCGGCGGGACACCGGACTCATGAAGTTCGGCTGCCTGCTCGGCGATCATGTGAAGACCGGCGTCGGCACTCGACTCGAAACCGGCACAGTCGTCGGCGCCGGCTCGAGCCTGTTCGGAGCGGAGCCGCCGCCTCGGTGGGTGGAACCCTTCTCCTGGGGAGGAGGCCGGAGCCCGGAGCTCCACCGCCGCGCCGATTTCCTCTCCACCGCCGTCCGGGTCGTCGAACGCCGGGGACTCGAAGGTACCCCGGAACTCCGGGACTGGTTGGGCGACGTCTGGGACGAGGCCCGCCGCTCGTGAGCCTGACCGTCGCGTCGCTGGGCTCGGGGAGCCGCGGCAACGCCTTCCTCGTGGAGAGCGACCGCGCCCGCGTGCTCGTCGATGCGGGGTTCTCCGGGGTTCAACTTGCCCGCCGACTCGCCGAACTCGATGTGGAGCCGGAAGCCGTCGACCTCGTCGTCGTCACACACGAACACCGGGATCACTCCGCGGGCGCCGGCATCGGAGCACGCCGCTGGGGCTGGCGTCTCGCGATGAACCCGCCTACCCGCCGCGCCTGCGCTCCGCTACTGCGCGGGCAGGAGCAATGCGAGGACCTGCCGCGCACGGGACTGGAGGTCGGCGACCTCGCGATCGAGGCCGCCCCCACCGCGCACGACGCCGCGAAACCGGTCGCCGTCACGGTCCTGCACGGATCCACGGGCCTGCGGGTGGGGATTGCGACGGACCTCGGGAGACCGACGACACCCGTCCGCGCGGCGCTCCGGGAGTGCGCCTTTCTCATCATGGAAGCGAACCACGATGAACACCGTCTTCGGGCGGCTTCCTATCCCTGGCGGGTCAAGCAGCGGATCGGAGGCAGTCGCGGACACCTCTCCAACCGCCACGCGGCCGAGTTCGCGCGCGAACTCGCGCACCCCGGGCTGGGCGGGATCCTGCTCGCCCACCTGAGCCAGGAGTGCAACGACCGGGAACTCGCTCTGGAAAGAGTCGCGGAAGGCCTCGCGCCGACGGCGTACGATGGGCTGTTGGACGTCGCCGCGCAGGAGGAACCCAGCCCCCGCTATGACGTCGTCGCGCTCGCGAGGGCCCGCGCCGTCGCCGAGCAACTCTCGCTCCCCATCTGATCCCGGCCCGGCACGCGGTCCGCGCGTCGCCACTCTCGGCGCTGACGCAGGGTCTTGCCACGGACTGCTACCTGAGAATCACTCTGAGCACGTCGTTTCCCACGGCCCACACCATGAGGGCGAGGACGAAGACCATCCCCACCGTCGTGAACCGCATGCGCGCCTGGACGCTGAGCGCCCGGCCGCGGACCGCCTCGATCCCCAGGAAGAGGAGGTGCCCCCCGTCGAGGACGGGAATCGGCAGCAGGTTGAAGATGGCGAGATTGATGCTGATGATCGCCATGAAACTCAGGAGTTCCCAGAATCCCGCGCGCGCCGCGCGTCCGGAGATCTCCCCGATCAGAATCGGGCCGCCGACCTCTCGCGCCGAACTCCGTCCCGTGACGAGGTCTCCGAGGAACTGAAGGACGGCACCGCCCCAGTAGTTCGCGTTCGACCAGCCCTGACCCAGCGCCGCGACGGGGCCTGCTCGACCTCCATCGGCACCGATGGTGATCCCGACGCGCCCGACCGTCCTCGATTCTCCCGTGAGGTCCGAGTATTGCTCGACGGCGTCGGGCGTCGCGACGAAGGTGAGTTGCTCCCCTCCCCGCTCCACGACGATGTCGACGGGCTCGCCCGCCCGGCGCTCGATCCGCATCGTCACCTGAGCGGGGTCGTGCACCGCCGCGCCATCCACGCGCAGGACCAGATCGTCGCTCCGAAGCCCCGCCTCCGCGGCGGGTGACCCCGGCGCGACCTCGGCGATCCGCGGCTCGAAGACGCCGCGCCCCATCGCGATCGCGGCGAAGGCGACGACCGCGAACATCCAGTTCATGATGACGCCGGCCGAGATGGCGAAGAAGCGGGCCCAGAGCGGCTTCCCGTCGAAGTCTCCGGGCCCCGGACGCGCTTCGCTCCGTGCCGTGTGTTCGGGGGCACCCCCGCCGCCGCCCTCGAGCGTCGACGTCACCTCCTCGTCCGCCATCCCGGCCATCTTGACGTAGCCGCCGAGGGGGATCCAAGAGAGGACATACTCCGTTCCGCCGCGCCGGAACCCCATCATCTTCGGGCCCAGGCCGATCGAAAACCGCGGCACGTCGATCCCGACGCTCTTCGCGGCGGCGAAATGCCCCAGCTCGTGCACGAAGATGAGCACGCCCAGGACAATGAGGGTTACCAGAATCGTTACGATCACTCAGCGTCTCCCGACTTGGACTCCCCGTGTGGGTCGCGGGCGATGGCGCGCGCCCGCGCGTCGACGCGCCGCGCATCCGCGACCGATTCGATGGCGCGCGACGAGAACCGTTCAAGTGTACGAAGCACGACATCGGCGAGTTCCGTGAAGCCGATGTCCCCGGAGAGGAACCGCTCGACCGCCACCTCGTTGGCCGCGTTGAAGGCCACCGGAAACTCGCCTCCCGCCCTTCCCGCCGCGACCCCCGCCCGGAAGAGGGGAAAATCGTCCTCCCGCACGGGCTCGAACTCCAGCGGACCATCCCGCACGGGGTCGAACCCCGCCTCCTGCCGCGCGTCGTCCAGCCGGTCGGGGTAGCCGAGAGCCCACAGGATCGGGATCTCCATCGAGGGCCGGCCCAGCTGCGCCAGCGAGGAACCGTCCCTGAATTCGACGAGGGAATGGACGATCGATGTGGGATGCACGACGACCTCGATCCGCTCGTAGGGGAGGTCGAACAGCGTGTGCGCCTCGATGACCTCGAGCGCCTTGTTCGCCAGCGTCGCGGAGTCGATCGTGATCTTGGCTCCCATCGACCACGTGGGATGACGCAGGGCATCGGCCGGCGTGACGGTGGCGAGCCGACCCGCCGGCCACTCGCGGAAGGGACCGCCCGAAGCCGTGAGGGTGACGCGCGCCACCTCCGACACCGGACGCCCGGCCAGACACTGGTGGACCGCGGAGTGCTCGCTGTCCACCGGCAGGAGTTCACCGCCTCCGCGGCGCAGCGCACGCATCACGAGCTCTCCGCCCGCCACGAGCGACTCCTTGTTGGCGAGTGCCAGCCGCTTCCCCGCTCCAAGCGCCGCCAGCGTCGCGTCGAGCCCGGCGAACCCGACGATCGCATTGAGAACGATGTCGATCCCGGACGATCCGGCGGCCTCCGCGAGCGCATCGGCGCCAAACCGCCACTCTCCGCCCCATCGCGGCGCGAAGTCGTCCGGGGGCGGGGTCCCGAGCACGACGAAATCGGGATCCCGGTCGAGCGCGAGCGCGTCGAGCGCCTCCCAGCTGCGGTTCGCCGTCAGGACGGCGGCGTGAAACCGCGCCGGGTGGCGGCGGATTACTTCGAGCGTGCCCGCGCCGACGGATCCCGTGGCGCCGAGGACGGCGACGCGCTTCACGCGAAGAGGACGAGGAAGAGGAACGCGGCCGGGACCGCCCACAGGATGGAATCGAGCCGGTCCAGCATCCCGCCGTGCCCCGGAAGCAGGCCCGATGAGTCCTTTACGCCGCACTCGCGCTTGAGGGCGGATTCCACGAGATCGCCGACGATCGCCAATGCCGTCACGACGAATCCGAAGGCCAGCGTGGGCGCCAGCTCCAGCGTCCAGAGCTCCGGAAGGAGGAATCGCGGATAGAGGACGGCGGTGGCGAGGCCCGCCAGCAGCGCACTCACGGCGCCCGCTACCGTCTTGTTCGGGCTTATGCGCGGGGCGAGCGGGCGCTTCCCGAGAGCTCGTCCGCCGAGGTACGCCGCGGTGTCGGCAAGCCACGTGATGACGACCGGAAAAAAGAAGAGGAGCGTACCGGCCATCCGCCCAGCGCTCGCATCGGCGCCGGCCGGCAACAGGAGTCCGCCTTCGCGCAGGGGGAGCCCCAACGCGAGCAGCCCCCCGACGTAGAAGACTCCGAACGCCGTGCAGGCGGCGGCCCGGATCGGCCGCTCCGAGAGATCCGCGGTCGTGAGCGCGAGCACGGGGAAGAGGAGCATCAGACCCACCGCATAGAATCCACCGCTCTCGAGACCGCCCGCGAAGACGGCGAAGGGGAAGAGAAACGCGGCCACCGCTCCCGACAGGCCGAGGACCCGTGTCCCGGTACCGTGCATCATCGCGGCGAATTCCCGGTAACCGAGCGCGGCCGCGACCCCCAGTCCGGTGACGAAAACGACCCCGCCGGCGTAGGTCACCAGGGCGCAGAGGGGGACTCCGACACCCGCGACCGCGAGTCTCTTGCGGAGGTTGGGACTCATGCCGAACCCGGCCCCATCACGTCTTCACCAGCCCGAATCTCCGCTCCCGGCGCCGGTAGTCGACGAGCGCGCCGAAGAGGTGCTGCCGGGTGAAGTCGGGCCACAGGACGTCCGTCACGAAGAGTTCCGCGTACGCGAGCTGCCAGAGGAGGAAGTTGGAGATGCGCTGCTCCCCCGAGGTCCGGATCAGGAGGTCGGGATCCGGCCAGTCCCTCGTCAGGAGTTCGGACGCGAAGAGTTCGGCGTCGATCTCCTCCGGGGCCAGGTCGCCTTCCAGGCAACGCTGTGCGAGCGTTCGCGCCACACCCGCGAGCTCCGCCCGCGATCCATAGCTGATCGCGAGGTGCACTTCCAGGGCCGTTCCGCCCTCCGTCGAGGCCTCGAGTTCCGAGATCGCCCGGCGGGCCTCGCCGGGAAGCCGAAGCCGGTCGCCGAACACGGTGACGCGGACTCCGTGCCTGACCAGAGCTTCGCGCTGACTCCGCACATACTCCTGGAGGAGTGTCATCAGCGCTTCCACCTCCATCGAAGGCCGGAACCAGTTTTCGTCCGAGAAGGCGTACAGGGTCAGGTGGGCCACGCCGGCCTCCACCGACCCTTCGATGATCTCGCGCACCGCCGTCATGCCCGCGCGGTGCCCCTCCCATCTCGGCAGGCCACGCTGTCTCGCCCAGCGGCCGTTCCCGTCCATGATGACGGCGACATGGGTCGGCACTTCCCCCTGCCGGACGGTTTCCAGGGCCGCCGTCATGCCGTTCTTCTCCCCGCTCATGCGGCCCAAGCTCGCCCCGCACGGGCGGGGGTGTCAAAACAGGCGGCGATCAGTCGATCTCCGCCCCGTCTCGCGCGACGCGCCGCATGCGGGGCGCCCCACCGAGGAAGGAGTAGGCCTCGTATCCCGCGCGCTGCATGACCTCGGCCAGGTAGGCCGTTCGCACGCCCTCCGCACAGCAGAGCACGTAGGTCGCGTCGCGATCGAGTTCGCCGAAATCCCGCTCGAGTTGCGGGAGATCGCGGCGGGTCGCGCCCGGCCAGTGCCAGGCCTCGAAGGCGTCGCGGGCGCGGGTGTCGAGGATGACCGCGCCGTCGGGCACCTCGACCACATACAGTGACGCGCCGACCATCGACTCCGGACGCAGGGCGCGCACGTCGTGCACGGACGCGTCGGCGACCGCCTCGCCCAGTTCCTCGAAACCCACGGCCGACTCCTGCGCCTCGGCGGCCTCCGGCGACGACGCTGTGACCGGCCGGTGCGGCACGAGGTCGCAGTACTCGCGCACACGGGCGGACAGGTCGTACGTGCCGATCTCCCGCGCACGGTCGAGAATCTCCTCCTTGTGGAATCCGAGCAGGGGTCGGAGCACCGGGAGCGAGGAGGCATTCTCGATCGCGCGGAGATTGCGGAGAGTCTGCGAGGAAACCTGTCCGACCGACTCGCCCGTGACGATCGCGTCGGCGCCGATGCGTTCCCCGATCCTCGCGGCGGCGCGGTACATCATCCGCTTGAGGACGACCTGCAGGTATGCGGGCTTGGCGCGGGCCCGCATGGCCTCGACGACCGGTCCGAACTCGAGAACGTGCAGCCGGGGCCGGGTTCCGTAGCTCCAGCGATCCGCCAGCACCTTCGTCACCTCCACGACCATCCGCTCGTACGCGCTTCCGCCGAGGTTGCAGAAGACGTAGTCGAGGCGAATCCCCCGGCGCAGCGCCATCCAGGCGGCCACGGCCGAATCGAAACCGCCGGAGATGAGGGCGAACGCATGTCCCTGTACTCCGAGCGGCAGGCCGGACGGTCCCCGAACCCGATCCTCGTGAAAGAACACCCGGTCATCGCGGACCTCGACGAACACCGTGATGTCCGGATCCCCGAGGTCCACGGTGGCGCCGGGGTTGAGGGCCGCCCCGAGGCGCTGCTGGATATCCGAGGAGGAAAAGCCGTGTGACCCGGAGCGGCGCGCCCGAACGGCATAGCTCCGGCCCCGCACGGATTCGGCGAAGAGGGCCGTGCCGGTGGCGACGATCGTGTCGAGGTCCGCCTCGCACTCGCCGGCCAGCAGGGAACAACTGGACACGCCGAAGGTGCGCAGCAGGGGATCGAGAAAGGCCGGGTTCGGGCCCTCGATATGGAAACGGCTCCAGCCTGGCTCGAGGACGGCGTCGATCCCTTCGGATTCGAACGCGTCGCGCAGGTTCGTCGCAAGCCGGTTCTGGAAGCGCGACCGCGTCCGGCGCGCCTTGGTCGAGAGCTCGCCGGAGAATCGTACAAGGGCCCGAACGGGCCCGGCTCCGAGTTCGTGTTGCGCGGCCATAACGAGTGGCAGGGGGGGGATTTGAACCCCCGACCCAGGGCTTATGAGTCCCTTGCTCTACCAGGCTGAGCTACCCTGCCGGTGCACAAATGGGTCCGCTATCCTACACGTCGTGGCGCGCGGGGCAAGCCGCCGGCCCCGGGTGCGTCCGGGCGTTGCGCGTCTTGCCACATCTCAGGGTACGTTCACCTGCGGGGGCGTCGCGGAGGCGGGGTCCCCCCGGTCTCCGAGGTCGACGAACCGCACCAGGATCTCTTGCGGCCGGACGAAGCCGTACCGTTCCCGAGAGACGCGCTCGATCGCCCAGGCGTTCGACACGAGACTGTCGGCCCAGGCCCGGATCGACGCGAGTTCATCGTTGCGGGCCGTCATCTCCGCTTTCCTCGATTCGATTTCCCCCTCCAGTCGAACCAGATCGGCTCTCGTGTATTCTCCGCCCACCATCCAGTAGTAGCCCGCTCCGATGAGGGCGATGAAGGTGATGGCCCGCGTGAGCCGACGGTTGGCCGCCTCCGCCATCACCGGCCTCCGTACACGGCGGCCCCCGGATAGGTCGCCCTCGAGCCGAGCTGTTCCTCGATCCGCAGCAGCTGGTTGTACTTCGCGACGCGTTCCGATCGGCACGCGCTTCCCGTCTTGATCTGTCCGGCGTTCGTCGCCACCGCGAGATCCGCGATGAACGTGTCGGCGGTCTCTCCGGAACGGTGCGAAATGACGATGCCGAAGTTCGCCTCCGCGGCCAGCCCGATCGCGTCCAGCGTCTCGCTCACGGTCCCGATCTGATTGAGCTTGATGAGGATCGCATTCCCGATCCCCGCCTCGATGCCGCGCGCCAGACGATCGACGTCGGTCACGAAGAGGTCGTCCCCGACGAGCTGAACGCGATCTCCAACCCGGGAGGTGAGGGTCGCCCAGCCCTCCCAGTCGTCTTCGTGGAGCCCGTCTTCGATCGAGACGATCGGATACGCGTCCAGCCAATCCTCGTAGAGCGACACGAGGTCCCGCGCGTCGAGTGCTCCGGCTTCGCCGGCGCTCTCTAGCCGGTACGCTCCGGCCTGCGCGTCGTAGAACTCCGATGCGGCACAATCGAGCGAGAGCGCGACCTCGGCGCCGGGCTCGTACCCCGCGTCGACGATCGCGGCCATGATGAGGTCCAGGGCCTCACGGTTCGAAGACAGGTCCGGAGCCACCCCGCCCTCGTCCCCTACGGCGGTCGCATACCCTGCGTCCGAGAGTCGGCGTTTCAGCGTGTGGAACACCTCCACGCCAACCCGAAGACCGTCCGAAAAACTCTGCGCGCCGAGCGGCAGAATCATGAACTCCTGGATGTCGACCGTGTTGTTCGCGTGGGCGCCGCCATTGAGGATATTCAGCATCGGGACCGGGAGGACGTGCGGATCGCGGGCACCGAGGTGGCGGAACAGAGGCGTCCCCGCCGAGGCGGCGGCCGCGCGCGCCGTCGCCATGGAGACGGCAAGGATGGCATTCGCCCCGAGGCGGCCCTTGTTCGGCGTGCCGTCGAGCGCGATGAGCGCGGAGTCGAGCCCGCGCTGGTCCGAGGCGTCGCGTCCGCGCACCGCCGACGCGATCTCCCCGCTGACGTGCGCGACCGCACGTTGCACGCCCTTGCCCTTGTAGCGCGCGGGGTCACGGTCGCGCAACTCGACCGATTCGTGCTCTCCCGTCGATGCGCCGCTGGGGACCGCGGCGCGACCGACTGCGCCGTCTTCGAGATGCACGTCGGCCTCGACCGTAGGATTGCCCCGCGAATCGACGATCTCGCGGCCCACGACCCGGACGATGGCCGTCACGGGACGCGTCGGCTTCGGTGATGTATGGGGCGGTTCATGCAGGCGAGTCCCCTCCCCCCGGCGATCCGGACGATCGCGTCTTCCTCCACCCGTGCCGGAAGATAGGGTCCCGCGGCCCCGGAACAAGTCGCGTGCGGACCCACCCGCAGGCTATTTGGACGCGCCGCCGCCCGATCCTGCCTCCGGGAGCATCGCCTCGATGGCGGCGCGGGTCTTGCGCAGCAACGTCTTCCGGTCGGCCGGCTCCACGACTTCCGGCCGAATCGCCGGCCCCAGCCGCACGGTGATGGAGCCGCGCCTCACCCGCTTCGCGCCGGGCGGATAGATGCGCTGGCCGCCATCGAGGGCCGCGGGAACCAGGGGCGCCGGCGTCGCCAGGGCGAGGGCGAAGGCACCTCGCCGGAAACGCCCCAGCTGGCCGTCACGCGACCGGGTCCCCTCCGGAAACAGCACGAGAGTCAACTGCTCGGCCTGCATCCGGTCGCCCGCCTCCCGAAGCGTTTCTTTCGCGCTGCGGGCCCGGTCGCGGTCGATGAGCACATGCCCCGCGGAACGCATGCCCACCGAGAGCATCGGGATGTTCCCCAACTCCCGCTTCGCGATGAAGCGCACGGACGCGGGGAGGCCCGCGATGAGCGCCCAGATATCGAAGTACGACTGGTGGTTCGCGACGATGATCTGGGTCCCGGAGGGATGGAGATGGTCGAGACCGTGCACCTTGACGCGCACGCCCGCGGCCGCGAGCGCGGAGCGAGCCCAGCCGCGATTGGCACGATCCATCCAGACCCGCCCTCCGCCGACGAGGGCAACCACCGCCGCCATGGCTCCGAAGAAGATCGTCGCAAGCACGAGCGTAACGTAGAAGACCGCCGTCCTGATCAACGCCCGGCCTCGAAATGATCGAACCCCGCGGGCAGCGCCGGATTCAACCGCCCGCTCACGGTCAGCCCCTCCCCTTCGCGCGCCCTCCCGACCCGTGTGAGCGGGAGGTCGAAGGCGACGGCGAACGCCCGCTCCACCTCCTGCATGGCTCCGGCCGGTACGGCGAAGAGCAGTTCGTAGTCCTCACCGCCAGCAAGGAGGAGGTGTTCCGCCGCCGGCGCCTGACGGAATCCGTCGAGGGCGGGGGCGGCCGGGAGGCGATCCGCCTCGATTTCCAGGGCGACTCCGGAAGCCGCCGCGAGGTGGCGCGCATCCCGCATCACACCGTCCGATAGATCGATCGCCGCGTGGATCCGGACCCGATCCCGGAGCCACAGCGCTTCCTCGATCCTGGGGCGCGGGCGGTCGAAGGCCCGACGGGCCCGCGGGTCCGGCTCCAGCCCCCGTTCCAGATCGCGCAGGGCAGCCCCGGCCGCCCCGAGTTCGCCGGTCACCCACAACTCGTCACCCGGGCGCGCGCCGCGCCGCGTCGTCGGTGTCGCCGCGCAGCCGAGGACGGTGACGTCGAGAAAGACGGGACCCGGCGACGCGACGAGGTCGCCGCCGAGAACCTCCGCGCCGACCCGCCCGGCGATCTCTCCCACGCCCCGTCCGAGCGCCGCGGCGATCTCGACGTCGAGTTCGGGGGGCAGCGCCGCCGCCACGACGAGGCCGACGGGGGCCGCGGCCATGGCCGCGAGATCGCTCAGCGCCGACGCGGCCGCACGGTATCCGATCGTTTCCCACGTCATCCATTCGCGGCGAAAGTGGATCCCCTCCACGCTCGCGTCGCAGCTCACCACGACCTGCGTGTCATCCGGAGGACGAAAGGCCGCGGCGTCATCCCCCACCGGCACCGTGATGGCGGCCGCGTCCCCGCGGGCGGCGTGCGCGCCCGCTCCGTCCAGGAAGGCCCGAATGCGCGCGGTTTCGGGCCCCTCCGCGAGCGCCGGACCAGCGACGTTCATCCGACCTGGTCTCCGGTCGCAGCCGCGGGCAACGCGGGGAGGGCGAGGTTGACGCCGGGCCAGG
The DNA here is from genome assembly GCA_022825725.1 of Gemmatimonadota bacterium. Classification (GTDB taxonomy): domain Bacteria; phylum Gemmatimonadota; class Gemmatimonadetes; order Palauibacterales; family Palauibacteraceae; genus Palauibacter. The sequence continues at coordinate 105,881 of JAJDWE010000031.1, forward strand.
CTCCGGATCGCAGTCTTCCCAGGGCCCGGCGCGCCGCCGGCAGCGCATCCGGCACATCCGCCGCGGATCCGCCGATCTCGTCCACGCCGCGCACAATGGCGAGCGCCGTGAGCGTCAGGGCGGCGGACGCCGCGTCGGCGGGATCGAGGCCGGACGCGAGGCAGGCGCCACAGACGCCGGTCAGCACGTCCCCCATGCCGCCGCTCGCGAACGCCGGACTCACCAGCGTCGTCGCGAGCAGTTCACCCCCGGGCCGCGCCACCCAGGTCGGTGCGCCCTTGAGCAGGACGGTCGCCTGCGCCGCGTCGGCCAGCCGCCGGGCCGCGGCCGGGGCATCCTCGCGCACTTCGCCGACCGATGTTCCGAGCAACCGCGCCATCTCGCCGGGATGCGGCGTCAGGAGGACGGGTCGCCGCGGAGCCGGCGGACCGAGCGGCGCCCCTGCCTCCGCGGCCTCCGCCGAAAGCACGTTCAGAGCGTCCGCATCGATGACCAGCGGGACAGACCCTTCCTCCAGCACGCGTTGCATCAACGCTGTTCGCTCCGGCCCCGTTCCCAGACCCGGTCCGACCGCGACCGCGCCGGCCCAGCTCAGCGCCGACCGCACCGCCTCGGACATGGACCAGTCCACGAATACGGCCTCCGGCACGCTGGTCTGCACGACCTCCCGGTTCTCCGGGGCGCTCACGACGCGCACGATGCCGACCCCCGCGCGGATCGCCGCACGGGCCGCAAGCACCACGGCCCCGGCCATGCCCCGCTCCCCGCCGACGATCGCGAGATAGCCCGCGTCGCCCTTGTGGCCGTCCGCGGGCCGCACCCCGAGCAGGCCGGCCACCCACGCCGCCGTCACCGCCCGCGCCGTCGGCGCCGCCGCGGGTGGCGGAAAGCCGATTTCCACGGAGACCAGATCGCCGATGCGTTCGCGAGCCGGCAACCTCAGGAGACCCAGCTTCGGCCACCCGAAGGTGACGGTCAGGTCGGCCCGGATCGCGGCACCCGGCACGCGGCCCGTGGTAAAGTCCACGCCGCTGGGACCGTCCGCGGAGACCACGGCGGCCCGGGCGGCGTTCACGCGCTCGATCATCCTCGCCTGGGGCGGGCGGGGCGCCATCGTCAGCCCCGTCCCCAGGATGCCGTCGATGACGATGTCCGCTGCTGCGAGTTCCCGCTCCAGCGCTTCCGACGGCTCGAGCGTCAGTTTCCAGCCCGCGAGGACATCCGGATCCGGGGTGCGGCTCCCGCATTGGACGAACCCGACGGATCGCCCCCAGGCGGAAAGAGTCCGTCCGGCCACGAGGGCGTCCGCGCCGTTGTCACCGCTTCCCGCAAGCACCGCGACCCGGCCGGCGGGGAACCGTTCGTGCACGTGCCGCGCCAGGGCTCGTCCCGCGTTTTCGATCAGCGCGCGTTCGGGTATCGCCCCCGATTCGACGGCGACGCGATCGATCTCCGCCATCTCGACCGCGGTGGGCAGCCACACCTCCCGCGCGGCACAGCGCCACCAGTCCGCTGGCGGGAAGGCGGGCACCCGGCTGGCGGGACTCCGCGCGGTATCGACGGAGTCTCCGCCGGGGAGGTTACTTGTAGGACTGCTGGACGTTGCGTCCGAAGCTGATCTCACCGTTGTCGATCCGGATGTTGAACCCGCAGTCGGGGTTCGAGCAGACCCATGCCTTGTACCGGATCGGCGCCCCGTCGCGTCCGTAGTCCGAAAGCGGGAGCAGGACCCCCTTCGTGCAACTCAAGCACTCCGTGAACGGCCCTGAATCGGCCACGCGCTCACCCCCTCCCCTTCCAGTTCCTCCCCTACGCGCTCCAGGGGTAGCTGTCCTCAAAAGCTTCGTCGAAGCTGAAGAGCCCCTCGAAGTCCTCTCGCGAATCGTCGGGTTGTTTGATCAGCACTCCACATTCAACCAGCGCGAAGACGATCTCGCCGATGTCCGTCGTGCCGTGCACACCCCAGTGTTCGAGTACGGTCCGCGCCAGAGGGCCGAACCGCTCGAGCGCGAGTTCCCGGACCGCGTCGGCGACTTCGGCGCCGCTGATGTGACGAGGCAGTTCGAGGCTGGACAGCCGGCGCTGGAGGGCGGAGAGCAAAAACAGGTATGCGGCTTCCGTATACCTGGGGTTGCCCTTCCTGATGTCCGTCAGAACCCCCGCTGTGTCCACCTCTTCTCACCTCGTCCCAGGCCCCTTTTCCCGGCCTTGGTGCGCACTGCCTTCAAGGACATGAAGGGCAAAGTTAGACGGGGGAAAAAGTTGGCGTCAAGCTACGCTCTCGCCGCGAGCGCGGTCATCCTACGGATAAAGCGGGAAATCCGCGCACAACGCCCGGACCTCGGAGTCCACCGCCGAAAGCGTCGCATCATCGCCTTCCGAGCGCAGCGCGCGGTGCATGAGGTCGGCGATTCCCTCCATTTCGTTCTCGCCCATGGAGCGGGTCGACACCGCCGCCGTCCCGATCCTTATGCCGGACGCCACGAAGGGCGAACGGGTCTCGAACGGCACGGTGTTCTTGTTGACGGTGATGCCCGCCCGACCCAGCAGAGCCTCCGCATCCCTGCCGGTGAGATCCGTCGTCCGGAGGTCCACGAGGAGGAGGTGCGTATCCGTCCCTCCCGCCACGAGGTCATAGCCGTGTTCGGCGAGCCGCCGTCCCAGAGCGCGGGCGTTGCGCACGACGAGATCCGAGTACTCGCCGAACTCGGGGCGCAAAGCCTCCCCGAGCGCGACCGCCTTTGCGGCGATCACATGCATCAGGGGACCGCCCTGGAGTCCGGGGAACACGGCCTTGTCGACCGCCTTCGCGTGCTCCTCGCGGCACAGGATGAGCCCGCCTCGCGGCCCGCGCAGCGTCTTGTGCGTCGTCGTCGTCACGACATCCGCGTGCGGCACCGGGGACGGATGGTGTCCGGTCGCCACGAGACCCGCGATGTGCGCCATGTCCACGAGGACGCGGGCGCCGCATTCCTCGGCGATTTCCGCGAAACGCCCGAAATCGATCCGTCGCGGGTAGGCGCTGGCGCCCGCAATGATGACGGAAGGACGCACCTCCACCGCGGTCGCCCGGAGCGCGTCGTAGTCGATCGTCCGATCCGAGGCGCGCACTCCATAGGGGACGACGCGGTACCAGAGACCCGAGAAGTTGACGTGCGAACCGTGCGTGAGGTGCCCCCCGTGCGAGAGATCCATCCCGAGAAGCGTCGCCCCGGGTTCGGTGAGCGCCTGAAGCGCGGTCATGTTCGCACCGGAGCCGCTGTGCGTCTGGACGTTGCTGTGGTCCGCCCCGAACAGCCGGTGCGCGCGCTCGCGGGCGAGATTCTCGACCTCGTCCACAAACTCGCAGCCGCCGTAGTAGCGGCGCCCGGGATAGCCCTCCGCGTACTTGTTCGTCAGCACGCAGCCGGTCGCCTCGAGCACCCCCCGGGACACGAAGTTCTCGCTCGCGATCAACTCGAGACCCGTGCGCTGTCTCTCGAGCTCCCGGTCGATCGAAGCCGCTACCGCGGGATCCGTCTCGCGGAGCGGGCGTGGGTCCAGGGCGCCGATGGCTCTGCGTTCGGCCGTCGCACTCACACGTATCCCCTCTCTCTGTAGAGTTGCCGCGCGATCAGGCTGCGGTGCATTTCGTTGGCTCCCTCGTAGATCTCGGTGACCTTCGCGTCCCGGAAGAGACGTTCGACGGGGTATTCCCGCGAGTATCCGTAGCCCCCGAACACCTGGACGGCGTCGCGGGCGTTCGTCATCGCGGTCTCGCTCGCGAACAATTTGGCCACGCTGGAGAGACGGCGCGCCCGCGGGTCGCCCAATGTGTGCGCGGCGGCCGCACGCTCGAGCAGCCCCCGCGCGGCCTCGAGCCGGGTCACCATGTCGCCGAGCGTGAATTCCATCCCCTGAAACTCCCGCAGTGAGCGCCCGAACTGGCGTCGAGTATCCGCGTATTCGAACGCCGCGTCCACCGCGGCCGAGGCGATCCCGAGCGCCTGCGCCGCGATCCCGAGCCGGCCCGCCTCGAGGCCTTCGAGCGCGTAGCTGAAGCCCCGGTTTACCTCTCCGACCATAAGGTCTTGCGACAAAAAGACATCCTTCAGCGACAAAGCGACCGTCTCCGAACCTCGCTGTCCCATCTTTCGCTCTTTCCTGCCGACCGACAGTCCGTCCGTCCCGGCCGGCAGGAGAAAGGCGCTGATGCCGCGCGATCCACGCCGGTCGTCCACCGTATCTGTCCTCGCGAAGATCAACACGACATCCGCGGACGCGCCGTTCGTCACCCACATCTTCTCGCCGTTGATAATCCAGCCGCCGTCGGCGGGCGTGGCCTGCGTCCGAAGCGCCGCGGCATCCGTACCGGCGCCGGCTTCGGAGAGAGAGAAGGCGCCGAGCACCTGCCCGCTGGCCATCCTGGGGAGCCACTCCTCCCGCTGTGTCTCGCTTCCGTGGCGCAGCAGAATCGCAGCGGCGAGCGAATTGTGAATGCTGACGGAGACCGCGACCCCGGCATCGCCCCACGCGAGTTCCTCCAGCACGTAGAGGTACGTGACGAGATCGAGCCCGAGACCGTCGTACCGCTCCGGTACCCGCATGGCGAGGAAGCCGAGCTCGCCCAGTTCCCGGTGGATCGCGGCATCGAAGCGGTCCTCGTTCGCGTCCCGGGCTTCCGCCGTGGGCTGCAACCGCTCTTCGGCGAACTGGCGGGCGAGCGTGAGAATCTGTTCCGCCTCGGAGGAGAGTTCGAGGGCAGACCAGGAGCGGCGGCCGGTCGTCATGCCGCGGTGTAGTCGTAGAAGCCGCGACCGGACTTCCGGCCCAGCCGTCCGGCGGCGACGTACTTCGCGAGCAGCGGACAGGGGCGGTACTTGGAGTCGCCGAGTTCCGCGTGCAGGACCCGCATGATCGCGAGGCACGTGTCCAGTCCGATGAGGTCGGCGAGCGCAAGCGGTCCCATGGGGTGGTTCATGCCGAGCTTCATCACGGTGTCCACCGCCTCGGCCTCCGCCACTCCCTCCATGAGACAGTACACGGCTTCGTTGATCATCGGCATCAGAATCCGGTTGGCGACGAAGCCGGGATAGTCGTTCACCAGGACCGCCGTCTTCGAGAGCCGGGCGCAGAGGCCGAGGGTGAGGTCGGCCGTGTCGTCGGTGGTCTCGAGCCCCCGGATGACCTCGACGAGGCGCATGACGGGCACGGGGTTCATGAAGTGCATCCCGATCACGCGCCCCGGGTCGGCGGCGTGCGAGGCGATGAGGGTGATGGAGATCGAACTCGTGTTCGACGCGAGCAGCGTTTCCGGACCCACGACGGCGGACAACTCCTCGAAGAGCCTGAACTTGAGCGACGGGTCCTCGCTGGCTGCCTCCACGACGGCTTCCGCGCCCTCCAGCGCCGCCAGCGACCCCTCCGTCGTGATCCGGTCGAGCGCCGCCTCGGCCTCTTCCGTGGAGATCCGCTCCCGGCGGGTCTGGCGCGCGAGGTTTCGCTCGATGGAGGCCCGGGCCCGGCCGAGCGCTTCCGGCGCAACGTCCACGAGGCGGACGTCGATGCCGGCGAGCGCGAAGACGTGGGCAATGCCGCTTCCCATCGTCCCCGCGCCGACGACGCCGACCCGCGATACCTCACCCGCTCGCATCGAGACTCCCACCATTGTCATCCGGGCTTCCCGTCGTCGTCGACAACCGGGAACCGGATCGGCTTCGCGACCCCGCGACCCGCCACATCCACGCGGTCCCCAGTACGGTCACGAAGGTGATCAACAGCGCCCCCTCCGGCCCGAAGGCACCGCCCGTCCACAGTACCGGGCCCGTGACGGCGGCTTCGAGGCCGGAGACCGACACGTCGAGCCCGCTCACGGGCAGCCCGCTCGCCGCCATCACCCAGTTCCAGCCGAAGTGGAGCCCCGTGACGAACCACAGGCTGCCCGAACGCCAGTACGCCACGCCGAGCAACACGCCGGCAAGCGTCAGGTTGACGAGCGCGAGCGGCGTCACCCCCGGGTTGGCGCCGTGCACGAGGCCGAACGCCACCGAGGTCGCGACCACGGCGGGAACGGGCCCGAACCGGAGGTGGAGGACGCGGAAGGGATACCCGCGAAACAGGAGTTCCTCCGTGAACGCAGCCACCAGCAGGAGGGCCGAGACGTTCAATCCCTCGAGGACCGGTGCGGCTGACACGGTCCACGAGACCCAGCCCGGTGCGGCCAGGGCGAGAAGGGCGGCGCCGATGATCGCAAGTCCCGCCAGCACGCCGGAACCGAGTTCCAGGAGGCCCGGCGGTCCGGGCCTCAACCCGAGCGCGGACAGCGGACGCCTGTCGATGCCGACCGCGAGCAGCCAGGTGGCCGCACACGCCGCGAGGAGCACCGGCGCTACGGTCCGCCAGCCGATGGACTCCGCCGCCTCGGCGCCCGGCAGGCCGGCGATGAGCGCGGTCGCGAACCCGAACACGAGTCCGAAGGCGATGAAGAGACCGGCGAATGCCGCCAGCCTCCCGACCCAGGCCCAGCCTTCGGGCTTCACGTTCATCGCCGCTCCACGCTCAGCGCGACGGCGTTGCCTCCGCCGAGGCACAGGGTGGCCATCCCCTGCTCGACGTCACGGTCCCGCATCGCATGGAGGAGCGTCGTGAGGATCTTCGCGCCCGAAGCCCCGATCGGGTGGCCGAGGGCGATCGCCCCGCCGCGGACGTTCACGCGATCGAGATCCAGCCCCAGTTCGCGGGCGTCCGCGAGACACTGCACGGCGAATGCCTCGTTCATCTCCACGAGTCCGTAATCGGCGACCACCGTCCCATCGAGGGTCATGAGCTTCCGCACGGCATCGACGGGCGCGAAGAAGAGGTCGCGGGGCGCCATCGCACCCACGGAATAGGCCCGGATCCGCCCGAGGACCGGAAGGCCGTGCGCCGCGGCGTACGCCTCGGACGTGACGAGTGTGGCCGCCCCCCCGTCGTTGAGGCCGGGCGCGTTTCCGGCCGTGACGCTGGGCTCGGTGACCTCCGGCGGAGCATCGCCCGCGAAGGCGGGCTTCAGCTTTGCGAGCGCCTCGAGCGACGTGCCGCGACGCGGAGGCTCGTCCGTCTCGATCGTCACGGTCCCCTTGCGCGTCTCGATGTGGACGGGGACGACTTCTTCGGCGAATTCCCCCCCATCGATCGCGCGGATCGCCTTCTCGTGGCTGCCGAGCGCGAAGGCGTCCTGGTCCTCGCGGTTCACGCCCGCCTTGTGGGCCGTATACTCGGCGTGGCCGCCCATGTGACAGGTACCGAAGGCGCACCACAGACCGTCGTGTATGAGACCATCGACGAGCGACCGGTCCCCGAACTTCACTCCCTCGCGGTGCCCCCGGAGCAGATAGGGGGCGTTCGACATCGACTCCATCCCGCCGGCCACGACGACCCGGGCGTCACCCGCCTTTATCGCCTGCGCCGCCAGCATGACGGCTTTCAGGCCGGAACCGCAGACCTTGTTCACGGTCACCGCCGGGACCGTCACCGGCACCCCGCCCCGGATCGCCGCCTGGCGGGCGGGCGCCTGTCCGACCCCCGCCTGCACGACATTCCCCATGATCACGTCGTCGATCTCCTCCGGGTCGACCCCGGCCCGGTCGACCGCCGCCGAGATCGCGAGACCGCCGAGATCCGGGGCCGCGAGGGACGAGAGTCCGCCCATGAAGCGACCCGTGGGGAGCCGCGCGGCGGAGACGATGACCGGGGTTCTTTCGCTATCGCTCATGTTCCATCACTCATGCCGTCGTTCGTGTGGTTCAACCCGTTCGGAAGGCCGATCCGGCCGCTTGTCGCGCCCGCGTCGCGGAACCGGCCCGAGAGCTTTTCGGAGCGCGGGCCACGTCGTCCAGCCCCGTCGTTCCGCGTCCTCGAGCATGCGGACGAGGATACGAGCCGTAGCGACCGCGTCGCCCCGCGCACGGTGGCGTTCGCGGATCTCGATCCCGTAGTAGTCGGCGACCGAGTCCAGGCCTCGACGCTCGAGTCCCGGCAGCAGTCGGCGCGCCATGTGAACCGTGCACAGCCGAGGTCCCCGCGGGAGGCCGGCCCCTGCCCGCCGCATCTCGGCACGCACGAAGCCCCAATCGTACGCCGCGTTATGTGCGACGAAAACCCGGCCGCGGAGGTGCTCGCGCACCGGATCGCAGATCTGGGAGAAACTCGGTGCTCCGTGCGTCATCTCCGTGCGGATGCCGGTGAGGCGCGTGATCCACGGCGGAATCGGCACGCCGGCGTCCACGAGCGTCGAATAGCATCCGCCGATGGCGCCACGATCCACGTCCACGATCGCGATCTCCACCACCCGGCCGCTGGCCCCCGCGACACCGCCGTTTGTCTCGACATCCACGACCGCGTATCGGAGGTCGCGCAGCCCCCTGGCCGCCGGGTTGCGGGGCCGCCGGCTTCCCGCGGCAAGCCGCCAGGCCTCGCCGTCCTCCCCGTCGCGGGCGATCTCGGGAATCCCCTCGAGCAACTGTGCGACGAGCCGCCCGGCCATGGCCGGCGGACACCCGTGCATGCCGAGCACCTCGGCGGCGAGATCCACGGACGAGCGGGGACCGTCCTCGAGCCGGCGCAGCGCCTTGCGCACCAGCACCCCGTCGGGCGCGAAGTGCATACCCGTCATGCATCGCTCCCGGTACGCCGACCCGACTCGGACATCAGGTAGCTCAGGCCTTCCAGTTCGAGCACGATGTCCACGGTCCGGATCGGCACGCCGTTCACCTCGGAGAGTTCGATCGGCGCGAAGTTGAGGATCGCGCCCACGCCCGCGCGCTCGAGTTCCGCGGCGACCTCGGCGGCCACCTCCGTGGGGGTCGCGACGACCCCGATCTCCGCTCCGCACTCCGCGATGACCGGCCGGAGTTCCCTCATGGGACGAATCCTGAGCCCGTGCGCCCGCGTCCCGATCTTCGCCTCGTCGACGTCGAAGGCCGCGACGACATCGAATCCGCGCGCCGCAAGCCCGCCGTACCCGAGGAGCGCCGACCCGATCTTGCCGACACCCACCAGCGCGAGCCGCCAACTGCGTGAGAGCCCGAGGATGTTCTCCAGCGCCCGCACGAGCCCGTCGACCGAGTATCCGCGCCCGCGTTTCCCGAAGGAGCCGAAGTGGCTCAGATCCTTCCGGACCTGGGCCGAGGTGGCCCCTGAAGGTTCGGCAAGCTGCGAACTGGACACGAACTCCACGCCGGCTCGCTCGAGGTCGCGCAACATGCGGAGATACAGGGAGAGGCGCCGAACCGTCGAATCGGAAATTCTGCCGCTCATGCCCGCCCTTGTGAAAGGTTTCACAAACCAAGATAGGGCCGGCCCGTGCTCAACTCAACGCGACGCGCTCCCTTCCTTTCCCGCCCGAAGCGCCGCCGCGAGGCGCACGAAGGTCGGAGGATCCAGCATCTCGGGGCGCACCGCGGGATCGATCGAAAGCCGCCCCAATACCGCCTCCACATCTCCGGCGAAACTCAGCTCCGGAGCCGTACGCAGCGTCTTCTGCAGTTGCTTCCGGCGGCGGTTGAAGCACGCGCGCGTCAACGTCCTGAGCGCCGCGCGGTCCACGGAGGCGGCGTCCGGACGCGGTTCCAGGCGAACCACCGCCGAATCGACCGCGGGGACGGGACGGAACGCCTGGCGGCCCACGCGGAAGGCGAGCGAGGCGACGGCGATCGCCTGTACGCCGACCGAGAGCGCGCCGTACGCCTTGATGCCCGGCGGCGCGACGATGCGTTCCGCCACCTCTCTCTGCACCGTGAGCACGATGCGGCCGGCCGCCGGCTCGAGCTCGAGAAAGGTGAAGACGAGAGGCGACGTGATGTTGTAGGGCACGTTCGACACCACGCGCACCGCGGCGGCATCCCGCACGAGCTCCGGGAGTCCGATGCGAAGCGCGTCGCCTTCCACGACCTCCACGTCCGGCCGGTCCCCCCAGCGGGCGCGAAGCCCCCGGGCAAGGTCGCGATCCTTCTCGACGACGATGAGGCGACGGCAGCGGCCGACGAGGTACTGGCTGAGTTCTCCGTGCCCCGGTCCCACCTCGAGCACGACATCCGCGGGCTGCGGGTCGAGTTCCCGCACGATCTTGCGCTGGATGTTCGGGTCGACCAGGAAGTTCTGGCCGAGCGCGCGCTTCGGCCGGATGCCTTCGGCCTTCCCGGCGCTCACAGGGACGCCGCGACGGCCGTCCGATCGTCCAGCCTCATCTCGTCATCGCTGTCCGCGAAGAGAGCCGCCACGAGGAACTCGGGATCGAAATCCCCGCGGTCGATACACCTCCGCACCCGGGCGTCCGGCGTCTCGAGAGGATCGCTGAGCTCGGCGAGGCCATCGGTGAACGCCAGCAGCGTTTCCCCGGCAGACGGAACCCGGGCCTGGCGGTACGAGCGGACCGTGGCCACGCCGATCGGGGGATCCAGCGCGGCCAGACGGCGCGTCCCGTCCGATCCGAGCAGGTACGCATACGGGTGACCCGCGTTCGCGTAGCGCAGTTCCGCACACTCGGGATCGATGACTCCGTAGAAGAGCGTCATGTACATCTCGGTCGCGTCGAGTGCCGCCCGGAGCTGCCCGTGCATCGCGTCCAGGACGGCCGCGGGTTCGGTCTCCACGCGCGTCGCGAGGACCACGGCACTCAGCGTGCGGGCCATGATGAGCGCGGCGGAGGGACCGTGCGAACTCACGTCGCCGAGCATGACTCCCAGACAACCGTCCGCGAGCCGGACGAGATAGTAGAAGTCGCCGCCCAGAGAGAGCGCCGGATCGCAGCGGGCCGCTATTCGTCCGAGATCGCGAAAATCCTCAGGGGGCGGCAGGAGTTTCAGTTGCAGATCCCGGGCGATCTCCAGTTCGGCCAGCACGCGCTCCCGGCGCAACCGTCGTGCGAGTAGCCGCTCCCGCGAATGTTCGCCCTCGGCCACGGCGCCGATCCAGCCCGCGAGCAGCGTCGCGGCAGCATCGCCGCTGCTCGCCGGATCGTGGACGAGCCGCAGCCGTCCCGCATCGCCCAGCGGCCACGTCTCCCGAACCTCGCGCGGGCCGTTCGACGCCTCGTCGTTCTCCCAGCTGTCGAACAGCACCTGCGAGCCGTCCTCGAACCGCCGGTCGAGGCGAAATCTGAGACCGGTGACATCGGCGAAACGCCTCAGGAGAGGTTCGATCCTCACAAGGGGATCCGGCGCGCCCCGGAACGAGAGCGTGACCCTGTTGCCGGGCTCGTTGAACGTCACGTCATCGGCGAGCTGCCTCAGAAGAAAGAGGCCGCGCCCGCGGGGCCGCCCGATGCCCTCCGCCGAGATCGGGTCCGGCACGGCATCGGGATCGAAACCTTTCCCCTCGTCCGAGACCTTCACGCGCAGGCCGTCGGCGTGTGCTTTCGCGGAAACCCGCACGACGGCGCCGGGACGGTCGCCGCCCCCCCAGAGGATCGCGTTGGCCACGGCCTCGCCGAGCGCGACCCGGAGTCGGAACGCCGTTTCGCCATCCAGATCGGCGAGGTGCCGGCATGCCACGACGACCCGCTCCACCACCGCGCGCTGGTAGCGCACGTTCGAGGGAAACACGACGCGTATGCGCCCCGACTCATCGACGTCCAGGTTCAACTCGGGCGTCTCCGCGGGCGAGGTGTGTTTCTGCCACACGAGCCCGAGTTCGGCCGCGTTGAGAGGATAGAAGAGGTAGTCGGTCCAGTCTTCGGCCAGCGCCGAGCCCAGACGGTCGATCCATGCGCCATCGACGAGCGCCACGAGAGCCGACGCAGCGCCGAAGCGCCGGTGCAGGTACGGCATCGTCGCGCGCGGCTCGGCGATGTCCACCAGGATGAGATCCGTCGGGAGCACCGTCAGCGGGCGCCCGAAGAGCCCTCTGACTTCGGGAGGCGGGTCGATCTCGGCGGCGGCGTCCGCGACGGCCTGGAGGATGTCCGGCCGGCTGGAGAGGACCAGGATGCGGGCCGCGTCTCCGTCCTTCATTCCGGAGCTGCGGCTCCGGTCAGGACTCGCCGAGCGCCGCTGCCCGGGATTCGGCGATCTCGAACAGCGAGTCCAGCCTGGTCAGGGCGAAGAGCCGCTGAAGATCCTCGTTCAGCCCGGCCAGCGTCAGGCGGCCGCCCGCGTCGCGGATGTGCTTGGAGAGACTGACGAGTACCCCAAGGCCGGAGGAGTCGATGTAGTCGGCCTCGGTGAAATCGATGACGAAGTCGGCGTCCCCGTCCGCCAGGCGCGCGAGCACGCGCTCCTTGAATTCGCCGCGGTTGTTGATCGTGAGCTGTCCGCCCACGGCGACGAGGGTAATGGCTCCCGCCGTTTCGATCGAAAACGTCATCCTTCGCTCCCGGGTGACATGAGGGCCGTGATGCAAGCGACATCCACGATATCGGAGGCGGAGGCGCCGCGGGAGAGGTCGTTCAGCGGTCGCCGCAGCCCCTGAAGGATCGGCCCCAGCGCGCGCGCCCCGGCGAGTCGCTCGAGCAGTTTGTACGCGATGTTCGCGGCGTCGAGGCCGGGGAAGACGAGCAGGTTCGCGCGCCCGGCCACCGGAGATCCGAGAGCCTTCAGCGTCGCGACATCCGGCACGAGCGCCGCATCGGCCTGCAGTTCACCGTCCGCCGCGATTTCGGGGCGAAGGCGGCGGAAGATATCCAGCGCCTCCCGCACATGCTCGACCGCCGGCCCCGCAGCCGAGCCGAGCGTGGAATACGAGAGAAACGCAACGACCGGTTCTTCTCCCGCAACGGCTCGGTGCGCGTCGCAGGCCGCCGAAGCACTCTCCGCCATCTGGGCCGGGGTCGGCGCCGGGACGACTGCGGCGTCCGTAAGCGTGAGCACCCGCTCGCCGGGAGCGGGAAGTACCATGTGGAAGGCGGCCGAGACCGTCTCCACGCCATCGGCCAGACCGACGACCCGCAGACCGGCCCGGATGACGTCCGCCGTCGCGTGCACGGCCCCCGCCACGACCCCGTCCAGTTCCCCCGACGCGAGCCGCTGCGCGGCGTTCGCGAGGCCATCCGCGCCGGCGCGGATCTCGACGGGGCGTACCCACCCTTCCTCCCGCAACCGGCGAATCGCCCGCGCGGTGCGGGTCTCGTCCGCCTCCGGAAAGCCGATGCGCCGCTCGAGGGCGGCGGCCCGCGTCCTCAGTCGGTCGATGAAGCCGGGCCGGGTCGGCTGCGACGTCACCCGGCGTGGCCGAACGCGCGGTCCATGCGGGCCTTCACGATCGGGCTCACGAAGTCCGTCACATCTCCGCCCAGACGTCCGACTTCGCGCACGAGCGAGGAACTCAGGAAGGTGTGACGCGTAGAGGGCGCCATGAAGAGGACCTCGACTTCGGGCCAGAGCGAGCGGTTCATGAGCGCCATCTGAAACTCGTACTCGAAGTCGCTCACGGCCCGCAGCCCGCGGACGATGATCCGGGCCTCGCGGGAGCGTGCAAAGTCCACGAGCAGACCGGAGAACGACGTCGCCTCGACCCTCGGTTCGTCCGCAAACACCTCGCGGATCAGATCGACGCGATCCTCGATCCGGAACAGCCCCGACTTCGCCTGCGTGGCCGTCTCCGCCACGGCCACAATCAGCCGGTCCACGATCCCCAGGCTTCTGCGTACGATGTCCTCGTGTCCGACCGTCAACGGGTCGAAGGACCCGGGGTACACGGCGACGGTGTTGTTCATCGAGTTCCCCGTCAGAGTGTTCGGGTTGACGCGTCTGCCGGAGCCCGGAACCGGCTGACGCAGGTGTCACCGTATTCCCTCGTCCAGTCGGCCGCCGTCGCCCACTCGGCGTCCGGGCGGTGCTCGACCCACAGTTGCGAGGCGAACGGACGGGCCCGGAAGCGCTCGACGAGCTGCGCGCCGGCGGCGGACGCGTACGGTGGATCCGCGAAGACCAGATCGAGGGGCGCGCCCGGACCGGCCACATCGTCCGGCTCGTCCAGGCCGTCGACCCAGGCGATGGCATCGTCCCGGACCACCCGCGACCGGTCCTCGAGATCGAGCAATGCGACATTTCGGCGCAGCAGCGCAACCGCCCGGCGATCCGATTCGACAAAATGGACGTGCGCCGCACCTCGCGACAGCGCTTCGATTCCCAGCGCTCCGGAGCCGGCGTAGAGATCGGCGACCCTGGCGCCGTCGACATCTCCCGCGAGCGCGGAAAACCAGGCCTCCCGCACCCGCTCCGCCGTCGGACGAGTGCGCCGTCCACGGGGGGCCTCGATGAAGCGGCCGCCCAGCTCCCCCGCGATGATGCGAAGCCTCATTTGAGGGGGCGCGTCAGGCGAGAGACCCCGGGTAGAGGATGATCCCGCAACCCTCGCAGATGGCGAGATGCCGTCGCGCCCGAATCTCGGTCTGTTGCTGCTTCGGTATCGCCGTATAGCAGCGGCCGCATACTCCATCGACGGTGAGTTCGGCGAGCGCGGCCTGGCGCCCACCTCCGCCCGCCGTGCGGTACAACTGCAGCGCCCGGCGGTCCAGCCGGCTCTCCTGCGTCCTCCGACTCACTCCGCAGTGCAGGAGATCCCCCTCGAGCGTCGTCCGCAGCCCCTCCACGGCGGTGCTCCGCTCCGCCAGCTGCGCGGTCGCCTCCCCGAGCTCCGCTTCCGCGGCCTTCAACGCCCCGCGCGCGGTCTCCACATCCTGCATCGCGTCGAGCTGGTCATCTTCCGCCGCACGCAGGTTGCGCCGGGCCGTGTCCGTTTCGCTCCGAACCGCGAGATGCTGCTGCATGTTCGCGACCGCGACGGAACGCGCCTCCAGACGTTTGAGCGTCGCTCTGCCCGCCTCCACGGCTCGATGGAACTGCCTCACGCGCCCTTCCGCCTCCTCCACCTCCGCCCGGATCCGCGCAACCTGCGCCTCCAGCGTCTCCACGGTTTCCCGGAGTCCGGCCACCTCCCCGCCGAGACTCTCGAGTTGATCTTCTATCTTCAGGATCCTGTGATCGATTTCCTGAAGGGTGAGTAATTCCTCGACGATATCAGTCCCTTGCATACTCTCCCCGGCTGTCATCGCTGCGTGGCCGTAGTCCGCCCTGATTCGGCGGCCGGCATGAACGCTCCCGACTCGCCCGCGGCCCGAAGTTCGCGCACGAGTTCCTGTTTCTCATCCAACAATCGACGTTGCTGCTCCGGCTCCGCAAGCTCGATCGCGCGGCCGATCTCCTCGATCCGTTCACGATGCCGCCGGTAGAGGAGGCGACGCACCACGGCGTCGAAGACCCGGGCGGCGTCCGGGAGCTCCCGATCGGACTCTCGCAGCGTCTTCGCCAGTTCCCCGGCGGCGGCGGAGGCGGACGCCCAGTCGGGAGAATCGACACCCTCGTCTGATGCCGCCGCCAGGATCTCGAACAGCTCGCGTGACCGCGGGTCGGACATGTGATCGGGTGCGAGCCCGACGCGCACGGCCTGCCGCGTGAGCGTCGGGTCACGAACGAGCAGGAGGAGGAAATCGTGCTCCGTGCGCGAGGCCGGAGAGGGTCCACGATGGGCAGGTCCCGGTTCGGCGGCCGGGGAACGGCGCCGGGGTGGGGAACGCTCGAGGCGCGCGATCTCGTCCACGAGCGTCTCGCGCCGTATCCCCAGTCCTTCCACCGCCCGGTCCACGTAGATGTCGCGGAGCGCCGGATCGGAGACCGCCCTCAGCGTACTGAGCAGGCCGTCCACCGCGCGGCGCCGTCCCTCCACCCGATCCAGGTATCCCTCGCGGCGAAGGATCTGGAGCTTACGCTCGAGAAGATCCACCGCATCGTCCAGGAGCTGCCGGATGGCGGACGGACCGTCCCGGCGGATGAGGGAGTCGGGATCTTCCCCGGACGGGAGCGACACGACCATCGGGTGGACTCCGGCGGCCAACAGGATGTCCCCGGTCCTGAACGTCGCGCGCAGCCCGGCGAGATCGCTGTCGTAGAGCAGGTAGGCCCGCTTCGTGTATCGGCCGATGCGGCGCGCCTGGTCCGCCGTGAAGGATGTCCCCAGCCCGGCGACCGCAAAGCCGAGGCCGGCCCGGTGCAGCGCGATGACGTCGGTGAACCCTTCCGCGATCGCGGCGTGGCCCTCGCGTCGCATGGCGTGCCGCGCCCGGTTGAGCCCGTACAGCTCTTTCCCCTTGTGGAAGACGGGCGATTCGGGCGAGTTGATGTACTTGGGCGCATCGGAGGCGGCATCGAGGATGCGGCCACCGAAGCCGATCGGGCGGTCGCGCAGATCATGGATCGTGAACATGAGACGCCCGCGAAAACGGTCGTACGGCTCTTCCGCTCTCTCGCTCGTCGCCAGAAGCCCGAGCTCGAGCAGCGCCCGCTCCTCGATCCCGTGCCGGGCCGCGGCGGTGCGGAGCGCGCGCCATTCGTCGTCGGCGTAGCCCAGCCCGAAATCGAGGGCCTCCTCCAGCGAAAGTCCGCGCCCCTGGAGATAGTCGCGTGCGCCGGCGCCGGCCGGTTCGCCAAGCCGGTCCCGGAACCACTCGGCCGCGAAGGCGAGCACTCCGCGAAGCGGCGCGTACGGATCCTCGCGTCGCTCCTCCCGGTCGGGAACCTCGATCCCGACTCTCGCGCCCACGAAGCGCACGGCCTCCGGGAAATCGAAACCGAGGTGCTTCATGATGAAACCGAAGACGTCCCCGCCCTCCCCGCAGACGAAGCACTTGAAGATCTGGCGCTGCGGGTCGACGGCGAAGTTGGGACCGTCTCCGCCGTGCAGCGGGCAGGGTCCGCGATAGCTCTTCCCCGATCGTCGAAGCTGGACGTACTCTCCCACGATCTCGAGGATGTCCGCCCGTGCGCGGATGTCCTCTACGAGGCTGTCGCTCACCACGCTCCCGCCCCTACGGCCCGCAAGTCTCGCTCACTCGAACTCCACGACCGTGACGCCTGTTCCCCCTTCGTTCGACTCGCCGGCCCTGAGGGTCCGGATCCGGGGATCCCCGGCGAGCAGTTGCCCGACCCGCTCCCTCAGCGCGCCCGTTCCCTTTCCGTGAATGATTTTTAGCCACGGGAGATCGCCGACCACCGCCGCATCGACGGCCGGGTTGAGCATGCCCTCGACCTCGTCGACGCGCAGGCCCCTCAGGTCGACCTCCGTAGCGGCGGTGAAATCCGGTCGGTGCTGCGCGGGGCCCGCGGCTTCGTGCACCCGGGCCGGTCCGGACGAACGAGTCTCCGGTGCAGAATGGGGAGTCAGGTCCCGCAGCGGTACCGTCAGCCGCAGTTCACCTACCTCGATGACGCCGCGATCCTGTCGGATTTCGACGAGGCGCGCCGGCCGGTCGGACGCGTTCCACCGCACGGCATCGCCGACGCGCACCGCTCGCGCCACCGATGGAGGCGCGGACTCGCCCAGGGCACGAAGAGCGTGGGAAGACGTCCGGAGCGCCCGCTCCACCTTCCCCCGCGCGGCCCGCTTCGCCTCCCGGCGGCGCACCTCATCCCCCGTGGCGAATTCGGACTCGAGACGTGAGATCGCCGCTTCCACCTGCTTTCGCGCCTCGCGCAACACCGCAAGCCGCTCCGCCTCCCGTTCAAGAGCGGCGGCGCGCTCCGAATCGGCCAGGGCGGTCTCCCGGGGCGCGAGATCCCGTTCGCGGTCGGCCGTCTCTCCGGCACGGCGCTCAAGCCGGGTCCGAAGATCCTCGACCTCGCTCCGTTCGGTCTCGAGCCGGGCGAGGAGCGTGTCCAGCGAGACGTGCTCCGGTCCGAGCCGCTCGCGCGCATCGGCGAGTACGTCTTCGGGGACGCCCAGTCGCGCCGCGATCACGAGCGCGTAACTGCGGCCGGGCCGGTCCCTTACGAGACGGTACGTCGGTTCGAGCCGTGTTCCATCGAACTCCAGCGAGGCGTTCACGGCAGCGGCCTTCTCGTCGCCGAGGCGCTTGAGGTCGCCGAGGTGCGTCGTGGCGACCGTGAGACGTGCCTGTCGAGCCAGCCGCCGCAGCGATGCCGCCGCCAGCGCGCCCCCCTCGGCCGGGTCCGTGGCACTGCCGATCTCGTCGAAGAGGACGATGTCCCGGCCGCCGGCCTCTTGCAGGATCTCGGCCAGGTTGCGCGCCTGCGCACCGAAGGTGGAGAGCGATGCTTCGATCGACTGTTCGTCCCCGATGACCGCGAAGAAGCGACGGAAGAAGGGGATCCGGCTCCCATCGCCGAGCGGTGGCAGGACCCCGCTCTGCGCGAGCGCGGACAGCAGGCCGAGCGTCTTGAGAAACACCGTCTTTCCCCCCGCGTTCGGGCCCGAAACGAGGAGGACGCGCTCGCCCGCCGAGAGATCGAGGTCGAAGGGGACCGCTGCGCCGGCATCGAGGACGAGAAGAGGATGACGCGCACCGCGGATGCGTATCCCCTCCGACGCCCCCTCGCTGAAGGCCGGGGGCGATGCGTCCATCTCGCCCGCAAAGAGCGCGCGGGCGCGAAGCGAATCCAGTTCCACGAGGGCGGTGTACGAGACGGCGAGCTCCGACGCGCGGGCGCGCACGACAGAGGACAGGTCGCGCAGGATCCGGTCCACCTCGCGGGCCTCGCGGAGTTCCAGTTCACGGATCTCGTTCATCGCCTCGATCGCGCGCGATGGCTCGACGAACAGGGTCCGGCGGCTGGCGGAAGCGTCGTGCACGAGACCGCCCGCGATTCCCTTCCCCTCGCGGCGTACCGGGATGCAGTAGCGGCCGTTTCGGACGGTGACCGAGGCGTCGGGCACGCGAACGCGCTCCGGAAGCTCGCGGGCGTAGAGCGTAAGCTCGTCGACGAGCCGGCCACGCCGCGTCGCGAGCGCGCGACGGATGCGCCCAAGTTCCGGAGAGGCCCCATCCGCGACCGCGCCCGTCGCATCGAAGGTGCGCGCAATCCGTTTCTCGAGGGCCGCCTCACCCCACAACCGGCTCACATGCTCCGCCGGGAGGCCCTCGGGGTCGAGACGCGCGTCCAGTCGCCGCACGGCGCGTGCGACCGTCATGACCTGCGCGCATGCAAGCAACTGAGGCGGCTCCAGCGGCGCGTCTTCGATCGCGAGCCGCCGAAGGGCCCCGTCGAGGGGCGCGATCGTGTCCAGCGCCCATCCATCTCCGCTCTCGATGAGCTCCCGAAGCTCATGCACGGCCGTCAGCGAGCGGACCGCGGAAGCCGCGTCCGCAAGCGGCCGGAGTCCGTGTACGGCAGCGCGGCCCGCTTCCGACACGGCGCGGTCGCCGATCGCCGCCAGTACACGGTCGAACTCGATGACTCGGAGCGCGTGATCCACGGCGGCTACCCCGGCGGCCAACCCATGCGGCGGGCACCCAGCACGTGGAAGTGCAGGTGAGGCACGGCCTGGCCGCCGTCTTCGCCGACATTCGTGACGACGCGGTATCCGTCCTCCAGCCCCTCCGAGTCGGCGACGGCTGCGCACGCGAGAAGGAGTTGCGTTCCGAGCGGCCCGTCCGACAGAGCCGAGAGGCTCGACACGTGCGCTCGCGGAATGACGAGCACATGCACCGGCGCCTGGGGTTCGAGATCCCGGAACGCCACCCAGCCGCTCGCCTCGGCAACCACGTCCGCCTCGATCGCCCCCGAAGCAATGCCGCAGAACACGCAGTCCGTCATGTCGACCTCTCGTCGTCCGCCTCGTTGTCGTCGTCCGCCTCGTCTTCGTCGTCCGCCAGCAGGGCCGCGGCCGCCGCGACGACGACCACTGCCGCCGTTTCGAACCTCAGTGTCGCCGAGCTCAGGGAAACGAGCCTGAAGCCCGCTTCCAGGCAGCGACGCCGCTCCGGACCCGTCAGGCCGCCCTCCGGCCCGACCGCGACGGTCAGCGGGCGCCCGGCACCTCCCCCCTCCGAGCCATGGGCGATCGCGTCACCGAGCCGTTGTCGCCCCTCCGCGTCCGCGAGCCACCCTTCCCCCTCATGGCGCCCGAAGGCCTCCTCCGGTTTCACGGGGCCCTCCAGCCGAGGGAGCCAACCTCGGCCCGATTGCTTCAGCGCGGCCCTGGCGCGGCCCTCCGCCCGCCGCAAAAAGCCCTCGGCGCGACCGGCATCGGCCACGGAGCGCGACCGCTCCCACTCGATCCACGTGATCGTGGCGGCGCCGAGTTCCACGACTTTCTCCACGAGCCACAGGGAGCGATCGCGATTCGCCACGGGAGCCCAGAGGTGAAGCGGGAGTGCGGGTACCGGTGGGCGCGGAGCGAGCAGCCGACAGCTTGCGCCGCGCCGGTCCAGTGTAACGAGTTCCGCCTCCCAGCGGAGCCCGGCGCCGTCGATGACCTCGAGACGCCGGCCGGGGCGGATCCGAGCGGCACGGAGATGGCCCGCCTCGTCGCTCGCGAGCTCGGCCCGCGCGCCGGCTGCCAGGCCCGCAAGACCGTCGGCGAAGAACGTCTGATCGCTCACGAGGGGCAACGTATCCGCCGCTGGCGGACCATCGCCACCAGCCCTCGCGCGCTTCGCCATGGAGCCTTTTCCGGCGGCGCCTCGAACCCTTATGTTCGCTCCGCCGAAGCGGCCCGCCCATCACGAGTTGTCTCGCGTGGCCTCCGGCTTCCCGGCGTTGGGCCAGTCAAGGGCGATTCAAACTCGCGCGAGGGGGCGATTGAACGAGACAAGGACCGCCGAAGCCGTCTACGGGTCCGCTGCTCCGAGCACGGATCCTCTCGTAGAATCCCAGTCCATCGACACGATCCGCACGCTCGCCATGGACGCCGTCCAGCGAGCTGGCTCCGGGCATCCCGGTACCGCGATGGCGCTCGCCCCCGTGGCGTACACCCTCTGGATGCGCCACATGCGGTACAGCCCGCGAGACCCCGCCTGGTTCGGCCGGGACCGGTTCGTGCTCTCCGCCGGTCACGCGGCGATCCTCCAGTACGCCGCTCTCCACCTCACCGGGTTCGACCTGCCCCTGGAGGAGATCCGCAATTTCCGGCGAGCGGGGAGCTGCACGGCGGGGCACCCCGAGTACGGCCACGTCGCGGGCGTCGAGACGACGACCGGTCCCCTGGGCCAGGGCGTCGCCAACTCCGTGGGGATGGCGATCGCCGAGGCGCATCTCGCGGCGGTGTTCAATCGGCCGGGCCACTTGATCGTCGATCACCGGACATACGTCATCTGCAGCGACGGCGACCTCATGGAGGGCGTCTCCTACGAAGCCGCCTCGCTGGCCGGACACCTGGGACTCGGCAAGCTCGTCTGGCTCTACGACGACAACGGGATCACGATCGATGGCGACGTCGACCTCGCCTTTTCCGAGGACGTGCGCGGGCGATTCGAGGCTTTGGGGTGGCACGTGCAGTCCGTCGGGGACGCGAACGACCTGGCGGCGCTCGACGCGGCGCTCGAAGGCGCGCGGAGCGTGGAGGACCGCCCGTCCCTGATCATCGTCCGCTCGCACATCGGCTACGGCGCCCCCAACAAGCAGGACACGGCCGCCGCGCACGGCGCGCCGCTGGGCGAGGAGGAGGTCCGGCTCACCAAGGCCGTGTACGGCTGGCCGACCGAGCCGCCGTTCCTCGTGCCGGACGCCGTCCGGAGCCACATGGGTCGGCAGGTCGGACGCGGCGAAGCGCTCGCCGCGGAATGGAGGGAGCGCTTCGAACAATACCGCGCGGAGCACCCGAAGCTTGCGACGGAACTCGAACGCCGCATCCGGTCGGAGCTGCCGGCGGCGTGGGATGAGGAACTGCCGGATTTCGGCCCCGACGACGATCCGATCGCTACGAGGGCCGCCTCCGGCCGGGCTCTCACCGCGCTCGCGCCCCGCCTCCCCGAACTCATCGGCGGAAGCGCCGACCTGTCGGGCTCGAACAACACGTTGATCGATTCACCGAACTTCTCCACGGACGCGCCCGAAGGCCGCAACCTCCGGTGGGGCATCCGCGAGCACGCGATGGCTTCCATCGCGAACGGACTTGTCCTCCACGGAGGCATCCGGCCATACATCGCCACCTTCTTCACGTTCACGGACTACGCCCGGCCTTCGATGCGGCTCGCCGCCCTGATGGGACTGCCCAACATCTACGTGATGACGCACGACTCCATCGGCCTCGGGGCCGACGGGCCGACGCACCAGCCGATCGAGCACCTCGCCTCCTTCCGGGCGATGCCCGGCGTCGTCGTGCTGCGGCCCGCCGACCCGGAGGAGACCGTTCAGGCGTGGCGCGTGGCGATCGAGCGATGCTCGGGGCCCACGATTCTCGTGCTCACGCGCCAGAAGGTTCCCCATCTCGCCCGCTCCGCCGGCGCTGCCCGCGAGGGGGTGGGGCGCGGCGCCTACGTCCTCAGACCGGAGCCGGGCCCCCTTCAGGTCGTCCTCCTCGGGACCGGTTCGGAACTGCAGGTGGCGGTCGAAGCGGCGGACGCCCTCGAGGCCCGCGGCGTATCCGCGCGCGTGGTCTCGTTTCCGAGTTGGGAACTGTTCCGCGCACAGCCGCCGGCCTACCGGCAAGAGGTCCTTCCCCCCGGGATTCCGAGGGTCGCGATCGAAGCCGGGGCCACCCTCGGGTGGACGGAATGGGTCGGACGGAACGGCGCCGTCATCGGCATCGACCGCTTCGGACAGTCCGCGTCGGCGGCGGATAACTTCGCCCGCTTCGGATTCACCGCGGAGGCCCTCGTCGCGCAGGTTCTGGAGGCGCTCGCGGCGGAGCGACCGGCGTGAAGCTCGCGGTCGGGGCGGATCACGCGGGCGTAGGCTACAAGGATATTCTCGCCGCGGAGCTTCGCGATGCGGGCCACGAAGTCGTCGACGTCGGCACGCACGGGACGGACTCCGTCGACTACCCCGACTTCGCCTTCGCCGTCGCCGAGCGGGTGGCTCGCGGCGACGTGGAGCGGGGGATCGTCATCTGCGGATCCGCCGTCGGCGTGTGTATCGCTGCAAACAAGGTGCCGGGGGTACGGGCGGGCGTCTGCCACGACACGTATTCGGCGGCGCAGGGCGTCGATCACGACGACATGAACGTCCTCTGCATGGGGGAGCGCGTGATCGGGATCGCCCTCGCCCGCGCGATCGCGGACGCGTTCCTGGCCGCGGATTTTTCGGCTGACCCGAGGCATCGACGCCGGCTCGGAAAGGTATTGGACATCGAAGCCCGACACCTGAGGTCGGGCACCTGAGACACATGATGGGGAGGGGAGAGAGATGAGCGCGCTGCTTCAGCTTCAGGAGCACGGCCAGAGCTATTGGCTCGACAACCTGACGCGCGGGATGCTGGTCGACGGAGGGCTGGCTCGCCGGGTCGAGACGGAAGGCTTGAGGGGGGTCACCTCGAACCCCGCCATCTTCCACAACGCCATCACCGGCAGCGCGCAGTACGATGAGGACATCGCTCGCTTCACCGCCCGGGGTCTCGGCGTCGATGAGGTCTACGACCGGCTCACGATCGCGGACGTCCAGGGCGCGTGCGATGTCCTGCGGGGGGTGTGGGAGAGTTCCGGAGGGGTCGACGGGTACGTCTCCCTCGAGGTTTCGCCCCACTTGGCGAACGATACGGAGGGCACGGTGCGGGAGGCCCGCCGCCTTCACGATGAGGTGGCCCGCGAGAACGTCCTCATCAAGATCCCCGGGACGCCGGCCGGCGTCCCGGCGATCCGGCAGGCGCTGTTCGAGGGCGTGAACGTGAACGTGACCCTCCTCTTCTCCATCGCCGCGTACGAGGCGGTCGCGGACGCGCACACGGCGGCGCTGGAGCAGCGGATCGAAGCGGGCCGTCCCGTCGACGACGTCGCCTCGGTGGCCAGTTTCTTCGTGAGCCGGATCGATGCGCTGACCGACCGGAAGCTCGACGCCCTGGCCGATGCCGCGGAGGGCGACTCCGCTCGCGTTGAGGCCTTGCTCGGCAAGGCCGCGATCGCCAACGCGACACTCGCCTACCTCGGCTTCCAGCAGCGGCTGGCCACGGATCGCTGGGCCCGCCTCGCACGGCTCGGTGCCCGTCCGCAACGCATGCTCTGGGCGAGCACGAGCACGAAGAACCCTGCGTATTCCGACGTGATGTATGTCGAGCCGCTCATCGGCGACCTGACCGTCAACACGCTGCCGGAGAAGACGATCGACGCCTTCAGGGATCACGGACGCGCAGCCGGCACCCTGACCGAGGGAGTCGACGACGCCCGTTGCACGATGGCGGAGTTGGCGGCCGTCGGGATCGAGTTGGACGAGGTCACGGACCAGCTTCTGGCAGAGGGCGTCGAGAAGTTCGCCGTCCCCTTCGATCAACTCCTCGCGAGCCTCGCGGAGCGGATGGCACGGCAACCGGCCGCAGCCGTGGCGTCGGGGTCGGCTACGCCGTAAACGCCGCCTTTACTCGCTCCCAGAAGCTCGGATCCTCGCCCCGGCGCGGCTCGGGCGGCGCATCTTCGACCTCTCGCAGCGACTCCAAGAGGTCGCGCTGACGGCGGGACAGTTCGCTCGGCGTCCAGGTGTGTACCCGCACCAACTGGTCCCCGTTGCCCGCGGCCCGCAAACGCGGCATCCCCTGGCCACGAAGCCTCAGGACCTGCCCCGCCTGGATCCCGGCGGGCACCTTCAAGCGGGCCTGCCCGAGGATCGTCGGCACGTCGAGTTCGTCGCCCAGCGCCGCCTGCGAGAAGGTGATGGGCAGGTCGAGGACGAGGTCATCGCCCCTGCGCTCGAAGCGGTCGTGGGGCTCGACCTCCACCTGCACGATGAGGTCCCCCGGCGGTCCGCCGCGCGGCCCCGCATTGCCGCGCCCGCGCAGCTTCAGGTAGTCGTCGGACGAAATCCCCGCAGGAATCTCGATGTCGACGGACCGGTCGACCCGCACGCGCCCGGTTCGCCCGCAGTCGCGGCATTCATCCGCGATCCAGGTGCCCTCGCCGCCGCAGGCGGAGCAGGGACGCACCGAGACGAACTGTCCCAGCATCGAGCGTTGGACCATGCGAATCTCGCCCGTGCCCTGGCACGTCCCGCACGTGGAGGCCGTGCTCCCCGGTTCGGCGCCCGTCCCATCGCAGCGCTCGCACCGATCCAGGGCGGAGACGCGGAGGGAGCGCCGGGCCCCCTCGGCCGCCTCTTCCAGCGTGATCGTGACGGCGACCTTGAGGGTGGAGCCGCGGCGCGGCTGGTTCGGCGACCGCGCATCTCCGAAGAGGTCGCCGAAGCCGCCTCCCCCGAAACCGGCCCCGCCGAACTCCCGCATGAACACGTCGAACGCGTCCGAGAAGTTGTTGAACCCCGAGAACGGCGCCTCGCCTCCGCCGCCGCGCCGTACGCCGGCCTCGCCGTATTGATCGTACAGCTCCCGCTTCCCCGGGTCGCGGAGCACTTCCCACGCCTCCGTCACCTCCTTGAACCGCTCCTCCGCGTCGGACGCGGAATTGCGGTCTGGATGGTATTCCATGGCGAGACGGCGGTACGCCTTCTTCAGTTCGTCCGCATCCGCATCGCGGGAGACGCCGAGCAGATCGTAGTAGTCGCGGTTCACGGAGTCAGCCGCGTGAGAAGATCGGAGGTCCAGTCGACGATGGAGACGACCTTGTCGTACGGCATGCGGGTCGGCCCGATCACGCCGACCGTGCCCTGCAGACTGCCGACGGCATAGTTGGCCGTGACGATGGTCAGGTCATCGAGTTCGGGCTGGCCGTGCTCGGCGCCGATCGTGACGTGAGGGCCATCCGAGCTGCCGCGATCCCCCAGCACCGAGGCAAGCAACTCCCGGCGCTCCGTGAGGAGCAGGAGTTCGCGCAGCCGTTGGCTCGTCGTGAATTCCGGCTGCTCGGTCAGCGCCGCGGCGCTCCCGAGGTGGATCTCGCGCTCGCGGCGGGCCCACTCGAAGATATCCGGACCGCTGTGCACGAAGATGTTCATCAACTCCTGTGCGCCGCGGTTGTGGAAACTCAGATCGCCGAGTCGCTCGCGCAGCGTCGCCTGGATCTCGGAGATGGCGCTGCCCGCCAACCGCTCGTTCAGCGCCTGCGACACCGCCTGGAGCGTCGCCCGCGGCACCCGCGCCGTCACGTCCACGTACACGGTGCGAACCACGCCGGACTCGATCGTGAACACGAGGAGCACCTTCTCGCTCGATAGCGGCACGAGTTCGAGACGCTCAAGCGTGGCCGTGGCGAGCGTCGGACCCACCGCGAGGCCGAGTTCTCCCGTCAGGAGGCTGAGGACGCGTGCCGCCTTGCCCATGAGATCCTCGACGCCGCCGGTGTCGGCGTCCCCCAACTCGCGTTCGATCTTCGCCCGGTCCCGCTTCCGGATGCTGCCCCATCGCATGAGCGCATCGACGTAGTACCGGTAGGCGAGGTCCGTGGGAAGCCGTCCGGCGGAGGTGTAGGGGTGGGTGAGCAGACCCTTGCTCTCGAGGTCCGCCATCGTGTTTCGGATCGTCGCGGGCGACACGCCGAGCGCGTACTCCTTCCCGATCCTTCGCGAGCCGGCCGGGGCGGCCGTGCGGACGAAGGAGTCGATGACCGCGGCGAGGACGGCCCGTTCGCGCTCTGTCAGTGTTGGCAGGGTCATGCTCTCTCAGCCCCGGCGAGTTCGGCGGCGATCGCATCCAGGCGGAGCCAGCCTTCGATCGTTGCCATCCAGCGTCCGTTCCGCTCCTCCAGCCACCCGGCGTCGGCCCAATCGTCGAGGCGGAGGCCGTCCGACGAGACCTTCCGCACGAAATCGGGCGTCAATCCGCGATTCGTACGAAGGCCCAGCCAGATCCGTTCCAGCTCCTCCTCTTCGGGCCCCACGCTTTCCCAGCCTTCGAGCGGGCCCCGGCCCGTCTGTAGCGCGCGTTCATACCGGTCCCAGCGAAAGACGTTCCAGCTGCGGATCGGTGGAAGAAATCCATGCGCGGACGGGCCGAGGGCAAGATACGATGTTCGGTTCCAGTACGACCAGTTGTGGCGGCACTGCGCTCCCGGCCGGGCGAAGTTGGACACCTCGTACTGCTCATACCCGGCCGCGCGCAGGTCGCGCGACAGGAGTCGGTATTCGTCGGCGTAGCGCTCCTCGTCCGGCGCTCCCACCCGGCCCAGGCGAATCCATTCGGCCAACGGCGTGCGAGGTTCCACGGTGAGACCGTAGAGACTCAGGTGAGACACGTCGAGGGCAGCCGCCGCCTCCACCTCCGCCCCGAGATCCCGCTTCACTTCCGGGGGCAGGCCGAAGATGAGATCCACGCTCACACGTTCGAATCCGGCATCCATCGCCTCCGTGACGGCCTCCGTGGCCCGGCGCCGGTCGTGAAGCCGACCCAGCCAGGTCAGGACGGCATCGTCCAGAGCCTGCACGCCGAGACTCAGCCGGTTTACGCCCGTCGCCCGCCAGCTGGAACCGAGATGCGCATCGAAGGACGCCGGGTTCGCCTCGGCCGTCCATTCCGTGTGCGCGGGGTCGATTCGGAACCAGGCGGAGATTCGCGAGGCCAGTCCCTCCATCCCGGCGGGCCCCATGAGTGA
Source organism: Gemmatimonadota bacterium (assembly GCA_022825725.1). Lineage (GTDB taxonomy): Bacteria > Gemmatimonadota > Gemmatimonadetes > Palauibacterales > Palauibacteraceae > Palauibacter. The sequence continues at coordinate 133,257 of JAJDWE010000031.1, forward strand.
AGGCGTCCCGCCTCCCACGAAGATCGTGTCGAGCGTGTCTCCCGGATCCCATCCGTTGCGCTCGAACCACCAGGCGAGTTCGACCTCGATCGCCGCGAGCCAGCGGGAGACCGGCGGATCCGACGCGCGCTGGACGGAGAAATCGCAGTAGTGGCAGCGATGCGCGCAGAACGGGAAGTGCACATACAGGGAGCGTGGCGGGCACTCGGCGGACATCAGCGGCCGCTCTGCCGCCGGACGGCGGCGAAGTTCCCTCCCGGCCGACGCTCGACCCACCCTTCGAGTTCCAGCCGCCCCAGCCCGCCAAGCACCTTCGTGACGGGCATCTCGAGACCCACGGCCAGTTCATCCGGCGAGCGGGGTCCCCGGGAGAGCGCTCCAAGCAGACGCCTGTCGCCGGAGGATCCGTCGACCGCCGGCGCGGATCCCTTTTCCGATGGTGGCGCCTGCGGCTCGAGGCACAGCCAGCCCAGGGCATCGAAAACGTCCTGCACGCCGGCCACAAGCCCGGCTCCCTGACGCAGGAGGCGAAGACACCCGGCGGCGCGCGGATCATCGATCCGCCCGGGCACCGCGAGGACTTCGCGCCCCAGGTCCAGGGCATGGTCCGCCGTGTTCAGGGCCCCGCTCTTTCCACCCGCCTCCACGACGATGACGCCACGGGCGAGGGCGGCGATGACCCGGTTGCGGCGCGGGAACGCCGAACGCGTCGGCGGCGCCCCCGGCTCGAACTCGCTTAGCAGGATGCCGTGCGAACGCATCCTCCGGTACAGGTCCCGGTTGTCCGGGGGGTATTCGCGATCGTGTCCGGTTCCGAGAACTCCGATGGTCCGCCCGCCGACATCGAGGGCGCCGGCGTGGGCCGCCGCATCGATGCCGCGGGCCATGCCGCTCACCACCGTCCAGCCCCAGCGTCCGAGTTCCCTCCCCAGCGCATATGCCGTGCGCAGCCCGTAGGAGGACGCGGCCCGCGTGCCCACGACGGCGATCGTCCGCTCGGAGTCCAGGACCCCGGGGCCGCGCTTGAAGAGAATGGGGGGCGGATCGGGGAGATCGCGCAGCCCCTCGGGATATGCGGTCTCTCCACAGTCCGTGTACGCCGTCACGCGGAGCCCCTTCGCGCCCGCTTCGCGCAGCAGTGACCGCGCCGCCCTCTCGCCGTCGGCGCCGAGCGCTCGGGCCGTCCTGGCGCCCGGAATCCGCCCGCCCCGGCCGAGCGCGCGCAGTTCGTCCGGCGCGGCGCGCTGCGCCACCGCGAGCGCCGCCGACGCCCCGCCATGGCGGTCGACCAGGCGCCGGACGCCGCGAGGCCCGATGCCGGGGGCCCGGGCCAGCACGACGAGCGCCACCAGCTCGCGCTCCATCGCTCGCCCCGCCGCGGTACGTCTCCCGGTCACGGCCGCCACGCTTCGCTGCTCCCGAACGGGTCCGCTTCGACCTCCTCCGCCGCAGCCTCCTTCTCCCTCTGCACCCGCGTCCAAAGACCCTCGAGCGCGCGGTCCAGACCGGCCCCGGTCACCGCCGAGATCGTGAACTGGCCCCAGCTCCCGGGGGCATCGACCGACACCGCCGGTTCCGTCGCGGCGGGAATCAAATCGGCCTTCGTCAGCAGAACGCAGTGCGAGATGCCGGCCAGCGCCGCGTCGTGCGCGCGCAGTTCCTCGCGCAGCAGGTCGTACGTCGCCTGCGGATCTTCGTCGTCCAGCGGCACGAGGAGCGCGAGGGTGCGCGTCCGTTCGATGTGCCGAAGGAACTGCGTGCCCAGGCCGCGCCCCTCGTGCGCTCCTTCGATGATGCCCGGGATGTCCGCCATCACGAACGAGCGATTCCCGCTCAGCCCCACGACCCCCAGGTTCGGCGTCAGCGTGGAGAAGGGGTAGTCGGCGATCCGCGGCTTCGCCGCCGTTACACGGGCGAGGAGCGTCGATTTTCCCGCGTTTGGCTCCCCCACCAGACCCACGTCGGCGATGAGCTTGAGTTCGAGTTCGATGTGCCGCTCCTCCCCCCACTCCCCGGGCTCCCATTCGCGCGGCGTCTGGCGCGTGGGCGAGGCGAAGCTCGCGTTGCCCCTTCCCCCGCGACCGCCCCGGGCGACGACAAGTTCATCGCCCTCCTCGAGCAGTTCACCGATCCGCTCACCCGTCTCGACATCGCGCACGAGCGTCCCGAGAGGCACCGGCAGCCGCAGGTCCTCTCCCGAGGCGCCGTCCCGCTTCTTCCCTTCCCCGTGTCCGGCGCGTCCGGCCTTGTAGTGCGCGCGGTACGAGTAGTCGAGCAACGTGTCGAGTCGCCGATCCGCAACGAGGAGCACGCCGCCGCCGTTTCCGCCCCGACCGCCGGCGGGCCCTCCGCGGGGCACTCCCTTCTCGCGCCGGAAGGCGACGGCGCCCGCGCCACCCGCCCCTCCGGTTACGTGTATCCTGGCTACGTCGACGAACAAGATTCCTCCTCCACGTTCCGCCCCCCGTCTCGTCCCGCGCGATCCACGACCTTCCCCCAGGTCGCGAGCAGCCTCGCGGGGTCCGTCGCCGCAGACCTCTCCGACCCGGCGGGCGCCCGCGCGGCCGCGCGGACTCCGACGCGCAGCGCCGCCTCCACCCGCCCCGGCGCGGTGCCGACGTTCAGCGCGCCGTGCAGGTGGGCGCGGAGTTGCCGCTCGTGCCCGGCCGCGGCCAGCAGCGCCACGATGCACAGCTCGCGCGTCTCCACGGAGAGCCCGGCGCGCGACAGCGTGCGCCCATACCCGTGCTCGACCATCCAGCCGTCCAGCGCCGGGTGCAGCCGGCGGACGTGGTCGCGAAGCCGGTCGTACACATCCCCATACACGGCCCGGCAGAGCGCCTCCCCGGCTCCGGGCCGATCCACCGCCGCCACGGCACCGGCGGTCTCGCCGCCTGCGATTTCCCTCCACGCGATGAAGGCATCGAGCACCGTGGGGAAACCCACGAAGAGGTGCGCCTGGAGCAGCGCCTCCTCGATCTCGGCGCGAGCCGCGTGCGCGGCGGCCGCCTCGAGCGCCGAGCGCCATCCCTCCACGTCCGGGCGCGCGAGGGCCGCCGAAAGCTCGACGAGCGCCCCTGTCCGTGCATCGAGTCTCGCCTCAGCCTCCATGAGCTTCCACCGACAGCACGCCGACCTCCTTCCCGCACGTGTTCCGGACCACGGGGCGCGCGAAGTCCTCCAGCCGCTCAATCTCGGCGGGCGCGAGCAACGACAGCGTCGCAAGCGCGTGCACGACCGCCGGTCCCAGCGGCCGCGTGGCCCCATCCAGCACCTTGAAGGCCGCACCCCACGCCCCCTCGGCGCTCGCGAGACAGAACACTCCCTCCGCCCCCTCCTTGGCGAGAATCCGGCCCGAGCTCGCCTGCATCAGGTTCGCGGAGAGCGCCGTGGGACCCGACACCAATGTCGGGTGCGTCGTCATCGCAGTCACAACCGATCGCACGGCCGCCTCCGACGAGGCACCGAACGCCGCGAACACCTGCGCCATATCCCGCAGAGAGAGGGCCGGGGTCGGCAGGCCGCAGCCATCCGTCCCCCACGGCAGACGCTCGCAGTCTTCACCCAGCCACGCCGAGAGTTCGCGGCGGATCGTCCGCTGCAGCGGGTGCTCCGGTTCGTGGTAGCCCGCCACGGACCAGCCGCGAGCGACACAGAGCGCCAGCAGCGCCGCATGCTGACCTGAACAGTTGTTGTGTATCCGTCCCGGAAGGCGCCCTTCCCGATCCATCCCTCGGGCCGCCCCATCGTCGAACGGCCGATGCGGTCCGCATGCGAACATTTCCGGCGTCAGCTTCACCGCGTCGATCACCGACTGCACGACCCCCAGGTGTCGCGGGGTGCCGTGATGGGAAGCGCACGCCAGCGCAAGCGCCTCCGCCCCGAGCCCGAGGCGTCCGAGCACGCCGTCCCGGACGACCGGAAGGATCTGGAGCGGTTTCATCGAAGAACGCCAGAAGGCTGTCAGCTGAGGATCGCCGAAGGCGCGGCGGCGACCCGGCGAACCGGATTCGTGGACGATGCCGTACACGAGGTGCGACGATTCCCGCGTTCCGGCCCGATCCAACGTGACGCGGATCGGTTCCATCACCCCTCCGGTGCCGCGGTCGGCGGCGCGAGCCGAGCCCAGGCTCCGGCGGTCGCGCTCCCCTCGGTCAGGTCGCCGGCCATGCGGGCCAGGTCCGCCGGAAAGTCCACATCGTACCAGGGCGGCAGTTCTGCACAATCGAGCCGCAGCGACGCAGCGCGCGCGCGCGTCCAGGCGAACAGCCCGGACGTCGACCACGGGGCTCCGGCAAAGAGACCGCGGGCTCGCGGCCACGCCGACCCGCGCAGTCCGACCGCGTAGTATCCGCCGTCCAGGCTCGGGCCAAGGGCCACCGGGCTGCCCGCGAGCGCGTCGAAGGCCCGCACGACGAAGTCGAGGGGGAGGGTCGGATGGTCGCTTCCGACCGCAACCGCGCAATTCACGCCCTCGTCGAAGGCGCGGTTGAACGCCATCTCAAGCCGATCACCCAGCGAACCTTCGGGTTGCAGCCGGATTCGAGCCGCGGGGTATCGCGAGCCCAGGCGCTCCATCGCTCCAGGACGATCGGGCACCCACAGTTCCGCGGGGATCCCGTCCGGCGCGAGCCTCATGGCGTCGTCGAGGAACGCCTCGTACAAGACGGCGCTCTCCTCCCCTGTCAGTTCGGGCTGAAGGCGCGTCTTGACGTAGCCCGGCTCGGGCAGGCGACCGAAGACGAGGAGCCTTCGATACACACGTTTCCGGTTCAAGGCAGGGGGTTCAGGCGCACCGACCCGCCGTCTAGCGGGTGTTGACCTCGATCACTCCGCCCTCGGCGCCCGGCCGGCGATAGCGAACCGGAACCATGCTCTGGTGGTAAAGCCGGATCGACACGATTTCCTCCGCGGGAATCCGCCGCAGCGTCGTGACCGCGTCATTCAGGTTGAAATCGCCGTCCACGACGAGCATCGGCACGTAGTAGTCCTGCGTCTGGCGCCCGAACAGATTCGAGCTGTCGTTGCCACCCCGGAAGCCGATCCGGTCTTCGAAGATGATCAGCTCCCGGTGATGGGTGAGCGCCTCGTAGGCCGACCGATATCCGGCGTCGCGGATCTCGCTGCCGGTGATGATGAGCCGCGTGTACGTTCCGGGGCGAGGGTTGCTGGCGCACGCCGTTGCCGCCATCAGAGCCATCGTGGTTGCAATCACCGCCGATCGTCGCGTGCGCTCTCTCATCACTCGTCTCCTCGCCTCTTGAACTGCCCTGCGGCCTACTGGTGATCCCCGTCGGACTGCCCGCTCTCCGCGCCGTCCGCCCCCCGCTCCTCGGCGACCCGCGCCGCGACGGTGAGCAGCGCGCCCGGCGAATCGGCCTCCATCAGAAGGTCCACGGCGACCTTGATCTGCGCGTCACGCACGGCCCGGCTGCGGAGCTGAGGAACCTCCCCGAACTCGGCGCCCGCCAGCTCATCCGCGATGAGCCAGTCGACGTAGGTCTGCGACTGGTCGAAGAGTTCCCTCTCGACCTCGGCTCCCGCATCGACGAGCGCCGCCCAGACCTCTTCCCGCATCCCCTGCGTGACGGAGAAACCTTCGTCGAAATCGTGCTCGTTCGAATACTCGACCGCCCACCGGAATACGACGTTCCGCGGGATCGCTCCCGAGCGTGTCGCGAGACGCCGCAGTTCCTGTTCCTCGGTGGAGAGCGTGTCGCGGTAGACGATCAGGTCCGGCGTAATTCCACCGCCCCCATACACCGTTCGGCCGCCCGTCGTCGTGAACTCCTCCCGGTCTTCCGGTTCCGACGGCGCCGCGATCGGTTCGCCGGAAATCGCCACGGCGCTCGCGGCCAGGTCGCGAAGTGCGCTCGCCCGGTCGAAGTCCTTCGTGATGGAGCGCCCCGCCGGGGTGTACCAGCGGGCCGTCGTGACCTTCATGCTGTTGTCCCCGGAGAGCCGATACAGCGTCTGCACGGAACCCTTGCCGAACGTCGTGGTGCCCACGACGACCGCGCGGTCGTGATCCTGCAGTGCGCCGGCGACGATCTCGGACGCGCTCGCGCTGAGGCCGTCCACCACGACGACGACGGGGAGGCCGGCATAGCGGTCGCCGCTCGAGGCCCGGAACAGATAGTTCTGCTCATCGAGACGCGAACGCGTCTCCACTACGGCGGCGCCGCGCTCCAGGAAGAGGTCCGTGACGTCGATTCCCTCGGGCAGCAGGCCTCCCGGGTTCCGCCGCAGGTCGAGGATCAGCCCGTCGGCGCCTTGTTCGACGAGACGGTCCAGCGTCGCGACGAGTTCCTCCTGCGCCTGGCGGCTGAACCCCCGCAGCGTCACGTAGCCGATGTCGCCGTCCAGGACGAAGCCCTGCGCCTGCGCCACCTGGATGACGTCGCGCACGATGCGGATCGCGAGCGGCCGGTCCACGCCTACCCGCGCGATCGTGATGTCGACCGGCGCCCCCTTCTCGCCCCGCAGCGTGTCCACGGCCTTGTCCACCGACCAGCCCTCGGCCGATTCGCCCTCGACCTCGATGATGCGGTCGCCGACCTCGAGTCCCTCGCGCAGGGCCGGTGAGTTCGGGAGCACCTGAACGACCGTGATCCAGTCATCCTTCACGTCGATCCGGACGCCGAGTCCACCGTAGTTGCCCGTCGTGGTGAGACGGAGATCCTCGGAATCCCGGGGTTCCAGGAAGGTCGTGTACGGGTCGCCCAGATTCTCGAGCATCCCGTCGATCGCCATGCGATACAAATCCTCCGGCGGGATCTCGTCGACGAAACGGGCCGAGATCAGGCGGTGGATTTCTTCCAGCAGCCGACGGCTATCCCCGCCGCTCGCGGCTCCGCCCTGATTTATCAGCCAGCCGCCGGTCGCGAGGGCGATGGCGCCGACCAGCACTCCAGTCGTCCAGGATCGCTCCAGTCTCATGCATCCTCCGTGGTGGCAGCCCCGCATCGCATCGGGCCGCGTTCGAGCGGCACTCGGCCGCTACCGTCAATGTCACACGACACGGTCAACGAGGAAAGTTCGCCCCCCGGAGCCGGTCCGGGAATCGCTCCTCCAGAAGCCCCAGAACCCGGCCTTCCACCTCATCCGGGGTCCCCGAGCCGTCGACGACCACGATCCGCTCCTCCGCCGCCGCGAACTCCCGATACCCTTCCCGCACGCGCTCGCGGAACGATCGTTTCTCGAGTTCGATCCGGTCGGGAGCGGGCCCGAAGAAGGCCAGCTGGCCGGGGTCGTCCTGATCCTGCCCCTGGCGCCCCAGTCCCACCTTCACCGGTACGTCGAGCACGAGGTAGAGATCCGGAAGGAGACCCCCCGTCGCGGCGCGGGTGACCTGTTCGATCGTCTGCGCGGCGACCCCGCGCGCGCACCCCTGGTAGACCCGCGTGGAAAGCTCGAAGCGGTCACAGAGGACGACCTCGCCACGCTCCAGCGCGGGCCGGATCACCTCCTCGACGTGGACACGGCGGGACGCCGAAAAGAGCAGGAGTTCGGCGATCCCGTCGAGCCGCAGTTCCGGCCGGTCGAGGAGCACGCTCCGAATCGCTTCCGCCGCCGCCGTGCCTCCGGGTTCCCGCGTCACCAGGTGGGGCACGCCGGACGCGGACAGCCGTTCGCCCAGCCGGCCGATCTGGAGCGACTTTCCCGCCCCCTCGGGTCCCTCGAATACGAGGAAGCACCCCTTCATTCAGTCGTAGTACTCCACGCCGAGGTGGGTGATCTGTTCCTCCCCCCTCAGCCAGCGCAACGTGTTCTTGAGCTTCCAGTGCTGGATGAAAATGTCGTGTTCCGGATACAGGTCCGGCGCCGTCTGCGGCGCCTTGAAATAGAAGGACAGCCATTCCTGGACTCCCGACAGTCCGGAGCGCGCCGCGAGGTCGAGAAAGAGCGCCAGATCGAGCACGATGGGCGCCGCCAGAATGGAGTCGCGGCACAGAAAATCGATCTTGATCTGCATGCCGTACCCCATCCAGCCGAAAATGTCGAGATTATCCCAGCCTTCCTTGTTGTCACCGCGCGGCGGATAGTAGTTGATGCGGACCTTGTGATACATCTCTCCATAGAGGTCCGGGTACATGTCCGGCTGCAGGATATATTCAAGAGCCCCGAGTTTCGATTCCTCCTTCGTCTTGAAACTCTCCGGGTCGTCGAGCACCTCGCCGTCCCGGTTGCCGAGGATATTCGTCGAGAACCAGCCGTTGAGGCCGAGCATGCGCGCCTTGAGACCCGGAGCCAGAATCGTCTTCATCAGCGTCTGGCCCGTCTTGAAGTCCTTCCCCGCGATCGCGACGCCCCGTTCGGCGGCGAGCGCGAGAAGCGCGGGAATGTCGCAGGTCAGATTCGGCGCCCCGTTCGCGAACGGCACCCCCTCCATGAGCGCGGCCCACGCATAGAGCATCGAGGGCGCGATGTCGGGGTGGTTCTCCTCCATCGCGCGCTCGAAGGAGGCCGGGCTGTCGTGCACCGGGCTCGCCCTCATGAAGATCTCGGTCGAAGCCGCCCACACCATCACGAGGCGGTCGCAGCCGTTCTCCGCCTTGAACCGGCGGATGTCCTCGCGGAGTTGCTCGGCGAGTTCCCGCTTGTTCGCGCCCGTCTTCACGTTCGAGCCGTCGAGCTTCTTCACGTAGGCGCGGTCGAAGGCGGCCGGCATCGGTTCGATTCCCCGCATGAAGTCCGCAAGCGGATCGATGTCCTCCGGCCGGAGGACGCCGCACACCTTGGCGGACTCGTAGGCGTTGTCGGGAATCGGATCCCAGGCGCCGAAAACGAGATCGTCCAGTTCCGCCAGCGGCACGAAGTCGCGGATGAACGGGGTGCGGTTCTCCGTCCGCTTCCCGAGTCGGATCGTGTTCATCTGCGTGAGCGATCCGATAGGCCGGTTCCGTCCCCGGCGCGCCGCTTCCACGCCCGCGATGAAGGTGGTCGAGACCGCTCCGAGTCCTACGAGGAGAACGCCGAGCGTACCTTCGGCGGAGGCAATGGTTGCAGGTGATCTATCCGATTCCACGATGCTGGTTCACTCCGTGTCTGGTTCAGTTCGATTCCCGGGGCGGCTCGCCATCGGGCCGCGTATTCCGGTACACCCACCAGATCCGCTGGAAGGCGGTCAGGTTCGTGAGAATCGCGAGGACGATGATCACGACCCGGAGTACGAGGCCCTGGTGACCGAACATGGTTGTCTCGCCGAAGATGAGCGCGGCGAAGCCGATCAGGATGACCCGTTCCGGGCGCTGCATGAGCCCGACGTAGCAGGCGATGCCGAGCGCCTCGGCCCGGGCGCGGGTGTAGCTGATCATCAGCGAGCCGGCGAGCGCGAGCACGATCCAGTAGATCATCCCCACGTCGCCCAGTTCGAGACGGTAGTCGTTGTACAGGGAGAGGAGACCCAGGTACACGACGATCTCGGACAGCCGGTCGAGCGTCGAGTCGTAGAAGGCGCCGAAGGACGAGGCGAGTCCCGTGCGGCGCGCGACCGTGCCGTCGAACAGGTCGAAAACGCCGCCGAGGAGGACGAGGAAGCCGGCCGTGCTCACATGATGCTGATGAAAGAAGTAGCCGGAACTGCAGGTGATGACGAAACCGAGCGTGCTGATGACGTTGGGATGGACGCGGCGTCTCGTGAGCCACGCCATGGCCGGCTCGAAGATCGCGCGCAGCGCGCGTTCCCCCAGATCGCGAGCCGCCTTCATGTCGGGAGGATGATCCGGCTTTCCTCGCCCTTCCGGACCCCCTCGCCGATCGCTCGATCCACCCGCTCCATGAGCTTCTCGAAGTTCGCCTGAGAGGAGATGAGCGCCTGGTAGCGGGTGTTCGTCTGGACCTTCTCCTGCAGTTCGGCGAACTCCCGTTCCTGCGCTTCGCTCGGCTGCTCGCCGCGGCCGACCGCTTCCATGAGCGTGCTCTGCAGGTCGCGCAGACGGTTGAGCAGTTCCGTCGCGTCGCGATCCTCGTCGATCTCGCGTCGGGCCGCGCGCAGGTAGGCGTATTCGGGCAACTGCGAGATGATGCGCCCCACCTCCTGCGCCTTCTCCAGCATGCGGTCTCGCTCGTCCATGTCTCCGGCTCGAAACGGAATCAGGAAGCACCCCGGGCCGACGCGTCGGGTCGGCGGCGGGCGGAGGCGCGAATCGTCCGTCCCCTCCCCGCTCGCCATTCACGGGCCCGGGCCGACGATTCGACGCCCGAGTATAACCCGGCCCCGACCCCCACGCGACTTGAACGACCGGGGGGTGGCGCTAGCAGGAGTCGGCCTTCCGCGCGCTTGCAAAGCGGGGGCGCCCGGCGAGGTCGGTCCCGATTCGACCGTCGGAAAGCGCGGCTTCGGCCTGCAGGAGCCGGAGGACGGCGGAGCCCTGCGACATCCCGATCTCGAGGAAGAGCGCGCCGCCTTCGCGGAGACGCCCCGCCGTCCCGGACACCACGGTTCGAATCACGTCCAGCCCATCCTCTCCGCCATCAAGTGCGACCCTCGGTTCGTGGTCGCGCACGCACCGTTCGAGGTCGGCGCATTCCCCCGTCGTCACATACGGAGGATTCGAGATGATGAGGTCGAAGGCTTCGTCGGGCCCGAGGGCGGACCAGATGTCGGGAGGGCAGGCGCGCAGTTCGAGCTTCCCGACGTTTGCGCGGCGGGCGTTCTCGCGGGCGAGTTCGAGCGCATCCGCCGACACGTCGAGCCCAACGACGCGGTCGGCAATGCCCTCATCCAAGAGCGCGATCGCGATGGCGCCCGACCCGACGCCGATGTCGAGCGCATCAACCGGCGCGCCGCGATCGCGGTGCCACGCGGCAACGAGGTCGAGCAGCTGCTCGGTTTCCGGGCGCGGGATGAGAGCGCGGCCGTCCGACACGAGGCGTACGCGCCGGAAATCGACCGTGCCCTCGATGTGCTGGAGCGGCTGACCCTCGAGACGGCGGGAGACTGCGCGCGCCACCGACGCCGCGCCGGCCGGATCGACCCGCTCTCCGCCGGAGACGGCGAGTTCGCTCCGCGACAGGCCGAGCGCCGCGGTCACGAGCCGCTCGGCTTCGACGCGGGGGGCTTCCAGCCCGGCCAACTCGAGTTCGCGCCGCACGCCCTGCACGATCTCGCGGCGCGTGGGACCCGCCGGGCGACGGCTCGCCCCGCCCGGGCGCGGTTCCGTCACGCGCCCGCCGCCGCCATCCGTTCCTCCGTTCCGGCGAGCCGCAGGGCCTCCACGACTTCGTCCAGGTCGCCGGCGAGGATCGCCTCCAGCCGGTGGCTCGTGAAGTGGATCCGGTGGTCCGTCACGCGGTTCTGGGGGAAGTTGTACGTCCGGATCTTCATCGAGCGGTCACCGGTCCCCACCTGCGTGCGCCGCTCGCGGGCCCGTTCCGCCTCCTGCTCGGCGACGAGCCGGTCGAGCAGTCGGCTCCGCAGCACCTTGAGGGCGCGCGCCTTGTTCTTGTGCTGCGACTTCTCGTCCTGGCAGGACACCACGAGCCCGGTCGGCCGGTGCGTGACCCGCACCGCGGAGTCGGTCGTGTTCACAGACTGGCCACCGGGCCCGGAGGAACGGAAGACGTCGATCTTGAGGTCTGCGGGATCGATCTCGATGTCCACCTCCTCCGCCTCCGGGAGGACGGCCACCGTCGCGGCCGACGTATGTAATCGACCCTGGCTCTCCGTCTCCGGCACGCGCTGGACGCGGTGGACGCCGGATTCGTAGCGAAGTCGGCCGTAGGCCTCGGATCCGCGCACGACGAAGACGATCTCCTTGAGCCCCCCGAGCACGCCCTCGCTCGTGCTGATGACCTCCACGTCCCAGCCGGACTCCGCGGCGAAGCGCGCGTACATCCGATACAGGTCCGCCGCGAAGAGCGCGGCCTCGTCCCCGCCCGTCCCGGCGCGGATCTCCACCACGGCGGGCCGGTCGTCCAGCGGATCCTTCGGCACCAGGAGCTGGCGGAGTTCTTCCCGCGCCTCCTCGCGCCCGGCCTCCAGCTCGGCCACCTCGGCCGCGGCCATCTCGGCCAGTTCGCCGTCGGACTCCTCCGCGACTTCCCGCGCCTGGCGCAGATCGTCGAGAAGCTTGAAGTGGCGCTCCGCCGCGCGCGCCACCGGCTCCAGCGCCGAGTGTTCGCGCGCCAGGTCGCGGAGGAGTGCCATGTCCGACAGCACCTCGGGCTCCGCCATCCGGCGCGCCAGCGCCTCGTACCGCCCGGCGGCGTCGCGCAGGCGATCCTCGAGGGTATCCCGATCCGACATCATCGTTCCCTGCTCGTTCTCTACTCTTTCCCTACATGAAAACGGGGTCCGCGAGGAACCCCGTCATTGGAAGGCAGGTTCGAGCGCCGGGCGCTTCCGGCTCAGGCATCGACTGCCGCGGCCTCCTCCTTCACGGCCTCCGCCGCCGCGGCCTGCTCCTTCGTCTCCGCCTTCTCACCGCCGCGGGCCTTCCCGTCGCCGTACTTGGCGATGAACCGCTCTACCCGTCCCGCGGTGTCGACGAGCTTCTGCCGCCCCGTGAAGAAGGGGTGACAATGCGAACAGATCTCGACGTGGATCTCGCCCACGGTCGAGGCGGTCTCCGTCTCCCGGCCGCACGCACAGGTGATCTTCGCGGGTGCGTACTCCGGATGTATGCCTGCCTTCATGTCTTCCCCACGCGCTGGGTTGTCCGTCTCCGACCGATGCGTCTGCGGAACAGCCACGTAATCTAGCCGGAACGGGGCAGCCCCTGCAAATGTCGCGTGGTCCGACACCCGGCTTCGTGGCATCGATGATCCCCCTCCAAATTGGGGGGCATCCCACCCAAATTGAGGGGTATCTGAGTACGCTATCTCACTGTAAAATATAATGTTACAATGACCGTATGCCTTACGAGTGAACTAGCTGCGGTCTGAGTCAATCCGATTCCGACTCAGTGGAGAAAGCGACCCCGAATGTCCGAAACGGGCAGATCGCAAGCTTCGGCCTCACAGCACCATGGCGTGCCATGCGCCCACTCAGTCGCTCTCACGCTGGCGGCGGCCACATGGCTTGCCGCATGTGGTGATGTTCTGCCCACGTCCACGTCCGCCCCTCCCACCAACCGGGCGCCGGTCGCGGAGGGGACGATCCCACCGCGCGAGCTGCTGGCGGGCGAGTTGGCAACCTTTCCGCTGGACGAATTCTTCCATGATCCGGACGGGAACACGCTCACGTACACCTCGTCCACGTCGAATGCCCAGGCGGTGACCGCCGCCACCAGGGGCAGCGAACTCACGCTGGTTGCCGTGACCACCGGTCGCGCGGACATCACGGTCACGGCAGCCGACCCCGGTGGCTTGGCCGCGACGCAGAGTTTCGCCGTGACGGTGCCCAACCGGGCGCCAGTGGTCGACGCGGTCCCTGCGCTGGATTTGCTGTCGGGCGCTTCGGAGACCGTGATTCTCACACGGTATTTGCGGGACCCCGACGGTGAGGCGCTCGCCTACTCGGCGACGAGTTCGGACGAGGCCGTGGCATCCGTGCAGATCGTCGGTGTCGGCCTCACGGTGACCGCGGTGGCCAGGGGCGAGACCACGGTGAGGGTCACAGGCACTGACTCCAGCGGTCTGAGCGTCAGCCAGAACTTCTCGGTCACCGTGGATGGGGTCGCGATCGGGACCGTGGAACCTGCCGTCCTGTTCGAGGGATGGGAGGCGACGATCCGCGGACGAGGATTCTCGACCTCCATCGCGAACAACCTCGTCCTTCTCGACGACATCCCCGCCCCGGTGACTGCCGCCAGCGCGACCGAGCTCACCATCCGCGTGCCGCGCGGCGACTGCCTCCCGCCACGGAAAGCCAAACTTGGCGTGACGGTCCTGGGCTTGAGCGACACCCTGCAGGTGAGCGTGACGCCGGCGGGTAGCGAGGACTTCGATCTCGACCCCGGCTGGTACCGCTATACACGCGCCGGAAACGGGTGCCTGCTGCTGCCGGGGGACGCGGCGGGCAGCGAGTGGCTGATCGGGGTGCTGTCGACCGCCGATGAGCCGTCGTCCCTGTCCTCGGTCACCGTTTCCGGCATTCCCGGCGACCTGGACGTCTTCACGAACCTCGGCATGTCTGCAGTCGCTTCCGCAAGAGGGGGCGCGCAGCGCTCCGCCCGCGAAGGCGTCGCCTTCGCGGGTCCGATTCCGGAGGGGTTCGCGCCGGGCACAACCGAGGTCGCGGCCGACCGAGGCACCGGGTCCGATCCGGAACCTCCGGCTCCACGCCGGGACTGGGCGGCGTACAACGAGTTCATGGCGAGGAATGACGAGCTGCTCCGCAGTCTGGGACCGGGGATCCCCATCGCATCACCGATCGCAGCGGACGGACAATCGTACTCCACGGGTGACACGGTGACGTTGTTTGGCGGCTGTTTTGGCGATTGCCTCCAACGCGACACCGTGCGCGCCGTCGTCCGTCTCAGGGGCGCCAACGCCATCTGGCTGGAGGATCTCGCGAATCCGCCCGGAGGGCTCACGGTTTCCGAGCTGACCACGCTCGACGCGTTCTACGCTTCACACGCGAAGCCGGTGCATGACGCGTACTTCGGCGGGCTCCCGGATGTCGACGGCAACGAGCGCTTCCTGGTCCTCATGACGAAGGATGTCAACGTGTCGGGGTACGGTGGATTCGTCTGGTCCGGGGACTTTCGTGTGTCATCGACCGGTTGGACGAGCAATGAAGCGGAGATCTTCTACGGCGTCGTTCCCGACTCCAGCGGCGTACACGGGCGCGCCTGGACCAGGCAGGAGATCCTGGATTACTACCCGTCCCTGTTGACGCACGAAGTGACGCACATCATTCAAAGGGGCGCCTCAATCCTCAGCGGAGCCGGCTACAAGACGACCTGGGAGGCTGAGGGCGGGGCCACGCTATCCGAGCAACTGGTCGCCTACCGGCTCTTCGGACACGAATCGACCCCGAACCGGGGCTGGGCCGCCTACGACAGCGGGCGAGCCTGGTATTCGGAGTGGGTCAGCGGGATGGCTCACTTCTTCGGCTGGGATCCTCACTACTATTATGGCCGCCGGGTGCCGGGGGCCCCGCATCAGTGTTCGTGGGTCGGACGACCATCGCAGGGCAACGACGGACCGTGCCGCAACAGGAGAGCCGCGTACGATGTGCCTTCGATGCTCCTCCGGTACATGATGGACCGGTACGGCGGCGACTACACCGGAGGCGAGCAGGCGCTGATGCGCCGCCTGACACAGTCGCCCTACGTCGGCTACGCCTCTCTGGAGGAGGTCGCCGAAAGGCCCATCGAGGCCCTGCTGGCCGACTTCTACATGTCGCTGTGGATGGATCTGCACGGCGTAGACTGGCTCCAGTCCTGGGATCTTGCGGACATTTGGCGGCGGTTCGGGGAGGAAGCCTGGCTCCGGCCGTACGCCTCGACGGCATCGGCGCACCAACACGATTGGACGATACGCGCCGGCTCCGGCGCACTGCTTCGCTGGAGCCCCGGGGGGGCCCTGGCCCCGACGAGTCTCAAGGTCACGCCTCCCGGTGGCGGCCGGACCCCGGCGCACATATCGCTGTGGGTCCTGCGAATCCGATAGTACGGCGGTCTGACGCTCGCTGTCGGAACGTCCCCGCGAGGGGATCGTGCGACGGGCGCCGACCCGACGTAGACTCTCCGCCATGACCCGCGACGCGCTGATCGCACTTCTCGATTTCCACTACTGGGCCCGCGACGGAACGCTGCACGCCGTCGAGCGGATCTCGCCAGAGGATTTCCGCCGGAACCTGGGGAGCAGCTTCGGCTCCATCCGCGATACGCTCGCCCACGTCGTGTCCGCCGAATGGGTCTGGTGCTCGCGCTGGGAGGGACACTTCCCGACGGAGCATCTCCCCGCCGCCGACTTCGAGACGGTGGGCGACATTCGCGCGCGCTGGCTGGAGGAGGAAGCCCGTGTACGACGCTTCGTCGCGGGACTCGGCTCGGGGGACATCCACCGCGTGATGGAGTACCGGTTCTTCGGCGGCGAACCGATGCGTGTCGTCTTCTGGCACATGCTGCAGCACGTCGTCAACCACGCGACCTACCACCGCGGACAGGTGACGACGATGCTCCGCCAGCTCGGCGCCGATCCGCCCCGGAACCAGGGCCTCATCGGCTTCCATCTGGAGCAGGCCTAGCAGGCTCGGCGCCCTCGGTGGCTCGCGGACGTCTGCGACGTCACACTAGTTGGGCGTCAGCATCGTCCGGTCCGCG
The DNA here is from genome assembly GCA_022825725.1 of Gemmatimonadota bacterium. GTDB lineage: Bacteria > Gemmatimonadota > Gemmatimonadetes > Palauibacterales > Palauibacteraceae > Palauibacter. The sequence continues at coordinate 149,474 of JAJDWE010000031.1, forward strand.
ACGGCCGCCTCGATCTTCGCTCGCGAGTAGTAGAGCGGGAAGAAGCGGTCCTTCGCCCAGCCCTCGAACAGGTTCCGGTACATGGGATCGTCGGGGTCTCCCCCCTGCCCCGGCGTGTTCGTGAACACGGCCGTGTCCCAGTCGCCCGCCTCCGCGATGATCCGGAAGGAGGGGCCCGAGGTCTGGTTGTCCCCGCCTCCCGTCTGGTTCACGGTGAAGCCGTTGCCTCCGCGCGGGAGCGGACCCACCTCGAGGCGCGCGCGCATCTCGGCGTTCACGATCGCGGACAGCGGGTGCCGGAACCGGGCGTGCTTGAAGCGCACGTCGCCGTAGCGCCACGGGGCGCCGCCGAATCGGTCCTCCAGCCCCGTCAGGGCGTCGGCCAGCGTGCGGGCGAGGAAGGCGTCGCGGCCCGCAACGGGATCCCCGTCTCCGAGCGGCGCGAACCACGCGGGCGGCGAGCCGAGCCAGTCGATGATCTTCTTCATGGAAAGGCGGCCGAGCGACGCGCGGACCTCCGCGGGGACGACGAGCGGCACCATCTGCCGCTGGAGCTCGCGCTCCCACGACACGTAGATCGCGGCCTCGCGTGACTCCGGGGCGAGCGCGAAGTCCCAGTCGAGCAGCTCGCCCCGCGCCGCTTCCGCCCCGGGGGGCAGGTCGACGCCGCGCAGCATCGGCACGAGCGAGCGCGCGGGGAGCGACACGTAGTCCGTCGCGAGCTGCATCATCTCCGCCATCGTGAAGCGCTTCCCCGAAGCGAGGACTTCGTCGATGCGTGCGCTCCGGAACGGGTCGCTCCAGCTCCAGCCGACGGCGTCGCGGTGCTCGTAGCCGGGGGGAACGAGGTTCTGGTTCGCCGTCGACCAGAAGCCCTTCTCCGGGTTGAACACGTGCGGCTTGTGCCGGATCTCGAGGTAGCCATCCCACTCGTAGCGGCCGTCCCCCGGCACCGGGACGAGACCCGACCAGTTCCGGCGGATGGGCGCGATCCCCACGGACTGCCAGCCGATGTTCCCCTCGACGTCGGCCCACACCATGTTCTCGCCGGGGATGTTCGAGTAGTTGCAGGCGTCCCGGAACTCCTCCCACGTCTTCGCCTGGTTCATGCGCAGGCTCGCGAGGTACGGCGCGCCGCCGATCTCCATCCACCCCGCGCGCACCGCGTAGGCGAGATCGTTGTCCCAATCCTCGTACACGACGGGCCCGTGCCGCGTGTACCGGTGCCGGACCTGTTCCGCCGCGCCCCCCTCGACCGGGATCTCGTCGTCGATGATCCGCATCGCCTCCCAGTCTCCGCCGTACCAGTAGCGGTCCGGGTCGTCCGGGTGCGTGCGGTAGACGTAGAGGTCCTCGGCGTCGGTCTGGAAGACGGTGAGCCCCCACGCGCCGTACCCGTTGTGTCCGATCGAGATGCCCGGGAGGACCGGCTCGCCCCCGCCGATGACATTCCAGCCCGGTCCGACCAGGTGGACGAGATAGCGCAGCGACGGGGCCGCCTGCACCCGGTGCGGATCGTTCGCCATCAGCGCGTGGCCGCTCAGCGTGCGGCTCCCCGCCACGACCCAGTTGTTGCTCCCGGTCCCCATCCGCTCCGCCTCGAGGCGTCCCGCTTCGTAGGCTGCCGCCTCCCGGGCTTCCTCTCCGAGCGTCCGCAGGGCCAAGGCCTCCGCGTCGGAGGCGGTGGCGCGGAAGCGGGGCTCGATGTCCTCGGGCTGGAACCGGATGGACCCGCGGAATGCCCGGTACACGTCGAGGATTTCGCGCCGGAGGAGCGAGCCGTCGATCGCGGGATCGAGATCGATGTCCGGTTCTCCCGGGTGGAAATAGGAGACCTCCTTCACCTTGTCCGCCCCCACCCCCGCGACGGCGAGACCCAGATCCAGCTCCTGCCCGATATTCATGAGGAGGCCCTGGTGACGGGAGATGACGACATCGGGGGTCCACGGCTGCGGGCGGATCCCGAGCATCTCGAACTCGACCGGAAGGAGGTCGGGGTCCCGTTCCGTCTCGGCGATGTACGCGTTGATCCCGTCCGTGAAGGCCCGGATGATCTCGGAACCGCGCGGGTGGTAGTGATTCAGTTCCGCTTCCAGATCGCCGCGGAACCGGAACAGCCGCGCACCGCGGTCGCGCTCCAGTTCACGGGGACCGAGGATTTCGGAAACCGTGCCCGTGGCCTGGCGGCGCCAGAGTTCGAACTGGAAGAGGCGGTCGCGCGCGGCGCTGTACCCCTGCGCGAAGAAGAGATCGTGCTCCGTCTCCGCGTAGATGTGGCTGACGCCCCAAAGGTCCTTGAGGATCTCGACCCCGGCCTCGAGCCCCGGGACCCGCAGGGTCTCCGTGTCGACCGGATCGAAGGCGGCGACCCGATCCGGGAGGCCGCCTCGAAGGTCGTCGACGGTCGGCGCGCCGGGCAGGTGTCCACTGGACCCCCGCAGGACCGGCAGGAGGATGATGAGCGCGAACAGCGTGACGGATCGAACCCGCATCGGATTCTCCTTGGGTGATCTTCTCTCGTGAGTCCGGCTACGACCCCGTGGCTTTCTTCTGCGCCGGCTCGTTCCCGGCCTCGTCGTCGGTCTCGGTCTCCGTCCCGTCGGACCCCGAGACGCTCGCCTTGAGCGCGGCCATGAGGTCGATGACCTTCGCCGTCGTCTCCTCCTCGACCGGCGCGGTGATCTCCGTCCCATCGGCCACCTTGCGCTCGATCGCCGCGAGCATGCGCTGTCCGACCTCATCCTCGTACTTCGACGGATCGAAGTCCTCCGAGGCGATCTGCTCGATGAGTTGTACGGCGAGGCCGAGTTCCGCATCGGCGACCTCGCCCTCTCCCGACGGCACGTCGGCGATGTCCCGCACCTCATGCGCGTAGTGCAGCTGTTCGAGAACGAGGTGATCCCCGACCGGCCGCACGAGGACGAGATACTGCTTGCCCCGCGCCGCGTACTTTGCGAGGGCGGCCCACCCCGTCTTCTTCATGGCGGCGCCGAGGAGCCGGTAGGCCTTGTCCCCTCCCCGCGCGGGCCCGAGGTAGTACGTCTTCCCGATGTAGGCCCGTTCGACCTGGTCCAGCGGCACGAACTCGACGATCTCGACCGCCTGCGTCGCCTCCGCCTCGAGCGCCTTCAGTTCCTCCGGCTTGAACGTCACGTACTGGTCCTTCGCGAACTGGTATCCCTTGATGAGATCACTGCGCAGGACCGGCTCCCCCGTCTTTGCGTCCACGTACTGCTGTTTCACTCGGGTCCCGTCGGGGGAGAGGAAGTTGAAGCGGACTTTCTGCGAGTTTTCGGCGGACGAGTAGAGCTGGCACGGGATCGAAACGAGCCCGAACGAGACCGTCGCCGTTGCGATGGGTCGAGGTGACATCCTGCATCTCTCCGTGTTCGCGCCGGACCGCCCGGCGCGGTGTCAGCCCCGGCGTGATGCCGGACCGGGGGGCCGAATTATAGTTTCCGGGCCGGATTGTGCATACCGCTCCGGCCGTACACCGCCCGGAGGGTCGAAAGCAGCGTCGAAGGACAGGGCCGCGAGCATGCCCCGAGGAAAACTCGAGGAATACCGGGACAAACGCGCTTCCGAGCGCACGCCGGAGCCCTTCGGCGGCGCGGCCGGGACGGGAGTCGGCGTGTTCGTCGTCCAGTTGCACGCGGCGACGCGCCGGCACTACGACCTCCGCCTGGAAATCGGGGGCGTCCTCGTTTCGTGGGCCGTCCCCAAGGGCATCTCCCCCGACCCGGCGGACAAGAAGCTCGCGATGCACGTCGAGGACCACCCGATCGAGTACATCGAGTTCGAGGGCGTGATTCCGAAGGGTGAGTACGGCGGCGGCGAGATGATCGTGTGGGACATCGGCCGCTGCATCATGCTCGAAGATCCGCAGGAGGGACTGGAGGCGGGCAAGCTCCTGTTCGAACTTCGGGGCCACAAACTCAGGGGCGTATGGACGCTCGTGCGGCTGGCGAAGGGGGAGACCGGCAAGGAATGGCTCCTCATTCGCGAGCGGCGCGGCGGACACCCGATCCTGGAGGACGGATCGCTCCCGGAAACGTCCATCCTGTCGGGCCTTACGGTCGAGCAGATGGCCGAGCGCGAGCGCGGCTGGTATCCCGGGGAGGATCTGGCCGCGGCCCTCGAGCGGGCCGGCGCGCCCGAGCGCCCGGTCGACCCCGCCGACGTGCGGTTCATGCTCGCCCAGCCCCGGGAGGAAGCGTTCGACGATCCCGCGTGGCACTTCGAGCTGAAACTCGACGGCTACCGCATGCTGGCCTCGGCCGTCGACGGCGCGGCCAGCCTCCTGACCCGGAACGGGCACGACGCGCTCCCCACCTTCCCGGACATCGCCCGCGCCCTCCGCAAGCTCCCCTTCCGGCGCGTGGTGCTGGACGGAGAGGTCGTCGTTCACGACGCCGCGGGCTACCCCAGCTTCCGGCGTCTGCAGAAGCGCGCCCGGCTCTCGCGCCCACTGGATGTGCGGCACGCCTCGTTCGAGGCGCCGGCCAGCTTCTACGCCTTCGACCTGCTCGCCTTCGACGACCGCGATCTGCGCGATCTCCCGCTCTTCGAGCGGCGCACCCTCCTGCGCGGCGTGGTGCCCGAGGCGGGCCCGATCCGGCTCAGCGAACACTTCGAGGAGTGCGGGAAGGCCCTCTTCCGGCAGGTGCAGGAGATGGGACTCGAGGGGATCATGGCCAAGCGCGCCGACTCCCGGTACACCGGCGGCCGGTCTCCCGACTGGCGGAAGATCCACGCCGCGCGCGAGGCCCGTTTCGTCATCGTCGGCTTCACGAGTCCGGCCGGCTCGCGGACGGGCTTCGGCGCGCTCCACCTCGGCGCGTACGGCCCCGCCGGCGTCGCATCCCCCGCCAGCCCCGCATCGGGGACCGCCACGAGCGACGACGGCCTCGCCCTCCATTACATCGGTCGGGTTGGAACGGGTTTCGACGACGAGACGCTGGCGAAACTCCGGACCCGGCTCGACGCGCTGGAGGCGGCCGGCGGGCCCGCATTCGCGACGCCGGCCCCCGCCGGAGACGATCACACCTGGGTCGAACCCGAACTCGTGGCGGAGATCCGGTACAAGGAAATCACCGAGGGAGGCCTGCTCCGGCATGCCGTCTTCCTCGGCGTCCTGCCGACCCCGGAGGAGGAATCCGGGGAGGAAGAATCCGGGGACGAGGATCGCGAATACGTGGTTCCCACCGACTGCCGGCTGCCCCGCGACCCGCGCGCGGCGCTGGCCGATCCCGTGCGCGTCGACACGTCGCCCCCGCCCGTCGAGGAGTTGCCGCTCTCGAACCTCGACAAGGTCTTCTGGCCGGACGAGGGATACACTAAGGGCGACCTGATCGCGTACTACCGGGACATCGCCCCGTGGCTGCTGAAGTTCCTCGAAGACCGGCCTCTGGTGCTCACCCGCTATCCGGACGGGATCGACGGGAAGTCCTTCTTTCAGAAGAACGCGCCGGGGTTCCAGCCCGAGTGGGTGCGCACAGAGGCGATCTGGAGCCGCGGCTCCGAGCGCGACATCCACTATTTCATCGCCGACGACCCGGCGGTGCTCGTGTACATCGCAAACCTCGGCGCGATTCCGCTCCACGTGTGGGCGAGCCGCGTCGGGAGCCTGGACCGCCCCGACTGGTGCCTCCTCGACCTCGACCCCAAGCACAAACGGGACGGCGAGGAGGTGTACGCCCCGTTCGGGGACGTGATCGACGTGGCGCGCGCGATCGGCGCACTGTGCGAGGAGATCGGACTCCCCAGCTATCCGAAGACGAGCGGCTCGTCGGGGATCCACGTGATGATTCCGCTCGGCGGACAGCTCGACTACGAACAGTCGCGCACCCTCGCGCAACTGCTGGCGACGGCGGTGGTGGCGGAGATCCCCGACGGGGCCACGATCGTCCGGAACCCCTCGCGGCGCGAAGGCAGGGTCTACATCGACTATGTGCAAAACGGGCGCGGGCGGCTCGTCGTGGCGCCGTATTCCGTGCGGTCGCGCGCGGGCGCCACCGTGTCCGCGCCGCTGCGCTGGACGGAAGTGAAGGAGGGACTCTCGATGGAAGACTTCACGATCCGGACGATGCCGGAGCGCGCCCGGTCGCTGGACCCCGACCCGCTTCTTCCCGTGCTGTCGGAGGAGCCCGATCTCATGGCCGCGCTCGACGCGCTGCAGCGGAGGATCGGCGGGTGAGCGGGTTGGAGGGCTACCGCCGGACACCGCCCGGGCGGCTGGTCGGGATTCCGGGGTTCGACATCGACGGAGTCGCGCGGGTGGCGGCGGGCGATCCCGGCGTGCTCCGGCTCGAGAATCTGGACACCGACCTGAGGCCCCCCGCGGCGGCCGTGGCCGCCACCCGCGCGGCGCTCGAATCGCCGGCCGCCAACAGCTACCTGCCGTTCACGGGCCGGGCCGGCCTTCGCGCGGCGGCCGCGCGGCACGTCGACCGGCTCTCCGGGCGGAGCTACGATCCGGACCGGGAGTGCGTGATCACCGCGGGTGGCACGGAGGGCCTGTTCAACGCCCTGCTCGCCACGGTGGACCCGGGCGACGAGGTGATCGTCACCGATCCCACGTACGCCGGTATGCTCCAGCGCGTGCGACTGGCCGGCGCGGCCCCGCGGCTCGCGCCCTGGCGGTTCGATTCGTCGGCGGGCTGGCGTCTCGACCTCGACGCCCTCGCCTCCTGCATCTGCAACCGGACCCGGGCGCTCTTCCTCATGAACCCGTCCATGCCGTCCGGCGGCGTGCTCGACCCCGACGACTGGCGGGCGGTCGCGGAGCTGTGCGAGCGCCACGACCTGTGGCTCCTCTACAACGCGGCGATGGAGCGCATCCTCTACGATGGCCGCCTGTACCTGCACCCGGCGTCGCTCCCCGGAATGCGCGAGCGGACGCTCACGGTCGGCTCGGTGTCGAAGGAGTACCGCATGATCGGGTGGCGGGTGGGCTGGATCGTGGGTCCCGCCGAGGTTCTCGCGGACGTCGCCAAAGTCGGCATCTACAACGTCGTGACCGGGGTCGGGATCGCTCAGCCCGGCGCGCTGGCCGCGCTGTCGGCTGCGGACGAGGCAGAGGATGTGGCCGCGAGCGTGGCGCGCTGGGAGCGCCGCCGCGACGCGGTGCTCGAAGCGCTTCGGGACTACCCGGTCCGACCCGCCGCGGGCGGCTGGTCGCTCCTCTTGGATACCCGGCCCCTGGGTCTTCCGGCCCGCGAACTTTCCGGCCGCCTGCTGGCGCGGGCAGCCGTCGCGGCCACACCAATGGACGCCTGGGGCGGCCCCGACGCGGAGTACCAACTTCGCCTCGTGTTCAGCAACGAACCCGTCGCCCGACTCCAGTCCCTCGGCGACCGCTTCGCCGCCGCCCGGTAGCGATACGTTCCAGGCGAATGCGAGGCTTGGCCGTTCGGTGCTGCCGCCCTACTGGTCTTCGAGCCGGAGGGCCAGGAGGTTCGGCCACAGCTTGCCGGTCACGAGGAAGACGCCGGTCTCCGGGACGTAGGCGATGCCGTTGAGCACGGCCTCGGGATCGCCCGGGCGGCGGGCGCTCAGGGGGACGCCCGACAGGTCGATCTCGCCGAGGACTTCGCCGGTGACCTTGTCGATCCGGACGATGATGTCCGTCTGGTAGACGTTGGCGTAGATCCAGTCGCCTACGCACTCCAGTTCGTTCAGCCGACGCTGCGGAGACCCGTCGCGCGTGACCTCGACAGTCTCCGTGACCGCGAACGTCTGCGGGTCCCGCCGCTCGAGCGCGCTCGACCCGTCGGACATCCAGAGCGCCTCACCATCGTAGCAGAGCCCCCAGCCTTCGCCCTCGTAGGCGTACTCCCGGAGAACCTCGAAGGTCTCCGCGTCGTAGACGAAGGCCCGGCCGGCCTTCCACGTCAGTTGAACGAGTTCGGAGTCCACCCGTGCGAGACCCTCCCCGAACAGGGCGGAGTCCACCGCCACCCGGGCCTGGATCTCTCCCGTGGGCACATCCACGCGCCTCACGCTGGACTCCCCGTAGCGGCCGGTGCTCTCGAGGAGGTGTCCGTCGTGGAAGAGAAGTCCCTGCGTGTACGCGGCCGGATCGTGCGGGAACGTTCCGAGGACCTCGTACTCGATGGCCGGCACCGTCGAGGTCGCGCAGCCGGTCAGCGCGCAAAGGGCGAGCGTCCACAGGCCGCAGGAATCGGCTCGCCGCGTCCGCCGCGGCGTCACTTGTCGCATCGTCGCGGCATCAGATCAGATCGAGGACCGTTTCCACGGCGCGGCGACCCTCCGCGGACGCACCGGTCCAGTTCTGGTGCCCCCGCAGTTCGGAATGCCCGATCGCGACGCGTCCGAAGGGCTCGCGAATCACATCCGGAGGGGCCGGGGCCCCGTCGCGTCCGAAGAAGAATCCGGGTCCGGGCGCCACATAGGCGTGCCCCCAGCGGTTGAGCACGAGGCCGGCGATATCCTCCGCCGGATCGAACCCACCCTCGGCGAAGAGTTCGATCATCTGCGCGCGCAGCCGCCGTTCGTAGTCCGCGAAAGACGCGCTCAGCATCTCCGTGCGACCCGCCATCCCCTGATCCGCCGGCGAGGTCCCCGGCGACTCGAAGGTGATATAGAAGGTCAGCATCGTCGGGTGATCCGGGGCGTGGACCGGCCGGTAGTCCCCCGCGTACATGGGCCGCCGGATGTTGCACGAGAAGCCGAGATCGCCCTCGTAGAAGCAACCGGCGATCCCCAGGCGGTCGAGGAAGCGCCAGTTCCGGAGCGCCACGTTCGCGACGAGGATCGGCCCGTGGCGGAAGCTCTCGTAGGCGGCGCGATGTCCGTCCGGCAGGTCGGCCGCAATGTAGCGGTTCATCCAGCCCCCGCTCGCGAGCACGACCCCGTCCGCCTCGACGGAGTACGCCCGCCCCTCGTGCACGTAGGTCACGCGCGCGTGGCCATCGCCGGCCCCGGCGTGGCGCACGTCGATCGCGGTACACCCCAGCCGCAGCCGCACGGGCTGATCCGGCCGGTCGAGGGCGTCGAAGTCGATTGCCCCGTTGAGCACGTCCCCCAGCGTCCGTTCGCCCGCGATCCCGTCCGGCACGACGTCCTTCACGAAGTAGCGCGCGATCCCCGCGTTCCCGCCCGGGAAGGAGTGGAAGGTCATGCCGTCGTAGCGGGACGGAAGCCCGAAACCGGGGAGGTCGAAGTGCATCCCCCACCAGGCCGAGATCGCATCGCACCCGAGTCCGATGATGCTGGCGAGGATCGGGTCCACGTACGCCGTCACCTCGGGCGGCAGGCCGAGCACGTCCTCGTAGTAGGCCTTGAGCGTCATGCCGTCGAGCCACGGCCCGGGATTGTCCGGCCCCCCGGGCGCGTCCGGGGGCACGTGGTCCGTGACGCGCGCGTTCCGCCAGCGTTCGAAGCCCTCCCGCACCTCCGGCGTCCACGGCGCGCGGGACATGTCCCCGAAGAGACCGTTGACCCAGGCGCGCGAGCCGCCGGACCAGCCGGGACGCCCGCCGCCGCGCGTCCCGCCGAAATAGTGCCCGATGGAGAACTGGTCCTGCACCCAGTGCATGAAGCCGTAGTTCTCGAGCGGCGCCTTCACCTGCCCCGCGTCCGGCGCGTACTCGAACTCGCGCGGGATGCCCAGCGTGGTGAAGTAGTCGTCCGGCTCTCCGGTGGGCGGGCGTATGCCGAAGTCGTTGGACCCCTGCGGCCCGGCCAGACGCACGCCGTCCACCATCATGTCGTTTCGTTTCGCCTCGCCGCCGAACACGGGGTGGTTCTCGATGACGAGACAGCGTCCGGAAGGCCGATGCCGCTTGAAGTGGTGCGCGGCGGAGAGGCCCGCGAGGCCGCCGCCCACGATCACGACGTCGAAGCGTTCTCCGGTGTCCGTGACCTCCCCTCCCGGACCCCGCCCATCGCGGACCCAGTGCGCGTCACGGACGACCTCCGGCGTATTCCCGTGCGAGGGCGCATAGTCCCCCACGCCGCCGGGACCGTACCAGTCCGGCCCGAGCGCGTCGGACCACGGATCCGACGCCATCCCCGGGACCGCGCCGGCGCTCGCGCCCTCCGAGCCGCCCGGCCCGCACCCGAGGAGCGCGGAACCCGCAATCCCGGCCCCCGCCAACTGGACGAAGTCGCGGCGCGTGATCTCCCGGTCGAGTCCCAGTTCCCTGTCCGACCTGCGGATCCTGCCGCGGCTCATCGCGTCCTCACTGCGTCGTCGTCCCGGTCGGCCGATAGCGCTCGAACCAGGCGAGGATGTGCTGCACCTTGCTGATGAGGCCGCTCGGACGCGCCCCGATGCTGTGGTTCGCCTCGGGGATCCGCACGAGCACCGACGGCACCTTCCGGATCCGCAACGCCTGGTAGAACTGCTCCGACTCCGACATCGGCGTCCGCCAGTCGACCTCGCCCGTGATGAGCATCGTCGGCGTCGTCACGTTCGCGATGTGGTGGACCGGCGAGCGCTCCATGTAGTGCTCGAGATTGTCCCAGGGCGCGCCCGGGAACCAGTAGTTCAGGCCGCCGCTGCCGCCCATGTCCGCCGTCAGAACCCAGCTGTACCAGTTGATGACGGGCTTCTGCGACGCGGCGGCGGCGAAGCGGTCCGTATGGGTGACGATCCACGCCGTCAGCACCCCGCCGCCGGACCCTCCGGTGACGAAGAGCTGGTCTTCATCGATGTACCCACGCGAAATGACTTCATCGACACCCGACATCAGGTCGTCGAAGTCGTAGCTCGGATAGGCGTGGTGGATCTCGTTCCCGAAGTCCTCGCCGTAGCTCGTGCTCCCGCGCGGGTTCGTGTAGAGGACGACGTACCCCGCCGAGGCGAACAACTGGACCTCGGCGCTGAAGCGGTCCCCGTAGTTCGCGAACGGACCGCCGTGGATCTCCAGCAGGAGCGGATACTTGCGGCTCGGATCGAAGTCCGGCGGCTTCACGATCCATCCCTGGATGTCGAGCCCGTCATGCGAGGACTTGTACCAGACTTCCTCCGTCTCCCCGATCGCCTTCTGCGCGAAGAGATCCTCGTTCAGGTGCGTGAGCCGCTGCCAGTCGCCGTTCCGGTTCGTGACCGCGAGGTCGGCGGGGTGGTCCGGCGTCCCGTAGGTGAAGGCGAAACGGTCGTTCCCGGAGGTGGAGAAGGTGCCGCCTCCATAGGGACGACCGATCGACAGGCCCTGAACGCTGGAGACGATATCGGTCACGGTCCCGTCGAGGTCGACGTGCGCGAGTCGCGTGTTCCCCTCGGTGTCGTACTGGAAGAACAGCCCCTCTCCGTCGCTCGCCCAGTGCAGGTTCCCGATCGAGCGGTCGAGGTCGTCGGCGATGAGGCGCGAGCCGGACCCGTCCCGGCTCATCACGTAGAGCTTCGACACCTGGTGTCCGAGGTAACGGTCGTCGTAGCCGGTGTAGGCGATCATGCCGCCGTCGCGCGACACCGTCGGACTCGAGTCGGGCCCGCGCCGGTCGGTCAGTTGCCGCACCGCGCCGTCCGCCACGGAGAACTCGAAGATCTCTGAATCCCGTACGTACTCCCAGTCGTCGCGCCGGGTGGCCGAGATCAGCAGGTGCTGCGAATCGGGCGTCCACTCGGGCGTCCCGCCGTGGTTGTAGGGGCCGTGCGTGACCTGGCGCGGCGTCCCTCCCTCCGCGGGAAGGACGAAGACGTGGGAGTATCCGACCGGCAGGAAGCCCTGGCTGTCCGACCGGTAATAGAGCCGCTCGTACGTCGTGGCGGGGGGCGCCCACGTCGCGCCTTCCGGCTTCGCCGGCATCTGCGCGAAGGGCGGCGGCGTATCCGGGACGAACATGCTGAAGGCGATCGTGCTCCCGTCGGGCGACCAGGACAGCCCGCCCGGGCCTCGCTCCAGCTGCGTGAGCAGGGCCGTCTGTCCGGTGTCCATCCAGCGCAGGTACAGCTGTGCTTTCCCGTGTTCGTCGCTCGCCACGTACAGGAGCCGCGTGCCGTCGGGCGACCAGCGCGGCGACGAGAAGTTCCTCTGTCCGGTGAGGAGCGGGCGGTGGTTGGAACCGTCGTAGTCGACAATCCACAGGTTGCTTCGCTGGCGGTCCGTCATGATGTCCATCGAGGACCGCACATAGACGACCCGGGAACCGTCGGGCGAGATCCTGGGGTCGCCGGCGATTTCGAGTTCGAAGACGTCCGCCGGGCCGAAGTGGTCCGGATCCCGCTCCTGCCCGGCCAGCGGCTGGGCGGTGGCGAGGATGGCGAGCGCGATCGCGGCGGTGGCGATCCGGACGGCGACCGCGGAGCTGAAGACCTTGTGTTCTCGTGACGACGTCATGGTTCCTCCTGGACTGCATCCGATCTCTGCGGGACGTCCCGTGGCAATTCAAGGTAGCGCCTTTCCCGCCGTCGGATAGGTTGCGCGGCATGACTGATCGCGAGCTGTCGGTTCCGAAAACGATCCGCTGGGGCCCCGGGGGCCGCAGCGCGCTCATCCTCGACCAGACGCTCCTTCCCGGCGTCCATGAGGAGAAGGAACTTTCGACGCTCGAAGACTTCATCGAGGCGATCCGGAGTCTGCGCGTGCGGGGCGCGCCACTCATTGGGATCACGGCCGCGATCGGTCTCGCCGCTCTGGCGCGGCAGTCCGCCGTCGAGGGAGTCGCGGCGCAGGAACTGCGGGCCCGGTTCGCCGACTGGGCCGAGCGGCTTGCCGCAGCCCGGCCCACGGCGGTCAACCTCGTGTGGGCGGTTCGCCGCCTGCGAGCCTGTCTCGATGCCGCCGCCGGGGATGCGGGAGAGCTGGCCGGGGCGCTGGCGGCGGAAGCCGACGCCATCCACGAGGAGGATCGCCGCATGTGCCGCGGGATCGGAGAGCACGCGGCGACCCTGCTCCGGGATGGCGAAGCCGTGATCACGCATTGCAACGCGGGGTCCCTCGCCACGGGCGGCATCGGGACGGCCCTCGCCCCGGTCTACGTCGCCGCCGAGGCCGGTCGCCGGATCCGCGTCTTCGCCGACGAGACCCGCCCCCTTCTCCAGGGGAGCCGTCTCACGGCCTGGGAGCTTGCCCGAGCCGGGATCGAAGTCACGGTGCTGGCCGACAACATGGCCGGGTCGCTCTTCGCCACGGATCCGCCGGACATCGCGTTCGTGGGCTCCGACCGCATCGCGGCCAACGGCGACGTGGCGAACAAGATCGGCACGTACCCCCTGGCCGTGCTGGCCCACCGCCACGGCGTTCCGTTCTACGTTCTCGCACCGACCTCCACCGTCGACCTCGGCTCCCCCACCGGCGGGGACATCCCGATCGAGCACCGCGACCCGGATGAGGTCCGCCGCGGTTTCGGCCCCCTCCTCACCCCCGAGGCCGCCGACGTCTACAGCCCGGCGTTCGACATCACCCCGGCGGAACTCGTCACCGGCATCGTCACCGAGCGCGGCATCCACCGCCCGCCCTACACGGAGTCTCTCGCCGCCGCCGTCCGCGCGGCCGAAACGGAGCGACGGCGCCCGAGAATCTAGTCGGCCCTTCCCGCCGGGAGTCCCCGAACCCGGCCCGAGCCTGTGCTGCCGCTACCCGTCCTGGCCCAAAATGGGGAGGTAGGCCTTCCAGGGCCCGACCTCGTCCTCGAACCGGTGCGCGACGACCCGCACGATCTGGGCGATATGGTTGAGGTCGTGTACGGCCCAGGTCGTGAGCAGTTGCCGCAGCGTGACCTCGCCCAGTTCCGGGTGAAGTCCGCCGGCGTCGAGATCGACCTCGCCATCCACCACTTCCCGCAGCGCCGCGAGCCCGGTCTCGCGCAGCGTCTCGAACTCGGCGAGCAGTTCATCGAGCGAGCGGCCCCGGGTTCGCTCGACGTGCGCGAAGCGGTCGAAGGGCGGAAACGCCCGCTCGCGGCCGTGTTCGAGAATCCACCGCGCCCGCGGAATCCAGTCGTCGATCTCGCCCTGAATGAGATGCCCCAGCACGCTGAAGGGGCTGAACGTCCCCTCCCCCTCGTCCGCGTGCAGGAGGCCGTCCGGCAGGTCCTCGAGCAGCACGCGCACCGTCCCCGGCGTACGCGAGAGGAGGGTGAGTATCTCCTCCGCCAATTGCTCATCGCTCACGAGAAGGTCTTCCGTCATCCGGTTTCTCCGCCAAATGTCGCCGCAGTACCGCGGGGCTCGGCCCGCGTTGCCGTCGCCCGCGGCACCCGGCCCGAAACGGAACGCGGCCGCGGCCGCTTTGCAACGGGGCTCGGGATACGCATCCTCTCCCGGTCCGTGAACCAATCCGAAGCTGGAACAACCTGCGTGCCGAGCAGGATCTTCCGTCGTGAACGAACCGCCAGTCGATATGGAAACGTCGTCGGGGAGCCGCTTCGTCGAGCGATTGCGGGGGGACGAGCCGACGATGACGGTCGAACTGCGGCCGCCTCGAAGCGGGCTCAGCCGCGGCGGCGCGATGGACATGTGGATCGACCTCTCCCATGCGATTCGGGGTCTCGCGGCGCGCGACGCGTTCCTCATGCTCACGGACAGCGCCGTGGGCGAGGAGGAGGAGGAGAACCTCCAGCACCTGACGGCCAACCTCGCAAACGAGGTCGAACCCTGGCGGGTCGTTCCCTTCCTGACCTGTCTCCACCCGCTCGACTACTGCCTGCGCTACGGCGACCGGGCGCGGGCTCGCGGCGTCGAGAGCCTCACCGTGACGGGGGGCGACCGAGTGCGCGGAGCCGACCGTTGCGTGCCCCACGGCTACATGCTCCGGCAGCGGCTTCGGGAACGGGCGAAGGGGTTGTCGCTCGGCGGCTGGGTCAACCTCCACCGCCCGGTCGCCGAGCAGATCGGTTTCGCCACGGCCCCGGAGTTCGAGGCGGACTACTACCTCACACAGGTCGTTTCCCACCACGACCTGGCGCAGGCGGAGCGCTGGCTCGAAGGCGCGGAGCGCGAGGGTCTCGAGATTCCTGGCTCGTTCGGCGTCTTCTATTACCGGAACGGTCGCCGGACGGTATTGGAACGGCTATCCCGCTTCTTCCCGGTACCGGTTGAAGCCGTGGCTTCGGCCTTCGAAGCGGGCGTCACGCCGGAGCGACACTGCGCGGAGACGATCGTCGCCCTCCGGCGTCTGGGGGCGGCGCACGCCTACCTGTGCAACCTCGCTCCGCACACCGCCGCTACCCGGTTCGACCGCATCATGGCCGAGGTCGCGGCCATCGAGACCGAGGGGGGTTGACCTCTCCGCGCGTCAACGAGGTCACTCGGCCAAGGCTCTACGCCGAAGCGTCGATTCGGTTCAGCTTCCCGGGCCACTCGAGGATCTGCGAGTCGGCGGTCAGCAGTTGGTGTCCTTCGAGAGCCGTCGCCACGATCAGTCGATCGGCGGGGTCGCCGCGCAGACCAGGAAGCAGCCCGGCCCGCACACCGATAAGGCCATTGACCGGGAGCTCGACGAGTCCCTGGGCAAGAAGATCGCGACGGAGGGCTTCGGGATCCATGAAGAGGTCGAGCCGTCCACTGTGGACCCGCATGGCAATCTCCCAGAAGGAGATGGCCGAGACCGCGGCACGACGCCGGGGCAGTGCGCGCTCGATCACCCGGCGGGCGCGCCGTCCGAGACGGCGGTCTCCACGCCCATGCCACAACAGGACGTGTGTGTCGAGCAGGATCAAAAGAGATCCTCTCCCTCGTCATCGACGATGTCCCACCACTCCCTGGGCATGGGCCCCACGATATCGCCGCGGATCCGGATGACGTCGCGATACCGTCCGAACAGGGTCTCCGGTCTCTCGTTGCACGGGACGAGTTTCGACACGGGGTGACCGTGCTTCGTGATGACGATCTCTTCGCCGGTCTCGGCGACTTCATCCATGAGATGGAGACACTTCGCCTTGAACTCCGATGCCTTGATGGTCCGCGGGACGCCCGCGGGCCCCTCTTGATCTGCTTCCATCCGTCCGCTCCGAGTCTGTCCGGCGTCTTCAACGTGCCTTCAATAGAACCATGGTCATGACCATGGTCAAACCGTTCCTCGAGCCGGCGCCCGGAGACGGTACAGCGGTTGGGCCGCGTGAAGTGTTACCCGATCGTCGACGCTGTTTGCGGGCACGCTTGATGCCTCGGCCACAACCCCAGCACGAGGAAGATCCGACGATGTTCACCCGACGCGACTGGATCCGCTCCACCGCCGCCGCGGGCGCGGCCCTCTCCGTCAACCCCCGCCTCCTGCGCGCCTTCGCGAGCCAGGAGATGATCACGCGGCCCGTCCCTTCCACGGGCGAGGAGTTGCCGATCGTCGGCCTGGGGAGTTCCGCGACCTTCCAGCGCGTGGCGAGGGGCGACGATGTCACCCAGTTGGAAGAAGTCATGCAGGCGCTGGTCGATGGCGGCGGGTCGGTTTTCGACACGGCTCCCAGCTACGGCTCCTCTGAAGAGGTCGCGGGCGACATCTGCCAGAGACTCGGGATCTCCGATCGCGTCTTCTGGGCGACGAAGGTCAACGTGGCCGGACGCGGCGGCGGATCCGCGGACCCGGACGCGGCAAGGGCCCAGATCGAGCGCTCGTTCGAGTATTTCGGCGTCCCCGTCATCGACCTCATTCAGGTCCACAACCTGGGCGATCCCCCGGTGCAGGTGGGGATCCTCGAGGAGCTGAAGGCCGCCGGGCGCGTGCGGTACATCGGGATCACGAGCACGAGCGAGCGACGGTATCCGGTGCTGGCGCAGGTGATGCGGGACTACCCCCTCGACTTCATCGGCGTCGACTACGCGGTCGACGATCTGGGCGCGGCCGAGGAGATCCTGCCGCTCGCGGCGGAGCGGAAGATCGGCGTGCTCGTGTACGTGCCGTTCGGGCGCACCCGGCTCTGGTCGCGGGTGGAGGGCCGCGAGGTGCCGGAGTGGGCGAGCGAATTCGACGCCCACTCGTGGGCCCAGTTCTTCATCAAGTTCGCGGCCGCGCACCCCGCGGTGACCGTGGTAACGCCCGCGACGAGCCGTGCGGAACACATGGTGGACAACCTCGGCGCCGGGATGGGCCGGCTCCCCGACGAGGACCAGCAGCAACGCATGATCGAGTTCGTGAACCAGCTCCCGGAAGCCGGCTGAACGACCGGTTCCGGAAGGCTTGAACGCTGGCCCGGGAGGACGTTCCCTCGGGAACGTGACCCCCGGGCCTCCCGCCGTTCAGGAGACGAGTTCGACCGATTCGTCCGCCGGGTCCACCGGCGCCAGCCCCAGCCGCTCGAGTTCGCGGTTCACCGCCGCCAACTCCACTCGCCACACGTCCTCGAGGCGGGTCGTGTAGCCCTCGAGTTCGGCCACCATGATTTCGAAAACTTCGTACATCCCGCTCCCGGGCCGGCCATCGCCGCGCTCCGACATCGAGAGCAGGTTCGCCAGCCGGTTGTTCACCCGAATCGGGAAGTTCAGCGGATCCTGGTTGCTGCGGTTCCGCACCTGGTAGATGTCCCCCTCCACCGCGGAAGCGGCCGTCCGCAGCGCGTCCGAGGCTTCCGCGAGCGCGGCGTCGTCCGACGCTTCGAGTCGGTCGTCGAGCTGCGACTTGACGCGCCGGATGGCGATCACGGCCGAGTTGGCCTCGTGCACCCGTGCCCGGATCCGCATCCCGAACTCGAACTGCTCCGCCAGGTCCTCATCCGTCACATCCTCGATCCACGGATGCCGGGCGACCGCGACCTCCGTCGTTCGCACGTCGCCATCCGCGGTCAGCCGCACCGTGTACGTCCCCGGCGGCACGGCGGGCGACATCGTGCGCACGCCCCACAGGATCATGCCGGGGAAGGTCGCGGCGGGCGCGGTCCGAAGGTCCCATTGCAACATGTTGAGCCCCGCTTCGGCCGGCATCGCGGGTCCGGCCCAGCGGTCGCGGGCCGGGGCCGGCTCCTCCTCGCCCTCCGCGGCCGTCGAATCTCCCTCCGCCGCGGGGTCCGGACGCGCGGCCGGCTCGTAGGTGCGCAGCACGGCTCCCGACGCGTCGATAATCTCGAGTCGGGCCTCGCCCGGCGCCTCGCGGAACCACCACGAGAGCGTCACGCCGTTGGCGGAGCGGTACGCGGTGGCCGGATCGAACAGGGCGACCGCCTCATCCGTCAGCCCGGGGCGGGCCTGCCGCAGCGGCGCCAGGTTGTCGAGCACCCAGAACCCGCGGCCGTGGCTCGCGATCGCCAGTTCGTTGTGCTCCACGATGACGTCCGACACCGGCAGATCCGGGAACCCCGGGTTCAACTCCTGCCAGTTCGTCCCGTCGTCGTACGACACGTACATGCCGTGCTGCGTCCCGGCGTACAGCAACCCTTCCCGGTTCGGGTCCTCGCGGACGGCGTGCACATAGGCGTCCTCCCGGATCCCGCCCACGATCTTCGTCCAGTTCGCTCCGTAGTCGTCCGTCTTCCAGATATAGGGCGAGAAGTCGTTGAGGAGCGGCTTCCGCACGGAGACATACGCGCGGCCCGCCTCGAACGCCGACGCGTCGATCTGGCTCACGCGGCCGAAGTCCGGCATGTCCGGCGGCGTCACGTCCGTCCACGTCGCGCCGCCGTCTCGCGTCACGTGCACGAGGCCGTCGTCCGACCCCGCCCAGATCACGTCGATGTCCACCTTGCCCGGTCCGACCGAGAAGATCGTGGCGTAGACTTCGGGCCCGTTCATGTCGCCGGTGATCGGTCCGCCGGAATGGCCCAGCGTCATCGGGTCGGCGCGCGTGAGGTCGCCGCTGATCGCCTCCCAGTCGTCACCCCCGTTCGTCGTCCTCCAGAGCCGGTTCGACGACGTGTAGAGGATGTTCGGGTCGAGGGGGGAGAAGATGATGGGGAACGTCCACTGCCAGCGTTCCACCATCTCGCTCGCCGGCTCGCCCGAGTAGAACCAGGGATAGGGATTCACCTCGCGTGACGTGCCGAGGCGCCGGTTGAAGCGGTCGAGGTATCGCCCGTTGTTCGTCCCGGAGAAGTAGACGTCGAGATCTTTGGGGTCCGGCGCGATGTAACCCGGTTCCCCGCCGCCCGCCCGGTACGCGACGTTCATCGATCCTTCGGTGACGCTGCGGGGCTCCCCGCCGCCGAAACCCGGCGCCTCGCCGAAGCCGAAGCGGTTCGCGTTCCAGGCGGATGGCAGGCAGAGCGTCGAGTTGTCCTGCTGCGAACCGCAGACGTGGAAGGGCACGTGGGCCGTCGTCACGCCGTGATAGAACTGCGCGGTCGAAAACTCCTGATCCGTCCAGCGCTGCCCCGTCTCGAAGCTGACCGCCCCGCCCCCGTCGTTCGCCACGACGAGGTGCGCGGGATCCTCCGGGCTGATCCAGAGGTCGTGGAAGTCCCCGTGCGTTCCGTTGTTGATGACCTCGTACGTTTCGCCTCCATCCGTCGAGCGGAAGAACGAGGTGTTCTGCACGTACACGACATCGGGATCGTGGTGGTCGGCGAAGACGTGCGTGTAATAGAAGGCCCGCTGCCGAATGCGGCGCTCGTCGTTGACCAGCTCCCATGTGTCGCCGCCGTCGTCACTACGAAACAGCCCTCCGTCCGCGTGCTCGAACAGGGCGTACACGCGCCCCGAATTCGCGCTCGAGACCGCCAGCCCGATCTTCCCCACGACCCCGGACTCCGGCATGCCGGGGTTCCGGGTGATCTCCGTCCACGTGTCGCCCCCGTCGGTGCTCTTGAACATCCCGCTTCCGGGGCCGCCGGAGGACATCGTGTATTCCTTGCGGAAGGCCTCCCACAGCGCCACGTAGATCACGTCGGGGTTGTTCCGGTCGATCGCAATGTCGACCGCGCCCGTGCGCTCATCGCGAAAGAGGATGCGCTCCCACGTGTCGCCGCCATCCGTGCTCCGGAAGAGCCCCCGCTCTTCGCTCGGCACGCTGTATTTCCCGAACGACGCGACGTAGACGATGTTCGGATCCGTGGGATGGATCCGGATGTTTGCGATGGCGTCGGATTCGGAGAACCCGACGTGCTCCCACGTCTCGCCCGCGTCCCGGCTCCGGTACACGCCGTCGCCCGGCATGATGTTGCCGCGGATGCAGGTTTCCCCCATGCCGATGAAGATGAGATCCGGCTCGGTCTCGGAGACGGCGACCGCCCCGACCGAAGCCGAGGAGACCTTGAAATCGGTGACCGGGAACCAGTTCTCGCCCCCGTCGGTCGTCTTCCACAGTCCCCCGCCGGTGGCACCGAAATACGCCTCCTGCGGCCGCCCGACGACGCCGCTCGTGGCGATGGAACGCCCGCCGCGATCGGGTCCCAGGTTCCGCCAGCGGTATCCCGCGAGAAAGACGGAATCGAGCGTCACCGCGCCGGGGGCGACTTCCTGCGCCGCCAGCGGGCTCGAGTGGTCGGGACCGGCGAACGGGACGAACAGGGAAAGTGCCAGCAGTGAAGGGAACAGACGCGCGATGCGGTTCATGGCGTGGCTCCGGGCGTAGTCGACGATGACGGCTGATCGTCCGCCGAAGATACACCGCTGGAGGGACGGCGGAAGGCGGCCCCTCAACCTCCGTCGGAACCGCCGGAGGGTTTCTTCGGGGTTTCGGACGTCTCTTCGACGGATGTCTCTTCGGCGGGCGTCTCTTCGGCGGGCGTCTCTCCGGCGCCCCCGCACGTCACGACGATTTCCATCGGGGAGTAGATGCCGAGCGTGAGCGTCGAAACGAGCTGGTTCACGAAGGAGATCTTTGTTTCGACCATCGCCACGCCACCCTCGCCGCACCTCTCGCCGATCTCCACATGGTCGGGCGCCACGAGTCCGCCGATGTAACTGTCCGCCCACTTGTCTTCGACCTTGCGCGGCCCCGGGTCGATACCCTTCTTCACGACTGCGTGGTAGGACGCACAGCCCGTGAACAGCGACATGGCGACGATCGTTGCTACAAGGCGGCTCATTCCGGAGGTGCGACTCATCTTGGCCGTGCCCTTTCCCCTGCGGTGCGAGTCATGCGCCCCTGCCGGGACTCACTCTATCGCGCTCCTCTTGTCTCCACATGGACGATCGAACGCTAGCGGAGGTTGTCTCCACATGGACGATCGAGGGGGCGCCGGGGTCACCACAGCCCCGCGACCGACGTATCTTGCCGGATGAACGCGTTGCGCGGCGGTGCGCGGAAGCTTGCGGAGGCCGTCTGGGGAGTCGGGCGGGGACGGGCGAAGGTCGGCTACCTCGGGCCTCCCGGAACGTTCAGCCAGCAGGCGGCGCTGACGTACGATCCGACGGCGCGTCACGTGCCGTTCGGGGACATCGCGAGCGTCGTGCAGGCGGTGGAGGTGGGGGACATCGACGAGGCGATCGTCCCGCTTGAGAACAGTACGGAAGGTCCCGTCACCCTGACGACCGACATCCTCGTCCACCACACGGACCTCCGGATCCGGCGTGAGGTCGTCCTTCCGATCCACCACTGTCTGCTGACGGAGGGCGATGTCGATTTCCACCAGGTAAGGGTCGTCTACTCCCACCCGCAGGCGCTCGCCCAGTGCCGGGAATATCTGGCACGCCGGCTTCCGAGGGCGGAGGCCATCGCCTCGCTGAGCACCGTGCGGGCCGTGCAGGACATGCAGATCCACGGGCGGGGGGCGGCGGCCATATCGAGCATGCGGGCGGCCGAGGTTCTCCGCGCCTTCGTGCGCGAAGGCCACATCGAGGACATCCCGGGGAACCGCACCCGGTTCGTCGTGCTGGCGCCCGAGGATCACGAGCCGACGGGGAAGGACAAGACCTCGATCTGCTTCGACTTCGAAGCCGACGGTCCGGGCACGCTCTACCTGTCGCTCGGCGAGCTGGCGGAGCGGCGGATCAACATGTTGAAGATCGAATCGCGCCCCGCGAAGAGCAGCCTCGGACGGTACATCTTCCTCATCGATTTCGAAGGGCACCGCACGGACCGGTTCGTGGCGGAAGCGCTGGACCGAATCAGGGAGCGGGCGTCGTCCTTCAAGATCCTGGGTTCCTACCCGAAGGCGCCGACACCGGGAGCCTGAGAAACCGGGATCGTTATCCCGCGACCCTCGGCGGCGTTCCCAGTCGCGTCAGATTCGTCCCGAGGACGCCCTCCACGGCGGCGGCCCGAGCCAGGAGTTCGAGATCCGTGCCGGAGGGTCCCATCAACTGCAGACCCACGGGCATGCCTTCTCCGTCCAGCCCGGCGGGAAGCGAGATCGCGCACATGTCGAGCATGCTGGCGGGGCACGTGCCGGAGAGCATGGCGCGGTTGGCCTTCCGGTAGGCATCGAGTCGGGCGAGGGCCGCGAGGGGCGGCGGCGAGATCGGGAGCGTGGGCGCGGCGAGAAGATGGATCCGTTCCGCGTCGAGCCGGGCGTGGAGGTCGGACGAGAGTCGGCGGCGGTGCTGGTGAGCAGCGATATACTCGAGCGCCGGCACCCCGCCCGCCGCTTCCAGCCGCGTTCCGATGATGGGATCGAGCAGTGGGATCCAGTCGGGCAACTCGCGCTGGAGGAACTCCACGAACTCGGGTTGGACGATAGGTCCGGTGAGGTAGCGTTCCGCCGCTTCGTCCAACTCCGGAGCCTCGATTTCGAGCACGTCCGCGCCGGCGGCGCGAAGCTCCTCCAGCGCACCCTCGACCACTGCCACGGTCGCGGAGTCCGCATCCGTCCACAGACGGGAAGCGGGAACCCCGATCCTCAGCCCCGGAACCCCTTCCGGGCCCGGGTCGTCCGGCGCGTCGCCGGTGCGCGCGAGCGGGTCGATGGCACGGAAGGCGTAGCGCAGGTCCTCCACGGTGTGGGCGAGCATCCCCACGGTGTCGAGCGATGGGCTGAGGGGGACGACGCCGGTCGTCGGCCAACGGCCGGTGGTGGGGCGGAGGCCCACGACGCCGGTCGCCGACGCGGGGATGCGGATCGAACCCCCCGTGTCCGTGCCGAGGGCGATCCGGGCCGAACCTTCCCACAGACTCACCCCGGCGCCCGCGGAGGACCCTCCGGGGGCCCGGTGATCGACCGGATCCCACGGGTTCACGGGCGTCCCCGTGTTGGGGTTCAGCCCGACTCCGCCGAAGGCGAACTCGACGGTGTGCGTCTTGCCGGTGAAGATCGCGCCCAGCCGCCGCAGCGACGCCACGAGGAACCCTTCGGGCCAAGGGGGGAGGGCCCGCTTCGTGCCGGCGTACAGCGGGTATCCGTCGAGGGCATAGAGATCCTTGACGGATACCGTGACGCCGGCGAGGGGGCCCGGATCGTCGCCGAGGGAGGCCGCGTCATCGATGGCGTCGGCCTGCCGCCGCAGCCTCGCGGCGTCGAAGGCAATGTACGCGTCCAGATCGCTGGCCTCATGGCGGCGGATCGCGGCATCCGCCTCGCCCCGCGCCCCCCCGCGGCCGCGTCGGACATCGGCCGCGACTCGCCGGAGAGGCGCACGCGCCATCGCGTTACGGACGGTACTTCATGCTGGCTACGACGGCCCAGTATCCCAGGCGAGAGAAATCCAGCGTGGAGACGAAAGGCGTCACGCCGTCCGCGTGTACCGGGACGTGGCTGCGGATCGTCGTCCACTGCGCGTCCACGCTCACGTCGGGCGTCTGCACCCACCGGCCCTTGAGACCGATGGAGACCTGGTCGGAGAGGGCGTAGTCCACCCCGGCCAGGAGCTGGAACCCCAGTCCGACCTTGGACACATCCGTCGTCAACTCGCTGACGGTTCCCGCCGCGGCGCGCTGCCAATCGGGCGAGGCGCCGGGATCGGCGCGCGAACCCCCGAATACTTCCAGATAACCCTCCGCGATCGACTTGCGGGCAAAGCCCAGGTAATAGCGATAGGCGACTTGGGAGAGTCCCCCGCCAACCCCGAGATAGGGCGTCAGGCGGCCCCCGGTCGGTACGGACCAGGTGAGGTTGGCGAAGAACTGACGGCCTCTGAACTCCGAGATGTCCGCCCACGGCGGCCGCTCGGGGCTCCATTCCGTCTCCTTGCCCGTGATCGCGGCGCCTGCCTGCGTGCCCAGCGTCAGGAGCGTGTTATGGACGACCTGGTGCCGCTGGAGCGCTTCCACCTCGATGCTGAGCGGCCCCAGCCCGTATCCGACAGCGAAGCTGCCGGCCAGTCCCATCTCCGGGTTGAACGAGTACAGGCCTCCCAGTTCGGTGCCCGCGAGGCAGCCCGCATCCCGGGGCGCGTCGGCGAGGCTGGGGTAGAGCAGCCGGTCGCAACGGGTGGGGCTGTTGGGTCCGGACAGCGCCGCCTCGGTACCGGCGCCCTGCGCGAACCCCACGTCCGTCGAGAGGTAGAGCCCGCGCGAACCCTGCGCGGAAAGGGTCGAGGCCCCGGCGAGCATCGCCGCGGCCAGGAAGGTCCCGGCCGCGAAGATCCGCCGCCGGCTTGATCTTGAATACCGCATGATCGTTCCTGCTCTCATATGGAGTTTGTCGCTGCTTCCAGAGGGAGGCAGCGGAAATGGCCCACCTTACGAATAGAAAACATGCGGCATGTGGAAGGAGGGTGCCACATTGCCGAGACACCGCACTAGAGTTCCTCGAGCACCGCAGCAGCCCGATCAACCTCGTTTCCGGGCGTGCTGACGAGTGCGCCCGCCACATGGGGCCGGATCGCATTCAGCACCTCGCGAGCCACGTCGACCCCCTCCCGGTCGGCCGCTTCGGCCCCGCCGTCCTGCGCCCGCGCCATTCGCTCCAGCACCTCGGACGGCACGTCGACGCCCGGCACCTCGTGCGCCAGGAACTCCGCGTTCTCCAGCGACAGCGGGGGCCAGAGACCGACGAGAAGCGGCACGCCGAAGCCCTCGATCTCGCGTACGAAGGCGAGAAATTTCTCCGGGTCGAAGATGGGCTGCGTGACGGCGAAGTCCGCGCCCGCCTCGGCCTTCCAGGCAAAGCGCCGGATCTCTTCCTCCGGGTCGACGGCGCCGGGGTTCACGGCGACGCCCTTCACGAACGAGGTGGGGGCCCCGATCGAACTCCCGCCCGGATCGAGACCGAGGTTGAGCTGCCGGACGATGTTCGTGAGTCCGATGCTGTCGATGTCGTACACGCCGCCCGTGTCGTAGGGGCCGCCGCGCGGGGGATCGCCGGTGATGAGAAAGACGTTGCGGAGGCCTGCCGCGGCGGCACCGAGGAGGTCGCTCAGCATGCCGAGCATGTTGCGATCGCGGCAACTGTAGTGCGGGACCGTCTCCATGCCGAGTTCGCGCTCGACGACGATCGCGGCGGGAAGCGAGGCGATGCGGCTCCGGTGGGCGGGGCCATCGACGATGTGGACGGTGTGCACGCCGGCGTCGCGGAGCCGGGCGGCTCCCGCCACCAGTTCGCCCGGGTCCCACCCGTGCGGTGGCGTCAACTCCGCCGCCCCGACGAACTCGGCGCGCACGAGGCGGCGTCCGAGTGCCGAGCGGTCTGCGAGCGGAGGTGGCTCCGCCGCTTCGCGGCCCCCCGCGTCGCTCGGGGAGGAGACGGATACGCGAGCCGGCCCGGGGCCGTCGGTCCCGAGCAGCGTCGCCGTCAGTCGCGTGTGTTCGGGCGACGTGCCACAGCACCCTCCCACGAAGCGGGCTCCCGTCTCCACCATGCGCCGGGCGTAGCGGGCCATGTATTCGGGACTCGCGAGATAGATCTTCCGGTCCCCGATGTCGCGCGGCAGCCCCGCGTTGGGCGACGCGGACACCGGCCGCGATGTCGCCGCCACCATCCGCTCCACGCCCAACAACATCGAGGAGGGGCCGACCGAACAGTTGAGGCCGATAACGTCCGCCCCCGCCCCCTCCAGCGCCGCCGCCGCGGCTTCGATCGTGGAACCGTACTCCGTGTGGCCCGCGTCTCCGAAGGTCATCTGCGCGAATACCGGCGCATCCCCGGCGACCCTCCGCACCGCCCGCACGGCCTGCAGCAGTTCGTCGAGATCGGAGAACGTCTCGAGCATGAAGCCGTCGACGCCGCCTTCCGCGAGCCCCGCGACCTGTCTTCCGAAGAGGTCGGCCGCCTCATCCACCGACGTGGGGCCCCAGGGTTCGATACGGATGCCGAGCGGGCCGATCGCCCCGAGCACTTCGGCGCGCCCCCCGGCGGCCTGCCGGGCCAGGTGCGCGGCCGTCACGTTGATCTCGTGCACGGACGGCTCGAGGCCGAACGGTTCGAGTTTGACGGGGTTCGCGCCGAAGGTGTTCGTCTCGATGAGTTGCGCCCCGGCCCGCACGTAGTCGGCGTGGACGCCAAGGACGAGGTCGGGCTCCGAGAGGTTCAGTTCGTCGTAACACTGGTTCACGAAGACGCCGCTCTCGTAGAGCACCGTCCCCATCGCGCCATCGATCAGGTGGACCCCGTCTCCCTCGATCCACTCCCGCAGCCGGGCGCTCATGCCGTCGCCTCCGGAACCGGATCCGGGTCGTACGCGAGGTTCGGCGAGAGGCGGCGCTCCGCCTCGGCGAGCGAGATCCCGCTGCGCGCGGCGTAGTCCTCCACCTGGTCGGGCCCGATGCGGCCGAGGCCGAAGTACCGGGCCTCCGGCCGCGCGAAGTACCACCCGGACACCGAGGCGGCGGGGTGCATGGCGTAGTTTTCCGTGAGGGCGATCCCGATTCGACGCTCCACCTCGAGAAGGTCGAAGAGGAGCGCCTTCTGCGAGTGGTCGGGACACGCCGGATAACCGGGAGCCGGACGGATCCCGACGTAACGCTCCGCGATCCGGGCCTCGTTGTCGAGCGCTTCGTCCCGGGCGTATCCCCAGAGTTCCGTCCGCACGATTTCGTGCAGGCGCTCGGCCAGCGCCTCGGCCAGCCGGTCGGCGAGCGACTTCGCGAGGAGGCTCTGGTAATCGTCCGCGGCGGCTTCGAAGCGGGCGCAGAGCGCCTCGAGGCCGATCCCGGCCGTCACGGCGAAGGCGCCGCTCCAGTCGGTGACGCCGGAGGCTTCGGGCAGGACGAAATCGGCCAGGCTGACGTTCGCGCCCGATGAGCGGTCCATCTGCTGCCGGAGGTGCGGAACCCGCAGCAACTCCCGGCGGCCGACCTCCGGGGAGAAGAGGACGAGGTCGTCCCCCCGCGCGCCGGCCGGATACAGCCCCGCGACCGCCCGCGCCGTCAGGGACTCGTCGGCGACGATCCGGTCGAGCAGCCCGCGGGCATCATCGTACAGCGACCGCGCCGCCGCGCCTCGTTCGGGATGGTCGAGCAGCCCGGGGAAACGTCCCTTCATCTCCCATGTCTGGAAGAAGGGGGTCCAGTCGATGTATTCGACCAGTTCCTCCAGCGGGAACGGGTCGTACACGTGCACGCCGGGTTCCCGGGGGGACGGCACCGCCACGGCCGCGTCGACCGAAAGCCGGTTCGCGCGGGCCCGCTCGAGCGTGGCGAGCGGGCGTCTCCCTCCCCGGTACTCGTCGCGCACGCGCCGGTACTCGGCGCGGGTCCGCTCCACGAAGTCCGCTCCGTCGCCGCCCAGGAGCTTGCCCACGACCCCGACGGCCCGCGAAGCGTCGAGCACGTGCACGGTCGCCCCCGAGTACCGCTCCTCGATCTTGACGGCGGTGTGCTTCCGCGACGTCGTCGCGCCTCCGATGAGGAGCGGCACCGCGAACTCCTGCCGTTCCATCTCGCTCGCCACCCGCACCATCTCGTCCAGCGACGGCGTGATCAGGCCGCTGAGCCCGATCGCGTCCGCGCGGTGGGCCCTCGCCTCCGCAAGGATGCGGTCCGGGGGGACCATGACACCGAGATCCACGGTGTCGTAGCCGTTACACTGCAGCACGACGCCGACGATGTTCTTCCCGATGTCGTGCACGTCCCCCTTCACCGTCGCGAGGAGGATCGTCCCCTTCCCCTTCCGGGCCACCCCTTCGGAACCCGAGTTCGTGCCCCCCGCGGAGGCCGCCCGCGCCGCCTTCTCCGCTTCCAGGTGAGGGACGAGGAAGGCGACGGCCCGCTTCATCACGCGCGCCGACTTCACGACCTGCGGCAGGAACATGCGACCGCTCCCGAACAGGTCGCCGACGCGGTTCATCCCCGCCATGAGCGGCCCCTCGATGACCTCCAGCGCCTTGCCGTACAGGAGACGGGCCTCCTCGGCGTCCTCTTCGATGTGTTCGACGATCCCTTCCACGAGCGCGTGCTCGAGCCGGGCCTCGACGCCCTCCGAACGCCAGGCGTCGTCCACCCGCGTCTCGATCCCCTCGTCCCGGATCCGGCCCGCGAGATCCGTCAGCCGCTCGGTCGCGTCGGGCCGGCGGGCGAGGAGGACATCTTCCACCGCTTCGAGCAGCTCCGGGTCGATGTCGTCGTAGAGCGGAAGCCGTCCCGCGTTCACGATCCCCATGTCGAGGCCGGCCGCGATCGCGTGGTACAGGAAGGCCGTGTGCATCGCCTCCCTCACGGCGTCGTTTCCCCGATAGGAGAAGGAGATGTTGCTGATTCCGCCGCTCGTCAT
Source organism: Gemmatimonadota bacterium (assembly GCA_022825725.1). Classification (GTDB taxonomy): domain Bacteria; phylum Gemmatimonadota; class Gemmatimonadetes; order Palauibacterales; family Palauibacteraceae; genus Palauibacter. The sequence continues at coordinate 177,833 of JAJDWE010000031.1, forward strand.
CGCGCCGGGGAGTTCGTTCTTGATCCGGCGGACGGCCTCGATGAAGGCGACCCCGTACTCGTCGTGTTCCGCGATCCCCGTCCCCACGGCGAAGACGTTGGGATCGAAGATGATCTCGCCCGGGCGGAATCCGGCGCCGAGCAGGAGGCGATAGGCGCGGGCGCAGATCTCCAGCTTGCGGTCCACCGTGTCCGCCTGCCCCTGTTCGTCGAAGGCCATGACGATGACGCCGGCCCCGTAGCGGCGGACGAGGGCCGCCTGCTCGAGAAACGCCTCCTCCCCCTCCTTGAGCGAGATCGAGTTCACGACCGCCCTTCCCTGCGTACACTTCAGCCCCGCCTCGATGACCTCCCAGCGCGAGGAGTCGATGACCGTCGGGACGCGGGCGATGTCGGGTTCCGCCGCGATGAGGTTCAGGAAGCGCGTCATCGCGGCCTCGGAGTCCAGGAGGCCCTCGTCCATGTTCACGTCGAGGAGTTGCGCGCCGTTCAGCACCTGGTCGCGCGCGACCTCGACCGCTTCGTCGAAGTCGTCCTCCCGGATCAGCCGCGCGAAGCGGGCCGAGCCCGTGACGTTCGTGCGCTCGCCGATGTTCACGAACAGCGTGTCGGGCCGGATCGCGAGCGGCTCGAGACCCGAGAAGCGGGGCAGCGGATCGATCACGGGCACGGGTCGCGGCGGCACGCCGTCCATGCGCTCCCCGATCGCCCGGATGTGTTCCAGCTCCGTCCCGCAGCAGCCGCCGACGAGGTTGAGGAGCCCGCGCTCCGCGAAATTGCCCAGCAGGTGGGACATTTGGGCCGGCGTATCGTCGTAGCCGCCGAACTCGTTCGGGAGGCCCGCGTTGGGGTGGCAGCCCACGGGGACGTCGGCCACGGCGGAGAGTTCCGCGACGTAGGGCTCGAGTTCCTCGGCTCCGAGCGCGCAGTTGAGACCGACGAAGAGAGGGTCGGCGTGACGGATCGAGAGCCAGAACGCCTCGACCGTCTGCCCCGAGAGCGTGCGTCCCGACAGGTCCGTGATCGTCCCCGAAACGGCGATGGGTAGCGCTTCGCCAAGCTCCGCGCCGAACTCGAGAATGCCGCAGATCGCGGCCTTCGCGTTGAGCGTGTCGAACACCGTCTCGACGAGCAGCACGTCGGCGCCGCCTTCCACCAGCCCCTCCGCCTGCAGGCGGTACGCGGCGGCCAGTTCATCGAACGTGACGGCGCGGAAGGCGGGGTCCTCCACGTCCGGAGAGAGGGACGCCGTCCGGTTCGTCGGACCCAGGCACCCGAGTACGAAGCGGGGACGGGTGGGGTCCCTGCGCGTGAAGTCGTCGGCGGCCCGGCGTGCGAGCCGCGCGGCCGCCACGTTGAGTTCGCGGATCAGGTGCTCGTTGCCGTGTTCAGGCGAGATGCCGTAGTCCGCCTGGGAGATGGCCTGAGCGTTGAAGGTGTTCGTCGTGACGAAGTCGGCCCCGGCCTCCAGGTAGCTGCGGTGGAGGGACGCGATGTCGTCGGGACGGGTGAGGCACAGCACGTCGTGGTTCCCGAACAGCGGGTGGGGATGGTCCGCGAGCGGACCCGCACGATAGTCCGCCTCGTCGAGGCCCAGCCGCTGGATCATCGTTCCCGTGCCGCCATCCATCAGGAGGATACGCCGGTCGAGCGCCTCCCGAATCTGTGCGACACGTTTTGTTCGGCCTTCGGACACGACGTTCACCCCAAAAAAAAGCCCGGTCGCCAAAGAATCGCGCCCGGGGCGTGGCTCTTTAGCGATTGTTTTACGTGGCTGCAATCCGCCTCAAATCACCACGTCCGGATTCCCCGGCGAACCGGAAACTAGCGCTCTCGCGGCGCCGACGAAACTTTGATCGGACTCGATTAAACGATGTCGCGGGAAGATGTGTCTGGCCTTACATGCAAAACTGGCGTCTGGCGGGCCGCGCGGTGCTCCTCTCCGCGGCTCTCGCGATAAACGGGGTGGGGTGGGGGCTTCACGGGCAGCAGGAGGGGCTCTCACCGCCCGAAGGACCCGAAGCGACCGTCTTTCGGGGAGGCACGCATCCGGCGGCCGTGGACGCGGTGCGTCGCGAGGGCGCGCTCTCGATCGACGGCCGGCTCGACGATCCGGCGTGGCAGCCGGCCCCCATCATCACCGACTTCGTCCAGGGCGTGCCGCTGGAGGGCGCGGAGCCGTCCGAGCCCACCGAAGTCCGGGTCGTGTTCGACGACGGCGCGATCTACGTCGCCGCCCGCATGTACGAGAGCGACCCGCGCGTGATCCGGGCGCGCCTCACGCGCCGGGATGAACGGGGTTCCTTCGATTCCTTCAAGCTCTCCCTCGATCCGAACCGGGACGGGCTGACCGGCTACGAGTTCGAGGTCAGCGCCGCCGGCGCCGAGACGGACCGGTACCTGTTCGGCGATACCCAGGAAGACGTGAACTGGGACGCCATCTGGGACTCCGCGGTGCAGGTCGACGACCGGGGGTGGACCGTGGAGATGCGGATTCCGCTCTCCCAGATCCGCTACGAAGCCCGCCCCGGCATGCAGACGTGGGGCATCAACTTCGAGCGGAGACGGCTCGAAACGAACGAGACGGACTATTTCGCCCTGCAATCGCGTACGACTCGCGGGCGCGTGAGCCAGTTCGGCACCATCGACGGGCTCCAACTCGCGAGCGCGAGCCGCAGGTTCGAGGTTCGCCCCTTCGCCGTGTCCCAGTACCACACCGCGCCGGCGACACCAGGGAATCCGCTGTTCGACGGCACGGAGATGGAACCTCGCGGCGGCCTCGACATGAGCATGGGGATCGGCTCCGCCTTCAGCCTCGATGCGACCATATACCCCGACTTCGGGCAGGTGGAGGTGGACCCCGAGGTCATCAACCTCACGGCATTCGAGACCTTCTTCCCGGAGAAGCGGCCCTTCTTCGTGCGGGACGCGCAGATCTTCACCTTCGCGGGCTCGCGCGGCGGCCGAATGGGTGGTGGGAAGGCGCTCTTCTTCAGCCGGCGGATCGGGCGGGAGCCGCGGGGATCCGGACCTTACGAGGCGGACTTCCACGACCAGCCGCACCAGACGTCGATCCTGGGGGCGGCAAAGCTCACGGGCAGAACCCGGAGCGGCCTCTCCGTAGGCGCCCTGGCGGCGGTCACCGGACAGGAGATGGGGCAGGCATTTTTTGCCCAGGATGATTCCCTGGGAAGGTTCGTCGCCGAGCCCCAGGCTGAGCATGCGGTCGTTCGGCTGCAGCAGGACTTTCGCGGGGGTGCGAGCAAGATCGGCGTCATCGGGACCGGACTCAAACGGGAACTCCCGGGCGATGAATCGTTCGATTTCCTCCCCTCGGAGGCGTTCAGTTTCGGGCTCGACTTCGAACATCAGTGGGGCGGGGCCCGCGGTCGAGATTTTCGCCTGTGGGGCTTCTATTCGGGCAGTCTTGTCCAGGGTTCGAGCGAGGCGCTCACGCGGCTCCAGCGGAATCCGACCCACTACTTCCAGCGCCCCGACGCGACGTACCTGGCGGTGGACTCCACCGCTACGTCCATGTTCGGGAGCGACTGGCGGGTACAGCTCGAGAAGGAGGGCGAGCACTGGACCTGGGGCACATGGGCGGGCCAGCAGACGCCGGGCTTCGAAGTCAACGACTTCGGTTTCCTCACCAGTGGCGAGCGGCTCGACGTGGGGGCCCGCATCGGATACCGGGAGATCAGGCCGGGCAACCTGTTCCGGAACTACAACATAAGCCTCTTCACCTATCACAATTTCCGTCATTCACTGCTGGAGAAGGTGCGGGGTCCGGACCATTTCCGCCGGTCCTACGACACAGGAGCGGCGTGGATGAGCGGCAGGTTCACGTTTCTCAACAACTGGGCGTTCAACCTCAACTTCTCCTATTCGCCGGAATCGCAGTCCGACACGCAGACGCGCGGGGGTCCGCTGATGACGGAACCCGCGGAGTTCAACGTGCGCGTGGACGCAAACACGGACCGGAGCCGGTCGTTTCACGTGTCGCCGCGCTTCTCGTACCGCGTGGCGGCGCAGGGACGGGGGCACGACTTCAACACGGGCCTGAACATCTCCTACCGTCCGCTTCCGAACTGGCGGTTTTCGCTGAGCCCGAACTACACGGACAGGCGGGATGCAGCGCAGTACGTGACGCGGACGAGCACCCTCGACTACCTGCCGACATACGGGACGCGATTCCTGTTCGGAGACCTCCAGCGGACGGGCTTCTCGATGGAAACCCGGCTGAACGTGTCCTTCACGCCCGACGTCAGCCTGCAGCTCTATGCGCAGCCGCTCCTCACCGCGGGTGACTATCTCGGCTATCGACAGCTGGAGGCCCCCGGATCGTTCGACTTCGTCGAATACGCCGAGGGGCGGGCCTACCGCTTCAACGGCGTCGTCACGGGCTGCACGGGCGGGACCACCTGCGCCTTCGACGGCTCGCGCTATTTCGACTTCGACGGCGACGGCACGCTGGACTACTCCACGCGGGACCGTGACTTCAACATCCGCTCGCTGCGCGGCAACGCGGTGTTCCGCTGGGAGTACCGTCCGGGGTCCGAGCTCTTCCTGGTGTGGCAGCACGCGCGCCGCGACAGCGTCCTGCTCGGCAATTTCGATCTCAATCGAGACGTGGAGGGGTTGTTCCTCGCGCCGGCGGAGAACGTCTTCATCGTGAAGGTGAGTCACTACCTCTCCATCTGACCCGCCCGCCGAGCCCGGATTCTGGCGCGACCCGTGTGGCAACGGCTAACGTCCCGCCAGCTGACCGGGTCTTTCCGCGGCTGGTGGACCCCGACCGTACGGGGCGCCCGCGCCGACGCCGGATCGGGCCCGGAGCGCTTGAAGTTGCGGAGCGACCCACCCCACGGAGATGAACGCCTTGCCGACGAGTCCTCTGTGCCTGACGGACGTCACGCTGAGGGAGGTCGAACTCCCGCTCCGTGAGCGGTTCATCATCTCGTCCGGATGGGTCGAGAACCGCCGGATCCTTCTGCTCGAACTCCGCGACGAGAGCGGCGCCACGGCCTGGTCGGAGTGCGTGTGCGGGGAGGAGCCGAACTACTCCCCCGAGACCGTGGACACGGCGCGGCTGGCGTTGCGGCGATGGCTCCTGCCGCGGGTGCTGGGGCGGGAACTCGAGGGCCCGGAGGCGGTCAAGCCCCTTCTGGACGAGGGGGTTCAGGGGCACCCCATGGCCAAGGCCGCGATCGAGATGGGCATCTGGGGCCTGAGCGCCGAAATCCGGGGCGTCTCGCTGTCGGAACTCGTCGGAGGGACCCGGGACCGAGTGGCGACGGGCATCTCGCTCGGCCTCCAGCCTTCACCCGCCGCGCTCGTCGAGAAGGCGCGGCAGGCGGTCGACCAGGGCTACGGGAAGGTCAAGCTCAAGATCAGCCCGGAGAAGGACATCGAGTACGTCGCGGCGGTGCGCGAGGCGCTGGGTCCGGACCGTGAACTCGCCGTCGACGCGAACGCCGCGTACACGCTCGACGACGCCGGGCGCCTGGCGGAACTCGACGCGTTCGGCCTGATCATGATCGAGCAGCCGCTGGCGGCCGGCGACCTCGTGCGCCACGCCCGGCTCCAGGAGCGGCTCGCCACGCCCGTCTGCCTCGACGAGTCGATCGTGGACCCGGCGTCGTGCGAGGACATGCTGGCGCTCGGCAGCGGGCGGATCGTGAACATCAAGCCGGGTCGCGTCGGCGGGTTCCGGAACTCCCGGGAGATCCACGACATCTCGGCGCGGGCCGGGGTGCCGGTCTGGTGCGGGGGGATGCTCGAGAGCGGGATCGGGCGCGCCTACAACGTCGCGCTGGCTTCGATGCCGAACTTCCGGCTTCCGGGCGATCTGTCGCCGAGCGCCCGCTACTGGGAACGCGACATCGTCACCCCCGAGTGGACGATGAGCGCGGATGGCTTCGTGACGGTGCCGCGCGACCGGCCCGGGATCGGTGTCGAGATGGACATCGAGCGCGTGGAAGCGCTGACGCGACGGAGCGAGACGATCTCCGCCACCGGCGTCCGCGTTCCGGCGTAATGGAGTTTCGCGCGCTCGAGACGCTCGAGGAGTGGCGTGCGTGCGTACGGCTACAGGAGACGACGTGGGGGGAGGGGTTCTCCGACATCGTTCCCGCCTCCGTCCTCCAGGTCTCGCAGAAGATCGGCGGCTTTACGGGCGGGGCGTTCGAGGACGGGCGCATGATCGGCTTCGTCTATTCCCTTCTCGGACGGTTCGAGGGCGTCCCATCCCACTGGTCGCACATGTTGGCCGTCGAGCCGTCCGCGCGCGGACGTGGCCTGGGCCGCGATCTGAAGCTCTTTCAGCGGGAGTCTGTCCGGTCCGACGGCATCCACACCATCTTCTGGACGTACGACCCAATGGTCGCGCGCAACGCACACTTGAACCTGAACCGGCTCGGTGCGACGGTGCTTCGGTACGCGCCGAACATGTACGGCGCCGATACGGGGAGCCCCTTGCACGCGGGGGGGGAAACCGACCGGTTCATCGTGCGCTGGGATCTCGACGGCCCGGAGACGCGCCGGGCCCTCGACGACGGATCCCGGCGCTCGGCCCGGCGGCTCCACGCGCCGCTTCCGGATCCGGCCTGCGTCGTGCCCCGGCCGGGAGAAGGCGGCGCGGCGGATGTTGGACTGCCCGGCGGCGACGAGGTCTTCGTCGAGGTTCCGGCGGATGTCGAATCGCTGCCACCCGACGGGTCGCTCGTGCGGTGGCGCGAAACGGTGCGGGACGCGTTCCTGGCCTATCTCAGGAGGGGCTATGCGGTGGAGAGCCTTGTCAGAAATCCCTCGGCGGACCGGTGTTTCTATGTCCTGCGCCGCAGCTGATCACGTGAAGCCGCGGGTCGCGGCGGCCCGCGGACGGATGTGGGCGGCCGGCATCCTGGGGCTCCTCGCTCCTCTCGCGCCGTCCGCCGCCTCGGCCCAGAGCCCGTATTCCGTGGAGGACATCCTCTCCGCGCCCTTCGCCACCGATCTCACTGCCGCGCCGGTCGGGGCCGCGTTCGCCTGGGTCCGATACGACCGGGGCGTCCGCAACCTCTGGGTCGCCGAGGGCCCGGAGTACGTGGGTCGCCGGCTCACGAACTGGACCGAGGACGACGGTCAGGATCTGTCCCAGCTCCGGTTCACGCCGGACGGGCGTCAGGTCATCTTCGTGCGCGGAGGCGGGCCGAACCGGTCCGGTGAGATCCCGAACCCGCGCTCCGACCCCGAACCGGCGACTCAGATGGTGTGGGTGGCGGGGCTCGACGGGACCTCGCGGCCGCTCGCCGAGGGGAGTGCCCCGGCGATCGCGCCGGACGGACGCACGCTCGCGTTCCTGAACCGCGGTCAGATCTTCACGCTCACGCTCGATGGCTCTGCGCCGCCCGGTCCACTCCTCCGCATCCGCGGGAGCGCGAGTTCGCTGGCCTGGTCCCCCGACGGGGGCCGGCTGGCCTTCGTCAGCAACCGCGGGGATCACGCGTTCGTCGGCGTCTTCTCGCTGGACGATCGGTCGGTCCGCTATCTGGATCCGAGTCTGGATCGCGACGGCAGCCCCACGTGGTCGCCGGACGGTTCGGCCATCGCGTTCATCCGCGTCCCGAAGGAGGGGGCGCAGTTGCCGTTCTCGCCGCTCCGCAGCGCCCTGCCGTGGTCGATCCGGATGGCGGACCCCGACACGGGCGAGGCACGCGCGGTGTGGAAGGCTCCGCCCGGGCGAGGGAGCGCCTTTCAGGCCATGACCGGGCCCTCCCTCATCTGGCTCGCCTCCGACCGGCTCGTCTTCCCGTGGGAACGGGAGGGCTGGCACCAGCTATACTCCGTGCCGGTCGCGGGCGGCGAGGCGGCGCACCTCACGCCGGGCGAGTTCGAAGTCGAATCCGTGCTTCCGTCGCCGGACGGAGAGTCCGTCTACTACGTCTCCAACGCGGACGACATCGACCGCCGCCACGTGTGGCGGGTGACCGCGGGCGGTCCGCCCGAAGCGTTGACGTCGGGGAACGGCATCGAGTGGAACCCCGCCGTCACTCCCGACGGCGTCCTCGGGTTCCTCGCCGCCGACGGCCGGACCCCGGCCCACGCCGAGGTGGATGCGGGGGGAGAACGGCGTCCCTTCGTCGACGGATTCATGCCGGAGGCCTTCCCCTTCGAGAATCTCGTGGAGCCGCAGCAGGTGACCTTCGAGTCCGAGGACGGGATCCTGATCCACGGACAGCTCTTCCTCCCGCCCGTGTCGGTGGAGGGCGGGCGGCACCCGGCCGCGATCTTCTTTCACGGCGGGTCGAGGCGGCAGATGCTCCTCGGCTGGCACTACATGCGCTACTACCACAACGCGTACGCCCTGAACCAGTACCTGGCGAGCCGCGGCTACGTCGTCCTCTCGGTGAACTATCGCAGCGGCACCGGCTACGGGCTCGAGTTCAGGGAGGCGCTGAACTACGGCGCTCGTGGTGCGAGCGAATACCGCGATGTCGTCGCGGCGGCACGCTTCCTCGGCGAACGGGATGATGTGGACGCGACGCGGGTCGGGCTCTGGGGCGGCTCCTACGGGGGCTACCTCACGGCCCTCGGCCTCGCGCGGAACTCGGATCTCTTCGCCGCGGGCGTCGACATTCACGGCGTCCACGACTGGAACATGGTCATCCGCAACTTCGTGCCGTCCTACCAGCCGGAGACGCGCGAGGCCTTCGCCCGGCTCGCGTTCGAATCCTCGCCGATGGCGTGGATCGACGGCTGGCGTTCCCCGGTGCTTCTCATCCACGGCGACGACGACCGCAACGTGCCGTTCTCGGAATCCGTCGACCTCATCGAGTCGCTGCGGAGGCGCGGCGTCGAGGTCGAGCAACTCGTCTTCCCGGACGAGGTCCACGGCTTCCTCCTGCACCGGAACTGGGTCACCGCCTTCGAGCGGTCCGCCGAATTCATGGATGCGCACCTGCAGGAGACCCCGGCCACGGGAGGCGCGAAGCCGTGACCGCCCGCGTCGCGGGACAGCTTGCGCTCGTCACGGGAGCAAGTTCGGGAATCGGCGAGGCCATCGCCCGCCGCCTCGCCGATGACGGCGCAAATCTCGTGCTCTGGGCTCGCAGGGCGGAGCGACTCACGCGCCTCGCGGAAGCGATCACGGCGCAGAGCGGGGTCACCGTGGACATCGGCGTCGTCGATATCCGCAACAGCCGCGCGGTGCGGGAGGAGGCGGAGCGGCTCGGCGCCGCACTCGGCGTCCCCGACATCCTGGTCAACAACGCGGGCCTCGCCGCCGGCATGGCGCTCGTCCAGGACGCCGACGTCGACGACTGGGACCGGATGATCGACACGAACGTGAAGGGCCTCCTCTACATGACGCGCGCCTTCCTCCCCGCCATGGTCGAGCGCGATTCGGGTCACGTCGTCAACATCGGAAGCATCACCGGCCGACAGGTCTATCCCGGCGGGACCGTGTACGCCGCCACGAAGTACGCCGTGCAGGCGATCACCGAGGGGACGAACCTGGATGTCCTCGGCACGGGCGTCCGGGTGTCGGGCGTCCACCCGGGTCTCGTCGAAACGGAGTTCGCGCTCGTGCGCTTCAAGGGCGACGAGGACCGCGCGCGAGCCACCTACGAGGGCGTGGAATCCCTCACCGGGGCGGACGTCGCCGAGGTCGTGTCCTACGTCGTGAACGCCCCGCCCCACATCAACCTGGCCGATGTTGTCGTGTTCGGGCCATCCCAGGGGAGCGTACACCACTTCTACCGCGACGGGGGCTGAGCCTCCACCTCCCTTGCGTCGTTCCGATATATCGGGTACTATTTCGATATATCGAGACCGGTCGGAAGCGGGGGAGGTTGGATGTTCACGAGCAAGGATGGATTCGGCGCCTGGGCAAACTGCAGCGGCCCGGGCGTTTTTCGTTTCGGCGGGGGACTCGCGGGCACTCGGCGCGTGGTTCGGAAGGGGGAGTTGAAGTTCGTCCTCCTCCGCCTCCTCTCCGACGAACCCATGCATGGCTACGAACTGATGCGGCGGCTGGAGGAGGAGTCCGGCGGCCTCTACACGCCGAGTCCGGGCTCCGTCTACCCTACCCTGCAGTTGCTCGAGGACCAGGGGTACGTGTCGTCGACACAGGAAGACGGGAAGCGCGTCTACCGTCTGACGGCCGCGGGCCGCGACTTCCTCCAGGAGCACCGCTCCCGCACCCGCGACATCTTCGGCCGCTTCGTCAACATGGGCGAGCGCTTCACGGGGTCCGCGATGCGGGACGTGACGCGTTCGTTCATTCACCTCGCCCAGGTGAGCTTTGAGCGCGCGACGGGCGGACAGGGCGACCCCGAGACGCTGGCAAGGGTGAAGTCGATCCTGGACCGCGCAGCGCGCGAGATCGAGAGCGCGTGGCCGGAGCCGGGGTCCGCGGCCTCACGGGAGGGTTGAGCGATGTTCGAGATCGTCTTCCTGGGAGGCATCGCCGCGGTGATCTACCGCAAACGGGTGCGCGCCGGCGACTGGAGTCGGGGCGACTTCCACCGCGTCCTCGTCGCCGTGGGTCGCGCGGTGAGCCGTGCGGTGGCGATCGTGTTGAAATCCGGGCCCGGCCTCCTGCGACAGTGCGCGGCCGATGTGAGGAGCCTTGGGCGCGACATGACGGGCGTCCTCCGGGTCGGGACCCGGAATCCGCGCCCCCGCCGGATCCGGCACTCCCGCGTCAAGGTGCCCGCGGCGGACATCGCCGCGCCGGCCGGAGCCGCGACGAGGGCGGAGAGCCGGATCTTCTCCCGACTTCAGCGCCGCTACGTCGCCGGCAGGATCAGCTTCTCCGAGTACGTGGAGGGAGTACGGCGTCTCCGAAACGAAAACGCCGCGCTTCGGGGCCTGGGCGGCCCGGCCCCGCCGCGCTCGGACGGCGAGGCCGGGAGGCTGGCGGCCGAGCGCTGACCGCCCCGGGCCGTCGCCGGGGCGGAGCGGCAGCCGCCGTTCGAGCGCGACGCCACGCTAGTGCTTGCGGTGACGCTCCCACGGAGTCCGGGTGAAGTAGGACTCCGTCATCTCCTTGATCTGAGGCGCGAGGAAGATCAGCGCGATCAGGTTCGGGATGATGACGATGGCGAGGAAGATGTCCCCCAGCGACC
>JAJDWE010000081.1 GCA_022825725.1 Gemmatimonadota bacterium
TACTTGGCCGCCGCCTTGGCCGAGCCCTTCCCGTGGGACAGGAACTTAACGAGCATCGCCGGTCTCCCCGCCGATGCGGGCGACACGGAGCAGAGAGCGCTCGAACGACACGAGGTGCGCGATCACCGAGACGGCCTCGGCTGCCGTCCTGTGGGTATTCGCCCAGCGTACAAGCTGGTTCAGGTTGTTTCCGATGCGCGCGATCTGGCGGGTGCGCTCGCGCTCGACGGACCGCGCCGCCGTAGTCCACGTATGCGTCCGCGCCATCGCCTCGCGAAGCAGCGCGGAGGGGGACACGCCCGCCGCGGCCGCCTTCTCCCGCCACGCGGCGTGTTCCGCGGGCGTGACGCGGGCGGCGACCATCACGGTGCGATGTCCCTCAGCCATGAGCGCACCGGCGACGGGGTGCGGGGGCGTCGCCCCCGCGCGTCCGCTGTCCGGGCAGCGGCGCGACCGTTTGGGGGTCTAAGGGGGCCGGAACGCCCCCTTGCCAGCCCGCCGTGTTCAACACGGCGTGTGCTGGCTGACCGACCTTAGACGCGGCCGACAAGCTGTTCCCCGGCTGCCGCGAAGCGCGGCCGCATCACCGCACCGGGCGGGCTTCAGCCGCCCGCCAACCGGCCTCGCCGATCCCGTGCGCGGCCTCGACGCGCTCACCGGCCCGGTCGCCATCGAACCGGCTCTCGGCGATCCGCTCTGCGACCCACTCCTCGATCTCGGCCTCGATCCATCCCACGGCGCGCCCGCCCAGGGCGACCGGCCGGGGGAAGCATCCCGCGGCCAACCGGACATAGATCGTGCTCCGCGACAGGCCCGTGCGCTCCATCACCTCGGGCAGCCGCAAGAAGCGGGTCGGCGGGTTCGTCCTCTGCTCCATCGTGTTCTCGGTCATCATCATCCTCCTCCTCGTTGTAATCCGCGCTCTCATCGGTCTCCGGGATCGCGGGCGTCGAGGCGGATCGCGCGCACCGCCCGATGCCCCGTCCTGCTCCGCGATGAACGCCAGAACCCGGTCCGCCGTCCTCAGCGACGGCGAGCGGCCCCGGCCGATCTCGCGCATGAGGTTCGGGTCGCCCACCGCCTTCATGCCGAGTCCCGTCGGGCTCACGCCCGAGTCCCCGAGAAACGCGCTCACCCGCGACATGAACTGCTCTTCCAGCGTCTCCATGCCTGAACGCTGAAGGATCGCCGGCAAGGAAAACAACCGTTAGGAAATTCCCTAAACGCTTGTAACGTCTATGGATGTCCAAAGCAGTCATCGGCTGGCGAGCGGGCTCCGCCAGCGGCGTGCCAAGACATCTCCCGGATCTTCGGCGGGGCCGTCGTCGCGAGGTGTCGGAGTGGGCAATAGGGGCCGAACGTTCTCCGCCTCCCGCCACCAATGGCGGCAATGTGGGTCGAGGCTACCGACCGCTGTGGAACGGGATAGGGTGCGCCGATGCGCGTCGAACTGGACGCGGCGGGATCGGCGACCGCTTCGGCAGGTTTACCGGTCGGGGTCTCGCGTCCCACGTCCAACGGTAACTGTTCGGTCAGGCCGTGGTGAGCGTCCCCAGAAGCGGATCGTGGGGGGGGTCTGGGCTCAGCGGATGAGGGCTCGCCTCCAGTGCTTGGCGAGGGGGGCAGAGCCAGACGTCCTTGGCGGGCTTGCCGTACTGCTCGGCGGTGTCGTAGCGCCCTCGTCCCTTGGTGGTTCCGACGCGGATCCAGCCCAAGGCCCTGTAGACGCCGCCGTTGAAGCGTGGGACCTCGACGAAGGTCTCGACGAGGACGGGGGTGGTGTTGTAGCGGCGGGTCCAGTCGCGGGGCAGGCGGTGGCGGACGAGTGCGAGGATGTGGGATCCGAGGTTGGGGATGCGGATCCATGGCAGGATGAGGAACCGGGGGTTGTCGACGATCAGCGGGAGGTTCTTCCTGCGCAGCTTGGGAGTCCATCCGATGAAGCAGTCTCGTGGGCGAGCGCCCATGCGGCGGTGCTGAAGCCGAGCATGGCGAGCGGCCAGCCGTTGCGGTCGTGGACGGCGTAGCGTATCTGAGCGCCGACGAGAGTCTTTTGGCCGAGGTAGTGGCGGCGGGGCGACGAACTCGTTCCAGAGCCTCCCCCGCCGCGTGCCGCCGACGACGGTGCGGATCTCCAGCGGCCGGACCTCGTCGAGGGTCGTGGGCGGCGGGAAGAGCGGCGGTTCGGTGTCCTGTCCGAAGACGATGGGTCCGGGCCGGTTCTGTTTCCGCTTCGGGGGCGGCAGGACGATGAGGCCGTCGTCGTGCATGGCGAGCATGGTGACGCGCGCCATCATGTCCTTGAGCCCGCCGTCGGGCTTGAACCAGCCGATGCGCCGGCAGAACTCCTTCGAGGGCGCGAAGCGGTTGAGCGCGGGCGGCCCGGCGATCAGCTTGCGCAGCAACGCCATCTCGCCCTCGGTGAAGTGGCGCCCGTGGTAGCGGCACTCGATCCGGTCGCTCATGCGGGAGCCGTCATGCCGCTCCTGCGTCCGGCGTCCATCGACCACGGCAGCCACGGCGACAGGTCGTCCGGCGGACGGCCGCCGCCCTCGGCGCACGCCGCCAGCCAGCCGTCGAGCCAGCGCGGCACGTCGAGGCCGTTCAGCCTCAGGGTGCCGGTCACCGAGTACATGAGCGCGGTGAAGCGGGTCGCCGTCCTCGGTGTCGGAGCCGAACGACAGGCGCCGCCCGATGGCCGGGCCCCTGAGCAGCCGCTCGGCAAGGTTGTTGTCGAGCGGCACGCGGGGCCGGTCGAGGAAGACGCTCAGCCCCTCCCGGTGGTTGAGGAGCGAGTGCAGCGGCCCGCCCTCCCTCGCCTCCGGCGGCGGGCGGGCGAGTTGGCGCTCGGCGGCCGCGAACATGCCCCCGAGCGTCTCCTCCAGCGCGGCCTGCGCCGCGTCGAAGGCGGACGTCTGGCGTTCCCGGCCGGGATCGTGGAGTTCCAGCCGCGCTCGTACAGCAACCGCCAGTCCCGAGGCTCCTCCGCCAAGGATCCGGGCACCGACCACGGATCCTCCGGCCCCTCGGCCAGCGCCACGCCCGCTTGTCCGTTCGCCTCACGTATCGCCATGCCCTCGACGATACTACATTCCGGACCCCGTTATCAGATCCCCACGATCCGCCTCCAGGGGACGCTCACCACGGCCTGACCGAACAGTTACGTCCAACGAACCACATTCACGTCCCGGACTTTCTCGCCCAGATAGGGGGACATATCGTGGGACTCTGCGCCGATCACGGAAATGTAAACATTCTTATGACATGCGCTTACAAGTAAATAGAAGGCGGAGGGGGTGGGATTCGAACCCACGAGACTCTTTCGAGTCAACGCCTTAGCAGGGCGCCGCCTTAAGCCACTCGGCCACCCCTCCGCAGGATCCTGCTGTCCTGATTGGCCCGCCAGGACTCGAACCTGGAATCTTCTGGTCCAGAGCCAGACGTGTTGCCAATTCCACCACGGGCCAACGTCCCAATGAGTTGGGGCGTCGATAATACTTGCGGGGGGTCGGCGCTTCAAGCGGCGGTTTCGGCGGATGGCAGGTTGTGACGGGGGCCGGTCCGCCGGGATCGCCGCGATGGAGCGCTAGTCCTCGGGCGGGGACGCTTCGCGGAGCTTGCGGAGGCGCTCTGCTTCGTCGGCCGCCTCTGCGATCGTCGGGAAACCGTCTCCGGAGCGCGAGGCGTCGCTGTCTTCCAACGGAACGGCGTACCAGCGGTCCGCGCGATCATCAGGCTGATCCATGTAGTGGCCGCGCTCGAGCCTGAATCCATCGAGTTTCGCCCGGAAGCGGAGCGCCCTCACGATCACGCCGGGGTCGAATTTGGCTTTGGACATGATCACTACTCGGAACCGGAGTCCATGCCGCGACAGACAATGGTCACAGTGAACGGCCCACTTTCCGAATAGTCGGCCGGATAGAACCTGTTCTTCACAATCCCAACAACTCCGTGGCGGGGCGACGGCAGAAACTTCCTCAATCTAGGGGGGCATGCGCGCATGAGCTACATCCTCCCCGGGTGTAGCGGCTCGCAGGAATCGGATCCGCTGCGGCCGTGCTCGTGCCGGTCCGTGCTGGACAGGTAGGCGCGGAGCCGTTCGATCTCTTCGGGAGGGAGGAGCGTGATCGGCACCGCTGGAGCCGTTCCTCCGGAATACCGGGATGGCGGGACGAGTCGGTCATGAAAGATGATCGTTGCCGCCGTCACGGCTCGTTGCACGGCCTGCGCGTCGACGTGCGGGTCGAGGGCCCTGAAGTGGATTCCGAGAGCGAAGTCCCTGGCGGCGAGTTCCGCGGCGAACACGCGCACGGTCTCGCTGCGGGAGAGAAGCACGACGAATCCACGGCGTATTCGGCGTCGGACGAGTTCGCGTTCGCGGGTGCCCCCGGCGAGTGAAATCGGAACGCACTCCACGGTTCCGGACCGGCGCATCCGTGACAGCAACTCACGCCGCAGGACCACCGGGGCGTCCTCCGGCATCTTGCGCGCGGAGTCGACGGCGTGAACGACGAATCCGCACGCCTCTTCCAGTTCCGCAGCGAGCACGGCCCGCAACCCGGCGCGAGGTTCGCACAGCGTCACGGGATGCGGATCCGGGCTCCGCGGCTCGCCCACGATCCGCTCCAGCTCGTTGAGAAGCCGCCAACGTGAGAGTCCCCCCGCGTGCGCCCGCCTCAGCAGGTCCAGCGCCGCCGCCCGCGGCACCATCTCCACGGCGGGCGGCGGACGGAGGGAGCGCGGGCGCATCGACACGCGGGGACGCTGCCCCTTCCCGAGTTCGATGAGGTTTCTCCGCCGCAGTCGCGCGAGCGCGGCTCCGACGGTCCCCCGGTCGACGCCGAGTCGACGCGCCAAGTCCCGGGAGGACGGAAGCGGGGCTCCGGGCCGCACGTGCCCATCCCGAATCCCGGCCTCCAGATCGGCCGCGAGCTGTCGGGGAAGCGGTATGTGGTGATCCCGCGACAGCGGTGAGAGTCCGCTTCGACGCGTCATGTGTCCGAGCCTCCGTGCCCTGGGGTCCCATGTGCCGGCCCTTGTCGACGGGAGTATGGGGACGGGCTCTCAACGGGGGATCAAATCGCCGGCTTTCCCTGAACGGCTGCCAGGAACTCGTCCACGCCACGCGTATTGAGGACGTGTTCCGGAGTGAGCCACGCCCGGCGCGCCTGTTCGATGCCGTAGTGCGCCAGATCCAGATCGTCCGGCCGGTGCGCATCGGTCGCGACCACGACGGGTACGCCCAGTTCGCGCGCGCGCCAAAGGTGGCTGTCCTTCAGGTCCAGACGGTGGGGGTGCGAGTTGACCTCGACGGCGACCCCAAACTCGGCGCAGGCGTGCAGAATATCGTCGATGTCCACATCGATCGGGCCGCGACGGTTGATGATCCGTCCCGTCGGGTGCCCGAAGATCATCGAGCGGGGGTGTGCGAGCGCCTTCAGGACGCGTGACGTCTGCCGCGCCCGGTCCATTCCGAAGAAGGAATGAACGGAGATGATCACGACGTCGAGTTGATCGAGCATTTCGTCTTCGAGGTCCAGCGATCCGTCGCGCAGGATGTCGACTTCCAGCCCGCGCAGGATCCGGATTTCGGGGTGCGCCGTCTGCACTTCCGCGATCTCGTCCCACTGGCGTCGAAGCTTCGCGGCATCGAGACCCTCGACCATCGCCAACGCTTTGGAGTGATCGGTGATCGCCATGTACTCGTAGCCGTGCGCCACGCACGCCTCGACCATCGTCTGCAGGGAAACGCGGCCATCGGACCAGTCGCTGTGCATGTGGACATCTCCGCGCAGGTCGGAGCGCTCGACCAGGCCAGGCAGTTCGCCGGCGTCGGAAGCCCGGAGCTCTCCCCGGTCGCGTCGTATCTCGGGCGGAAGCCATGAGAGATCGAGGGCTCCGTAGACCTCCTCCTCCGTCGCCCCCGCCACCATCTCTCCCTCGGAGGCAATGCCCCGCTCGCCGAGCGCATCGCCGAGGGACTCCTCGGGGATCGTGAACACGCCGTACTCGGAGACCCGGAGCTTTCGCTCGAGCGCGCGGCGTCTCAGGCGAATGTTGTGTTCCTTCGACCCCGTGAAATAGATGAGCGCGGCTCCCCAGCTCTCCGGCGGGACGACCCGGAGGTCGACCTGCAACCCGCTGCGGAGACGTACCGAGGTCTTCGTCCCGCCGGCCCCGATCACGCTCTCCACGCCGGAGAACCCGGTGAGGGCGTCGGAAGCGGCGCGCGCGTCGTCGGCGAGGACGAGGATATCGATGTCGCCGACCGTCTCCTTCCGGCGTCGATAGCTCCCCGCGACTTCCAGGCGGGTGACGCCGGGTGTCGCCTGCAGGTGTTCGATCAGCGGCGGCAAGAGCTTGTCGACCTCTCCGAGGCGGAAGCGGGTCGTGCTCGTCCGATAGTTGCGAATGCCGCTGAGGATCCGGTCCTGCGTCTTGAGCCCGAAACCGGGCAGTTCCGCCACGCGCCCTTCGCTCGCGACCTCCTCCAGGTCGTCGATCGATTCGACGCCCAGTTCGTCCCACAACTTGCGCGCCTTCTTGGGGCCGACTCCCGGGAGCCGCATCAACTCGACGAGCCCCGGGGGGATCTCGGCGGCCATCTCCTCGAGCATCGTGAGGCGCCCGCTTTCCACGAGTTCGCGAATGTTGTCCGCCAGCCCTTTCCCGATCGACGGCAGCTCGGTGAGGTCGGCGCCCTGCTCGACCAGTTTGCGCAGGGGGGATGCGTGCGCGTTGATCGTGCGGACCGCATTGCGGTAGGCACGGACGCGGAACGGGTTCGCCTGCTGGATCTCGAGCAGATCGGCCACCTCGTCCAGGACGCGGACGATCTCGATGTTCTCCATCAGGGCGCGTCGGGTGCGGAAGCGTCGCCCGCGGCTCCGGGTTCAGGAGCCTCATCGGGTGCGGAAACGTCTTCGGGCGGGGAGAGGGCGCCGGGTCCGTCGCTCAGGAGCCTGAGGAGACCCGCCTCATCCAGGATCTCGACGCCGAGGGTCTGCGCCCGCTCCAGCTTGCGGCCGGGGTTCTCGCCCGCGACGACGTAGCTCGTCTGCCTGCTCACGGATGACGTGACCTTCGCGCCCAGAGCCTCGATCTTCTTCCCGGCCTCGGAGCGGCTCATGGACTCGAGCCCTCCGGTGAGGACGATTCGGAGTCCGGCGAGGGTGTCTCCCGCGCGCGGCGGGGGCACGGGCTCGACGCAGGAACGCAGTTCGTCCACGACCGCCGACACCTCGGGGCGGGCCAGGAAGGCGCTGATCTGCTCCGCCATCAGGGGTCCGATCCCGTCCACTTCCTGAAGCGCCTCCCCCGCGGGCGCCTCCTCTCCCGCGGGCGCCTCGTCCCCCGCGGGCGCCGCCTTCCCCGCTGCCGCCGCCTCCCGGAACGCCTCGAAGGAGAGGAAGTGCGATGCGAGTTCACGCGCCACGGTCACCCCGATCTCGGGGATCCCGAGGCCGTAGATGAAGCGCGCGAGCTCCGTCGTCCGCGCTTCGGCGATCGCCCTGACGAGGTTCGTGGCGGACTTCTCGGCGAAGCCCTCCAGTTCCACGAGCTTCGTCGCCTCGAGTTCGAACAGTTCGGGGACGCGGCCGATCACGCCCTGCCGGACGAGGAGGTTCGCGGTTTCTTCTCCCAGTCCTTCGATGTCGAGGGCATGCCGCGACCCGAGATGTTGAATCCGCCCGGCCAGCTGCGCGGGGCAGGCGAACAGGTTGGGGCAGAACGTGTATGGGCCGCGTGGCTCCAGGAGGGCCCCGCACGAAGGACATTCGGCAGGCATGACCCACGGTTCCGCGCGCTCGCGGCCCGGCTCATCGATCCGCTCCAGGACCTGTGGAATCACGTCCCCCGCCCGCTGCACCCGCACCCGGTCCCCCTCGCGAATGTCCTTGCGGGCGACCTCTTCCCGGTTATGCAGGTTCGCGCGGCTCACCGTCACGCCCCCCAGTTCCACCGGGCGCATGAAGGCGATGGGGGTCACGACGCCGGTCCGCCCCACGCTGGGAAAGATGTGAAGCAGCCGGGTGACCTCTTTCCGCGGCGGGAACTTGAACGCGAACGCCCAGCGCGGGTGGTGCGAGGTCTCGCCGACTTCGTCCCGCGCGGCGATGTCGTCGAGTTTGATGACGATCCCATCGATCTCGTACTCGAGGTCGTCGCGCCCATCCTCGATCTCCGCCTGGAACGCGAGGATCTCTCCGACGTCGGCGGCGGGGCGGCACCGCTCGTTCACGGGCAGCCCCCACTCGCGCAGCGCTTCGAGCGTGGCGCGCTGGGTGGCCGGCGGCCGTCCGTCGATCGCGAGGATGTCGTAGACGTAGATGTCGAGAGGGCGCGCCGAGGTGATGCGCGGGTCGAGCTGCCGCAGCGATCCGGCCGCCGCGTTGCGCGGGTTCGCGAACGGAGGGCGGTCGCTCTCGAGAAGCCGGGCGTTGAGCGCCTCGAAATCGCCCACTCTCATGATGATTTCGGCCCGCAGCGCCAGGAGCGGCGGCGCGTCCCGATCCGCGGTCCGCAGCCGGAGCGGTACCGACTGGATCGTGCGGATGTTCTCGGTCACGCCTTCGCCGCGTACTCCATCTCCCCGGGTTACGGCCCGCGAAAGCCGGCCGGATTCGTAGACGAGTTCGATCGAGGCGCCGTCCAGTTTCGGCTCGACGACGTATCCGATGTCATCTCCGAGCGCCCTGCGCATCCGTTCGTCGAACCGTTCGAGCGGCTCCACGTCGGCCGATGAATCGAGGCTGAGCATCGGGGCGGTATGCTCGATCGTCTCGAACGCATCGAGCGGCTCCGCCCCCACGCGCTGGGTCGGGGAATCGGGGGTGACGAGTTCCGCGTGCGACGCCTCCAGGGCTTTCAGTTCGCGGAACAGCTCGTCGAACCGTTCGTCGGATATCTCGGGCTGATTGCGGACGTAGTAGAGATACGAGTGGTGCCGCAGCGCCCTGCGCAGTTCTCGGGCCCGCCGCTCGGGCCCGCCGGGACTCGATTCGCTCATGGCGCGGAAGCTATCCGGGCCGCTTGCGGCGAGACAGAATCGCGACCAATGGCGTCAGAAGGTGACCCCCAGCTGGGCTCCGGCGATCAGGTAACTGTCCTCGGCGGTCGTGAACACGACGTACGGCCGGACGTGAATGCTGCCGATCTCGACCGTGACGCCGCCGCGGATGACGGGGCTGACTTCCCTGTCCCCCTCCACGATGTCGTCGTAGAGCCGGTCGACCGAATAGTTCTCGATGCTCAGGGTGGCCGAGGGGATGATCGCGAGGCCGGAGCCTGGCGCGCCGAAGCGCTGCCCCACGGCCACGCCGACCCCGTAAACGGTCTCGCTCCTGTCGGGGAGATCGCCGGAGTTCGTCGGCAGGACGCCTCCGATCCCCACGGTGACGAGCGGACAAACCGACAGGACGGGCAGCGGAAGTTTGAGGCCGACGCTCGCGCGCGCGTCCTCGAAGTCGAACTCCTCATCGGACTGGTCCGCGCCGGAGAACTTCAGGTAATGACCCGTCGCGGCCACCGGACCCAGATCGAACCCGGCGGCTCCTCCAAGGCCTCTCACATCTTCCGATGATTCTCGCCACACGGCGCCCGAGCCGCTGAGGAACCCGCTGCCGCTGAAGCCGAGGCAGGCCTGCGCCTCGAGCGCGGCCGGCGCCGCGGCCAGCGGCAGGACGAGCCAGGCCAATCGGCGTGTGAGAACGTTCATGTTCCGCTCCTATCGTCGTATGTCACGGACATCGTACTTCGTTGGCCGGGATCGAGTTTCTCATGGCCGCGGCGGGCTCCCGGCCTCGCGCAGCGCGTCGAGTTGCGGAGCGGTCTCTTCCAGCGCGGCATCCAGCCGGGCAGACGCGGCCTCGGCCTCCGCGCGGATCTGCTCCAGTCGCCGCCGGTGATCATCGGACGGCCCGGTCAGTGAGCCGGTCGTCGACACCCCGCCGTCGAACTTGCCGCGCAGGCCGGTCCACCAGTTGCGGACGTCGCCGTTGATCGAGCGCCACTCGTCGGCGAGTTCCTCGATCTCGCCCGCCAGTTCGCGCACCCGCTCGAGATCGTCCGCGGCGACCCCCTCCGCACCTTCCAGCGCCTCAAGCACATCCGAAGCCCGGCGCTCCAGGTCGTACGCCTCGACGCCCCGTTCGTAGGCCAGCCGCTGCAGGTCGAACAGGTCCATCGTGAACTCGTAGCGGGCCAGGCGCTCCTCGGCGGACACCGGCAGTGCGGGGTCGGGACGGACCTCCAGCGACTGTTCTCGCGTCTCGCCGCCCACCGTCAGCCGCACCGTGAATGTCCCCGCCAGGACCAGCGGACCCTCGGGGCCCGCGTCCAGGCTGGGCACCTCGTAGCGCGCGGTGTCGTGCGGAAGAGGATCGTGCCGCAGATCCCACGTGACCCGGTTGAGGCCGGCGGCGCGCGGACCGTCCAGCGCGCGGACCTGTCGGCCGTCCGCGTCCAGTACGTCGATCGAGATGCCGTCACCCGTCGCCTCCGCGAGCCGGTAGTCGATGTTCGCGCCGAACGCGGGGTTCTCCGCGCGGAACGTTCCCTGGCCCATCGACGGTACGTCGTTCCGGTAAAGGAAGATGGTCGCCGGTCGCGGGGCGAACAGCTGCAGGGCGCCGTCGTCCGTCGCGGCGGCGGCCGACCCCTGCGACAGCGGCGTGATGTCGTCGAGAATCCAGATGGCGCGGCCGTGCGTGCCGAGGACGATGTCGTTCTCGCGCGGGTGGAGCTCGATGTCGTCGACCGGAACGGCGGGGAGGCCCGAGCCGAGAGCAGCCCACGTCGCTCCCCGGTCGAGCGAGGCGAAGGCACCGTTCTCCGCGCCGACGAGCAGCAGGTCCGGGTTGTCCGGGTGCTCGCGGATCACGTTTACGCTCGCCATGCCGCCGCCTGTCGCCCGGCCCGTGGCCGTCACCGCCGCCGCCCCGCCGAGTCCGTCCGCGAGCGAGCGCCATGTGGCGCCGTAGTCCTCCGTCAACACCGCGTGCGGGCGATAGTCGTCGTCCCAGTGGCCGTCCAGGCTCACGTAGGCCCGGCCCGCCTCCGCGTGCGAAGTCTCGACCCAGCTCACGTAGTACGGGAACGGGAGCCCCGCCGCCGCGGCCACCCGGTCGGTCAGATCCTCCCAGCTCGCTCCGTCGTCCCGGCTCACGCGCACCGAGCCGTCGTCCGCCCCGATCCACAGCACCCCCGCCTCGACCGGCGACTCCGCCACGGCCGTGATCTCCCCGTACCCGGAGGCGCCATCGTGCTTCGAGAGCGTCGTCGAGTCCGGACGGACGCCCATCAACGCGAGGCTGTCCTGGTGAATCTGCCGCGTGAGGTCTTCGGTCGCGGTCCAACTCTCCCCGCGGTCGTCCGAGATGAAGAGCCGGTTCCCACCCAGGTAGACGCGGTTCGCATCGTGCGGGGACACCAGGATCGGCGACTTCCAGTCGAAGCGATACGAGACCGTCGTGTCCGGCGGGAAGGGCTTGAGCGCCTTCCGGTCGCCGGTGGCGAGGTTCACGCGCACGATCCCGGCGTTCTGCGACGTGACGTAGACCGTCCCCGGGTCTCCCCAGTCCGTCTCGGCGTACATCCCGTCGCCATAATCGAGGACCTGCCAGTCGCGGTTCAGGATCCCGTGATAGCGCCGCGTGCGGCTGGGCCCCCGGTACGAGTTGTTGTCCTGCAGTCCGCCGTAGACGTGGTATGGATCCGCCAGGTCGAGATCGATGTCGTAGAACTGGGCGATGGGGATATTCCCGATGAACGTCCAGTTGTCGCCGTCGTCCCACGTCGAATAGAGCCCCCCGTCGTTCCCGAGGATCATGTGACGCGAGTCCTCGGGATCGATCCACAGGTCGTGGTGATCCACGTGGACGCCGGTGTTGTACTCGATCTCCATGGGCAGCGCCTCGAAGCTGTCGCCGCCGTCCTCCGACCGGTGCAGGCTCCCCGCCACGAGCCACACCCGCTCTTCGTCGTTGGGGTCGATCCGGAGCTGGCTGTAGTACATCGGACGCTGGTTCAGTTCGTTCACGCGCGTCCACGTCTCTCCGTGGTCGCGGGACTTGAAGATCCCGCCCTCCTCGGCCTCCACCACGGCCATGACCAGGGCCGGATCGCGCCCGGAGACGGCGAGTCCGATCCGTCCCTTGTCACCCGCCGGCAAGCCCTCGGTCACCTCGTGCCACGAGTCGCCGCCGTCCGTCGACCTGTAGATGCCGCTTCCCGGCCCGCCGCCCGCGAACCCCCACGCGCGCCGCCGCCGCTGGTACGCCGCCGCGTAGAGCATCGAAGGGTCCGCCGGGTTGACGGCGAGGTCGACGAAGCCGGTGTCATCGTCGATGTGGAGGACCTTCGTCCACGTCTCGCCGCGGTCCGTCGTCCGGTAGACGCCGCGCTCGGGGTTGGGGCCGAACAGGTGCCCCAGCGCCGCCACCCACACGACGTCGGGGTTCGTGGGGTGGACGGCGATGCGCCCGATGTGGCGCGTCTCCTCCAGTCCCGTGAGCCGCCACGTCTTGCCGCCGTCCGAGGAGTGATACACGCCCTCGCCCCACGGCGTGCTGTTGCGGTTGTTCGGTTCCCCCGTCCCGACCCACATTTCCAGTGGATCGGACGGGGCGAGCGCGATGTCCCCGATCGAGAGGTTCGCCGCGTCGTCGAAGATCGATTCCCAGGTCGTCCCGTGATTCACGCTCTTCCAGACGCCGCCCGAAGCCGCGCCCACATAAATGTGCGACTGGGTGCCGGGCACGACTTCGAGATCGTTGATGCGCCCCCCGGAGACGGCGGGCCCGATCAGACGCCATGTGAACCCGGCCGCGATCCTCTCGGGGGACTGGGCCTCCGCGGGAGGGGGTGCGGCCGCGATCCCGAGTTGCAGCGCTCCCAGCGAGAGCAGCGCGCGAATCGTCATGTTCAGCTCACTTTCTTCTTGCGGGGCCCGTCCTTCTGTTCCAGGAACGGGACGCCGGTCGTGATCCAGGCCGGCGCCGGCTCGCCCTTCAGATAGTGCCCGAACCACTCCAGGATGCGGCGCTGATAGTCGCGCTGGTTCGGCTCTTCCGCGAGGCCGTGGTTCTCGCCCTCGTAGACGAGCATCACGAGTTGTTTCCCGGCGCGGCGGGCGGCGTTGTAGAACTCGACTCCCTGGTTGAACTCGACGGCGCCGTCCTCGGTTCCGAACTCGATGAGGAGCGGCGTGTTCAGATTCTCGATGTGATGAATCGGCGAGTTGTTGAAGTACGAATCCCAGTCCTCCCACCACGGGACCTGCATCCGCCCCTGGCTGATCTCGAAGATGCGGGCGTCCGTCCCTCCCGAGTTCCAGTAGAAGGAGAGGTACATGCTCATCAGGTTCGTGAGCGGCGCGCCGGCCACCGCGGCCGCGAACAGGTCGTCCTGGGTGACGAAGAACGTTGTCTGATACCCGCCCCAGGAGTGGCCGATGAGGCCCACGCGCTCGGGGTCGATCATCCCGGTCGCGACCGCGGCCGCCACGGCCGGACGCAGCGTCTCGACGTTGGACTGTCCCGGCCGCCGGTCGCGGTACACGACATCCGGCCTGAACACGAAGTACCCCTCCTGGCTCCAGATCTGGACGTTGTAGTACTGCGTGGGATCGGGCACCTGGTACTGGTGGAGCGTCTGCGACAGCAGCTCGTAGTGGTTCACGATCATCGGGTATTCGCGGCCCGGTTCGTAGTCGGCCGGATAGATGAGCGCGCCCTGCAGACGGCGTCCCCATTCGTTCTCGTATTCGACGAGTTGGGTCCGGCCCCACGCGTAGTCGTCCTGAAAGGGATTCGTGGCCGTGACCTGCCGCGCGTCGTCGAGATCGGGCCCGGCGACGAAATAGTCGGGCGAATCCTCGAACCGCTCCCGGCGGAAGGCGTACACGTCGGCGTCCTCCGCCTTGAGCAGGCCTCCGAAGCGGGCGCCTTCCCAAATGAGCGGCTCCGGCGTGTCGCCGCGGCGGGCGCGCGAGAACCCGGCCTCCTTCGTCCACTCGCTGTACGTGGAATAGTAGAGCGGCTCGTGGGGATCGAAGGCATCGGCCTCGGGGTCGAGCCGCGCGATGCGATGCCGGTTCGAGTCCTCGGCACCGGCCGTGAGACGCCGCCCGCCGGACCCGTCCGGGTTCACCTCCCACACGTCGAAGCGGTCGTTCACGAGCATGGCCGCGTCGTCCTCCAGCCAGCCGGCGATCCCGAAGCCCGACATCTGCTCGCGCGTGGGCGTCCGGTCGAGGTCGACGAACGTCCCGCCGAGCCCGGCCGTCACGTTGCGGGTCTCGCCCGTGCTCAAATCGTGCGTCCAGTAGTCGTCGCCCTCGAACCAGACCGCGTAGCGGCCGCCGGGGCTGCCCCCCATGTCGAGCGTGACCCGCTCCCGGACGACGGCCCGGCTCCCGGTCCGCGTGTCGACGGCGTAGAGGTCGTGGAACTGCTGGCGGAACATCGCGTCGACGTCGTAGGGCGTCTCGTCGCGGGCCAGCACATGCCGTCCGCCCTCCGCGATCTCGGCCCTGTCGGCGTGGTCGCCACCCAGGAAGAGGAATTCGTCCGCCTCGAGGTTCCAGGCCCCGAGGTCGTGCTCCCGTCGCAACTGCTGCTCGCGTACGCGCTGCTGGGGCACCGGGTCCACGTCGAGAGAATGCCAGACCTCTACCCCGGCGCGCTCCTCGTCCTCCGGTGCAGCGTCCGCGTCGTCGTCCGCGTCCTCTCCATCGCCGCCGTCCGCGCCCTCGCCGTCGCCATCCCCGGGGCTGTCCCCATCCGCCGCGGCGCCGTCCTCCCCCGCTTCATCCGACGGGATGTCGGACGGGATCCGCTCCTGGGTGCCGAGGAAGAGGGTGGCCCCGTCATCCGACCAAACGGGGGTGCGATGCTCGACGATCCGCGTGCCCGCGGGAAGCTCGGAGGGCACCCGCGGATCGAGCGTGAACGCCGCCGGCGTCCCGGAGTCCAGACCGCGCCAGGCCAGCGCCACGTGCGCCGTGTCCTCGTACGCCTCGTCATCGAAGGTCTTGAGGACGGCGAGGTCCGGGGCGTCCTCACGCCAGGTCAGTTCCCGGTAGGTCGCTTCGTCCGCGTCGAGCGACCGGATGCGGCCCGTCCCGGGGTCGTACAGGCGAACCCCGTTTCCGACCCGGTCCGCCGCGTCGAGCGTCATGGCGAGCAGGTTCCCCCCGCCCTGCCACGCGAGACCGGACACGTTGCCGAAACTCATCGTCCCGCCCCCGGCGAGATCCCGAACCAGCAGGTCCACACCGGCGGTCTCCGCTTCGGCCGGAGCGTAGCGGCGAAGGGCCAGATAGTCGCCATCATCGGAGAACGAAAACGATTGGATCTCGTCGATGTCCTCGCGTACCCCGGTCTCCAGGTTGAAGAGTCCAACGTCGTTGCGGACCGGATCGCCGCGCTCGCGCATGGCGTCGCGCTCGTCGGGGGACACGCCCACGGTGAAGGCGAGCCAGCCGCCATCGCCTCCGAACTCGGGACGCGAACCCTCGGCCACCACGACGACCGAGTCGGAGTCGGTCCGGTGGATGCGAAGCTCCGAACTCTCGTCCACACGCCGGACCACGACGGCGAGCCAGAGCCCATCGGGCGAGAGCGTGGCTTGCCCCAGACGCTCCCACTTGTCGTAGTCGTCCGGTGCGAGCGTCGGCTTCTCCTGGGCGGTCGCGCCCGCGGGCGAGGCCATGGCTGTGCCGAGGATCAGCGCTGTGCCGAGGATCGGGGCGGGAGCCGGTACGAGCCGGCGGGTGATGCTCCTCATTTGTGTGTCTCCTCCTCTGGGTGCGCGATGCTTCAACATGCGCCGCCCGCCGCCACCCGGGGCAAGGGCCGAGCGCGGTTCCGGTTGTGCCGAACCTCGGCGCGAGGGCAGGGTAGAATCGTTGCGACTGTTTCTACCATCGGTCTTGAGAGGTATCTTGAGAGAGACGTTGAGAGAGGCGTCGAGGCGGCGTTGAGAGGCGGATGATGAGCCTGAACATCAAGAACGAGGAGACGTGCCGGCTGGCCGACGAACTGGCCCGGCTGACCGGAGAAACGAAGACGGGAGCGATCACCGTGGCCCTGCGGGAACGCCTGGAACGCGAGAGGCGACAGCGAGACGCCGAGGCGCTCATGCGCGACCTCCGCGCCATCGGCGAGCGCTGCGCCGCAAGGCTCAAGCCCGGCCCCTCCGCGGTCGAGCACGGCGATTTCCTCTATGACGAGCACGGCCTCCCGAAGTGATCATCGACACCTCCGCCATCCTGTCGATTCTGTTTCGTGAAGAAGACGCGCAACGGTTCGAGCGCGCGATCGCGCTGGCCCCCACGCCTCGCATCTCCGCGGTCACATTGGTCGAGGCGGCCATGGTCGCCGAGGCCAGGGGCGGCTTCGGCGCCGGACAGGACCTCGATGATCTGCTGCAGCGAGTACGGATCGAGGTGGTTCCCGTCACCCGGGAGCACGCCGACGCGGCTCGCGACGCGTGGAGGTGTTACGGAAAGGGGAACCATCCCGCCGCGTTGAACCTGGGAGATTGCTTTGTCTACGCCCTGGCGCGAACGGCGGGCGAGCCCCTGCTCTTCAAGGGCCGGGACTTCGGGCGCACCGACATCGAAGCAGCGTAGGGCGACCCCCTAATGGGGCGGCTCAGCGTCTGACCAGGTTGGCGGCGCGCGCCCAGATGGCGTCGAACATGGGCTCGGTGAGCGTGCCCGTGAAGGTGTTCTGCTGGCTCGGGTGGTAGGAGCCGATCAGCAGGCGGCGCCCGATCTCGACCTCCACCCCGTGGCCGAATCGGGGTGCGGGCCGCCGGACCGCTTCCCCGCGTTCGCGGAAGATCCTGAGCAGCGCCGAGAACGAGAACCCGCCCAGCGCGACGATGGTGGGGGCGTCGGCGAAGAAGTCCAGTTCGCGCTCGAGGTAGCCCCGGCACCGTTCGCGCTCCCCGGCGGTCGGCTTGTTTCCGGGAGGGGCGCAGCGCACGGCAGCCGTCACCCAGGCGTTCCGGAGCACCAGCCCGTCGTCGCGGCCGGTCGAGTCGGGCTGCGAGGCGAACCCTGCGCGGTGCAGGGCGCGGTAGAGCCAGTCGCCCGACCGGTCGCCGGTGAACATGCGCCCGGTCCGGTTGGCGCCGTGCGCGGCCGGGGCGAGCCCGACGATGAGGAGGCGCGCGGCCGGATCGCCGAAGCCCGGCACCGGACGACCCCAGTAGGTGTCGTCGCGGAAGGCGGCCCGGCGTTCCCGCGCCACCTGTTCGCGCCACTCGACGAGGCGCGGACACAACCGGCAGGCGGTGACCTCCCGCTCGATCGCGGCGAGGGCCGGATCCGTCAAGCGCTGCCCGGCCGCGGACGGCCGTACTTCAGCCGGTAGAGTACGGTCTCGAGCCGCTGCGACCAGCGGACCGGGGCCGGGAAGCTGGCCCGGTGCAGCGTGGGCACCTTCACCGACCGGACGCCCGCCAGGTTCGCCGACGCGATGTCCGTGAAGTACTGATCGCCCACCATCAGCGCCGCCGCCGGACGCTCCGTGACGTTCAGTTCATCGAGCGCGGCCTGCACGAGCCCGCGGCTCGGCTTGCGGATCGGCCGCAACTCTCCCGGAGGCCGGCCGCCATCGGACGAAGCCGCCGCCGCGCCGGGGCCGCGCCACGACTCGCGCGGTCCGCGGCGGACCCGGAACGCCGCCCCTGCCCCGGTCTCGTACCCGAGCACGACCGGGATCGCCGGGAAGATCTCCCCCAGTTCGGCGAAGCGTGCCTCCTGGCAGTTGGAGACGATCGCGTGTCGCAGCCCCGGAGCCCTGAGCAGATCCTCGAACCCGGCTGCGAGCGCCGGATCCACCCCCCCCGCGTGGTGCGCCATCAGCGTCCCATCCACATCCCACAGGACGGCCTCGACGCCCAGATCGCGCAGGCTTCCGGCATTCAGATCCTTCACCGAACCGAGATGGAACGTCGGCCGGATTTCCCGCAGGAGTCCGGCGAGACGCGGGAGGAGGCGCCGCGCCGTCTGCATCCAGGTCGCACTCATCGGGTCGCCCTCACAGTGGCGTCCTGTGCGCTCGGCCGCGTCAGTTCGCCCCCAGGATGGCGTCCTTCTCGCCCGTCATCTCCCAGCGGGTGAGGACGATGGGGATGACCCCGGCGTCGTAGAAGGCATCGAAGAACCGCTTCACGCTGAAGTCCCCGCCTTGCTGGATGGCGTACTCCGCGAGCAGTTCCTCGATCTGGATCTTCCCGGTCACGTAGCTCGTCCCGTACCCCGGCTGCCGCAGGTAGAGGCTCTGCTCGCCGCGCACGAGGGCGCCATCCGGCAGCCACCCCCGCGGCGTCCACTTCATCGCGTGGGCCACCGCCTCCTCCATGTCGAACACGCCGCCGTGCAGGTAAAGGCCGCTCAGGGCCCGCGCGGCCCGTTGCGCCAGCATGATCCACGTGAGTTCGCGGGAGCGGGGCGAGCCTTCGAGCAGCCCGAGGTGCATGAACATCTCCTCCACGCCCGTCGCGAGTCCCTCCGAACGGGCGTCGAAGATGTTGTAGAGGGACGGCGTGGCCCGGATGGGGCTGGCGTGAGGGTCGACCCGCATGCGCGCGAGTTCGATCCAGTGGTGCATGTGCGGCCGGAAGGAGTCCGGATCGCGGTAGTTCACCTCGGAGAAGAAGTTCCGGATCTCGCCGGGTTCGGCGGGCGTGAAGCTCCCGTTCACGGCGCGGAGAGCCGGGTCCATCCACTCTTCCGTCGTCTCCACCTCCTCCTCGTCGAGGAAGCGCATGTAGCGGTCGACGGACTCGTTCAGCCTCCGGTCGTATTCCTCGGCCGAAGCGATGCGCTCGAGTTCCGGCAGACCCCGGTTGCGGTTCTCCTCCAGCCGCATCGAAGTGTGGGCGCGGGCGAGTTCGCGCCGCATGATCGTGACCTGTTCCTCCCACGAATACGGGACGAGGTGCACGTTCTGCATGTACCACGTGTAGTTCTCCCGCCCCACGCCGGAGGGTCCGGTGCGGGAGGGCGCCTCGTCTTCCACCCACGCGATGAACGCTTCCGAGGCGGCGCGCGCATCGGCGATGGACTGGTCGAGCGCGGCGCTCGTCCCGGCCACCCGCGCCGCAAGGTTATCGAGATCCCGCACCTGGCCCCGAAAGGCGCGGACGCCGCCCAGCCAGAGGTCCCGTGCGTTCGAGTCCGCGAGGTTGTCGCGAGCCTGTTCCAGGAGCGCCGGGATCGCGCCGATGCGACCCGCGAGTTCGGCGGCATCCGCCTCCGAAAGCGGGTAGTCGTACGTCCAGAGGTCGATCCAGCCGTGGATGACCGGCCCCTCGTGGGCCGGCACGTCGCTCTCCGCCGCGAAGATCATCACGTAGAAGCCGGGGTCCCGGGCCCAGGGGCGGCGCACGCGGTGATCGAAGTCGAGTCCGTTCATCTCGGCGCGGACCAGGTGCCAGTCGATCCGTTCCGCCACGGACCAGTCCTCCGGGGCGCCGCTACCCAGCCTCACCTGCCACTGCGGGAGTTCCTGCTGCTGCCGCGCCATCGCCGCCGCCGAGTAGTCCGGCACGCCATCCACGAACCCGGGGCGCTCGAATGCCCGCCATTCGTCGAACAGCCTCACGAGGTCGGCGTGCGAGTCCGGACCCGCGGTCGCGGACGAATCCACCGGATCCGGCGCCACCTGCACGAGAAGGTAGACGAGGGCGAGAACCGCGATTCCCGCAAGGATGAACGATGGACGGAGTCGGGTGCGAGCCATGGTGCCTCCCGGAGGGTGTAACCCGCGGATCGTTTGACGCATAATGATACCAGAGGAGGTTTCCCGGAAATCCACGAGCTGTCGAGAGCGCCGAGGCACCGGGCCCGTATGCCCGCCCGGGAAAGGCGCTCCGACGAAGGACGAAAGATTATGAGAGCTTCGGCATTCTTCGCCCCGGTGGTCCTTGCAACGCTGGCTTCGACCGGTTCGACAGCGGCTCAGGAACCGCCGGACACCGTCGTCGTGGTCCAGGAGCTCGAGGTCGTGGTGGGGTCGCGGGCGGGTGTCGCGGATCCCGCGGCGCTTTCCGTCCCCGTGGACATCTACACCGCGGAGGAAATCGCGCGGCTCGGCGAAGTCGACCTGGCAGAGGTGCTGGGCAGCATCGCGCCGTCCTTCAATTCCACGCGGTTTTCCGCCGGCGACGGCGCGGCCCTCCACGTCGCGACGCTGCGCGGCATGAACGGCGATCAGGTGCTCGTTTTGGTCAACGGCAAGCGGCGCCACAGCGTCGCCTTCGCGAAGCTGCTCGCGGCGGCCGGGCAGGGGACGACGGGTACGGATCTGCGTGCCATTCCGGTCCACGCCATCAAGCGGATCGAAGTCCTGCGCGAGGGTGCGGCGTCCCAGTACGGCTCCGATGCCATCGCCGGCGTGATCAACATCGTGTTCAAGGACGATGCCAGCGGCGTCAGCGCGTCCACCCTCCTCGGCCGAACCTCGCGCGGCGACGGGATGAGGCTGTTCACTTCGGCCAACGCCGGGGTTCCGCTCGGAGACGGCTTCTTCAACATCACGATGGAGGTCGCGCGGCAGGAGGTCACGAACCGGGCCGGCGAGGCTCCCACCTGCTTCGGTCCCGACCCGTCCTACGGCCCGTGTGCGGATGGCGGGAAGGTCATCCAGTTGCAGCGAAACGGGGAACCCGACTACCGGGGCGCGGCCTTCATGGCCAACGCCGCGGTCCCCATCGGCGAATCGGCTGAATTCTATGCATTCGGGGGATACTCCGGGCGTGAAGCGGTCTCGGACGGCCTGTACCGCAAGGCGGACTGGGTGCCTCGCTCGGTCAGCTACGTCTATCCGGACGGCTTCTTCCCCATCGAGGAGTCGGACCTCATGGACAAGTCCGCCGTGGCCGGCCTCCGCGGCGATATGGGCGCCTGGTCGGGAGACCTCAGCCTCGGGTTCGGACACGGCCGGTTCGCCTTCGGCGCCGCGAATTCGATCAATCCGTCCTACGCGGCGGAGTTCCTGGCGAGGAACCCCGGGGCCGACGGAGCCTCCATCTCCGCCAATGCCGGACCCAGGAACACGTTCAGCGGCGGGCTCAACGTGCGGCAGTGGACGGTGAATGCCGACGCGACGCGGGAGATCGAGGTGGGCTCGACGCCGGCGTTCCTGGCCGTCGGCGGAGCCTTCCGCAGGGATTCGTACTGGATGGAAGCCGGCGACCGGGCCTCGTGGGCGTGCGGGCCGAGCGACACGCCCGGCAGCTTTCCGGCGGCCCATCACCAGAACGACGGGACGGTCTATGCGAGCTGCGGGATACAGGGCTATCCCGGCTACAGCCCGGCCTCGGCGCGGCTGAGCGAACAGGATCGCAGCAGCGTCGGAGCATATGCGGACATGGAGTTGCGCTCGCCGAGCGGGCGCACGCTGGGGGGCGCCCTTCGTTATGAGCACTATACCGACGCCGGAAGTTCGCTGACCGGCAAGCTGGCCGGCCGCATTGAGATGGGCGAGACGGGCGCCGCGCTCCGCGCCGCGGTCTCCACGGGTTTCCGGGCGCCGCGGCTCCCGCAGCGGGGGTTCAACACGATCGGTTTCGTGGGCGGCAGCGAGGGTCTGGTGAGCGCCGGATTCCTGCCCGAGGGCGATGAGATCGCGTGCTCCGACTTCGGGGCCTGTTCGCTGAACCACGAGACATCGCTCAGCTTCACGGGCGGACTCGTCTATTCCAACGACGCCGGCCTGCTCGTGACCGCCGACTACTACCGCGTCGCGGTCAGCGACGCGATCGCCCTGACCCAGAGCCTCAACCCGAGCCATGGACTTCGGCCCGGCGCGCAGTTCCAGGGTCGGCCGGTGGACGCCGTGGCGTTCTGGACCAACGCGATCGACACGCGCACGCAGGGGTTCGACGTGGCGGCGACCTGGCGCTTCCGCGGCATGGACTGGGGGGCCGCGGACCTGTCGGCCAGCCTGCACCGGAACAGCACGGAGATCACCGCCAACCGCAACGAGAACTTCATCGGGGACACCCAGCAGACCCTCATCGAGGACTCCCAGCCGGGACAGCGCATCGGCGTCAGCGCCGACATTCGTCTCGCTCGGGGTCTCGGTGCGAGGCTCGGGTTGAACCGCATCGGTTCCGTCACGACTCCGTTCGTCTTCGAGGAGAACGTCACGATCGACGCGGCGACCATCGCCGACCTGGAGGTCAGCTTCCGGGTGGGCGGCCGCATCCAGGTGGCTGTCGGAGCGAACAACCTGCTCGACCGTCTGCCGAACCGGCTCCCGGACGACGCCGTCGCGCAGCTCTGGATGATGGAGTACCCCGCCGAGTCACCCTACGGCGTGGCGGGACGGATCTGGTACGCGCGGGTCAACGTGGTCGGAAACTGAGCGCGACGTGCGGTCATGACCCCGGCTGGACTCGAACCAGCGGCCTCGGGATTAGGAATCCCGCGCTCTATCCACCTGAGCTACGGGGCCGGGGCGGCACCGAGTCGCCGCTGCGCATGGACGGGGCCTCGGTAACCGCGCCGAGAAACTAGCGGCCGGGCCGGAAGGGAGGAAGATTGGGCCCTGCCGGCCGCTGAACCGTCAACCTCCCGGACTGTCACATGCAACCTGTGGACACGCTCATCCTCGGCCCCCTGGCCGTCACCATGGATGCCGGCGAGCGGGTACTCGACCCGGGCGCCATCGCAATCAGGGACGGGGAGATCGTCGCGGTGGGGAACGCCGCCGAACTCGAGGGCTTGGAGGCCGCGGAGACGATCGACGCCGCCGGGATGCTGGTCATGCCCGGACTCGTGAATGCACACACGCACCTGGGCGATTCCCTTTTCCGGAGTCTGGTGGAGGAGTTGCCGCTCGAGGCGTGGCTGGAGCGGTTGTGGGTCTCCGAGCGCGCGTTCGTCAGCCGCGAGAGCGTCGAACTCGGGGCGCGGCTCTCGCTGGCGGAGATGATCCGGAGCGGCACGACGTGCGCGCTCGACATGTTCTGGTTCCCGGAGGCCGCGACCGACGCGGCGCTCGGCGCGGGCTTCCGGCTCCTCACCGGACCGATCTTCTTCGATTTCGACGGGCCCGATGGCGTCTCGGTGCAGGACAGGGTTGCCGTAGGCGAGCGCTGGCTGGAACGCTACGCGGAGGAACCGCTGATCACTCCGTGCGTGCAGCCGCACAATGCGCTCACGGTGTCGCCGGACGGTTTCCGGGCGGCGCGCGATCTCGCGGACCGCGCGGGAGCTCTCTTCCACACGCACTGCTCGGAGACGGCGACCGAAGTACGGCAGACGATCGAACGTTTCGGGCATACACCGGTCGCCCACCTCGATGAACTCGGGATCCTCGACGGGCACACGGTCCTCGCGCACTGCGTCCACCTGGCGGATGACGATTTCGCGCGTCTCCGGCGCACCGGGGCGGCGGTCCTCCACAATCCGCTCTCGAACCTAAAGCTCGGGTCCGGGATCGCGCCGATCGCGCGCCTGATGGAGGAGGGGATTCCCGTGGCCCTCGGCACGGACGGACCCGTGAGTTCGAACGACCTCGACATGTGGACCGCCATGCGTTTCGCGGGGCTGCTGCAGCGGGGGGTTCATATGGATCCGGTCATCACGCCCGCCCGCGACATCGTCCGCATGGCGACGACGGTGGGGGCCGAGGCCCTGGGACTGGGAGATCGCGTGGGACGGCTCGCGGAAGGCTACCGCGCCGATCTCATCCTCATCGACCTCGACCGCCCGCACCTGACGCCGATGTACGATGTCTACGGACACCTCGTCTACACGGTGGGCCGCGACGACGTCCGCTCGGTCATGATCGATGGCCGCTGGGTCCTGCGCGACCGGACCCTCGAGACGATCGACGAGCCCGCCGTCCTCGCCGGGATGGGGAAGCTGGCTGCCGAGATCGAGCGTCACGCCGCCCGCCTCGAACCCGCCTGAGTCAGAGAGAAAATCCCTTACGGGGGATCCTGGCGGGGTTGGCTCACGGCGGGGAGGATGCGGTCCTGGAGGGCGGTCCAGCTGAAGAGTTCGGGTTGTTCGTGGAGCGTCCAGCCGTTGAATACGGAGATGAGGTCGTATTCGGGCACGACGTGGAGGAACTGGCCCCCGTACCCGTTCCCGGCGAACACCCGCGTCTCGCCGTTCTCGTGCATCGGCACCCACCACTGGTAGGCGTAACCCGTGTCGGGCCGGTCGTTGTCGGGGGCGACGTCGGGGACGACGGGTGAGGTCGACGCCTCGACCCATTCCCGGGAGACGACCTGCCGGCCGTCCCATTCGCCGCCCCGGAGCATGAGGTATCCGATGCGGGCGAGGTCGTGCGTGGAGAGGTAGAGGCCGCCCTCGCTGTCGACTTCGCCGTCGGGGGTGATCTTCCAGTAGTACTCGTCGATCCCGATGGGGCGGAACAGGCGTTCCTCCGCCCACTCATCCAGCCGCTGGCCGGTGGCCTCACGCACGATCTTTCCGAGCAGGACGCTCACGCCGTCGTTGTAGTCGAAGCGGGTGCCGGGATCCGTCCCGACGGGTTGCGCGACGACGTAGTCGATCCACGCATCGCTCGCCTCCAGTACGACCGTGGGGTGGGTACCGTCGTCATACGTCTGGCCGGGCACCGCCCAGTCGATCCCGCTCCGCATTGTGAGGAAGTCCTCCAGCGAGGTCGCGGCGCGGCGCGGATCCGCGAGGTCGACGCCGTACGCCTCGAAGTACGGCCACGCCGGCGCCTCGACGTCCGGGATGCGACCCTCGTCCACCGCGATGCCGAACGCGGCCGAGGTCACGCTCTTGGTCACGGACTGGAGCGAGTGCAGGTCGGTGTCCCGGTAGTAAGGGTGCCACGACGGATGATCGTAGTTGTACTGATGGTCGGCCGTGTCCTCCTGCGCGGTGAGGAGTTCGGCGTACCGCGCGCCGTGGTCCCAGCGGCGGTCCGCGATCACTCGCCCGTGCCGGATGAGGAGGAACTGGTCGATGAGGCCGTACCGCCCGGCATCGATGTCCGCGATGAGCGAGTCGAGCGCGGCCGGATCGACGCCCTCGGCCTCCGCCGTGGACACGGGCCACGCTTCACCCGGCCATCCGGGCGCCGCCGACTGCGGCGCACACGCGGCGAGAACGATGAGCATCGACAGCAAGGTAATTCGACCCATGTCGCCGATTGTCATTCGGATTGACAATCTGCATACGAAACGGTCAGATTGAAAACGGATCATATCGCTCCCGAGTCCTCGTTCACGACAGCGCCGGAAGCGCCGGACCGTGCCCATCATCGATCGAAATCTCGCCGAGCCTTTGCGGCGGCGGCTGCGCCACTATCCGGTGGTCATGGTCACCGGCCCGAGGCAGTCCGGCAAGACCACCCTGTGCCGCACCGTGCTTCCGGACCGGCCTTACGTGTCGCTCGAAGGGCTCGACTTGCGCACGTACGCCCGAGAGGATCCTCGCGGCTTCCTGGGGGAGTATCGACGCGGCGCGGTGATCGATGAAGTACAGCGTGCGCCGGACCTCACGTCCTACTTGCAGGGAGAAGTGGACGAGGATCCCACGCCCGGCCGGTTCGTGCTGACGGGATCGCAGCACTTCGGACTGACCGATGCGGTGAGCCAGTCGCTCGCCGGGCGGGTCGGCGTCCTTCACTTGCTCCCTCCCGGGTTCGACGAGCTCGGGCGCTTCGGCGGGCCGCCTCCGAGTCTGCTGGAGACGCTGTGGACGGGAGCGTATCCGCGGATCCACGACCGTGGCATCCCGGCGGACACCTGGCTGCGCGACTACGCGACGACCTACGTAGAGCGCGATGTACGATCTCTCAGGAATGTCACGGACCTCGATGCCTTCTCCGCCTTGCTGAGGCTGGCGGCGGGACGGACGGCAACGGAGGTGAACCTGTCTGCGCTGGCGGCCGATGCCGGGATCCGACACAACACGGTCAGGGCCTGGCTGTCGGTCCTGGAAGCCAGCTTCCTCGTTTTTCGCGCCCCCGCGTACCGCCGCAACGTGCGGAAGCGCCAGATCAAGGCGCCCAAGCTTCACTTTCTGGATTCAGGACTCGTCTGCCACCTGCTCGGCATCCGGTCGCCGGAGGAACTCCGTCATCACCCGTTACGAGGACAGATCTTCGAGAGCTGGGTGGCGGCGGAGGTCTTCAAGGCGATCACACACTGCGCCGAAGAGCCCCGCCTGCGGCATTTTCGCGCGGCGGGTACCGAAGTCGATCTCGTCGTCGATCAGGGAACGCGGCTCATCCTGGCCGAGGCGAAGTCCGGCGGCACGGTCGCCCCGCGCTTCTTCTCCGGCATGCGCACCCTCGGGGAGTCGCTGGAGAGGGCGGGGCTGGCCATCGACCGCCGGCTCATCTACGGGGGCGACCTTCTTCACCGGCGCGGCGGCGCGGACGTCGTCCCGTGGAACCGGATGCTGGAGAAGACCTGGAACTGACATAACGTCCCACGCCGGATGCCGAATCACTCGCCAAAAAACGTGCCAAAGCACACGGCGATTATGTGTCGAATCACACGCTGATCGGAAGCCGGATCACGCGGCGGCGGTTTGCCCGCTTCCGCGTCAGCGGAGGGCGGCGGCGACGTTGCCGCCATCCACGGTGAGGATCGCGCCGGTCGTCGCGCGGGCGAGTGCCAGGGAAACGAAGGCCCGGGCGACATCCCCGGCTCGGACCTCGCGGCCGAGGAGGTTGCCGCGCATGTAGGCGTCCTCGGTCACGCCGCGCGCCTCGGAGCGGGCCGCGATCATCTCCTCGGTGAGGACGCCGCTCCGGATACGGTCGGCGTTGACCCCGTTCGACCGGATGCCCTCCCATCCGTGTTCGATGGCGTACTGGCGGACGAGTCCGAGGGTCGCCGCCTTCGGCAATCCGTACGGGCCGAAGTCGGGACCCGGGTTGACCGCCTGCTTCGAGACGTTGAAGAGGAGGCAGCCGCCCGTCCCCTGCGCGCGCATCATGCGCAGGGCCGCGCGCGTGACGCGCTGGTGGGCGAAGAAGTTCAGTTCGAAGCTCTCCCGCAGCACCTCGTCCGTCACGTCGGCCATGGGACCGCGCCAGGCTGCCCCGGCGTTCGAGACGAGGATGTCGACACCGCCGAAGCGGGCGGCGACGGTGGCGAACGCGCGGTCCACGGAGGCGTCGTCCGTCACGTCGCAGGGGACGGCGAGCCCCGCTCCGGCCTCGGCGGCGGCGTCGAGCGAGGAGCCCGGCAGGTCGAAGAGCGCCACCTCGGCGCCGGCGTCCCGGAACGCCGCGGCCGTGGCCCGGCCGATCGCGCCCGCGCCGCCCGTGACGACCACGACGTGACGGGCCAGCGCCTTTTCCTTCGCACCGGCCAGTTTCGCCTGTTCGAGCGACCAGTATTCGATGTCGAACAGCTCGGCCTCGGTGATGCTCTCGAAGCGGTCCATGCTCTCCGCGTCCGCGATGACATCGACGGTCGTCTCGGCGAGGTCGGCCGCCGCGGCCGCGGCCCGGGCGTCCCGTCCGCTCGCGAACAGCCCCACGCCCGGCACCAGGACCACGCGCGGACTCGGGTCGAGCATGCGCTTCGTCCCGCCGTAGCGCGGGTTGTGGCGCTCGAAGTAGGCCGTGTACGCCGTTCGGTAGGCTTCGACCGCGGCCCGCGCCTCCCGGGTCCAGGCGGCGAGATCGCCGGCGGGCGGCGCGGGCAGCACGACGGGGAGCGGCTTCGTGCGGATCGCGTGATCCGGCGTCACGGTGCCGACCTGGCTGTAGCGCGTCATTTCGGCGCCGACGACGTACGCCTGGATGTCCGGGCTTGTCCGGTGCTCGAGGATGAAGCGCTCGAAATCCCCCGCCCCGCCCTCCTGCGCCTCGCTGCCCCGCCGGTTGGCGAGCATGCCGCGGATGGCCGGCGCGATCTCGCCCGCGGAGGCGGGCGCCGACGGCGGTTCCGCGGCGGCGAAGACCTTCCGGCGGCCGCCTTCGATGCGCGCCTCGGCCAGGCTCACCCACTCGATCATGAGTTCGTACGCCTCGTGCGCCGTGTCCCCGAAGGTGAAGAGCCCGTGTTTGAGCAGAACCAGGCCTTCGGCCTCCGGGTGGGCGTCCGCGGCTGCTTTCGCGGCCTTCGCAAGATCGAACCCCGGCATGATGTAGGGGACGATCGCAGCGCGGTCGCCGTACACCTCGCGGCAGATCTCCTCCCCGTGCGGCTGGTCCGTCAGCACGAGCGCCGCGTTGGCGTGCGTGTGGTCGATGAACGTGCGCGGCACCCACGCGTGCAGCAGCGTCTCGACCGACGGGTTCGGCGCCGTGCTGTCGAGCAGGTTGCGGCGCTGCAGGTTAACCATGTCCTCGTCGGACAGGGCGTCGACCCCGGCCAACGCGAGGAGCGGATCGAGCTGGACCGCCGGAAGCCCGGGCGGCTCGATCGTCCCCATGTCCCACCCGCTCCCCTTCACGTACAGCACGTCCAGATCCGCCCCGGTCACGTCGCGGGTCCTGGACTTGACCGAGGTGTTCCCGCCCCCGTGGAGCACGAGTCGCGGTTCCGACCCGAGGAGCCGCGTCGTGTACACCCGCAGCGCGAGGTCCTCCCCCACGCCCTCGGCCGCATACCGCTCGACGACCTCCGCCGCCTCGCGATCGTTCCACATACTCTTCATCTCATGCTCTCCCTCCGCGAATCCACGCCGCAGTCGCGCAGGACGCTACCCGCGTCGAAGGAGTCCGTCCAGCGCGGTGGCCCAGGGCCGCGGCCTAGTGCGAGCCGGCTACCAGAGAACCGGCGCCGGGTAGGCGGAGATCGCCTCGTCAGGAGTGACGATCGTGAGGCCGTTGAGAATGGCCTGAGAGACGAGGCCACGGTCGAACGGGTCGGTGTGGAGCGACGGCAGCAACACATCGTGGGCTGCGGAAGCCTCGTCGAAGGGAAGCGCCTCCAGCCCCAGCCATTCACGTCGGCTGGCCACATAGCGGGCCGGAGAGTCAGGGAGCGGAAGCCGGCCGAGGCGATGCTTGATCGCGATTTCCCAGGCCGAGAGTGCGCTCAGGTAGACCGTGTTCTCCGGGTTGCGGCAGGCCGACCGGGCGGTCGCCGTCAGTTGAGGGTCCGCCGCAGCCAGCCACAGGAAGGTGCAGGTATCGACAAGCAGTTTCACGGCTTGTCGCTGGCGCCCCCGAACGCACGCAGCAGTTCATCCGGGAGCGGCTCGAAGAAGCTCGCCGGCACGCGCATGCCGCGATCGATCCCGATGGGACGCTTCTCCTCGGGAGCCGCGCGCAGCGGGCGGATTTCGGCAATCGGCACGTTCCGACGGCAGAGGGTGACCGTCTCCCCGCGCTCCACCCGGGCCAGATATCGGGACAGACCGGCCCGAGCTTCGGCAATGTTGACCTTGATCATGTACAACAACCTATACAACTACATGGCCATGTCAACGGCCGGCGGTGGTGACGGCCTCTTTCTTGTCCGGGTGGACGGGGGACGTTTCCCACTCGTATTCCTCGCCCAGCACCCAGCGGTAGTACCAGTCCAGTTCGACGTTCGCTTTGAACAGCCGCTGCTGGAGCTCCACCCAGCCGTGCCCCTGCTCGGGCGCCACGTAGAGGTGCGTCGGGACGCCGTTGTGCTTCAGTCCCTGGTACAGTTCGACGGACTGCGGCATCGGCACGCGCTCGTCGTTCTCTCCGACGAGGACGAGGGTCGGGGTCACGACCTTGTGGAGCTCGAAGAGCGGTGAATCGGCCATGTACTGTTCGATCGGGGCGTCCTCGGACCACGGGGTGCC
Source organism: Gemmatimonadota bacterium (assembly GCA_022825725.1). GTDB lineage: Bacteria > Gemmatimonadota > Gemmatimonadetes > Palauibacterales > Palauibacteraceae > Palauibacter. Next base: position 29,762 of record JAJDWE010000081.1, read on the forward strand.
CCCGAACCACGGCGTGCGATAGATGCGGACGTCGGATTGCGCGTACATCGACATCCAGTTCACGGCCCCCGCGCCCGAGGACGCCGCTTTGAAGCGGTCCGTCCAGGTGATGATCTTGTTCGTCATGTGGCCGCCGGCGCTCCAGCCCATCTTCGCCATGCGGTCGCCGTCCACGAGTCCTCGCTCGATGAGATGATCCACACCGGCCATCACGTCCTTGTGGGCCTGGTCGAAGTAGTTGCCGATCATGTTGCGCAGGAAGTCGTCGCCGTATCCGGTGGACCCGCGATAATTGGGCTTGAAGACGAACCATCCGCGGGCGGCGAGCACGGTTTCGTAGTTGCTCGAGCGCGCGAAGCGGAACTTGTCGGAGGACGGGGGGCCTCCGTGCGTCTGCACGACGAGCGGGTACCGCTCGCCCTCCTGGTAGTCGATGGGGTAGAAGATGAGACCCTCCACCTCGACACCGTCGTCGCCGGCGTACTGCACGGCTTCCATACGCGGCAGGAGGAACTCTTCGGCGAGGTAGTCGAAGAGGTGCGTGACCTGGCGTGCCGGGCCCGATCCCGCCATCGCCCACAGGTCCCCGGCGTTGGTCGAACTGCTGACGGCGTAGAGGTGCATGCCGGATGAAGGATGATAGTCCCAGGCGCCGACGGAGTGGTCTCCCTCCGTGACCGCCTCGGCGCGCCCCGCATCGGAAGCATCGGCGGGTACGGAGTAGATCTGCTGGCGAACGCCGGTATTCGCGCGGAAGTAGATCGAGCGGCCGTCTCGCGACCACACCGCGGCGTTGACGTCGAAGCTGCCTCCTGGCACCACGGAGACGGGATCGCCACCGTCGGTCGGGACGACGAACAGGCGCTGGTTGAAGTAGAAGTCGCTCAGTTCGTCGTTCGTGTTCGCGACGAAGAGCGCGTGGCGGTTGTCCGGAGAAAGGGACGCGCCGACTTCCCCCACGTGATTGTCGGTGATCCGGCGCGCACCGGTCCCATCGGGACCCATCACCCACAGTTCCGAGTTCAGCAGGTCGTCGTAGAGGGCGGTGGGCGCCAACTGCACGAGGAGGAGCGTGCCGTCGCGCGAGGTCGAATACCCTCGGACCATCAGGCCGGCCTCCGTCACGCGCTCCGCGGCGCCGCCCTCGCTCGGCACCCGCCACAGTCCGGTCGGGAGCTTGTCCTCCTCATAGCGAAACACGTTGTCGTTGACCGCTTCGCGCGCCTTTTCGGCCTCCGACTTCTCGTCGACCGCCATGAAGTAGATCCAGGCGCCATCGCCGGACCACGAAATCGAACCCACGGGCGTCGGGTGCTCGCTCACGGCGCCGGCCTCGCCGCCGCGGGTCGGCATCACGAACACCTGGTTGTGCTCCGTATCGTGCCGGTTCGCGACGAAGGCGACGCGCGAGCCGTCGGGCGACCAGCGCGGGCTCGATTCACCGCCCTCGCCGTTCGTCATGCGCGTCGTACCGGAGCCGTCCATCGCGACACGCCAGATGTGGGAAACCGTGGCGTTGGCTTCCCAGTCGGTGTCCGTCCTCACGTAGAGCACTTCCGACCCGTCCGGCGATATCCGCGGGTCGGCGAGACCGGGGATGTCGATCAGATCCACGATCGTCATCGCGCGGCGCTGGCCGGAGAGTGGGACGGTGGAGACGAGGACGGCGAGGATTCCGAGTCCGAGGGTGCGGCGAGACATGGCACATCTCCTGCGATTCGCGGGGTTCGTCGCGGTCCATCGATGTTGGTGGAGCGGTTCCCCCGGGACAAGGGTCCGGTGGGGTCAGGCCGCGCCGGGCACCGTCGCGAAACCCGCTGTTTGAAAGTGCCGGTCCAGCGTCAGGGCTTCGTCGATCCCGAGTTCGCGCATCACCGTGAAGCTGACGGCGTCGGCAAGTGAGAAGCGCTGGTCGGCGAAGCGCCTGAGCCAGCGATCGATGGCGGCGGCCTCTCGCTCGGGGGTCGTGTATTCGATCCGGTTGGGTGGCTGCCGGATCGCCTCGAGGAAGGCGAGCGCGACCTGTCGCCCCCCCCGCCGCAGGAGAAGCGCATGGGTCTCGGCGACCACGAGGTTCGTCGTCACGACCGCGACACCTTCACGCACGCGTGTGCGAAGGACCGCCGCCACCCGCTCGTGATCGGGGTGCGAGAGGTCGGATAGCGGATACCACGCGCTCGTATCCACGAACAGCGCCCTCACTCGGAGGCACCGTCCGGGGGTTCGTTCGGCGGGCCATTCCCCGGTCCGGATGACCAGGACGCGATCTCACCGGAGGCGAGGACCTCGTCGTGATCGCGCGCGGCGTCGACGTGCGGGGGGTCTTCGGCGGCCGCGGCTCCGCGGAAGAGGCCGATGACCGAGAGCGCGGGGTGGTGGTCCGGATCGAAGAGTTGCGTTTCCAGCGCCTCCAGTCCGCGCCTCAGGACATCCGACTTGGTAGTGGCGAGCGTGTCCCGCAAACGCCCGAGCCGATCCTGATCGGCTGGCGCCAGATAGACCTGCACCGGTTCCGCGACCCGTCCGCCTTCGCGAGTTTCATGAATCTCATTCATGATTCATGATACCGTGTCGGGCGCCGCGATACCAGCCGAGCCCGCGGGTCAGCCCACGGGGGAAACGGGATCAGGCGGTGGCGTCTCGGATGGCCGCGAGGTGGTCGTCGGTGAGGCCGTCCATCTCGAACGTGGACACGCCGGAGGCGCCGGCCTCCCGGGCCGTCGCGATGGCCTCCGCGAGCGCGGGGGGATCGAGCGCGGGCAGGTAGAGTCCGGCGTTCAGCGGCGTGGCCGCCCCCCCGCGCACGTTGCCGTCCGTGGCGGCGAGGGCCGCGACCCCCTCGCGCACGCCGTCCCCGATCCAGGGGATGTCCTCCAGATAGAAGCTCTGGTAGAGCATCGGGAAGAACCGGTCGAGGGGCCACCGGTCCCAGTCCTGGCGGACCAGCGTGCGGGCGATGGAAGGGGTCGGGAAGACGGCGGCGGTGATGGGTTTCCCGTGCTCGTGGGCCGCCTCGGCGAGTTCCCGCACGACCCCGGTCACGGAGTCCCAGCGGAAGCGGCGCCAGGCCTCGTCGGCGGGCGGGTCGGGGATCTCCAGCGGATCCCTCCCATCGAGAGCGGCGAACTGTTCGCGGCAGACGTCGCAGTAGCAGAAGTCGAACTCCGGGTGCTCGACATCCTGCACGAGGTCATAGGTCTCCCACAGAGCGCGCGGGAGGATGACGTCGCAGTGGCGCACGTAGTCGAGATGGACGCCGTCCACCGCCGGGTGGGCGGCGAGGTCCGCGATGCGTCCGCGCAGGTAGTCGCGCACGGGTCCGCGCGACGGGCAGACCCACTTGTAGTATCCGACGTAAGGGGGGTGGTCGAGCGAACTCTCCAGGTTCCGGCTCACCGTGAACCACTCCGGGTGGTTTTCCTGCACCCAGGCGTCGCCGTTGCGGTTCATCGTCCAGAACCAGCGGTGATACTCGAGTCCCTCCGCGCGGGCGGCTCCCGAGACCAGATCGACGTCCCCGCCGCCCACGAGGACCGCGTGGAAGCCGACCTCCCGCAGTCGGGCGAACCGTTCGCGCCAGGCGGCGGTGTCGCGATCGCGGTCCCCGTGAACCCACGTCCACAGCGTGAAGGGCGCCTCCGGATCGGGCGGGAACGCGCAGGCGGGAAGCGCCGCACCCAGCGCCGCCGCGCTGCCGGCGGCCCGGACGAACTCTCTGCGCCTCACGGGGAGTCGTCCCGACCGGCGACGAAACGCACGACACCCCACCTCTCCGGTATGTGCATGTCGATCTCCCCCTGCGGCGACCACACCCAGTTCTCCTCCGGATGGTCGCTCCAGTCCACGGGTTCCCGCTCCTTCCGGTACTGCCCGTCCACGACGACGAGCGGCCACTGTACGCGGGAGAAGTTCACGCGCCAGACCTCGCCGGGGCGAGGGGTCGCGACCGCGGCGTCCGCGGGCGCGCCGGGCGGACGCAGCGCCGACCACGGGATCGCGATCTCGACCGACCAGCCGGCGTCCTCGTCGGTCGGGTCGTTGAGCGTGCCCTCGAGACGCACCGCGGTGCGCAGACCCTCGATGTCCCAGGCGACGTTCGCCTTCCCCTTCCGGCGGTACGGCTTGTCGAGAAAGAGATCGAACTCGGTCCCGAGCGCGTTGATCTCGAGTTCGTAGTAGGCGAGACCGTCGCCATCCGGATCGAGAAAGACCTCGAAGTCGTGTTCCCGGTAGACGATCGCGTCGCGGTCGGCCAGCGTGGCCCAGAGGTGCGGCTCCTCGAGTTCGGCGCCCACGTAGAGAAAGTGTTCGTCCCACGCGATCTTCGCGCGCGTCCCGACGTAGGGATCGGGCCAGCCGGGGCCGCGAATGTCGACGAAGGGTTCGGTCCACGGCGCGGCGCGCCAGGCCGCATCGTCCAGCGACCCGTCGATCGCGGGCGGGGAGGCGGCGGGCGGCGCGTTGTATTCCCGCGGCGCGGCCGGTGCCTGGCCCGCCGAAGGGGCGACCGCCGGGATCCCCGACGCAGCGAGTGCGGTCAAAAAAACGCGTGACGGGTCGACGCGGAGCATGCCGGCTATCCTCCAGCGGAGGGGAACACCTGGAAGATCCCGCTGGTCGCCGGCGTCTCGATCGCCAGGTTCCCCTGCGCATCCAGGATCCAGACGTTCACGCGATACCAACCCTGGAAGGCGAACGAAGTAAGCCGCACGGTTTCCTCGACCGATTCTCCCGGCGCGAGTTCGACCATGCGCTCGACGATGTCCGAAATCGTGACGTCGGGGCCGCAGTGCAGCCGCGGGTTGTAGACCGCTTCGAACTCCACCTCGAGGTTCGTCACACCGACCGGTTTGGTCCCGCAGGCATCCTTGAAGACCGGGCTGCTCGAGACGTTCCGGGTGGTGACGGCGATCGACTGGGCAGGTTGGTACTCGGCCCGTGCCACGCAGACTTCGAGACCGTGTTGCGTCTCGCATAGAGAAACGGCCGGTCCCGTCGCGTCCTCACCGCATGAGAGGACAAGGATGGCGGCCAGTACGGGCATGGCGATCCTGCGTGACATCTTCGGTCTCCAGAGGTTCACGGGTATGATCCCTCGGAATCTACGGGACGAAGGGTTCAGTTGTCGGCTCCCGGGAAGATGACGAAGACACCGCTCGCAGCCGGTGTGTCGAAAGCAAGGGCCCCGTCCGGCGTCAGAAGCCACACGATCACGCGAAAGAAGTCCTGCGGAGAGTAACCCAGCAGCAGGGTCTCACGGGTCGATGCTCCGGGTTCGAGCCGCACCATGCGCTCGACGACCACGGCTCGCGTGTCCACGTGGCCGCAGTGTCGTGCCGGATTGTAGCTCGGTCTGAAATCCTCCTCGGAATCCGGCGCGGGTATCGCGGTCGTACCGCACTCATCCTTGAAGATCGGGTGGTCGGACACATTACGCGTGGTGACGAGGATGGCCTCGTTCGACCGGTACTCGGGTCGGTCCACGCACACCTCGACGCCGTGCCGCGTATCGCACAGACTGCCCCGGGGCCCGGTCACCTCCCCACCGCACGACAGGGCGGGCGCGATCATCGCTGTCAGTACAGCCAGACCTCGAAGCTTCATGGATCTCCCGCGCTCCCGAAGACGCGAATCTAGTGTCGAGTCCCGGGGATTCGCGAGAAATTGCGAGGGACCGGCCGAGGTGAAGTGTTGCCCGTCGGAGCGCCGCATCGGACTGTACGCGTTGTCGGGGAAACCCCGGGGGTCGCTTGGAGCTTCGCACAGGTCACGTGGAGTGGAACGGATGAAGGGACGCAACAGGTGTTCCAGCTGGCTGGGCAGTCTGATCACGCTCGGCGCGGGACTCGTCGGCGGACCTTTCGCGCTGGTCGCCCAGTCCGGCACGGCGGACGGAGAATGGCGCTACTGGGCCGGAGACGCCGGGTCCACGCGCTACGCGCCGCTTGATCAGATCGACGCCTCGAACGTCGAGGGCCTGGAGATCGCGTGGCGCTGGCAGGCGCGCAACTTCGGTCCGACCCCCGAGGGCTACTACCGCGTGACCCCGCTGTACGCGAACGGGACCCTCTATGCCACGGCGGGATTCCGGCGGGCGGCGGTGGCGCTCGACCCGGAGACGGGGGAGACGCTCTGGATGTATCGGCTCGACGAGGGCGAACGCGGCAGGAACGCGCCGCGCGGCAACTCCGGGCGCGGCGTTGGTTATTGGACGGATGGCGTCGAAGAAAGGGTGCTTCTCATCACCCCCGCCTATCACATGGTCTCGCTGGACGCGAAGACGGGCCTCCCCGACCCGGCCTTCGGCGAGGACGGGATCGTGGACCTCAAGCTGGGGCTCGGGCGGGAACTGGACCTGGTGAACGACCGCATCGGCTCGAGTTCGCCCCCGGTCGTCGTCGGAGACGTGATCGTCGTGGGAGCCGCGCTACCGCAGGGGGGACGCCCTCCGACCAAGGAGATGCCGCCGGGCCACGTGCGTGGATTCGACGCGCGAACGGGCGAGCAACTCTGGACCTTCCATACCATCCCGCAGCCGGGCGATCCCGGCCACGAGACATGGGAGGACGGGTCCTGGGACTACACCGGGAACGCCGCCGTCTGGACGCCGTTCACGGCGGACCTCGACCTGGGCTACGTCTATCTGCCGGTGGAGGCGGGGACGGGCGATTACTACGGGGGCCATCGCCCGGGCAACAATCTCTACTCGCAGAGCCTCGTGTGCGTGGACGCGGGTACGGGCGAGGTCGTGTGGTACTTCCAGACCGTGCATCACGGGATCTGGGACTTCGATCCGCCGGCGGCGCCCGTTCTGATGGACATCACGGTGGACGGGCGGGAGATCCAGGCTGTGGCCCAGGTGACGAAGCAGTCCTTCACGTACGTCTTCGACCGCGTGACGGGCGACCCGGTGTGGCCCATCGAGGAGCGCCCCGTGCCCGCCGGGGACGTGCCCGGGGAATGGTACGCGCCGACGCAGCCCTTTCCGACGCTCCCCGAGCCGTTCGACATGCAGGGCGCGACCGAGGACGACCTGATCGACCTCACGCCGGAACTGAAGGCGGAGGCGCTCGAGATCGCGAAGAACCTCACGCTCGGCGAGTTGTTCACGCCGCCGACCGTACTCGTCGAGGGGGGCAACCAGGGGACCCTCATCACGCCCGGCAGCCTTGGCGGGGCGAACTGGCCGGGAGCGGCGTACGACCCCGAGACGCAGCGGCTCTTCGTGGGGTCCGCGACGCGCGGCTCCGTGATCGGACTGGTGAACGATCCCGAATCGTCGAACATGCGCTACATCGCCGGACGTCCCCGCGGCGTCGGCGGACCGCAGGGCCTGCCCATCCTGAAGCCGCCGTGGGGAAGGATCACGGCGCTCGACATGAAGACGGGCCGGAAGGTGTGGCAGGTCGCGAACGACCACACGCCGTCGTTCGTGGAGGAACATCCGGCGCTCGAAGGCGTCGACGTCCCGCGCACGGGCCGGCCCAGCCGGGCGGGACTCCTCGCGACGAGCACGCTGCTCTTCGCGGGAACGGGCGGGGGGACGATGTCGCCGGACCTCACCGGTCTCCTGCGCGCACACGACAAGGAGACGGGCGAGATCCTGGCCGAAATCGAACTGCCGTCGCACCAGACCGGCGTCCCGATGACGTACATGCACGACGGAAAGCAGTACATCGTCGCCGCCGTCGCAGGGCGCGGCGTGCCCGCGGAACTCGTCGCCCTGCGGCTCCCCGGCTAGCCGGCCGATCCGGCCGTCGGCCACCCGCCACCCGCCGAACACCACGGTGCCAGCGCCCTCCGCCGTCCGGGGAACGCCCTTTCACGAACGAACCGGCCCGCTCTGCCAGGCCGGCAACTGGCGACGCTGGGCCGGGCATCTCTCGGCGAGTTCGTACGAGCCGACGCACGAGCATGAGTACCAGGCGATTCGGTCGGCAGCCGCGCTCATCGATGTCTCCCCGCTCCACAAGTACCGGCTCTCGGGTCCGGGGGCGGCGACGCTCGCCAATCGCATAGTGACGCGGGACGTGGACCGGCAGGAGATCGGCCAGGTGTACTACACGCCCTGGTGCGACGCGGCCGGGAAGGTGCGGGACGACGGCACCCTGCACCGGCTCGGCGCGTCCGATTTCCGCCTTACGTCCGCCGAACCGACGCTGAAGTGGCTGCATGAGAACGCTCGCGGACTCGACGTGGAGATCGAGGAGGAGACGGAACAGGTGGCCGCGCTCGCCCTCCAGGGGCCCCGTTCGCGCGAGCTGCTCGAGCGGATCACCGACGGCGACGTGGCGGGACTCCCCTATTTCCGGGTGATGTCGGCGCGGATCGCCGGGATCGCCGCGGAGATCTCGCGTACCGGCTACACCGGCGATCTCGGCTACGAGATCTGGGTCGGCGCCGCGGACGCGATTCCGCTGTGGGACGCCCTCACGGCGGCGGGTGCGCCGTTCGGCCTCGCCCCGGCCGGCATGCTCGCCCTGGACATGGCACGCCTCGAGGCCGGCCTGCTCCTCGTCGATGTCGATTTCGTCCCGGCCCACCGTGCGATCATCGAAGACCGGAAATCGTCTCCGTACGAACTCGGCCTCGGCTGGACCGTGTCGCTCGAGGCGTCGAACTTCGTGGGCCGGGCGGCCCTCCGCGCCGAGCGGGCCCGCCCCCCCGCCTGGCGCTTCCGGGGGATCGTCCTCGACTGGGAGTCGCTCGAGGCGGCTTACGCGGCTGTCGGCCTCCCCCCGCAGCTGCCGGGCACGACCCTGCGCGACAGCGTGCCGCTGTACGCGGGCGGGCGACAGGTGGGCTACGCCACGAGCCGGGGCTGGTCGCCGACCCTCAAGACCTACCTGGGACTGGCGCACCTCGAAGCGGAATCCGCGGCCGTCGGAACCGAACTCGAGATCGAGGTGACCGTCGAGCACCGTCGGCGGCGGGGCCGGGCCACGGTGGCGAAGACCCCGTTCTTCGATCCCGAGAGGAAACGGGCCACGCCGTGAGTGCGACGAACGCGTACGACGCGATCATCGTCGGGGGTGGCCACAACGGCCTCATCAACGCCGCCTACCTCGCCCGGGCGGGACTGCGCACGGTCGTGCTCGAGCGCCGGCACCTCGTGGGCGGAGCCGCGGTGACGGAGGAGATCTTCCCGGGCTTCAAGTACTCCGTCGCCTCCTACGTCGTGAGCCTGCTGAGGCCCGAGATCATCCGCGACCTGCGGCTCGCGCGGCACGGGCTGGAGATCCTCCCGCTGGAGAGCACGATCACCCCGCTTCCGAACGGCGACTACCTCGGGCGCTGGGCCGACCACGACCAGACGCGGCGCGACCTCTATCGCCATTCCCCGAAGGACGCCGAGGCGTACGATGACTTCGCGACGCTCATGTACCGGCTCGCGTGGGCCGTGAAACCCCTCCTCGGCATCGTGCCGCCCGACCCGCTCTCTCCCGGACTGCGCGATCTGAAGACGCTGCTCATGCTGGGACGACACGCGCGCGGCCTCGACGAGCAGCAGTTCCACGCACTCTTCAAGCTGGGAACGATGAGCGCGGCCGACTATCTCGACGAGTGGTTCGAGTCGGATCCGCTCAAGGCGACGATGTCGGCGAGCGGAATCATCGGGACCTTCCTCGGCCCCCGGTCTCCGGGGACGGCGTACGTCCTTCTCCATCACTACATGGGGGAGATCGACGGCGTATTCCGGGCGTGGGGATTCGCGCGGGGCGGGAACGGGATGGTCAGCGAGTCCATCGCCTCCTCGGCGAGATCCCACGGGGCGGAGATCCGTACCGGGGCCACGGTGGAGCGGGTGCTCACGGCGAACGGGCGGGCGACGGGCGTCGTTCTGGACGATGGCGAGGAACTCACGGCGAAGACGGTCGTGTCGGGGGTCGATCCGAAACGCACCTTCCTCGGCCTGCTCGACCCGGAGGAGCTGCCGGAGGATCTCGTGGAGGCGATCCGGCGCTTCCGGATCCGCGGCTCCTCCGGGAAGGTCAACCTCTCGCTCTCGGAGGCGCCGGAGTTCTCCTGCCTGCCGGGCGAGGGGCCGCACCTGCGGGGCGCCTTCTCCATCAGTCCGAGCACGGACTACCTGGAGCGCGCCTACGACGACGCGAAGTACGGGGGATTCTCGCGCCGGCCCTACATGGACATCGTGATTCCGTCCATGATCGACCCCGGGATGGCGCCGCCGGGACGGCATGTGATGTCGATCTTCGTCCAGTACGCCGCCTTCGACATCGAGGGCGGCTGGGACGACGCGAAACGGGAGGCGTTCGGGGACGCGGTCGTCGACACGCTCTCGGAGTACGTGCCGAACCTCCGGGACTCCATCCTCCACCGGCAGGTGCTCACCCCGCTCGACATGCAGGAGCAGTTGGGGCTCACGGAGGGCAACATCTTCCACGGCGAGCTGACGCCTCAGCAGCTCTTTTTCTTCCGTCCGTCGCCCGCCTGGGCCGACTACCGGACACCCGTGCGCGGGTTTTACCAGTGTGGCTCCGGTACGCACCCGGGAGGCGGGGTGTGCGGTGCCTCGGGGCGGCTCGCCGCGCTCGAGATCCTCCGAGACCTGCGGCGGCGCCGGCGGGGTCGACCGTGAGCGGCCGCGACGCCGTCGTCATCGGGGCGGGCCACAACGGTCTCATCGCGGCGGCGTATCTGGCCCGGGCCGGGCTCCGCGTGGTCGTGGTCGAGCGGGGCGAGGCGCCGGGAGGGTGTGCCGCCACGGAGGAACTCTGGCCCGGCTACCGCGTGGACACGGGGGCGCACAGCCTGACCGGGATCGATGCCCGGGTCATGGCGGACCTCGGGCTCACGGGAATGCGAGCAAGGGGCGCCGGGCTCAAGACCCTGTCTTCCGACGCTTGCGTGGTCTCCCCGCAGCCGGAGGGGGAGGTCCTCCTCCTGGAGGCGGACGCCGCGCGGACGGCGGATCGGATTCGCCCCTTCTCGGCGCGGGACGCCGCCCGTTGGCCGGATTTCGTCGCCGCGATGTCGCGGGCGGGCCGGGCACTCGGCGTCCTCTACGGCACCCTGCCTCCGCGACTGGCGGGCGCGAGCCGGGGGGACCTGTGGGAGCTGCTTCGGCTCGGCGTCAGGTTGGGCCGGGTGGGACGGCGGGACGCGCTCGAACTCCTGCGTCTCATCCCGATGACGATCGAGGAACTGCTGTACGAGTGGTTCGAGAGCGAGGCGCTCAAGGGCGCGCTCGCCGCGGATGGCGTGCGGGGAATCTGCCAGGGGCCGTTGGCCTCGGGCACCGGCTACATGTTCCTCCACCACATGGTGGGCGCTGGCGGAATCGTCCGGCGAAGGCGCCAGGTGCGCGGCGGGATGGGAGAGCTGGGCGCCGCTCTTCAGCGCGTCGCCACCGCCGCGGGAGCGGAGGTCCGCCTCGGCCACGAGGTGGCCTCGATCCGTGTCGAGGACGGGCGCGCGACGGGCGTTGTCCTCGCCGGGGGCGAGGAGGTCGCGGCCCCCCGCATCGTCTCGTCCGCCGATCCCGGCCGGACCCTGCTCGGCCTCGTCGACCCCGGCGAACTGGCTCCCGAGTTCGTCCGCGCGCTGGAGAACATCAAGTACCGGGGCGTCGTCGCGAAGGTGCACCTCGCGCTGGGCGAGCCCCCGCGCCTGCGGTCCGGCGGTGGCGCGGCCCAGGCCGCTCTGCTGGCCGGCGCCGCGATCTCGATTGCGCCGAGCATCCACTACATCGAGCGCGCGTACGACGACGCGAAGTACGGCCGGCCCTCGGAGCGGCCGGTCCTCGACGGCGTCCTCACGACCGCGCTCGATCCGTCGCTCGCGCCGGAAGGGCATCACGTCCTGTCCGTGGCCGCGCAGTACGCGCCGTTCCAACCCGCCGATGGTTCCTGGGATGACGCACGCCGCGAGGCGTTGGGCGCCGCGGTCGTCGAGACGCTGGCGAAGCACATTCCCAAGCTCGAAGGGGCGATCCTGCACCGGCACGTGCGGACGCCGGCCGACCTCGCCGACCGTTTCGCGCTGCCCGAGGGGAACATCCACCACGGCGAGATGACGCTCGACCAGGTGTTCTTCGGACGCCCCGTGGCAGGCTGGGCGCGATACCGGACCCCGATCGACGGCCTTTACCTGTGCGGGGCGGGCACGCACCCGGGCGGCGGCCTCAACGGCCGCCCCGGCGCCGCGGCGGCCGCCCGGGTCCTCCGCGACGAGAAGAGACGGCAGGACTAGTCCAGGTCGACGCCGCGGCTGATGCGGAATACGTGGCCATCCGGGTGCCGGACGTGCATTTCGCGCACGCCCCACGGCATGTCCGTGGGCGGCCATGTGACTTCGAGATCCTGCTCGACGCACCGCGCGTGCACGGCGTCGACATCGTCCACCCACACCGACATCCAGACGCCTTTGTCGGCCGCATCATCGCCACCGGGGCCGAAGGTCTTCCCGACCGTGCCCCGGCCTCTCCCGCCCTGACAATCCTGGCACAGGAAGATCTGGCTGTCGCCGGAAACGACGCCCCCGAAGTCCGGCGGATCGCCCCAGTCCCAGCTCTTCTTCCATCCCAGCCGCTCGAACCAGGCGAAACTCTCCTGCAGGTCCGAGACGTTCAGGATCGGCGTCAGCCCCCTGGCGACCCAGTCCCCGCGATCCATCGCCGTCAGCCGAGAAGGTCCGCGACGGCGTCGCGTTCGTCCCGAAGCTCCGCGTGCGTGATTTCCATGCGCTCGCGGCTGAAGTCGCTCAGGTCGAGGCCATCGACGACGGAGTAGTCGCCCGCAGCGCACGTCACCGGCTGCGAGTACACCACGCCCTCGGCCACGCCGTAGCGTCCATCCGCGTGCACCGCCATGCTCGTCCAGTCGCCGTCCGGCGTACCGTGTACCCACGTCCGCACGTGGTCGATGGCCGCCGAAGCCGCGGAGGCCGCGGATGAGGCGCCGCGCGCCTGGATGATCTCCGCGCCCCGCTTCTGGACCTTCGGGATGAAGGTTTCGCGGTACCAGGTCTCGTCGACGAGGTCGGTGGCCGGCGCGCCCGCCACCGTGCACTCGCCGATGTCGGGGTACTGCGTCGCGGAGTGGTTCCCCCAGATCGTCATGCGCCGGATCTCCGTCGCGTGCGTGCCCGTCTTCTCGGCGAGCTGGCTGATCGCGCGGTTGTGGTCGAGGCGGGTCATGGCCGCGAACTGCCGGCGATCGAGCTTCGGCGCGTTGGCCGCGGCGATCAGGCAGTTCGTGTTCGCCGGGTTCCCGACCACCAGGACGCGCACGTCGCGGGAAGCGCGGTCGCTCAGCGCGCGACCCTGGGGGCCGAAGATCCTCCCATTGTCGGCCAGCAGGTCGCCGCGCTCCATCCCCGGCCCCCGCGGCTTGGCGCCCACGAGCAGGGCGTAATCGACTCCGTCGAACCCTTCGTCCACATCCGCGGTCCCGACGACCCCGTGGAGGAGTGGAAAGGCGCAGTCATTGAGTTCCATCTCGACGCCGCGCAGCGCGTCGAGCGCGGGCGGAATCTCCAGCAGTTGAAGCGTGACGGGCCGGTCCGGCCCGAGCATGTCCCCGGCCGCGATCCTGAAGGCGAGGGCGTATCCGATATTTCCTGCGGCCCCGGTGATGGCGACCCGCGCTGGTGCAGTCATGTCGTCTCCGCGCGTTGTGAGTGAGTGTCGTGTGTGAGCGCTGTGAATGAGCGTCGGTGGGTGTCCGTGGAATTCCGTCCCCGGCGCCGACGCGGGGGAAGCGCCAAACTCACAGGACCTACACCTCAAGTCCAGCGCGCACCCGGGCGGGCGTGGCGGAAGCGGCGTGGCGTGGTCTCGCGCCGGGGCTCACCTCGTGACAACTTCGGCGCTTCTCGAACCCGGGGGATCTCCATCCGCATCCGCGACAACGCCCACATGACTCGCCTGATGGCGGTGCTGCTTGCGCTCTGCATCGTCCTGCTCGGCCTGCTCGTGCTGGCGGTCGTCGCGGGGGCCGGCCGCGCCGGTCCGCTCCCGCACCCCGAGCACGCCCCGATGCAGGTGGGGATCGACGCGGGCGAACTCGGCGTACCGGCATGGGCGGCGTATGTCGCCGGCATCGCCATGCTCGGAACCATGTGGGTCACGATGCTGATCGGATTCCGGGACGGACACTGGATCCGGCGGGCGGTCAACGCGTGGTCGGTGGGCTACGTCCTCCTCTTCGTGGTCCTGATGTGGTCCTTCGACGCCTACGCAGCCGGCGATACCACGGTCATCCTGGGGTTCACCGCGCCGACTGCCCTGCTGGTGTACGGGCTCACGCTCGCCCCGTGGATCCCGCTCCTCGCCATCACGGGGGCGTTCGAGAGCGCCTACTTCGGCCCGCGGGAGCAGGCCCGCTTCGATGAGATCGTCGCGGAATCGAGGCGGTCGAGGGAGAGGCGCGCGCCCTCCCGCGAGGGATAGCGGTCCGTGGAGGCGAACCGCGCCCTGATCACGCTGCTCGCCGTGGGCGCCTATCTCGCGCTCTGTATCGGCGTGGGACTCTGGTCGCTCCGCCGCACGAAGTCCACGAGCGATTTCTTCGTGGCCGGGCGAACTCTGGGGATGTTCGTGACGGCGTTCGCGATCTTCTCGAGTACGATGAGCGGCTTCGGGTTCGTCGGCGGTCCCGGCCTCATGTACTCGATGGGGACGAGTTCGATCTGGATTCTCGGCACGATCGTCATCTCCAACATCATCGTCCTCAACCTGGTGGCGAAACGCATCCGTATGGTGTCCGAGCTTCGCGAGTGCGTATCGCTCCCGGACGTGGCGGCCGCCCGGTACGGGAAACAGTCGGTGCGGGCTTCCGTGGCCGTCGTGATCCTGCTCGGCGTGCTCGGCTATCTCGCGACGCAGATCCTGGCCATGTCGATCGTGCTGCAGGGGGTGCTGGCGGAGGCCGGCGTGCTGGAGAACCCGAGCCTTGCGCTCTGCGTCGCCATTTCGTGCTCGGTCCTGATCTTCTACTCGGTCACCGGCGGGATCGTGGCCTCCGTCTACACGGACGTGATCCAGGGCGTCATCATGGTCGTCGCATCCGTCCTCGTCTTCGCCACGGTGCTCGGAACATTCGACGGCGGGCTGACCGAGATCAGCCGGATCGTGGCGGCCGACGACCGGGCGGCGGGCGGGCCGTGGGGAACGATCGGCCTCGTGGGCGGGCTCGCGTGGTTCTTCGTGTTCGGCATCGGGGTCGCCGGGCAGCCGCACATCATCACCAAGTTCATGATGCTGCGGCGCATGAAGGAACTGCGCTACGTGATACCGGTCGGCGTCCTCGCCTACAGCTTCGCGGCGCTGCTCTGGATCGGGATCGGCTTCGCGATGCGGGCCCTGGTCATTACCGGCGGGCACCCGGCGCTCGCGACCCCGGACGCCGCCTCACCGGAGTTTCTGCAGGTTTTCACGCACCCGTTGCTCGCCGGCGTCGTCTTCGCCGCGCTGCTCGCCGCGATCATGTCCACGGCGGACGCGTTCCTGAACATCGGGACAGCCGCCATCATGCACGATCTGCCAAACGCCATCCGGGGCCGGTCGCTCGGCAACGAACTCGCGTGGGCCCGCATCATCACGGTCCTGCTCGCGATCTCGGCCGCACTGGTGGCGCTCTATGCCGACGACCTCGTGGCGCTGCTCGGCGTGTTCGGCTGGGGCACGTTCGCGGCGGGCCTCGTTCCCGTCATCGCGATCGGACTCAACTGGAAACGGGCCAACGCCCTCGCGGCCAACGTCGCCATCGCCAGCAGCCTGCTCGTCAACTTCGGGCTCCGGTCCGGCTTCGGGTTCGGCACCGTGCGCCTCCCGTACGGCGTCGACCACGGGGCGGCGGCGCTCCTCGTCTCCCTCGTCCTCTTCCTCTCCATCTCCTTCCTCACGAAGCCCGATCCCATCCCCCGCGACGTCGAGCGCGTGATGGAACTCTGAGGTTCGAAACCTCGGGCGTGATGGCACGTAGAGTGCCCCGGCCGACCGAACCAACTTCGCTCCAGGATTCCCATGTCGGAACCCGACATCGCCCGTCTTTCGGGCGTGACCCATCGATACGGCTCGGTGGTCGCGCTGGAGGAGGTGGACCTCGAGGTCCGGCGCGGCGAGGTGCTGGCGGTGCTGGGTCCCAACGGAGCGGGCAAGACGACCGCGATCCACCTGCTGCTCGGGAGCCTGCCCGTGCAGATCGGAAGAGCGACCGTATTCGGGCAGCGACCCGACGCCCCCGGGGTTCGGGCGCGCCGAGGCGCGATGCTCCAGATTTCCGGCGTTCCCGATACGCTGACGGTAGGCGAGCACATCGACCTTTTCCGCGCCTACTACCCTGCTCCCGTCCCGGCTTCCGATCTGCTCGCCATGGCGGGGATCGAGGGACTCGAGGGACGGAGGTTCGGCAAGCTCTCCGGGGGACAGAAGCAGCGGGTGATGTTCGCCCTCGCCCTCTGTGGCGATCCGCAGCTCGTTTTCCTCGATGAGCCCACGGCGGGCCTCGACGTGGAAGTCCGGCGCGGGCTGTGGGAGGAAATTCGCCGCCACCGCGACTCCGGCCGGACCACGGTTCTGACGACGCACTATCTCGAAGAGGCGGACGCGCTCGCCGATCGAATCGTCGTCCTCCATCGCGGGCGCGTCATCGCGGAAGGCGCACCGTCGACGATCAAGTCCCGCACCGCCGCGCGCCGGGTGCGCTGCGTGACCCGCGTGACGGTAGACGCCGTGGCGTCCGTGCCCGGTGTCGTCAGGTCCGAGACCAGGGGCCAACACCTCGAGGTTCTGACCTCCCGCCCCGAGGCGCTGATCCGTGACCTCTTCGACCGGGATCCCGACCTCCACGACCTGACCGTGGTCGGCGCCGGACTGGAAGAAGCGTTCCTCGCCCTCACACGAGAGTCCGACGAACCGGAACCGGTCGCGTGACGGCGGCGAGACGGGCCCATCGGGCGCGCATCTACGCGCTGGAGGCCTGGTACCAGTTCCTGATGGTGCTGCGGGAGCCCGCCTTTGCGATCCCGACGCTCCTTTTCCCCCTGATCTTCTACCTGTTCTTCGGCGTGGTCCTGGGCGCGGGGAGTTTTTCCGTCGCCGCGCCCACGTACATGCTGGCGACGTACAGCGTCTTCGGGGTCATGGGCCCTTCGCTATTCGGTTTCGGCGCCGGACTCGCCATGGAACGCGACTCGGGCGTTCTCCTCCTCAAACGGACCACCCCGATGCCGGCGGCCGCCTACCTGCTCGCCAAGGTCGCGATGGCGATCGCGTTCGGAGCGGCCGTCGTCCTGGGGATCTTCCTCCTCGGCGCCCATGGGGCCGGCGTGGTACTGTACCGCTGGCAGTGGTTCGCCCTGGCCGGAGTCGTGCTCGCGGGAGTGATCCCTTTCTGCGCCCTGGGGCTTGCCGTCGGAGCCTGGTCCAGGGGGCGCGCCGCCGTGGCCATCACCAACCTTGTGTTCCTGCCCATGGCGATGCTGTCCGGACTCTGGATCCCGATCACGATCTTTCCGGCGGCCCTGCAGGACGTCGCCAACGCGTTGCCGGCCTATCACCAGGCGCAGCTTGCGCTCAAGATCATTGATATGGACGGGGGACAGACCACGCTCCTGCACATCTCGGTGCTCGGCGTTCAATCGCTCGCCCTTCTCGCCGTTGCCGCTTTCGGCTTCCGGCGGGCGGGGACCGGCGCCGTCTCGATTCGCCCGGGAGGAACGTCATGAATGCGGGAAACCGATCGGGTGCCCGAAGTCTGTGGATTCTTGCAGTCGCGGCCGGGGGATTCATCGGCGCGCTCGCGACGCTCCCTGTGCCCGAGTCGTCGGCGGCTCCCGGGCAGGAGGTGCCGGAGAGCCGCTTCGCGGTCGTGGATGTGACGCTGTTCGATGGCGGAGCATTCCAGCGGAACCAGGATGTGTGGATCGAGGACGGCCGCGTGCGCGCGCTCGGGCCGAGGCTCCGGCTGCCGGAGGACCTCCCTCGCGTCGACGGGCGGGGCCACACGCTGCTGCCGGGCCTCATCGACGGCCACGTCCACACGTTCGGCGGAACGCTGAACGACGCACTGCGCTTCGGCGTGACCTCCGTGCTCGACCAGTTCACCGACCCCGCCCTCCTCCCTGGAGCGAAGTCCGCCCGGGACGACATCGCGCGCACGGGCGAGGCCGATCTCTTCTCGGCGGGCATGCTGGCGACCGCGCCGGGCGGTCACGGCACGCAGTTCGGGATGGCGGTGGAGCCGCTCACGGAGCCCGCGAGCGCCGCGGCCTGGGTGCGGGCGCGGAAGGACGAGGGTTCCGACTGGATCAAGATCATCTCGGAGGATGGAGCGGCCTATGGCGGCGAGCTGCAATTCCCGGCTCTCGACCGCGAGACGATCGGCGCACTGATCGCTGCGGCCCATGCGGAGGAAATGCTGGCCGTCGTCCACGTCACGGGGATCGAACGGGCGCTCGAAGCGGTCTCGCAGGGTGCGGACGGTCTGGTCCACGTCTGGATCGACGAGGTCATCGCCGAGGAGGACGCTCGCCGCGTCGCGGAGGCGGGGGTCTTCGTCGTTCCGACGCTGTCCGTCATCGCGAGCATGTTCGGCGACTCCACCGGACTGCGGGTGCTCGACGAGACCGACGAAGAGCTGGTCTCGCCCATGCAGTGGGGGACGCTCGGCGATCGGTCGTATCTGCGCACGGGGACGGAAGACGAGGCGGCGCTGGAGAACGTGCGGCGCCTGCACGAGGCGGGCGTCCGGATCGTCGCCGGCACGGATGCGCCCAACCCCGGGACGGGGGCCGGGATCTCGATGCACAGCGAGCTTCGCCTCCTGGCGCGGGCCGGTCTGGCCAGTGACGCGGTGCTCGCCGCCGCGACGTCGGGGGCCGCGGAGGCGTTCCGGATCCCCGAGCGGGGCCGCGTCGCGGAGGGCCACCTGGCCGACCTCGTGCTCGTGCGGGGCGACGTCGAGAGCGATGTGTCACGCACGACCGACATCGTCACCATCTGGAAGGACGGCTACGCGATCGCGCGCGAGTCCGCCGCGACGGCGTCCGCCCCGGTGATCGCGGCAGCGCCCGACGGACCGATCGTCGCCGATTTCGAGGACGGGATCGACGCCGGCTTCGGTTCCGGCTGGCAGGTGACGACAGATGCGATGAACGGCGGCACGTCCACGGCCGGGCTGGCGGTGGAGGCCGGCGCACTCGTCGTGCGCGGCGAGACCAAGGCGGGGTTTCCGTTCCCCTGGGCGGGCGCCATCTGGTTTACCGGCCCGCAACCCATGCAGGCCGCCGACTTCTCGGGCCGCACCACCCTCCGATTCCGGACGAGGGGAGATGGACGTCCCTACACCGTGATGCTGTTCGGGGCCGGGGCTGCAGGGACCGTGCCGCCCACGGTGCCGTTCACGGCTGGCCCGGAGTGGGCCGTGGTCGAGATCCCGCTCAAGAGCTTCGCCACCGCCGACCCGACGATCATCGCCGGCCTCGCCTTCGTGACCCAGGCGCCCCTCGGAGCGTTCGCCTTCGAACTGGACGACGTCGAAATCCGCTAACCGCGGCGACGGTCAGCGGACGCCGACCTGGCCCGCGACAGCGGCGGTCAGCCTGTTGGGGTCGTAGCCGAGTCCGTCCTTGAATACGAGGCGGACGTTGCGGATGTCCGACGGGCGGAGTTCGATGTCGCCCTCGATCACGACGAGGTCCGCGAGCTTGCCCGCTTCGACCGTCCCCAGTTCGTCATCGAGGCCGAGGATGCGCGCGCCGTTGGCGCTCACGATCCGGACGACGGCCGCCGGTTCGAAACCCGCCTCGACGAGAATCTCGAAGTTCCGCTGGTCACCGTAACCGGGCAGCGCGCCCCATGCCGGATCGACGCCCGCGGCCAGCACGCCGCCCGCCTCCACGAAGGCGAGTTCGAAGTCGAGCATATTCTCGAACAGGTTGATCATCCACGGCATCTCCGTCGTCCGGAAGATCGACCGCCGCTCCATCTCCGCCTCCACGACGTGATCCGGGAGCGCGTCCAGATCGCGCTCCGTGAGGTCGGGCACCAGCGGCGTGGCCTGTTCGGCGACGGCCACGGTAGAGGTCATTGCGACGCCGGCGGCGACCATCTCGGAGATCGTCTCGGCCACGCGGGGGTCGTCCATGTCCAATTCGGCGATGCTTCGCTGGTAGTTGGGGCTGCACTCGTCCGGTTCACGCGTGGTGTCGTATTCGGAGTTGGCCCACAGGCCGTGCTCGAGGTTGTCGATCCCCATCGCCGTCGCCTCCCGGAAGCCCACCGAGCACAGGTGCGCCGTGACCTTCATCCCCTGGCGGTGCGCCTCGTCGATGATCGTGCCCAGCGCCTCGCGCGTGATCTGCGTGTAGGCCTTGATCCACTCCGCCCCCTCCGCGGCCCAGTAGCGCACGTACCGGCGCGCCGCCTCCTCGTCTCGAATCGCGTACATCCCAAGATCCCGGAGGCGCTCGTCGGGGCCGGGGCTGATGACGTACGGGGCGGTGATGAGGATGCGGGGACCCGGAGTCTCTCCCCTTTCGATGGCGCCCTTCAGGGAGATGTCCTGGTACGGGGAAACGCTCCCGGTCGTCCGCACGGTGGTGACCCCGGCCCCGAGGTAGAGTCGCGGACCCGAGTACTGCATCTGCGACGCGCGCGGCGTGGACTGGTAGTAGAACATGTGGTTGTGGAGCCCGACCATTCCGGGCATGACCGAATGGCCCTCCAGGTCCAGCCGCTCGGCGCCCGAGGGGATCTCGACCTCGCCCGTCGCGCCCACGCTCTCGATCCGGTTCCCGCGGATGACGATCGTCTGCCCCGCGCGTGCGGGTCCGCCCGTGCCATCGAAGAGGAGCACGTTTTCGAGCGCGACCACGGGCGAGGAGACGGCGAGATAGGACCTCACCTCCCCGGACAGAGCATCGCGGTCCTGGCCCCTCGCCGGTTCTCCGCCGAGAAAGCCGAGAAAGAGGATGGCCATCGAACCGAGAATCCGTGTGCAGGGGCGCACTCTCTTCTCCATGGTCTTGCTCCTTTGTGTTCGGCGGGAATGTCTGAGCGTAGATCCCGTCGTCCGGCACGGAAAGGTCGGCCCGGTGAGGAGGAGAGTGTCGGCGTCGGCTGGCTGGTGAACGCCGCGACCATGCTCCGCCGTCGGGGGGCGCACCGCCGCGGGGCAGCCACAGGACCGCGGAGCTGATTGGCAGGCGTTCAAGGCTGGCGCCGCCACCGACACTCCCCTCCTCCCCTTCCCCACCCCACGCCCGCCCTGCACCGCGGAGCAGCGCGGTTTACCAGCCAGCAAGACCGGCCCCCACCGCATCGGCGACGGGCGGGTGATGGGCGTGTCGCCGATTGCGCCAGCCTTGAACGCCCTCGGATCCGCGGACCGGCGATGTACCCGCCCCGCGACGACCCGCACCCCGACCCATCCGGCATCGCCGCAGCGTTCACCAGCAAGCAAGCGGCGACACGCCCATCACCCGTCCCACCCCGATGCATACCTTGTCTCGGACGGTGATCTCCGTCAGCGTAGATGCAGTCGCCCAGGACGGTTGGACCCGGATGCACCGAAAGCGGACTTGACCAAGGAGCTTCGCCGTGCGCGCTGTAAGAGCTTCGTTCGTTCTCTGCGGGATGTTGGCGGGAGCCGCTTCAGTTCAGGCGCAGGACCGGTGGCTGGCGATCGAGGGGGGCACGGTCTTCGACGGTACGGGGGCCGTCCACGAGAATGCGACGGTGCTCGTGCGCGGCGACCGGGTCGATCGAATCGGGCCGGCGGGGCAGGTCGAGATTCCCGCCGGGGCCCAACGCATCGATGCGACCGGCAAGTTCCTCACGCCGGGGTTCGTCGACCTCCACTTCCACTACTCTCCCGGCTCGCACGCGTCGATCGACGGGACGGGGACCGACGCGAATCCCGAACTTCCGCTCCTCTTCCTCGCCAACGGCGTGACCACGCTGAGGGAGATGGGACAATGGATGTCGGATAACGAGACCTGGCTGGCGGGCGTGCGCGCCCAGGGGTATCCGGCGCCGCGGCTCCTCTATTCCGGTCCGATCCTCGATGGGTGGAACACGGCCTACCCCACCATCTCCCGCGTCCTGCTGGACGAGATGGACGCCCGGATGGCGGCGAACGAACTGATGGATGCGGGCGCGACGTCGCTGAAGGTGTATTTCCGGCTCTCCCTCGCCCAGATCGCGGCCGTCATCGAGGAGGCCGACCGCCGCAACGTGCCGGTCCACGGCCACCTCGAGATCGTCGACCCCGTGGCCGCGATCCGGCTGGGGCTGGACGGGATCGAGCACACGAGGTCGGTGGGCAGGGCGCTCGTCTCACCCAAACAGGCGGAGGAATTCCGGCAGGCGGTCTTCCGCGAGAGCATCTACCGCGGGGCGGGCGGGCTGGCGCTGTGGGCGGCGCTGGATCCCGCCGGGCCGCGCGCCGACGCGCTCATCGAACTCATGCTCGCACGGAACGTCAACCTGGACGGCACACTGGCCGTCTTCGAGCCGGAGTTCAGCGAGGAGGGCCGCGAGGTGCAGTGGGCGGCGATGCGGAACATGGGCGCGTTCACGGTGCGCTACGCGAAGGCCGGCGGCCCCGTGACCATGGGCTCGCACGGTTTGGTTGCGAACGCGCCCCCGGGGCTCGCCTTCCAGCGCGAGATGGAGACTCACGTGGAGTCCGGGATGACGCCGGCGGAGACCCTGATCTCCGCGACCCGGATGGGTGCCGAAGCGTTGCGCCTGCCCGACAGGGGCACTCTGGCGCACGGCATGCTGGCCGACATCGTGCTGTTCGACGCGAGCCCGCTCGACGACATCGCCAATGCCCGCCGCGTGCACGCCGTGATCCTCGGCGGCCAGGTGCTCGACCGCGATCGACTGCTCGCGACGGCGGAGGGCCTGGTCCCCTGATCTGACTGTTACATGACAACGGGAACCTTGGGGGCTATTGTGGTGTGTCACAGTTATGCAACGGTTTCCGTTACAAACTGGTTACATGAAGCCATTCATGGTCGGGTTCGCACTGGTTGTCGTCGCCTCGTCGCCTGCCTCGGCGGCGGAGTGGCACGCTCCCGTCCAGGAGCGGCCGGAGGTGCAGGAAGCCGCGAACCGCACCCCGGCCGACGAAGCGCTCGTCGCCGCCATCCCGCTCGGATTTCGCAACGGCTGGTTCACAATCGAAGGCAGGTCCGGGCGCGGACCCCTTCGCTTCGTCTTCGACACCGGCGCGAACGCACACGGACTCACGCGAGGCGTGGCACGCCGCCTCGACCTGCCGCGCGTCGGATGGACACGCGTGCAGGGCGGAAGCGGAAGCGAGGCGACCTGGCTCGTTCGCGGACCGGACATCTTTTTCGGCCGCGCGAATGCCCGGCGCGGGCACCGGGTCATCGTGGACGACGACTTCGTCACCGACCCGGCCGGGATCCGCTACGATGGCGTCATCGGCACCCGCCTCTTCGAGCGCTACGACGTCCGCATCGACGGCCCCGACAGAGAGATTCGCCTCTACGAACCGGGTCGGGCCGCCAGCGACGATCTCGGGCCGCCGATCCCGATGGACGACCTCGGGCGCGCGCTGGTCCACTTCACGATCCGGATCAACGGCCGGGAGGTGGGAGCGATCCTCGACACCGGCGCCCCGTACACGGTCCTCAATACGGCGGCCGCGCTGCGCGCCGGAGTCGAACTCACGGGCGAACCCTTTACGCTGCTCCCGCGCGGCGTGGGGTCCGCGACGATTGCCGCGGCGCCGATCCGGCTGGCCTCGCTCGACCTCGGCACAACCCGCTTCGCCGATGTCGACGCGGTCGTTGCCGAACTCGCCATGTTCGAGGCGCTGGACCTCTCACGACGCCCACTGGTGATCCTCGGGGCGCCGGTGATGGAGGCATGCGAAATCCTGATCTCGCGGGCCCGCGGGTCGGTCTCTGTCTGCGAGACGCCCGGCCGGATCGAGCACCCCCTCCCGCTCATCGCGGCCCACCAGATCTCGAGCCGCTAGCCTCCGCCGCCAGCCTCAGCCGGTAGCCAGCCGGCTGCGCACAACTAGCCGCCGCCGCGTGCGGGGCCGTCGATGTGAACCGTCACGATGTCCGCGTCGTGGTATTTCTGGTGCCTTACCGATGTGGCCAGGTGCTGTAGGATCCGGAGCGAGATCTCGTGCTCCTGCGGCTCGGCCGTACCATGGCTGGCCAGGACGGCGATCTGGTCCTCGATGTTCCCCGCGCCGCCCGCCGAGATGAACTCCAGTTCGGCCCCGTTCCCCCACTTGCGGGCGATGACGCGCAGGCGACGGTCTTCCGCGCCTTCACCCTCCTTCGCCTCCTCCAGCAGGAGCAGCAGCGTCTCCTCGGCCGCCTGCAGCAGCCGGTCGCTCATTTCCATGCGCCACTTGCGCCGGATGGAGAACTTGTCGAGGAGGTTCCGGATGGTGGGGAGGGCCTCCACGTTCAGCGTCGTCTCGACGCGCAGGGGTCGCGAGCCCGTGAACTCGAGCAGGGCCGTGAGGAGGATCGCGGTCAGGCCGCCCGCGGTCATGCCGTTCTCGAGCAGGGGCGCCAGCCCGGGGCTCAGATACTCGTTGAAGAGGGCGCCCTCCTGGAACGCGACGCCCGCCCAGAACGACACGCCGACGATCGCCGCCTTGCGATAGTCGATGCCATCCTGGATGACGACGCGCGCCCCGATGACGAACAGGATCCCGATCAGAACGAACCCGTAGGCGGCGATCACGGGGTCCGGGATGGCGAGCACGATCGCGGCGATCTTCGGCAGGAACGCCAGCGCGCAGAAGATCACGCCGATGAACACGCCCACGCGGCGCGCCGCGACCCCCGTGATCTCGGCCAGCGAGATGCTCGACGAGTAGGTCGTGTTGGGGACGGTGCTCAGCAGCCCCGAGAGCAGGTTGCCGAGTCCGTCGGCGGCGACCGCGCCCTGAACCGCTCCGAAGTCCGTGGCCCGGCTGCGCCGCCAGGACACGCGCTGAATGGCCACTGCGTCGCCCACGGTCTCGATCGCGCCGATCAGCGTCACGAAGACGAAGGTCGGCAGCAGCGCCCAGAAGGCGGGGCCGATGCTGAAGCCGAAGCCCGGCCAGCCGCCCGCGGGGAGACCAATCCACCCTGCCGCCGCCACGCGCTCGAAGTCGTAGATCCCGAACGACACCGCCGCCACGCACCCGACGAAGATGCCGATCACGGGACCCCACAGCCGCATGACGCCGCTCGCCCGGAGCACGATGAGCAGCGTCGCAACGACGGTCGCGCCCGCCGTCACGGGCGCCGCAAACGTCGAGGCGCCCTCGGGGACCTGGCGCAGAAGCTCGAACAGGAGCGGCATGATCGTAACGGCGATCAGCATGATCACCGTCCCCGCGACCACCGGCGTGATGATCCGCCTGAGGAGCGCGAGGTGGCGCGAGAGCCCGAACTGGAAGAGGGAGGATGCGATGACCAGCGCCGCGAGGAGGCCGGGACCGCCTTGCACGAGCGCGGTCACCGAGGCCGCGATGAACGCTCCCGACGTCCCCATGAGGAGGACGTATCCCGCCCCCACGCGCCCGACGCGCGCAGCCTGCACGGCCGTGGTCACGCCGCTCACGATCAGGGCCGCGAAGCTCGCCCACGACAGGTAGGCCTCGGAGCCGCCGGCCGCCCGCACCACGATCGCCACCGTGATGACGATGGCCGCGATGGTGAGCACGACGTACTGGAGCGCGAGTCCGATGGCGATCCGGTACGGGGGCGTCTCGTCGGGCTGGTACTGGATCGCGTTGTTGAAATCGCGAGGTTCTGCCGCCATCGGTCACATCCATCGTTGGGGAACGGAGATGCCGAACGCACGCGCCCGAAGCTCAAGCCGATGGCGACGACCCGCAAGACGGCGACCGGCGCCTTGCTCCGGGTGCGCGAATCTTGATCCGGAATGCGAATATAGTCTATATTGGTCCAGTTTATTGGATGAAGGGAACATATCTGGTGGACACTTCCAGGTTCGCCCGCACATGGAGGATCGCCGAGGCGAAGGCGCGCCTCTCCGAGATCCTGCGCCTCGCGGAGGAGGAAGGACCGCAGCGAATCGGCGTGCGAAGATCCTTCGTTATCGTGTCCGAACGACTGTGGCGCGAGAAGGCTCCGCTCCGACCGCCGCTCGGCCGGTGGCTGATCGACCACGTGCCTCGGGGGCTGGACCTCGAGATTCCCCGCGAGCGAGGATCCGCACGACGGATCCCCTTCGCTTCGGCTGACGCCTTGGACGACTTCTCGGCGGACGCCGAATGAGCGGCGTCCTGTTGGACACCAACGTGATCTCGGAGTTGACGAAAAGGATCCCCGCCCCGCCCGTCATCGCGTTTCTCTCCGTGCGGGACGACCTCTGGCTATCGGCGCTCGTGTTGCACGAACTGGAGTTCGGCCTGCGCCTCCTGCCTCGCGGAAACCGGCGAGATGCGCTGCGCGGTGTGCTTTCGGAGTTCATCCGACACTACGAGGACCGCATCCTCCCCGTCGACGAGAAGGCCGCCGTCTGGGCCGCCCGCTTTCGCGCGGAGGCCCGTGAGCGAGGACGCTCACAGGACCTGGGAGATGCGCTAATTGCCGGAACGGCCAAGGCGTGTGACTTATCGATCGCGACGAGGAACGCGACGGATTTCGGCGGACTCGAACTCGTTCTCACGAACCCGTGGGAATTCCGCTGACCCGGTCGGCTCCGGCGGGGGAACGATCTCGACGGAACAACCGAGCATAGCCAGCACATGAAGGACCTTTCCCACCTGCGCCGTCGGTTTTCCGGCTTCGAGGTCTACGACGAAGCGCAGACCCACCCCTGCTGCGCCCGCAAGCTCATACTGGCGCAGCCCCGCGTCCTTGCGCGTTGCTCGAACGATTTCGCCGATATCGGCGGGTGTGACGGTTCGTTTTCTCATCCGGCATTCCCGTACGGGAATTTAATGCGGTCAATCACCGCATATCAGCAGGATTATCCCCGACCGGGAACATGCGAACGTGTCCGAGCGCACCGTAATCAGGCTTCGCTCGCCAATCGCGCACTTACGAGCCGGTTCAAGCTCACGCCTTCTTCCGCCGCGCGGATGGCGAGGGCGCGGTGCACTTCCGGCGGCAGGCGGACAAGGAACTTTCCGCTGTAGGCGCGGTCGGCCATCGGTTCGGGCGGCGTCTCTCCGGTGGACCGCATGTCGGAAAGCGAGTCGCGCACGACACGCCGGATACCGGCCAGCGCTTTTGCCGGGGTGGGCGCCAGCCAGCTCGACGAAGGGAACTCGGCGCAGAGGCCGACATGCTCGCCGTCCTCGGCGGACCACATAACGCGATAGGTGTAATGGTGGCTCATCTCATGCCCTCCCCGGGAGGAGATGTCTGGAGGACGAGAGAAAGCGGGCGACCGGGGTCGAACCGGCGACCTTCAGCTTGGAAGGCTGACGCTCTGCCAACTGAGCTACGCCCGCGAGGCGGTCGAATCTGGCGACGTGGCGGGTGGACGGGCAAGTTTTCGGGCCGCACAGGACGAGGAATCAGGAGGATGATCCAGTGAGCGTTCGACATGTATCGGAGTTCGGACTGACGCCGGTGGACGCCGGGTCGGGGACCGAAACGCAGGTGCTCATCGGTCCGGACCAGGGGCCGAACTTCGCGTTGCGCCGGTTCGTGATGCAGCCCGGCGGCGGGATGCCGCGGCACACCAATGCGGTGGAACACGAGCAGTACGTGCTGCGGGGTCGGGCGCAGGTGTCGATCGGGGACGAAACCCACGACGTGAAGGCCGGGGACGTCGTCTACATTCCGGCGGGCACGCCACACTCCTACGACGCGGTGGGCGATGAGCCCTTCGAGTTCCTGTGCGCAGTTCCGAACCAGCCCGACCGGATCGAACTCGTCGACTGCTGAAGTCGGATCGGCCGACTGCTGAGGGCTGCTCCCGCGGCTCCCACCTACGCGGTCAGGATGATCCTTCCGACGACGTTCCCCGCCTCCAGATCGCGCAGGCTCGACTCCGCTTCCGCCATCGGCCTCGTCGCGTAGGGAATCGGGTCGACGCGTCCTGCCCGGACCAGTTCCATCAACTCTTCCATCTCCGCGAGACTTCCGAGGTCGGACCCCTCGACGGTCTGGTCCTTGAGGACGAGCAGCGGGATGGGCACGGAGAGGGAACCGCCCAGCAGGCCTACGACCACGAGCCCACCGCTCTTGGCGGCAGTCCGGAAGCCGAGGGCGGCGGACGCCGAGGAGCCCGCGAAGTCGACGACCGCCGGACAGCCGCCCTTCGTCAGCCGCTTGAGTTGTCGGGAGGCATCTTCGTCACGGGCGTCGACCACGTGCGCGACCCCCGCCCGCCGTGCCGCCTCGAGCTTCGCGTCATCGACCTCGACGACGATGATTTCGGCGTCGAAGAGCGCCTTCGCGAACTGGATGCCGGCGAACCCCACACCGCCGGCCCCGATGATGACGAGCTGGTCTTCCAGCCACCGTTCCGCCTTGCGGAGCGCGCTGTAGGCGGTGAGACCCGAGCACGCGTAGGTGCAGGCCAGTTCGGGCGGGACATCCCCGAAGTCGAAGAGGTAGCGTGGATGCGGGACGATGACGTAGTCCGCGAAACCTCCGTCCAGGTATGTGCCGAGGGCACGGGGGCGGTCGCAGAGATGCTCGCGGGCGCTGTCGCAGAAATCGCAGGCGCCGCACCCGATCCACGGGAAGACGACGCGCCGGTCGCCGATGTCGACGTTTTCAGCCTCCGGTCCCGCCGCGGCGACCTCGCCGACGATCTCGTGCCCGAGCGTGAAGGGCAGGTCGCGCACCTCGCGCACGTCCAGTTTTCGGCCGCCGCCCATCTCGAAGTAGCCCTCCCGCAGATGCACGTCGCTGTGGCAAACCCCGCAGGCGCGGATGCGGACGAGCACTTCGGTGCCCACCGGCTCGGGGGTCGGCGCCTCGGCCAACTCGAGCGGCGCGCCGTACGCGCTGAACTGGTAACTCTTCATCGACTCCCCCTGAGGACTTTCGCGAACGCGTCTACGACATCCTGCATCTGTGCCGCGCCCGCCAGCAGGATCTCGTGCTTGATCCAGATCGTCGTGCGGCAGAGCCGCTCGCAGACCGGCAACCCCCGCCCGAGTGGCGTGGTGTAACCCGGGTGCGCGGGGATCCCCTCGGCCCGCAGTGCCTCGATCACACGGCGCTTGTCCCGGCCGGCGCGCGAATCCGCCCCGAGCCGCGACTCGTCGAGCCGCGCCATGAAGACGTGACAGCCGTGGGCGGTGATCCGATCGTCCGGATCCGGTGTCTTCACGCCCTCGATCTCCGACAGGCCGACCGAGAGCGCGTCCATGGCCTGCCGGCGGATCGCCTGCTCGGCGGGCAGCCGCTCCAGGCCCGACAGCAGCAGCGCCGCCTGGAACTCGGTCATGCGGAGGTTGAGGCCGTCCGGTGCGTGCGCGTGCGGGGAGCCCGTCGGGTCGCGGCCGCAGTCGTGCCAGGACCACGCGCGGCGGTACAGCGCTTCATCGTCGGTGAGCACGATCCCGCCTTCTCCGGCGGTGAGGTTCTTGCTCGACTGGAAGCTGAAGGCGCCCGCATCGCCGAGCGTGCCGACCGCGCGGCCGCGCCAGCCCGCGAGCCACGCCTGCGCGGCGTCCTCGACGACCCGGAGGCCGCGCCGGGCCGCGATCGCGTTCACGCGGTCCATGTTCGCCGGACGGCCGCCGATATGAACCGGCAGGATCGCCGTCGTGCGCTCCGTGATCGCGGCCTCGATCAGCTCCGGGTCCAGGTTGTGCGTGCCCGGCTCGACGTCGACGAACGCGGCGACGGCGCCCAGCGACCGGACGGCGTGGGCCGTCGCCGCGAAGCTGTACGGGCTCGTGACGACCTCGTCGCCGGGCTGCACCCCGGCAGCGACGAGGGCGGCCTGAAGCGCCATCGTGCCGTTGCAGCAGGCCACGGCGTACCGGGCGCCGTGCAGCGCGGCGAAGCGGGCCTCGAGCTCCGGGACGGCGTCGCCGCCCAGCCCCCATCGCCCGGACTCGAGCACTTCGTTCAGCGCGCGCCGTTCCGCCGCCCCGGAGCGCGGCCACTCGGGCCACGGCGCCGTGCGGACCGGGGTGCCGCCGTCGATCGCCAACCGGCCGGTCATGCGCTCCTCGGCGCGATTCGTGGCACGGCGCGCGAGCCGGTCCGTGGCGCCTGCTAGGAGACGGCCCGTGGGCGGCTTCGGGTGATGACGGCGGGGACGCCTGAGTCGCGGGCGAGCTGGTTGAACGCGTCGAGCATCTCGCCGAGCACCCGGACGAGCGCGGCCTCCTCCACATCCCACTCGGCTTCGAGGTCGCCCCAGCGCTCGAGCACGCCGGCGCGGGGGGGAAGATCCGAGCCGTCCACCTCACCCATGAGCGCGGTCAGCTGCATGTTCAGCAGCCCCTCGTAGGCGACCATGTCCTGCTGCGCCGCACGCCGCTTCTGGAACAGGCGGTCTTCCAGCACCGTGATCGAATCCGCGAGGGCCGACCCCGCCGCTTCGAGCGCCTCGGCCCCCGCGAGTCCCGCCTCCGTCGCCTGCCCGACGACCGCGTTCACCTGCGCGCGCACGTCCCGGATGTCGTTCACGCCGTCGTGGAGTCCCACGATCGCCCCGAACACCGACTCCAGGAAGCGTCCGTTGGCTGCGAAGTCCGTCGCCGAGGCGGGGATGCGCGGGTCACCACGCACCTCGAACGACCGTGTCTGCGGCGGCGCGTCTCCCACCGTCAGCCGGGCATCGTACGTCCCGGGCATCACCCGATACCCCGGCGCGTCCCCGAAGAAGGCGTAGGATTCCGCGACCCGCGGCCCGCTCTCCACGCGCAGGTCCCAGAACACCCGGTTGTGCCCGGGGGCGGCGGGCGCGCGCGAGTGGCGGACCCCCGAGGCGGTCATCGCTGTGTCCGTCGTGAAGGTGCGGATCACCTCGCCACCTGCGTCGAGGATCTCCAGCACGAGGGAGACGCCCTCCGACGCCGCGGATTCCGCGGACGTTTCCGAACCGTCCTCCGGAGCGTCCGCTCCCGGTGCGGCGGCGATCACGTAGTCGATCGCGACGCCCGGCGGCTTGTTCTGCCCCGTGGTCGTCGGACCGACCGGACCCCCGAGTCCCTGGCTCACGCGGTACGCCGGGGAGGGCGCGTAGAGGTGGTGGCCGCCCGCGGCCTCGGCGGCCTCGGCGTCGGCCCGCTGGCGCAGCGGAGAAAGATCGTCGAGCACCCAGAAGCCGCGTCCCTGCGTCGCCACGGCCAGGTCCCCCGCCTGCACCTGCAGGTCGGTGATCTGCGTGAGCGGCATGTTCAGATCCAGACTCCGCCACGAGGCGCCGTCATCGAAACTCACGTACATCCCGAGTTCGGTCCCGGCGTAGAGCAGGCCCCGCCGCTCGGGATCCTCGCGCACGACGCGGGCCCAGGCCTCCGGCTTGTCCGCCGCGATCCCGGCATCGATGCGCGCCCAGCTCTCCCCGTAGTCCGTCGTTTTGTAGATGTACGGCGCGAAGTCGTTGAACTTGTAGCGGCTGAGCGTGATGTAGGCGCCGCCCGGTTCGTGCGGCGATGGATCGAGCGAGTTCACCATCCCCTCGGGCATCCCGTCCGGCGTGACGTCGGTCCACGTCTCTCCGTTGTCGCGCGTGACGTGGACGAGGCCGTCATCCGCACCGACCCAGATCGTCCCGGCCTCCAGCGGGGATTCGGCCATCGTCATGATCGTGTTGTAGACCTCGCCCCCCGCCGCCTCGTTCGTGAACGGCCCGCCCGCCGCGACGTGCTTTTCCGGCTCGTTCCGCGTGAGATCGGGCGAGATCTCCTCCCACGTCACGCCCCGGTCGCTCGACCTCAGCAGATGCTGCGCCCCGTGGTAGATCACCCTCGGATCGTGCGGCGACACGACGACCGGCCCGTTCCAGTTCCAGCGATAGCGCATGTCCTCGGCATCCATCCCGAGTTGGAACTGCGGGTACGCCTGCACGCTGCGCGTGGAGCCGAGTTCCGTGTCCAGCTCCGTGATGATCCCCTGGATCGAGGTCGCGTACAGGTAGCGCGGGTTGTCGGGATCGAAGGCGACCCAGGCCGACTCCCCGCCCCCCGCGTCGATCCAGTCCTTCCAGCCGAGTCCGCCCCCGTGCGTGGCCCAGCCCAGCATGCCCACGCTCGTGTTGTCCTGCTGTCCCCCGTACATGCGGTACGGGAACCGGTTGTCCACCGCGAGCCGGTAGATCTGCGCCGTGGACTGGTTCTCCTGCGTGGACCAGGTCTCTCCCCCGTTGAAGGTGACCGTCCCTCCCCCGTCGTTGGCGGAGAGCATGACCCGGCTGTCGAACGGGTTGATCCACAGGTCGTGGTGGTCGACGTGCGGCGTCTGGATCGTCTCCCACGTCCGGCCCCCGTCGATCGACTTGAGGAAGGGCGAGTTCATCACGTAGACGGTCTCGCGGTCCAGGGGATCGGCGTAGATCTCGATGTAGTACCAGGCCCGTCCCCGGAGCTGGCGCTCGGAACTCACGAGCGTCCAGCTCTTCCCCCCATCATCCGAGCGGTACACGCCATCCACGTCCTCGTCCGCCTCGACCAGCGCCCACACCCGGTCCGGGTCGGCGGGGGAAACGTCGATCGCCGTCTTCCCCATGAGATCGGGGAGACCCGCGTTGATCTCCTGCCACGTGTCCCCGCCATCCGTCGATTTCCAGAAGCCGGAGCCGGGCCCGCCGCTGCGGATGTACCACGGCTCGCGGTCGTGGTCCCACATGGAGGCGTAGAGGATGCGCGGGTTCGTGCGGTCCATCGCGAGGTCCGAGGCCCCCGTGTTCTCGTCCACGTGGAGGACGAGTTCCCAGTTCTCCCCTCCGTCCTCTGAACGATAGATGCCGCGCTCCGGCGTGGGCGCGAAGGGCGATCCCTGGGCTGCGACGTAGACGAGATCCGGGTTCTCGGGATGGATCCGAATGCGGGAGATCGTGCGGGTGGGGGCGAGGCCCATGTGCGTCCATGTGCGGCCCGCATCCGTCGAGCGGTAGACGCCGTCGCCGTGGGAAGTCGTCACGCCGCGGATGGAGTGCTCGCCCATCCCGACGTAGACGACGTTGGGATCCGACTCGGAGACGGCCACGGCTCCGACGGAGGAGGAGGCGACGAAGCCGTCCGTGATGGGGCCCCAGCTGATCCCGCCATCGGAGGTCTTCCACACGCCGCCGCCGGCCGTCCCCATGTAGTAGGTGAGCCGGTCGTCGGGCACCCCGGCCGCGGCCACCGCCCGCCCGCCGCGGAACGGGCCGACGTTGCGCCACCGCATCGACTGGTAGAGTGCGGTCCCGGGGTCGCCCTCCACCGCCTGCGCCTGGGCGTGAAGCGCCGAGTGCGGGAGGATCGCTCCGGCTCCGCCCGGGACGGCTGCGCCCGCCCCATCCGGGACACTTGCCGCCGCAAGGGCGAGGATCAGCGCCGGGAGCGTCGGACGGCGCGAAGGCGCGCGGCGCGGGGACGGGGAAGACGTGGGGATCGACGGGACGCACATGATGGACACCATAATGTGAACCTCCTCGGCAGCGATCGAATCTCGCGGACGACCGAACCTCGCCGGCGCAGGAACGTTTGGATTGTTTCGGCGGTATGGAACCGATCGAGCCGGAGGTTTCGGCGCAACGATGTTCCACGCAACTTTTTTATGCAGTCACGGTCAATCGATTGGGAGGAGTGGAAGATAATGCATGGCAAACTCATGACACGCGCACTCTGCCTGCTGGCGCTGGCCGCCGTGGGCGGCTGCTCGGACGATGCGGTCTCGCCGGATGATCCGGTCACGGCCGACCGCGTCGTGGACCGGGAGACGCTCAAGGCATTCGTGGAGCGGGCGGCGACGACGGTGGAAGTGTCGGTCTCGAGTCCCGCGCAGGCGTACCCGTTCGCCGACGCGACCTTCCGGCCGGAGGGCGAGTGGAGGCACGGCTCCGTCTACATTTACGTGGTGTCCCTCGACGGCATCAGTCTGTTCAACGCGGTCCAGCCAAGCATCGAGGGGACGAATCTCTGGGATCTCGAGGACCTGAACGGGGTCAAGATCGTTCAGGATCTGATCGCGGAGGCCAACCAGGGCGGCGGCTTCGTCGAGTACCTGTGGGACAACCCGGCCGTGACCGGCGACGAGGTAGATGGCTCCCCCAAGGTCGGATACGGTACGCTGGCGACGGTCGCGGGCGAGAGCATCCTGATCGGATCGGGCATCTATCCCTGATCGATAGCCCCTCGGCGGTCCACGGGCTGCCGGGGGGCGGGCCGTACGCCCCTGAAGCGGAGGTCGCATGCGCGTGCTGCTGAAGCGTTTCGCCGGGCGTTTCGCCCTCACCATGTCGCTGGTCGTGCTGGAGGCCGCCGGCTGGATCCTGTTCCCGCTCTTCATCGGGCGGGCCATCGACAGCGTGCTCGCGGAGTCGACGCGGGGCCTCTACGAATTCGGCGCGCTCGGGATCGCGACGATGCTCATCGCCATCGTCCGGCGCCTCGTCGACAGCCGCGCGTACGCGAAGATCTACGTGGGCCTGGGCGAAGAGATGGTCGGCGCCGATGAGGAGAGCGATACGTCGACCCGCACGGCTCGGCTCGGGATGCTTCGGGAGGTCGTCGAGTTCTTCGAGAACTCCCTGCCCGCGCTCGTCAACAGCCTGATCGGGCTCGCGGGCACCGTGCTGATCCTGTGGCTGCTCAACGTTCCCGTCTTCCTCGGGTGTCTCGTGGTCGCCGTCGCCACGGTGACGCTCTACGCCCTCACCGGACGGCTGACGACCCGCTACAACGAGGGCTTCAACGACCAGTACGAGCGGCAGGTCGACGCCGTGCACAGCGGCGATCCCCGGCGGCTGCGCGAGCACCTGCGCGCCATGATGCGCTGGAACATCCGGCTCTCCGACCTGGAGGCCGCCAACTTCGGGGTCAACTGGTTGTTCATGATGGCGCTCCTCGTATTCGCGGTCGCCACGGCGGCGGAGCAGACGGTCGAGTACGGTGCCGTGTTCGCCATCGTCATGTACGTGTTCCAGTTCGTGGAGTCGATGCTGGGGATCCCGCTCTACTACCAGCAGTGGCTCCGCCTCCGCGAAATCTCCGGCCGGTTGGCGACGGCAGTCGCCTAGCCGGTCGTGGTCCGGCTCACCTGTCAATCTTGTCGACTGCGGGACGTTGTTGGGTCGGACACGCGAAAGGCGGTGGGACGATGACGACGGGTAGACTCTCGCTCCTCGTGGTCGCTGCAGCCGGTCTCCTGAGCGGCTGCAGCGATCTCTTAACGTCATCGGAACGACGGGGGGGCGAGATCGTAGCTACCGTGACCGGCCACATCGACAGTGAATCACCCCTCGTCTCCGTCCCCGACTCCGTTGGCGTGAACCACTTGTTTCCCGTGACGATTCGAACGGTCTACGGCTGCAACGTCCGGCCTGGACGAACGAAGACCGAGACGACGCGCCTCAATTCGACGATCACACCTCACATGGATTGGCGGTACAGCCGGAACTGTCCGGATCGTGGGCTGGGAATCGAGATGCGACAGGTGTACATCCGATTCAGGCACCAGGGGACGGGCGTCATCACGGTGGTCGGACTGGACGGGGTTTCGTGGCCACCGTTCGAGCCCCCGGGCGATACGGTTCGTGTGTACCGCACGGTGCAAGTAGTGCGCAATTAGAGACGGGCTCGCGACCCTCCTGCCCAGGGGCCGCTGCGGCGCCGGAGGCAAGCTCAGTCGCGGCGGATGGCCTGGCCGGGGAGGGCGTCCTCGATGAGTTCGGCGTCGCGGACGACGAAGACGCCCCCGACCAGCACGTGTTCGATCCCGGAGGACGGCTGCGTGGGCGCCTCGAAGGTCGCGTTGTCGATGACCGTGGCGGGGTCGAAGACGGTGATGTCCGCGTCCGCCCCGACCCGGATCCGGCCCTTGTTCGCCATCTGCGGCACATAGGACTCGAGGCGCTGCGCCGGCATCAGGGTCATCTTTCGGAGCGCATCCATGAGCGTGAGGAGGCCTTCCTCGCGCACGTAGCGGCCGAGAACGCGGGCGAAGGTGCCGGCCCCGCGCGGGTGGCCGTTGCCGTCCAGGAACGGGACGCCGTCGCTCGCCACCATCACGAGGGGATGGGCGAGCGCGAGTTCGAACATCTCCTGCGGGATGATGTGCGCGATGATTCGGCCACCGGTCTCGCGCCGCTCGTTGAACGTCTCCTCCGTGAGGCGCTCGCCCGTCGCATCCCATTCGATGTCGCCGTAATCGGACGCGAACCGCTCGCGCCAACCCGGGTCGAAGATCGCGGCCCGGATGTCGGTGGAGGCGGCCGTGTAGGGATAGACCTCGGTCGTCACGTCCAATCCCCGCTCCTGCGCGCCCTCGATCATGGCCAGGAGCGTCGGCACCTGCCCCAGGCCGCTCGATCCGATGTGGACGATGTGGACCCCGGCCCCGGTCGACGCCGCGTTCGCGATCATCTCGTGTACGGCCTCGATCGAGCTTCCCGGCTCGACCATCCCGGCGTAGCGGATGTGGACGAAGTTCGTCACGCCTTCCTCTGCCGCGAGCTGGAACATCCGGTGGATTTCCTCGCGCCGGGCCCCGGGCGTGTACTGGATGCCGTAGCCGATCCCGAGCGCGCCGCGTCCCAGTTCTTCGCGCAGCCGGTCCTCCATCACCGCGACCTGCTCGAGACCGGCCGCCAGCCGGACCGCTTCCTCCTGCCCGCCGAGGGCGAGCCGGCGGGCCGCCCCATGCGAGGCCGTGGCGCCGTAGTGGATGACGGCCTGTCCCTCCCGGCGCGCGTACCACTCCTCCACATCGCCCGTGCCGCCCTCCAGTTCGAGCGCGGTCGTGACCCCGTCCCGAGCCTGCAGCCGGCTCGAGTAGCGATTCTGGCCGTGGGCATGGAGGTCGATGAACCCCGGCGCAACGACGAGACCGGACATGTCGACCACCGTCCCGCCATCCAGCGGAGACTCGGAAATCGCGGCGATCGTCCCGTCGCGGATCCCGACGTGGCGTACCGCGTCGAGGCCGGACTCGGGGTCCATCACGCGACCGCCGGAGAGGACGAGGTCGTAGCTCTGCGCCGCCGCCCCGGAGGCTGCCGAGGCCACCATCGTCGCGGCGGCGATCAAGGTTCCGAATCTCATGGGGAGGGTCCGTTTCATCCGAGCAGCGTGGGAAGCATGCGCGCGACCCAGAGTCCGAGGAAGGTGCCCACGGCGTTGCCGAGCGACCCGATCAGGACGGCGGGAAGCACGAGATCGCCGCGCCCGAGGCTGCGCGCCAGCGCGAGCGCGGAGGTGCCGCCCCCGACGTTCGCCTGGGACGCCACGGCCGCGATGTCCACGTCGAGCCGGAGGAGGCGGGCGGCGCCGAAGGTGACGAATCCGTGCACGACGACGATCGTGAAGGCGAAGACGAGGAGCGCGAGACCGAGCGGGCCGATGTCGGCCAGCGCCCGCACGTCGCAGTGGGCCCCGATGACGCACAGGAAGAGGTAGACGGAGAACAGGCCGAGCGTCCGGCTCCCCGCGAGGTCCGTGATGGCCCGGAACTGGGCGAGGACGAGGGCGATGACGGTGAGGATGAGGATGTCCGGGATCGGGAACCCCATTGCGGCGGTCCACGCCTCCAGCCGCTGAGACGTCCACAGCGTTCCGAAACCGATCGCGAGGACGAGGGCCAGATCGACCGGATGCACGCGCTCGGTGTCCTCGTCGATTCCGAGGTCCGGAGCCCGGGCGGCGGAACCCGGCACCGCGTCGGCCAGCCCACCCCAACTCCAGCCGGACTTCGGCCAGTGCCCCCGCAACCAGCGGGGAATCGCGATCGTCGCGGCCATCCACACCGTCGTCATGATCGAGTCCACGGCCGAAGCCCCGCCGAACAGCACCCCTTCGCGCATGACGTCGTATTCGAGCGCGACCGCGTTGAAGTTCACGCTCCCGCCCGTGTAGGTGCCCGTGAACATGCCCCCCAGCGGCCCGAACAGGGGGCCGATCCGCTCCGGCCCGTCCACGAGGGCCATGCCCGCGATCACGCCCGCCACGGTCCCCAGCGACCCGATGAGGAAGAGCGTGATGATCGGCAGCCCGGCGCGGAGGATGTCGCGCAGGTTGACCTTCAGGAGGAGCCACACGATCGCGAGCGGGGCGACGGTGCCGAAGATCGCGTCGTAGGCCGGGACCGGGTTCACCTCGGTCGAGGAGGTCGGGAGCAGACCGAAGTTCGCGATGATCGCGGTGAAGATGATGACCATCAGCGCGGTCCCGCCGTGGCGCAGGAAGCTCCGCCGCACGAGCCATTCCGTCCCCGCGATGACGAGGCACAGGACGGCGACGATGTAGAGTGTCTGTGCGGTCACGGCACGACCCGGTCAGTCATCGGCATAGAGCGACTCCGCCTTCACCGCGGAGGTCGTGATTCCCTTGATGAAGGCCGAGGAGAAGCCGCGGTGCTCCATCTCGTTGAGGCCCGCGATCGTACAGCCGCGCGGCGTCGTCACGCTGTCGATCTCTCGCTCGGGGTGACGGCCCTGGTCCCGCACGAGGGCCGCAGCTCCGAGCGCGGTCTGGGCCGCCATCCGGAGCGCCTCCTCGGGGTGGAAACCGATCTCGATGCCGCCCTGGCACGCGGCGCGCACCGCCCGCAGGAAGAACGCCACGCCGCAGGCGCAGAGAGCGGTGGCGGGGACCATGTGCTCCTCCTCCACGACGAGCGTGGCCCCGACCGCCCGGAACAACTCCGCCACCCGGTCGAGGGCACCGGCGTGGGCGGGCTCCGCCGCGAGGCACGTCATCGACTCGCGCAACGCGACCGCCGTGTTGGGCATGGCGCGAACGACCGCCACGTCGGGGCCCACGTGCCGGCGAATCGCCGCGATCGACGCCCCCGAGACGACGGACACGAGAAGATGGCGCCCGGCGTCCACGTGCGGGGCGATTTCGATCAGTATCGCGTCCAGGGCCTGTGGCTGGACCGCGACGATCACCGTGTCGCAGGCGGCCACGGCGCCCGGATTGTCGGACGACACCGCGAACCCCCGTTCCGCGAGGTCCGCTACCCGCTCCGTGTGGCGGCGCGTGACGTGGACTTCGGCCGGAGCGTGCGAGCCCGCGGCCACGAGCCCCTCGGCGATGGCGCGCCCGATATTCCCCGCGCCCAGGATCGCGGTCGATTTCGAGTGGCGCATATCCAAGCCTCTTCGCGTGTTACGGAAGTGTGATCCGCGCGTCCCCGGTGGCGGCCCCACCGGGGGCGAGGCGCATTGTCGCCCGAGGGCCGCACAACCCGCAAGGCGCCGGCGCACGAGCGGCGCGCCGATGTCGCGGGACCCCGGCGGTGCTGCGACATTGGCGGCATCCCTACCAGAAACACGGAGGACGGAAGATGGATCGCCGGATGGTGGAATACGAAGCGAAGAAGCAAACTCCGCTCGTCGCGTACATTCTCCTCGTGGTGTTCGGCGTGGTCGGCGCCCACAACTTCTATCTCGGACGACGCCGGCAGGCGCTGGCCCAGCATTCGCCATCAGGCGCGGATACTGTTGTGAGCGTTGACGTTATGGAATCCGCTGGCGCGATTCCCGCCAATCGGTTCCCGCCGATTGGTTTCAGGCCTGAGTCTGGGGCCTGCGGCGGCTCTGAATCGCTTGCCGGAGTTGCGCCTCGTCCGGCTGCTGATAGCAGCGGAGCACCGTCTTGGCCGCTTTCCAGCCTCCGAGTTCGCAGAGCACCTTGAGCGGGAGGTCCATGAGGTCGGAGGCAAACTTGCGCCTCAGCGAGTGCCAGCCCCGCCCGCGCTTCGGTTCCAGACCTGCGAGCACCTGAGCCTTGTACCACCACGCGCGCACCAGCGACCGGCCCGCGCACTT
>JAJDWE010000042.1 GCA_022825725.1 Gemmatimonadota bacterium
CGCTGCGGCTGGGCGCCCGTGAAGGGGAAGAAGATGTACATCTGCTGGTCCTGGAACTTCTTCAGAAGCGGCAGGACGCGGGTGACGGTCGGCGTGCCGACGTAGCCGAACAGCAGGAAGACCTCGTCCTCCAGCATCAGCTTGAGCGTGTTCTCCACGCACGGATCGGGCTGGTAGCCGTCGTCGTAGAGCTTGGGGACGATCCGCCGGCCGTTGACGCCGCCCTGCTCGTTGACCTGCCCGAAACAGGACATCGCCCCGCGATACAGTTCGGTGCCCAGTCCCCGGGATGGCCCGGAGAAGGCCGCCGACACGCCGAGGAGGATCTCGTCGTCGGGCTGCGCGCCCTGCTTGCCGCTCCAGCGCAGTCCGGGAGCGAGCGGCCGGGTGGAGGCGCCGAGCGATGTGGCGAAGGGCGCGCCGAGCAGACCCGCGAGCCCGGCGCGGATTGCGGAGCGGCGCGTCAGGAGTCCGCCCCGCGGCGGCGCCTCCCGGGCCGGCTCGCGGTCCGGGACCGGCGGTCCGTCGGAAGGCTGCGTCCCTTTTCGACTTCCGGACAATACCCTCTCCTTGCCTGCGTCGGTGGCCGTCCGCGTCGCCAAGGCCGGTCCATCGCGGGGCAACCGACCGGCATCAGAGTTTATTCGCAAGTACATTCATGTTCAACCTGACGCCCCGTTCTCCGGTCGATCCGAGGCTTCGGGTTCGATACGTTGCCACAGAGGAACAAACCCTTCGCGGTCTCGATGAGGTCCACCATGTCCAACCTTCCGCATCTCGATTCGTTCGGCGCCCGCGCTTCACTGGACGCTCACGGCGGCCCCGTCGCGATCCGCGATCTGCGAGCCGTCGCCTCCGCCACCGGGACCGACCTGTCGCGTCTTCCGTTCTCGATCAAGGTCGTGCTGGAGAACCTGGTCCGGCACGAGGACGGACAATCGGTGACGGCGGAGGACATCGCCGCCATCGCGGGCTGGGATGCGCAGGCCACGCCGGGGCGGGAACTCTCCTTCCGGCCGGCGCGCGTGCTCCTGCAGGACTTCACCGGCGTGCCCGCCGTCGTGGATCTGGCCGCGATGCGCGACGCAATGGCGGAACTGGGCGGCGACCCCGCCTCGATCAACCCGCTGATGCCGTGCGAGCTCGTCATCGACCACTCCGTGCAGGTGGACTCGTTCGGCTCCGCGCGGTCGTTCCTCATCAACGCGGAGCGGGAATTCGAGCGGAACCACGAGCGCTACGCCTTCCTCCGCTGGGGCCAGACAGCGTTCGACAACTTCAAGGTCGTCCCGCCCGGGACGGGGATCGTGCACCAGGTGAACCTCGAGTACCTGGCCCGGGTCGTGTTCGACGACGCGACGGCAGGCGAGCGCGTGGCCTATCCCGACACCGTCGTCGGCACCGACAGCCACACCACGATGGTGAACGGCCTCGGCGTCCTCGGATGGGGCGTGGGCGGCATCGAGGCGGAGGCGGCGATGCTGGGGCAGGCGCTCTCCATGCTCGTCCCGCGCGTGCTCGGTTTCCGGCTCCGCGGCCGGCTCCCGGACGGCGCCACCGCGACGGACCTCGTCCTGCGGGTGACAGAGGTTCTCCGCGGCGCCGGCGTCGTCGGCAAGTTCGTCGAGTTCTACGGACCGGGGCTCGCCGGCCTGTCGCTCGCCGACCGGGCGACGCTCGGCAACATGTCGCCCGAGTTCGGCTCCACCTGCGCGATCTTCCCCATCGACGCGGAGACGCTCGCCTACCTTCGCTTCACGGGCCGCTCCGAAGAGCAGGCGGCGCTCGTCGAGGCCTACGCGCGGGCCCAGAGCCTCTTCCACGATGCGGACACTCCGCCGGCGGAATACAGCGACCACGTGGAGCTGGACCTCTCCACCGTCGAACCGGCGATCGCGGGCCCGAAGCTGCCGCAGCAACGCGTGCCGCTGTCGGAGAGCAAGCCGCGCTTCCTGGAGGCGCTCGACGGGCTGAAGGGGCCGGGCCCGGGGGGCGGCGGCCTCACGCAGATGACGGGCTGGTCCGGCGATGCGGGGGACGGCGGCGTGGCGGTGGCCGAAGCGCCGGCCGGCGTCGCCGTGCGCCTGACGAACGAACAGGGCGAGTCGCACGAGTTCTCCCTTCACGACGGTTCGGTGGTCATCGCCGCGATCACGAGTTGCACGAACACGTCGAATCCGTCCGTCATGGTCGGGGCGGGCCTCCTGGCCCGGAAGGCCGTCGAATCGGGACTCAGGCAGCGTCCATGGGTGAAGACGAGTCTCGCTCCCGGCTCGATGGTCGTGACGGAATACCTCAACGAAGCCGGCCTCATGCCGTACTTCGAGCAGCTCGGCTTCCACGTCGTCGGCTACGGCTGCACGACCTGCATCGGGAACACCGGACCGCTCCCGGCCGAGATCTCCGGGGCGATCCGGGAGAACGATCTCGTCGCCTGCTCCGTCCTCTCCGGGAACCGGAACTTCGAGGGCCGCATCAGCCCCGATTCGCGAGCCAACTACCTCGCCTCGCCACCCCTAGTCGTCGCGTACGCGCTCGCGGGCCGGATGGACATCGACCTGTACAGCGAGCCGCTGGGGACGAACGACCGGGACGAGGAGATCTTCCTGCGCGACATCTGGCCCAGCCAGGACGAGATCAACGAAGCCGTCCGCACGTCCGTGAAGACGGAGATGTTCCGCGCCAAATACGCGGAGGTGTATGCCGGCGACGAGCGCTGGAACGCGCTGGAGATCCCCGTGGGCGACCGCTTCGCGTGGGATGAGGCCTCGACGTACGTGCGCCAGCCGACCTTCTTCGCCGGGATGTCGAAGGAGGCCGCCGCCCCCGCGGACATCGAGGGAGCCCGCTGTCTCGCCCTCCTCGGCGACGCGGTGACCACGGACCACATCTCGCCCGCGGGCGGGATCGCGCCGACCTCGCCCGCTGCGGACTACCTGAGGGCACACGGCGTGGCGCTCCGCGACTTCAACTCATACGGGGCCCGCCGCGGGAACCACGAAGTGATGATGCGGGGGACGTTCGCGAACATCCGGCTCCGGAACCTGATGGTCCCCGGCGTGGAAGGGGGATTCACCCGCCACATCCCAAGCGGCGAGCAGATGACGATCTTCGACGCGGCGACGCGCTACCTGGACGAGGGGACGCCCACGATCGTCATCGGCGGCGCGCTCTACGGATCCGGATCGAGCCGCGACTGGGCGGCCAAGGGCCCCTTCCTGCAGGGCGTAAAGGCTGCCATCGCCGTGAGCTACGAACGCATCCACCGTTCGAACCTCATCGGCATGGGGATCCTGCCCCTGCAGTTCCGCGACGGGGAGACGGCCGCGACGCTGGGACTCACCGGCAATGAGACCTTCCGTATCGAGGGAATCGCGGACGGGCTGCGGCCGAAGGACCCGATCCGGGTGACGGCGACCGCCGAGGACGGATCGGAGGTGCACTTCGAGGCCATCGCGCGGCTGGATACGGAGGTCGAGGTGGACTACTACCGCAACGGCGGCATCCTCCAGACGGTTCTGAGGCAGCAACTGGAGGCTTGAGCCGTCTCAGGATTCCTTGATCGCGGCCTCGATCCAGCGGCGGTCGGCCGTCCGCAGGTGGTCGGGCGCCGTGGGCTCGACACGCTCTTCGTCGTCGCGGCTTCGGCCGCGCCGGATGCGGCGGGCGACGAGAAACCCTCCGAGGAGGAAGGCGAGGCCCGGGCCGGCGTAGACGATGAGGTTCATCCCCTCGGCCCGGGGCTTGAGGAGGATCCAGGGACCGTAGGCCTCGACGAAGTAGGCCTCGATCTCCTCGGCGGTGCGACCCTCCATCAGCATGGTGCGGATCACGTCCTGCATCTCGCGCGCGATGCGGGCCGACGACTCCGCGACGGACTGCTGGCGGCAGATGGGACAGCGCAGGGTGGCGCCGATCTCCGCCGTCCGCTGGTCGATTTCTGCGGTGCGGACCGGGTCGCCGGGGGCGGCCGGCCGCTCGATCCCGTCGAGGGCTCCGTCGACCGTCTGACCGCCGGCGGGCGCGGCGAGCAGGGCCGTGGCAAGCGCGGCGGAGCGCCAGGTGCCGAAGGTCCGCAAGCCTCGCTCGGAGCGCATCAGCTTCCCGCTGGCCCGGCGCCGCGCTGCGCCACGAGCAGCGAGTCCACATTCCGCTCGACGAGGTCCCAGGTCACCGCGAGGTCGTGCCGCAGCGCGACGACGCCGTCGGCGCCGATGAAGTACGTCTCGGGCACCCCGTACACGCCGTATTCGATCGCGGTCAGGCTCCCCGGATCTGTGACGAGCGGCCACTCCCCGCCCAGTTCCTCGATGAAGCGCATCCCGTTCTCCGGCGTGTCCTGGAAGAGGACGCCGATGAGCGCGACCTCCTCCGGGTCGTACGTCTCGCGCATCCGGACGAGCACCGGGTGTTCGCTGATGCACGGGATGCACCACGAAGCCCAGTAGTTGAGCACGACCACCTTGCCCTCGAAGTCGCTCAGGCTCACCGAATCGCTCGGATTGTAGAGGTTCGCGAGCCGGAACGCGGGCGCCTCGCGCCCCTCGAGGGCGGAGGGAAGCCGCCGCTGGTCCTGTCCCAGCCCCCAGTAGAGGAGCGCCAGAGCGGGCAGGGCCGCCGCGGGCAGGGCCCACCGCCACCAGCCTC
This sequence comes from Gemmatimonadota bacterium, assembly GCA_022825725.1. GTDB lineage: Bacteria > Gemmatimonadota > Gemmatimonadetes > Palauibacterales > Palauibacteraceae > Palauibacter. Next base: position 4,648 of record JAJDWE010000042.1, read on the forward strand.
TCATGCCGCCCTCATGCCGCGGCCGCCGGATCGGCGAGCAGTTCGGCCCCCGCGGCCCGCAGCCGGCTCCGGCCCCAGGGCCAGATCGCGATCAGGGCGCCCACGCCCATGATCATTCCCCCGATCCAGAGCCACACGATCCCCGGGTTCACGATCGCCCGCACCGTCGCGTGGTCCCCGCCCTCCGGGTCCACCGCCATCAGCGTGAGATAGAGATCGCTCGTGAGCGAACTCTTCACGGCGGGTGTCGCGATGTTCTGTCCCGTGGCCTTGTAGAAGTTGATCCGGGGCCGTTCCTCGCCGATCCCCCGGCCGTCGCGGTAGGCCGCGAAGGTCGCGCCGATGACGAAGCGGTGCGGTTCCTCGTGCGCCCACACTTCGACGAGTTCCACCTCGTAGTCCTTGATATCGAGCCGCTCTCCGGGCCGGAGCGTCATCTCCCGTTCGGTCTTCCACGTCCATGAGACGGAGATCGCGAGCGCGATGACGATGACGCCCACATGCACGACGTAGCCCCCGTAGCGCTGGCCCGTGCGCGAAAAAAGATCCCGTAGCGCCCCGAGGAACGACCGTTCCGCGATCCTCCGCCGCGCCGCGATGCCCTTCCGGAACTCCTCCGCGATCGTGGTGAGTACGAAGGCGGCGAAGGCGATCGTGAGGATGGGGAGGAAGTACCCGACGCCGAGGGCGAAAGCGCCGAGCCCGGCCGCGGCGCCGACGATGGCCGGCCATGCGAACGACCGCTCCAGCTGCTTCCGCCCCGCGCGCCGCCACGGGAGCGCCGGGCCCACCCCCATCAGGAAGATGAGCGCCAGCCCGATCGGACTCGCGACCTGGTCGAAGTACGGCGGCCCCACGCTGATCCGGTCCCCCCTCAGCGCCTCGACGACGAGCGGCCACATCGTGCCCAGGAGGACCGTGAAGGTGAACCCGACGAGGAGGAGGTTGTTGAGGATGAAGGCGGATTCGCGCGAGGCGGGGCTCTCCACCTGTCCCGGCGCCCGCAGCCGGTTGCCCCGCCAGCCGATGAGCGCGAGCGACGCGATCGCCACGACGGCGATGAAGGCGAGGAAGACGGGCCCGATGACGCCCTCCGTGAAGGCGTGCACGGAGTCGATGACGCCCGACCGGGTGAGAAACGTCCCGAACAGGGTGAGGAGGAATGTCGCGATCATCAGCGTGAGGTTCCACGTCTTCAGCATCCCCCGCCGCTCCTGCACCATCGCGGAGTGCAGAAACGCGGTGGCCGTGAGCCAGGGGAGGAAGGATGCGTTCTCCACCGGATCCCACGCCCACGCGCCGCCCCAGCCCAGCACCTCGTACGACCACCAGCCGCCGCCGATGATCCCCATGGTGAGGAAGGCCCACGCCGCGACCATCCAGCGGCGTGCGTCCCGGAGCCAGCGCGCCTCGACGTTCCCCCGCAGCAGCGCCGCGATCGCGAAGGCGAAGGGGACCGTCATCCCCACGAACCCGAAGTAGAGCATGGGCGGGTGCAGGCCCATGAGCGGGTGATTCTGGAGGAGGGGGTTGGGTCCGGGGCCGTTCGCCGGCACCGGGTCCACGATGCCGAACGGGTTCGCCGCTCCCGCGAGGAGTCCGAAGAAGAAGAGCTGGACGACGCCGATGACGCCAAGAACCAGCGGGGTGGTGCGGAGGCCGTGCGCGAGTCCGCCGCCGAGCGCGGTCAGCGGTTCCCCGGACGCCCGCAGCGCCCCGAACTCCCGGCGCCGGGTGAAGGCGAAGAGCGCGCCGTAGCCGGCGAGGATCCAGCCCCAGAAGAGGATCGAGCCCTCGAGGCTGCTCCAGAGCGAGATCGCGGTGTAGTAGGTCGGTGTCTCGCGGCTCCCGACGCGCGCCACGTACTCGACGCTGAAGTCGTGCGTGAGGAGGGCGATCTCCATCACGAGCATTCCGCCCGACATCGCGAAGAAGGCGAAGTAGGCGGCGCGGCGGGCCAAAGACGCGGACACCTCGCCGCCGGAGCGGGACAGCCCCGCCCAGCCGCCCGCCGCCGTGGCCACTGCCGCAGCCAGGAGCGCCGCGATCACGGACGCGTAGCCGAGCGTGCTCAGCACGCGGCGGCCCCGTACGGCTTCACCGGGTCTTCACCAGGTCTCAGGAGTCTTCGAGGAGGGACTTGTAGACCTGGCCCGCGTCGCCCGCGTGCTCCGGAGGGGCGTACTCGTTCGAGTGTTTGACCATCAGGTTCGTCGCGCGGAAGACGCCATCCTCCCCGTAGGACCCCTCGACGACGACGCCCATCCCCGGTTGGAACATGGCGGGGGGCGCGCCCGTGCTCTCGACGGAGATCTCGATCTCCCCTTCGCCGATGACGAAGCGCAGTTCGGCGGCCTCCGGGTTCCAGTCCACGCTCCCCGGCTTGACCTGGCCCCCGAGCCGGATCGGCTGATCCACGATCTCGACTCCGCGGGCCTCCAGCTCGGCAGGCGTGAGGAAGAACACCATGTTCTCGTTCAACCCGCCCGCCGCGAGCACCGTGATCGCCACTGCGATCGCCCCGAGCCCCGCCAGCATCCAGAGTTTCCGTCTCAACGTTCCCTCGCCTTCGAAGACCATCGTGCGGAATACCCCGCAAGATGCACCCTCCGCGCCAACCCTGCCACGGGAAGCGCCGATCGGGTTCCGCGCCGGTTCGTTTCCGGCCTGGCAGGTGGACATCCCGTCGTTGCGCGGCGAGCTTGCGCGCCCATCATCGAACGAGAGCCGACGGTAGCCCGCGTCGACGCCGAAAAACGGGGAATGGCAACGTGAAGAAATATGTGCGGCCGCCGCGCTATCTGTGCGGCGGCGAAGAGCACGGGGCGACCGTGCGGCCCGGCGATCGGGCCGACCGGCCCCAATGAGCGGGGTTGCGACGTGCCCGCGCTGCGGGAGTGCTGCGTCGGGCAATTTCTGCGCAGAGTGCGGGGCCCCGCTCGTCCAGCGTGCGGCCTGTCCGGCCTGCCAGGCGCCACTCCGGCCGGACGCGCTCTACTGCACCGCATGCGGGACGCCCGTGGGCGCTCCACCGCGGAAGCCTCGCTCGGCCCTGCTCCCGTGGGTCCTCTCCGGCCTCGCGCTCGTGGCCTTCTCGGTGATGATCGCGGTGCTCGTCCAGCGCGGAAGCGTGACGCGGATCGGAGATATGACGATGACCGGCGGCCTCCCGGGCGAGGTGCCCGGTGGCCCTGTGGCGGCCCCGGCGGGGGGCGACGCCGGGGCCGCCGGCATGCCGAGCATGGAGGAACTCGCCGCCATGGGCCCGCGCGGGGTCGCGGACCGGCTCTTCGAGCGCGTAATGCGCGAACACGAGGGCGGCGACTTCGAGCGCGCCGCCTTCTTCATCGACATGGCGTTGCAGGCGTACGACGCCGTCCCCCCGGAAGAGACCGATGCGGACTCCCGGTTCCACGTCGGCCTCCTCCGTCTCCTCATGGGAGAATCCGGCCTCGCCCGGGAAATGGCGGATGAGATCCTCGCCGCGCAGCCGGAGCACCTGCTCGGACTCCTGCTCGCGGCGCGCGCGGCCGACTTCGAGGGGGACGCGGGCGCGGCGGAGGCGTTCAGGGACCGAATCCGAACCGGGGTGGAGGAGGCGGGAGGAATTCCCGACCTCCCCGAATACCAGGCCCATCGGACGCTGATCGAGGGCGTGCTGCAGGCGGGCGGCGGAGAAGGCGAGGGCGGCGCGTGACCGGCTCCGGCGCGAACGGAGGCACGCCCGCGCAGGCGGTGAGCGGCCGAATGGCTGAACTGCGCGACGAGTTCGTCGATTTCATCTCCCAACTCGTGCTCGAGGAATCCCCTTCCACCGAACCGGAGGCCCAGCACGGGATCCGCGCGATCCTCACGGAGACCCTGGACGACATCGGCCTGGAGGTGGAGCACATCCCGGGACAGGCGAGCGGCGGCCACCTGCTGGCGCGGAGCCCCGGGGCCGCGATCGGACGGGCCGCGGCGGATGCGCCCGCGGCGGGCGGAGCACAGCTTCTCGTGGGGCACATGGACACGGTGTGGCCCATCGGCACGCTGCGGGAAATGCCCGTGCGAGTGTCCGACGGGCGCCTCTCGGGTCCCGGCGCCTTCGACATGAAGACCGGACTCGCGATCGGCGTGTTCGCGCTGCGGGCGCTCCGGGACCTGGGACTGGACGCGGGCGTCGCACCCGTCTTCTTCATCAACTCGGACGAGGAGATCGGGAGTCCTGAATCCGAGCCCGTGATTCGCGACCTGGCGCGGGGCGCGTCCCGGGCTTTCGTCCTCGAACCCGCGCTGGGTCCACGCGGGCGGCTCAAGACGCGGCGCAAGGGGATCGGCCAGTACCACGTGGAGGTCTCGGGGCGGAGTTCGCACGCGGGACTCGCCCCGGAAGAGGGGGCGTCGGCGATTCTCGAACTCGCCCACGCGATCCGGCGGATCGACAGTCTGGCGGACCCCGGGACCGGGACGACGATGAACGTCGGGCTCATCGGGGGCGGCTCCCGCCCCAACGTGGTCGCGGCGAGCGCGCACTGCGAGGTGGACGTGCGCGTGTGGACGGCCGCGGAGGCCGACCGGATCCGCGAAGAGATGTTCGGGCTGGAGCCCACCGTGCCGGGGACGCGGATCAAGGTCACGCAGGTGGCGGGCCGGGGGCCGCTGGAGCGGACGCCGCGCAACGTTGCGCTCTGGGAGCGGGCCCTCCGGGTGGCAGACGAGATCGGCCTCGAACTCCATGAGGGATCGGCGGGCGGCGGCTCGGACGGTAACTTGACGAGCCAGTACACGGCGACGCTCGATGGGCTGGGGGCCGTCGGCGACGGCGCCCACGCCCGGCACGAGTTCGTGTGGATCGACCGCGCCGTGGAGCGCGTCGCGTTGCTGGCGGGGCTGATCGCGGCGCCGTAGCGGCGACCGGCCCGAGGGAGGGCTTCGAGAGGCGGCTTCGACGAGATGTTCTTTCGACAGGTTTTTGACGACACGCTCGCGCAGTACGCGTACCTGATCGGGTGCCAGCGTACCGGAGACGCGATCCTCTTCGACCCCCAGCGCGACATCGACCGCTACGTGGACCTGGCGGAGAGCGAGGGTCTGCGGATCGTCGCCGTGGCCGAGACCCACATTCACGCCGATTTCCTCTCCGGCGCGAGGGAGTTCGCCGAACGCTTCGGGACCCGGCTCCATCTCTCGGATGAGGGCGGCCCCGACTGGCGGTACGAGTGGGCCCGCGACGGGGGCTACGACCATGTGCCGCTCCGGGACGGCGACGGCTTCCGGATCGGCGAGATCGAGTTCCGGGCGCTGCATACGCCGGGACACACGCCCGAGCACCTGTCGTTTCTCGTCACGGACCGCGGCGCGGGGGCCGACGAGCCCATGGGCCTGCTTTCGGGGGACTTCGTCTTCGTGGGCGACCTCGGCCGGCCGGACCTGCTCGAGACGGCGGCGCGGGTCGCGGGAGCGATGACGCCCGCGGCGCGCCGGCTGTACGGCTCGGTGCGCAGCTTCCTCGACCTGCCCGACTACCTGCAGATCTGGCCGGCCCACGGAGCGGGTTCCTCGTGCGGGAAGGCGCTCGGGGCCGTGCCGGAGACGACCGTCGGGTATGAGAGACGCTTCAGCCCGGCGATCGCGGCGGCGCTCGAAGGGGAGGACGCGTTCATCTCCCACATCCTCGAGGGGCAGCCCGAGCCGCCGATGTACTTCGCCCGCATGAAGCGGGACAACCGCGACGGGGCCCCGGTGCTGGGCGGGCTTCCGCGGCCGCCGCGAGTCTCGCCGCGGGAGGCGGCGTCTCGCGCCCGGATGGGTTCGAACGCCCGGGATGTCGTCATCGACACGCGGCCGGACCGGTCGGCGTTCATGGCGCGGCATCTCCCGGGCTCGGTGTACGTCCCGCTCACGAAGTCGTTCTGCACGGCGGCGGGCTCGGTTCTGCCGGAGGGCGCGGCGGTCACGCTCGTCATCGATGAGACGGATCTCGATTGGGCGGTGCGGCGTCTGGTCCGGATCGGGTTCGACGACGTGAGGGGCTTTGTGGAGCACGAAACGCTCCAACGGTACTTTGACGAGGGCGGGGAGGCGGCCGCGATCCCGGAGATCGACCTCGACGCGGCGAGCCGGCTCTCGGAAGATGGGACGGGCGATGTCCTCGACGTGAGATACGCATCGGAGTACGCGGCGTCGCACCTGCCCGGAGCGGTGAACGCGTCCTATACTCGGCTGCCCGACTACGCGGACCGGCTGCCGTCGAACGGTTCGCTGCTCGTACATTGCCTGAGCGGTGCGCGGGCCGCGGTGGCCGCGAGCTACCTGGCGCGCGAGGGGCGCGACGTCCACTACATCAACGACCTGTTCACCGCGTACGCGGGATCGCTGGAAACCGGAGGACCCTAATCATGGTCACAGTCATGAAGATCCGATCACTGGTCCACACCGTTGCCGTCGTCGCGGCCTTCGCCGTCCTCGCCGAGGCGGCAGCTCCGGGGGCGCTCGCCGCGCAGGGGTTCGGCAGTTCGGTCGTCGTCGTAGGGGATGAAGTCCTGGTCGGCGAGCCCACCTCCGAGCGCGAGCCGGGAAGCGTGCGCGTCTTCGGCCCCGACGGCTGGACCGAGGTCCAGGCGCTGTACGCGCCGGACGCGGTCGTGCGAGACCGCTTCGGAGTGGCGCTCGCGGCCGCTGGCGCCCGGTTGTTCGTGGGTGCGCCGGGGGCGGGTTCCGTGCATGTGTTCGAGCGCGCGGACGGCGAATGGCGGCACGCGGCCGAGATCGCCACGCCCGGACTGGAGGAGTTCGGTCGCTCGCTGGCCGCTGGAACGGAGCACTTGCTCGTGGCGGCCGCGGACGGCGACGGCGGGCCAGTCGTCGTCGCCTTTCGGCGCGCGAACGGCGGCTGGGAGGAGGAAGGGCGCCTGGCGGTGGACGGCGCGCGGGCGGGGTTCGGAGCGTCGATCGCGCTGGCGGGCGACCTCGCGCTGGTCGGCGCGCCGCTTGTCGATGCGGCTCGCGGCGCCGCGTACCTCTTTGGCTTCGACGCGGACGCCGGCTGGCAGCGCGTCGCGCAGCTCGGCGGCAATGACGGCGCCGAGGGGCGCGCGTTCGGGTCCGCCGTCGCGTTCGCCGGCGACGAGGCACTGGTCGGTGCGGCTGGACAGGACGCCGGACTCGGCGCCATCCACCGGTTCGCACGGGACGCCGACGGGGAATGGCAGCTCGCCGGGACCGTGGCGCCCGACAACGACGCGCCCACCGCGTTCGGCTCCGCGCTCGCCGTGGACGGCGCCACCGCGTGGGTCGGCGCGCCCCTGGCCTTCGGAAGGGGTCTCGTGTACCGGGTGGAGCGCTCGGAGGACGGCTGGATCGTCCAGGCCGGGCTCGAGATGCCGGGCCGGGAACCGGTCCAGACGGGACGCGTGGTGGCTGCGGGCGGCGGCCGGGTCGTCGCGGGCCTGCCGGCCGACGACTTCGGAGCCGGCTCCGCCGTGCTCATGGAGTCCAGCGGGTTGATCCCGCTCGTGAGCGAGCAGGTCGGTCTTTCCTCGATCTCGGGCGGCCAGATCGACTGCGAGGAGGGGCTCGCCGAGGGTTTCGACTGCGACCGCGTGGATCTCCTCTCCTTCATCCCCCGGGAAGAACTCGGCGCCCCCCGCGGCGTCCGGCTCAACGATGTGTGGGGCTGGACCGATCCGTTGACGGGACGGGAATACGCGCTCGTGGGCCGCATGGACGGCATCGCGTTCGTCGACGTCACGGACCCGTTCAATCCGCGATATCTCGGGAACTTCGCCAAGACGCCGGGCACCCGGTCCAACACGTGGCGCGACATGAAGGTGTTCATGGACCACATGTTCGTCGTGGCGGACGGGGCGGGGCAGCACGGGATGCAGATCTTCGACCTCACGCAGCTGCGCGACGTCACGGAGCCGCGGGAGTTCGAACCCACGGCGCTGTACGAGGACGTTGCCTCCGTCCACAACGTCGCGATCAACGAGGAGACGGGGTTCGCCTACCTGGTGGGTGCGTCCGGCGGCGGGGAAACGTGCGGCGGCGGATCGCACATCGTCGACATCAACGACCCGCTCAATCCAATGTTCGTCGGCTGTTTCGCCCATCCGAACACCGGTCGCCGCAACACGGGGAACTCGCACGACACGCAGTGCGTCGTCTACCACGGACCGGATGAAGACTATGCGGGCCGCGAGATCTGCGTGAACGCGAACGAGACGGCGATCTCGATCGCGGATGTCACGGACAAGTCGAATCCGGTCGCGGTGGCGCGGGCGGAGTACCCGAACGTGGCCTACGCGCACCAGGGCTGGCTCACGGAAGATCACGCCTACTTCTACTCCAACGACGAACTCGACGAGGTGAGCGGGCAGGTGGACCGGACCCGGACCCTCGTGTGGGATCTGCGCGACCTCGACGATCCCCTCCTCGTGCGCGAGTACTACAGCGCGACGAGCGTCACGGACCACAACCTCTACGTGCGTGGCGACCGCCTCTACATGTCGAACAACCGGGCCGGTCTGCGCGTGCTCGACATCAGCGACCCCGAGAACCCGACGGAGGCCGGGAGCTTCGACACCACGCCCTGGAGCGAGGACGCGGCCGGCTTCGACGGGACGTGGAGCGTCTATCCGTACTTCGAGAGCGGGACGATCATCCTCTCGAGCCGGCGCGAGGGACTGTTTCTCGTGAAGCCGCGGACGGAACGACTTGTCCCCTGACACGCCGTTCGACCGCCGGGCCGACGCGCCCCCCTCGGGCTGAGGGCGGGCGCTTCCGGCCATGTGTTCCGTCCTCGGCATCTTCGAGATCGAACCCGGCGCAACGGGCCTCCGCCGCCGGGCGCTGGACCTTTCGCGGCGCCAGCGGCACCGGGGCCCGGACTGGAGCGGGATCTATTCGGGCGAGCGGGCCATCCTCGCCCACGAGCGGCTCTCCATCGTCGACGTGGAGAGCGGCGCGCAGCCCCTCTTCGGGCCCGGCCGCACGACGGTGCTCGCGGTCAACGGGGAGATCTACAACCACCTGGAGCTGGAGCGGGGCGTGGCGCGGGAGTATCCGTTCCGCACGCGCTCTGATTGCGAGGTCATCCTCGCCCTGTACGAGGGTCGGCCCGACGACCCCGCGGAGTGGCTCAACGAACTGAGTGGGATCTTCGCCTTCGCCCTCTACGACGAGGCGCGCGACCGCTACCTGATCGCGCGCGATCCCATCGGCGTCATGCCGCTCTACACCGGGCGGGATGCGGAGGGGCGCTTCTACGTGGCCTCCGAGATGAAGGCGCTCATCGACACCTGTCCGGAGATCCACGACTTCCCGCCGGGGCACATGCTCGACAGCCGCGACGGCGACGGCCGGCCCGTTCCGTACTACCGGCCCGGATGGCGCGACTACGAGGCCGTGGCGGACGGTCCCACCGATCCTGAACGGGTCAGGGAGGCGCTGGAGGAAGCGGTCCACCGGCAGCTCATGTCGGACGTGCCGTACGGCGTGCTCCTCTCGGGCGGTCTCGATTCGTCGATCATCTCGGCGCTGGCGATGAAGTTCTCCCGCCGACGGGTCGAGTCGGACGACACGGAGGAGGCGTGGTGGCCGCGGCTCCACTCCTTCGCGATCGGACTCGAGGGGGCCCCGGACCTGGAGGCGGCGCGCGCCGCGGCGAAGGCGATCGGCACCGTGCATCACGAGATCGTCTACACGCTGCAGGAGGGGCTCGACGCGGTCTCCGACGTGATCCGGCACCTGGAGACGTTCGACGTGACGACGGTGCGGGCCTCCACGCCGATGTACCTCATGGCCCGCCGCATCAAGGCGATGGGGATCAAGATGGTGCTCTCGGGGGAGGGCGCCGACGAGGTGTTCGGGGGGTACCTCTACTTTCACAAGGCTCCCGACGCGCGGGCGTTCCACGAGGAGACCGTCCGCAAGCTCGACCAGCTCCACAAGTACGACTGTCTGCGGGCGAACAAGTCGATGGCGGCCTGGGGAGTGGAGGCGCGGGTGCCCTTCCTCGACCGCGAGTTCCTCGATGTCGCGATGGCGCTCGACCCCGAGTCGAAGCGGCCGGCGGACGGGCGCATGGAGAAGCACATCCTGCGCGAGGCGTTCGAGGGACTCCTCCCGGACGAGATCCTCTGGCGCCAGAAGGAACAGTTCTCCGACGGCGTGGGCTACTCCTGGATCGACAGCCTGAAGGAGATCGCCGAGGGCGAAATCAGCGACGGACAGCTCGCCCGCGCGGCGGCGCGGTTCCCCACGAACACGCCGCTCACGAAGGAAGCGTACCTCTACCGCTCGATCTTCGCGACGCACTTCCCCGGCGAGCCCGCCGTGCGCTGCGTCCCGGAGGGTCCGAGCATCGCCTGCAGCACCCCGGCCGCGATCGCCTGGGACCCCGCCTTCGCCGACATGGCCGACCCCTCCGGCCGAGCCGTGCAAGGCGTCCACACCCACAGCTACTGAACCTCGCGCGCTGTCCAACAACTCACGCCATGAATGATTATCATTCACCGCGTGAATGGATTTCCTTCCGGCTTGCGTCTCGGTCGCACGACGGTACGGTCCATGACTGATCGCTGCCGCGCGCTCCGCGTCCGAGCGACTTCCCCCGTGTTCGCCGTGTTGGCGGCGCTGTCGACGGTCTCGTCCGGCGTCGCGCAGGTGCGCTGCGAGAGCGGTACGGCTGACGGGTTTCCGTGCGATCGCGTGGACCTGCTCGCCGTCCTCACGCCCGAGCAACTCGGTGCCGGCGGGGACACTCTGCTCAACGACGTGTGGGGGTGGACGGATCCCGAGACGGGTAAGGAGTACGCGATCGTGGGACGAACGAACGGGACGGCGTTCGTCGACGTCAGCGACCCGGTCCGGCCTCGTTATGTGGGCGACCTCCCGGCGACCGCGGGCAGCGAACCCAGCCAGTGGCGCGATGCCAAGGTGTTCCGGGATTACCTGTTCGTCGTCGCGGGAGGGCCGGTTCGCCACGGCATGCAGGTCTTCGACCTGACGCGGCTGCGGGACGCGCCGGAAGCGCGGGAGTTCGCGCCCGCAGCGAGCTACGAGGGGGTCGAGTCGAGCCACAACATCGCCATCAACGAGGAGACCGGCTTTGCCTATCTGGTCGGCTCCGAGGGGGAGGGGGAGACGTGCGGCGGGGGCTCGCACATGGTCGACATCAACGAGCCGCTGAACCCCGTCTTCGCGGGCTGCTTCGCCCATCTCGACACGGGTCGCCGCGCCACGGGCTACACTCACGACGCGCAGTGCGTCATCTACCGCGGCCCCGACGAGGACCATCAGGGCCGGGAGATCTGCGCGGCCGGAAACGAGACTGCGTTCTCGTTCGCAGACGTCACGGACAAGGAGAATCCCGTCCCGCTGGCGGCTATCTCCTATCCCGGCGTCGGATACGCGCATCAGGGGTGGTTCAGCGAGGACCACCGCTACTTCTACGGCAACGACGAACTCGATGGACTCATTCGGGAGCTGGACGGATCTCGCGTCCTCGTGTTCGACGTCAGCGACCTCGAAGATCCCGTCCTGCTGAACGAGTATTTCGGTCCAACGAAGGCCAGCACACACAACCTGTACGTGCGCGGCGACCGCCTCCATATGGCGAACAACCTCGGCGGTCTCCTCGTGCTGGATCTCACCGATCCGGAGGCCCCCGCCACGGCTGGCAGCTTCGATACCACGCCGTCCAGCGGGGACGAAGAAGGGTTCGGCGGGGCATGGAGCGTCTATCCCTTCTTCGAGAGCGGGACGATCCTCCTCTCCAGCCGCCGCGAGGGCCTCTTCCTCCTGCGCCTGATCGCCGGTTAGCGACGCGGGAGTTGAGATGAAGATCTTTCGAGAAGGAGATCGCGGGCACGCTCTGGCGCCCGAACGCGGGCGCGTCGAGATCGTTTACGAGTACCGAACGGTCGAACTCGAGAAGTCGAACGCCACGGTCAGGAACGTCCTTGTCGGCGTGGACCTCGAAACCGGAGAAGTTCTGACGGTGCCCGCCCAGTCGACGCCAAGACTCAAGGCGGCGAGGGACGCGAAGTCCGACTGAGACCCCGCTCCTCTCGTTGCGGTGCCGCTCGCTTGGCGGACATCTTGCAAGGGCTCACGACGCAAGGATTCCGACGGCAAAGGTGGAGCGATGATGTACCGCAACCCGGCGATTTTCTCCCGTCTCGCGCTTCTCGTTCTTCTCGGTTTGACCTCCGGCGCTCCCGTAGCCGCGCAGGAGGCGGTGTCGGTCGAGGTCGTGCCGAGTGCCCTGTCGCTGGACGTAGGAGAGGAGGCCACGCTCGAAGTCCGCGTCCTCGACGCCGATGGGAACGCGGTCGACGCCCAGGTCCTCTTCTTCCCCGCCTTCGCCGACGGACGGAGCGGGAGCGCGCGTCAGAGTATCGACGTGGACCGGGCGACGGGCCGGATCAGAGCGGTCAAGGGCGGTGAGTTTCTGATCTCCGCCATCGTCGCGACGGCGCGCGGCCTGCGCGGCGAGGCCACGGTGAGCGTGGCCTACCCCCCGCTGGACCGGATCGATGTGATGCCTTCGGGCGGTTCGACGTATGTCGGCGTCGCAACGCGTCATCGGGCCCGGCTGCTCGACACGGCCGAGGACGAGCGTAGCGGCGAGCTCCGCTGGTCCACCTCCGACGAGGGCGTCGCGACCGTGGACCGCTTCGGCATCCTCACGGCGCACGCGCCGGGGTCGGTCGTGCTGCGGGCGGAAGCGGAAGGCATCTCCGCGGACGTTGCCTACGAAGTCAGAGAGAACCCCGCCGCGCGCTTGACGGTGTCGGGGAGCGCGGAGCGGGCGCGGACGGGCGACGTCGTGCGTTTCGAGGCGATGGTCGAGGACGCGATGGGCGGCGCCGTGGGCGACCTGCCCGTCACCTGGACCGTGATGTCGGATCCCGCGATCGAGGCCACGGCCGACATCCCCCCGGCGGAGATCGATGAGCAGGGCCGGTTCGTGGCGTACTTCCCCGGTGTCTACACCGTCGTCGCGAACGTGCCGGGCCGCGCCGCGCGCACCTCGCTTGAAATCCATGCGCGACACGCCTCGCAGGAAGTGACGTTCGTGGGGCAGGGACAGGTGAACAACGAGCGCACCTCGGACCTGTGGGTGTGGGAGGGCGTCGACGGGCGCGACTACGCGATCACCGGCACGCACGCGGCGGCCGGGGCCGCCTACTTCTGGGACGTGACGGATCCGGCGAGCCCCGTCCTCACGGATTCCGTCGTGGTGGATGCGCGCACGACGAACGACGTGAAGGTGAGCGAGGACGGGGAGATCTGCGTGATTTCCCGCGAAGGCGCCTCGAATCGCCGCAACGGGATCGTCATCCTCGACTGCCGGAACCCGCGGGACGTGACGACGATCTCCGTGTTCGACGACGAACTCACGGGCGGCGTGCACAACCTCTTCATCCACGAGGATCATGTGTACGCGGTGAACAACGGGCGCCGCTTCGACGTGATCAACATCGAGGATCCGGCTGGCCCGCACCGCGTGGGCCGCTTCGAACTCGACACGCCGGGGCACGCGATCCACGACATCTGGATCGTGGACGGGATCGCCTACACCTCGAACTGGGGCGACGGGGTCGTGCTCATTGACGTCGGGGGCGGCGACCGCGGCGGGTCTCCGTCCAATCCCGTGGAGATCGCGCGCTTCCGCGACATCGGCGGACGGACGCACGCGGCCTTCCCGTACCGGAGTCCGACGGGGCGCTTCTACGTGTTCATGGGAGACGAGGCGGGACGCCCGGGCTTCGACGGACAGGACCCGGAGCGCACACCCCAGTTCATGTCGGGATACATCCACGTGGTGGACTTCACGGATCCCGACAATCCCGAGGAAGTCGCGCGCTACGAGATCCCCGAGGCGGGTTCGCACAACATGTGGATCGAGGACGACAAGCTCTACGCGGCGTTCTACAACGGCGGGTTGCGCGTACTCGACATCTCCGGGGAACTGAAGGGGAACCTGGGCGAGCAGGGCCGGGAGATCGCGCGCTACATGGCGTACGATCCGGACGGCGTGGTCGCGAACGCGCCCTTCACCTGGGGTCCGCAGATCCACAAGGGGAACCTCTTCTTCGCGGAGTACTTCAGCGGGCTGTGGGCCGTGAAGCTCCAGCCGCGCCAGGAACTCGTCCCGTAGCAGCCGAGACGGGTCGGCGCCTCGATGCGGAGCACGGCATGCGCGACCCGCACGTACTCGTCTGTGGCGCTGGACGCCGGGACGACACGATGACATACTGAATTCATTACGAATTAGGTATGGAGGCCTCGATGCATCGCACCCAGGACACATACGGGCTCAGTCACTTCCGGCAGCGCACCAACGAGCACCTCGAGCGTATCCGCGCGGGTCGCGTTGAAACCATCACCCAGAACGGCGAGGCGGCGCTCGTCGTGATGAGCCCGGAGCGCTACGACTTCCTCGTCCACTCGGCCGAGCGGGGCCACCTATGGCAGGAGGCGATTCGCGCGTACAAGGACGGGGAGCGTGGTATCCCGGCCACGGAGGCCATTCGTGCCTTGGCGGACGAGCTCGGGCTGGATTTGTGAACCGTTACGAGGTCGAGTTCTCGCTGCGGGCACTCTCCTCACTCCGCGAAACTACTCGCTACATCATGCAAGATTCCAGCACCAGCCGCGCCAGCGACTGGCTCACGAGGGTCATGCGGAGCGCCGACACGCTCAAGACTCACCCACATGCGTTCCGGATCGTGGGTGAGTACGAGGGCGAAGACATTCATGCCCGCTTCGTAATGAAACATGTGCTCTACTATGTCGTTGACGATGATGCCCGCGTGGTGACGGTCATCGATGTGGTGCACACCGCACACGCGACCGAGCGCGACCACTACGAACCCGGTCGTGTTCGTGAACGTGAAGTGCAGAAGGGGCAGATGGTCTCGGCGTGAGCGGCATCGGGATCTCGACGCGGGTCAACGGAGTGGCGTGGTCCGGGGAGGTGGAGCCCCGGCTGCTCCTGTCGGACTTCCTGCGCTCCGTGGTCGGGCTTACGGGGACGCACGTGGGGTGTGAGCACGGGGTGTGCGGGGCATGCACCGTGCAACTGGACGGGGAACCGGTTCGGGCCTGTCTCATGTTTGCGGTGCAGATCGATGGGCACGAGGTGACGACCGTCGAGGGGCTCGCCGCGACGACGCCCGGGGCAGAGATCTCCGTCGAACAACTGCACCCGGTCCAGCAGGCGCTTCACGAGGCGCACGGCCTGCAGTGCGGCTTCTGCACGCCGGGGATCCTGATGACGGCGGAGGCCTTCCTGCGCGAGAACCCGGCGCCTTCGCGGGAGGAGATCCGCGAGGCGGTGTCCGGGCACCTGTGCCGCTGCACGGGCTACCACAACATCGTGGAGGGTGTCGCGCTCGCCGCCGAGCGCCTCGCGGCGGGCGGTCGCGCTGCCGACGGAAAGGACGAGCCTTGAGCCGGGCGGGCGGGACGTGGGTCGGGGCGCGGGTGCCGCGCAACGAAGACGCGAGGCTGCTGACCGGCCGCGCGCAGTTCGTCGAGGACGTCGAGCCGCCGGGCGCGCTGCACGTCGCCTTCGTGCGGAGCGACCTGCCGGTCGGCCGGCTCCGCGGGCTCGATGTCGAAAGCGCGCGGGCGCACCCCGGGGTCCACGCCGTCTTCACGGCCGACGACCTCGGTCCGCTCCTCCGGCCCGGCGCGGTGCTCGTGCCGCCGCCGCCGCTGGACGGGCTGGTGTTCCACGCCCGCACGGCGCTCCCCCTCGTCCGCGACCGGATCCGGCACCAGGGCGAGGCGCTTGCGATGATCGTCGCGGAGAGCCGCTACGTGGCCGAGGATGCGGCCCAGCTCGTGGAGGCCGACATCGCACCGCTCGATCCGGTGGTGGATCTCGGGCGGGCGCTCGATGACGACGCGCCGCGGATCCACGACGACCTCCCGTCGAACCTCGCCGCGCACGTGCGGCAGACGAAGGGGAACTATGCCGCCGCCCGCGCCCGGGCCGACCTCGTCCTGGAGCGCCGCCTCTCCTACGACCGGGGGATCGGCGGGGCGATCGAGAACCGGGCCGTCGTGGCGGAGTGGGACGCGCGGGCCGACCGGCTGGAGGTGTGGGACACGACGCAGGCCCCGATTCCCGTGCGCAACGTCGTCGCCGCCGCTCTCGGCCTGTCGGAGTCGCAGGTCCGGTTCATCGCCCCGTTCGTGGGCGGCGGTTTCGGCCCGAAGATCATGTTCTACGCGGAGGAGATCCTCGTCCCCTGGGCCTCGATCCAGCTGGGACGGCCCGTGAAGTGGGTCGAGGACCGGTACGAGAACTTCTTCGCCACCACCCAGGAGCGAGGGCAACTGCACGAGGCGGAGATCGCGGTCACGCGCGAGGGTCGGATCCTGGGCGTGCGGGACATCTTCATCCACGACTCGGGAGCGTACGACCCCTACGGGCTCACGATCCCCATCAACACCCAGTGCACGCTTCTCGGGCCCTACCGGGTGCCGAACTACGAGAGCGAGTTCCGGGTCGCGTTCACGAACAAGCCGATCGTCACGCCGGTGAGAGGGGCGGGACGGCAGCATGGCGTGTTCATCATGGAGCGGCTGCTCGACCTCGCGGCCCGCGGCCTCGGCCTCGATCCGGTCGAGATCCGCCGGCGCAACGTCATCGGATCGGACGAGTTTCCGTACAACCACGAGATCATGTACCAGGACTTCGCCCCGCTCCGCTACGACAGCGGGAGTTACGAGGCGACGCTGGAGGAGGCCGTCCGCCTCGTCGCCCACGAGACGTTCCCGCGGGAACGCGAGCGGACGCAGGCGGACGGACGCGCGGTCGGCGTCGGCGTCGTCAACTACGTGGAGGGGACGGGGATCGGCCCCTACGAGGGGGCCCGGATCACGGTGGAGCCCGGCGGCACGGTCCGCCTCGCGACCGGCGTGGGCACACAGGGCCAGGGACACTTCACCTCCTTCGCGCAGATCGTGGCCGACGCGATCGGGGTGAAGCCGTCCGACGTGCGGGTGGTGACCGGGGATACGAGCGACTTCCACTGGGGGACGGGCACCTTCGCAAGCCGCGGGGCGGTCGTCGCCGGCAATGCGATCCACGCCGCGGCCCTCTCCGTGCGCGAGAAGATCCTGAAACAAGCCGCGGAGGCGCTCGAGGTCGACCCCGATGACCTCGAACTCGCCGAAGGGACCGCGCGCGTGCGGGGCGCCCCGGACCTTTCCGTCGATCTCGGCGCGCTCGCGGTGAACGCCAACCCGCTGCGGGGGGCCGTGGAGCCGGGGACCGAGCCGGGGCTGGAGGCGACCTCGTACTTCGGCCCGCCGTACGGGACGACGGCGAACGGAACGCATGCCCTCGTCGTCGCCGTGGACCCAGAGACGGCGATGGTCGAGATCCTGCGCTACATCGTCGTGCACGACTGCGGGACGGTGATCAACCCGACGATCGTGGAAGGCCAGATCCACGGCGGCGTCGCGGCGGGGATCGGGAACGCCTTCTACGAGGAACTCGTGTTCGACGAGTTCGGCGGGACGAGCAACGCTTCTTTCATGGACTACCTCCTCCCGACCTCGACCGACGTCCCCCCGATCGAGACCGCACACCTGGAGACGCCTTCGACGCTGAACCCTCTCGGGACGAAGGGGGTGGGGGAGGGGGGCGCGATCCCGGTCGCGGCCGCCTTCGCGCAGGCCGTCGAGGATGCGCTGGCGGACATCGCCCCGGGGCTGGAAGTCCTCGACATCCCCTGTAGTCCGGGCCGCCTGTTCGAACTTCTCCGGAAGCTCCGCGAAGCGTCGACGCAGGCCGGAGAGACGGCGTGAAGCCGCCGCCCTTCGACTACGTGGCTGCGGCCACGCTCGACGAAGTGCTGGAGGCGCTCGCGGACACGTCGCTGGAGGCGCGCCCGCTGGCGGGGGGACAGAGCCTCGTCCCGATGCTCAACTTCCGGCTCGCGGCGCCGGAACGTCTCGTGGACCTGAACGGGATCGACGAGTTGTCCCGGATCGAGGAGACGGAGGACGGAGGACTGCTCCTGGGGGCGATGACCCGGCACTCGGCGCTCGAATGCGACCCGCGCATTGCGCGGCGGGCCCCGCTCCTCGCGGAGGCGGCGCCCTTCATCGCACACCCCCAGATCCGGTCGCGGGGTACCGTGGGGGGCTCCGTGGCGCACGCCGATCCGGCCGCGGAACTGCCTGCGGTCCTCCTCACCTTGGGGGCGCGGGTCCGGATCGCGCGCCGTTCCCGGAACGGGGAGTCCGGCTCCCGGGTGGAGCGAACGCTGGATCTGGGGGACTTCTTCCTCGGCCCCTTCTTCTCCGCGCTCGAGCCCGATGAACTCTTGACCGCGATCGACGTACCGCCCTCCGCACCCGGAGAGGGGACGGCCTTCGACGAGGTGGCCCGGCGCCGGGGCGACTACGCCCTCGCCGGCGTGGCGGCGCGCGTGCGGCTCGACTCCCGCGGGGTTTGCGATGGGGCCGCCATCTCGCTCGTGAACGGGGGCTCCACTCCCTGCCTGATGAAAGAGGCCGCGCAGACGCTCGTCGGCGAGAAACCGACGCCCGAAGCGATCGAAGCCGCCGCGGCCGCATGCGCGGAAACCTCCGAACCCGCCGCCGACATGCACGCGAGCGAGGCATACCGCCGCCACCTGATCCGCGTCCTGACCGCTCGCGTAGTGTCGCACGCGGCGGATCGCGCCCGGACTTGACCGGCCCCACGCTCTTCCATCCGCCCGCGGAGCGGTCGGATCGCGTAGCGGTGCTCTCCGGCGGCGCGTCCCGCACGTACGGCGAGCTCGAAGCGGCATCGCAGCTGTGGGCCCGACATCTCCGTGCCGCAGGCGGTGCCGCCGACCTGGACGGGGCCCGGGTGGGGTTCCTCATGGAGCCGGGATTCGAGTACGTCGTCACGCAGTGGGCCATCTGGCGCGCCGGCGGGATCGCCGTCCCCCTCTGTCCGGACCATCCCGCTCGCGAGATCGAATACGTGATCGATGACGCGGACTGCGCCGCGCTCATCGGGGCCGGAGAAACGGGACGCCGCGTCGAGGGTCCCGCGCGGGAGCGCGGCATCCCGTTCCACGACGCATCCGACCCCGACGCGAGCACCTCCGCATTCGACGCGCCCGATCCGGGTCCGCTGCCGCCGGTCGGGATGGACCGACCCGCGATGATCCTCTACACGAGCGGCACGACGGGACGCCCGAAGGGCGCCGTGACGACGCACGCCCAGATCGAGGCGCACATCCGGTCGCTGCTCGACGCCTGGAAGTGGGAGCGCGACGACCGCATCCTCCACGTCCTCCCCCTCCACCACACGCACGGGATCGTCAACGCCCTCTGCTGTCCGCTCCATGCGGGGGCCACGGTGGAGTTCGGCGGGTCGTTCGATCCGGCGGCGACGTGGGAACGGCTGGCCTCGGGCGAGATCAGCGTGTTCATGGCCGTGCCGACCATCTACGCCAAGCTCCTGCGCGCCTGGGATGCGGCGGACCGCTCCACGCGCGAACGATGGTCGCGGGGCGTCCGCGCGCTCCGGCTGATGGTGTCGGGTTCGGCGGCCCTCCCCGTGCGGGCGTTCGAGCGGTGGGAGGAGATCACCGGGCACCGTCTCCTCGAGCGATACGGCATGACGGAGATCGGCATGGGGCTCTCGAATCCGTATGGCGGCGAGCGGCGGCCGGGCACCGTGGGCCAGCCGCTCCCCGGCGTCGGCCTGCGCCTCGTGCGCCCGGCCACGGGGCGCGTGCTCGCGGAGGGCGTCGAGGCCTTCGAGCCGGGAGAATCGGGCGAGATCCGGATCCGCGGCCCCATGGTGTTCTCCGGGTACTGGCGTCGTCCCGAGGAGACGGCGGCCGCCTTCGTCGACGGGTGGTTCCTGACCGGCGATGAGGCGGTCCTCGAGGACGGCTACTACCGTCTTCTGGGGCGCCGCTCCGTCGACATCCTCAAGAGCGGCGGCTACAAGATCTCGGCGGTCGAGATCGAGGACCTCCTGCGCACGCACCCGGCCGTGAGGGACTGCGCCGTGGTCGGGATCCCCGACGAAGACTGGGGAGACCGGATCGCCGCCGCCATCGTCCCCGAGCCCGGCGCAGCGTCGCGACCGGACGCGCTCCCCGAGCGGCTGGATCCGTGGGTCCGGGAGCGGCTCGCGCGCTACAAGGTGCCTCGCGCCTGGCGCCTGGTCGACGACCTTCCCCGCAACGCGATGGGCAAGGTGCGGAAGCCCGCCGTAAAGGCGCTCTTCGACATCCCTGACCCGCCGCCGTGACCGGAGCGCCGGCCATTGCGTTCCCCGACCGGATGGGGGAGCGTACGGCCGTCGGTCCTCTTCACCTCAACCTCGAACCCGGCGGAGCCGAGCGCTCATGAAACTCTACGATCTCTCGCAGCCCCTCAATCAGGACTGCTTCTTCTGGCCCTACTATCCCCCCTTCGAAGTGAAGTACATCAAGCGGAAGGTCGAACACGGGGTGAACGCGCAGTACATCCAGACCTCGAACCACATGGGCACGCACCTCGACGCCCCCCGCCACTTCGTGACCAACGGGATGACGATCGACGAGATCCCGCTGGAGTGGCTGTACGGGGACGGCGTCATCGTCGACCTGCGCGACGAGATGGGCGACCTCGCCGCGTACACGCCCGAGATGATCGAATCGCGGGTGGAGGTCCGCGATGGAGACCTCCTGATCCTGCACACGGGCTGGGAGCGTTTCGCGCAGTTCGGCGCCGAGGCGAACGAGGAGCGCTACGTCCACACCCACCCCGGCGCGCACCCCGACATGGTGCAGTGGCTCATCGACCGGAAGATCAAGGTGTGGGGCGTCGACGCGATCTCCACGGATCATCCCATGAACCTTCCCATCGGGAGATTTCTCGGGAAGGGCACCTTCGGACACTGCGACCGCGTGCGTGCGATGGCGGAGAAGGTGTTCGGCGGCGCCGCGGCCGTGGATGAACTGTTCCCGGAGGAGCACTATCAGCTCACGCACAATGCGCTCTTCCCGCACAACTGCATGCACATAGAGAACCTCGGCGGCCGGATCGCCGCCCCGGAACTGCAGAACCGGCGGCTCACCATCGGGTGCTTCCCCTGGAAGTTCAAGGGAGGAGAGGCCGCTTTCTGCCGCGTGGTGGCGTTTCTCGAGGAATAGAGGATCAGGGAAACAGTCGAGATTGGATCGTCGGGCGTACTTGAGCGCCCCGAGGAAGTCTTCAGACGGAGAAGTGGAACGATGACGATCACGAACCGTGCACGGGCGAACGCACTGTCGCTGCTGTCGCTCGTACCGACCCTCTGCTTCCTCATGCAGGCCGCGGCCCCGCTGGCGGCCCAGAGCCATTCGCGGGAGGGGCTGCTCGACTACATGGAGCAGATCCGAAACGACAACGATCTGCCCGGACTGTCCGTCGCGGTGGCGGTGGACGGCGAGATCGTCTTCTCCGAGGGAGTCGGGTATGCCGAACTCCAGAACCACACGCCCGCCACGGGCCGGACGGTGCATAACACGGGATCGGTGTCGAAGGTGCTGGCCGTGGTCGGTCTCATGCAGCTCGTCGAGCAGGGGAAGGTGGATCTCGACGCGACGCTCCAGACGTACATGCCGTGGTATCCCGAACGGGAGTTCCCGATCACCGTGCGCCACATCCTTACGCACACATCCGGGATCCGACACTACGACGGCGTCGAGTTCGGCCCTCACGATCTGCTGAGTCTGCGCCACTACGACACCTTCGAGGAGGCGACGGAGCTGTGGCGCGACGATGCTCTCGCCTACGACACGGACTCGGGCTGGATGTACTCGTCGCACGCCCACAACCTGCAGCACGGGATCGTCGAGGCGGCGTCGGGAATGGACTACGAGGAATACCTCAAGCGCTTCGTGTGGGAGCCGGCGGGGATGTTCGCCACGCAGTTCGACGTCCCGTCGCGGGTGGTGCAGAACCGGGGGCGCGGTTACGTCCGTGGAGCGTCGGGGCGGTTCATCCACCCCCCGCCGGAGGACCCGAGCTACAAGTACGCCGGCGGCGGCATCATCTCGAACGTGGAAGACCTCGTGCGCTTTGCGATCGCGATCAACGACGGGCGGCTGCTCGCTCCGGAGACGGTGGCCGAGATGCACCGATCGCAGCTCGAGCCGGGGATCCGGCAGATCGATCCCTCGTCGCCGGACGGACTCGGTGACCCGATCGAGCACGAGCAGGCGCTGGCGTGGTTCATCCGCACCGACCAGGCGGGGCGGCGCTACCCGAGCCACACGGGCACCGTGAAGGGGACGCGGTCCTTCCTCGCCAACTTCGATGAGTACGGCGTGGCGGTGGCGCTGCAGACGAACGCGCTCCCCTTCGACTCGGCCCGGTATGGGGAGGCGATCGCCCAGATGTTCCTGCCGTAGGCGCGGGGGCCGGGGAGCTTCGCCCGCCGTGATGGAACACCACGATCCGGCGCTGCTCTCCGCGCGGGAGCAGGCCCGGCGCATCCGTGCGGGGGAGCTGGCCGCGGCAGATCTGCTCGACGCCTGCCTCGC
Source organism: Gemmatimonadota bacterium (assembly GCA_022825725.1). Taxonomy (GTDB): domain Bacteria; phylum Gemmatimonadota; class Gemmatimonadetes; order Palauibacterales; family Palauibacteraceae; genus Palauibacter. The sequence continues at coordinate 27,183 of JAJDWE010000042.1, forward strand.
CCGCGTCGAACGGCACAACGGAGAACTCAACGCCGTCGTCACGCTGAACCCCGAGGCGAAGGCGGAGGCGGCCGCCGTCGACGCCTCCCTGGGGGCGGGCGAGGACCCGGGACCCCTCGCGGGGCTCGTCGTCGGCATCAAGGACGTGACGGAGACGGCGGGCCTCCGCACGACGTACGGCTCGCCGCTCTTCGCGGACCACGTGCCCGAGGAGGATGCGCTCGTCGTGCGTCGGCTCCGAGAGGCCGGCGCGGTGATCCTCGGCAAGACGAACACGCCGGAGTTCGCCGCGGGCGGGAATACGTGGAACGAAGTGTTCGGCGTGACCCGGAACCCGTGGAATCCCGCCCTTAGCGCGGGAGGGTCTACCGGGGGCGGCGCGGCGGCCCTCGCGACGGGGATGATTTCGCTCGCGCAGGGCACGGATCTCGGCGGCTCGCTGCGGATCCCCGCCTCCTTCTGCGGCATCGCGGGGCTTCGCCCCACGCCGGGGCTCGTCCCGACGGTGCCCGCCGCCTACCTGTGGGACGACCTGCAGGCGACCGGCCTGATGGCACGGGATCCGGAGGACGTCGCGTTCGGGCTGCGCGCGATCTCGGGACCCGATCCGGCCTCGCCGGTCTCCGCGCCCGAGCCGCTCTGGCTGGAGGCGGGCACCGCCGGTCTCGCCGGGAGTCGCTGGGCCTGGTGCGGCGACATCGCGCGGATCGGAATCGACGGCGGCGTGGAGGCGGCATGCCGCGAGGCGCTGGCGTCGCTCCGGTCGGCGGGCGCGCGAGTGGACGAAGTGGATCTCGACCTCTCCGGCGCGTGGGATGCGTTTCTCGTCCTCCGCGGGCACTGGTTCGTGTCCCACTTCGAGGCCGAACTGCACCGGGTCGACGCCTTCGGCCCCAACGTGTCCGCCAACCTCCGCTCGGGACTGTCGCTGACTCCGGCGGAGATCGGGGCGGCGGAGAACGTGCGCCGCCGGGTGAGGGAAGAGCTTCTCGCCCTCCTCGAGCGGTACGACGCGCTCCTGACGCCGTGCATGGCGATCCCGCCCTTCCCGGCGGAGCAGAACTATCCGGAGACGGTCGGGGGGCGGCCGATGAAGACGTACGTGGACTGGATCGCCCCGACCTTCCTGCTCTCGATGCCGGGCCTGCCGGTCGCCTGCGTCCCGGCCGGGCTGGATGCGGCCGGACTCCCCGTCGGGTTGCAGATCGTCGCGCCGCCCCGCGGTGAAGGCCGGGCGCTTGCCGTAGCGTCGGCCATCCGGCAGGCGTGCCCGATCGGCTTGCCGCCCGTGGTCGCGGAAGCGTGAGTGTTGACGGAACTTCTTCCGCCCCACATTGAGAGTCAGCCGGGATGACCATCGTCCGGAACCCGAACCTCCCGAGGATCGATCATGATGACGTCAAACAACCATACCGCTCCCGAGCTGTCCGGCGAGGCGTTCGACGCCTGCGTCCGTTTCCTGCAGCGGCTCATCCGCACGCAGTCGATGCCGGGCGAAGAAGGCGACCTGGCCAGGCTCGTCGCTGCCGAGATGCGCGCGCTCGGCTACGACGAGATCGAGTATGACGCCGCGGGCAACGTCATCGGCCTCATCCGGGGAACCGGCGACGCGCCCTCGGTGATGTTCAACACCCATCTCGACCACGTGGACGCCGGGGATCCGGGGGACTGGCCCCACGACCCCTATGGCGGCGAGATCCACGACGGCCTGCTGTGGGGGCGGGGCGCGATCGACATCAAGGGACCGCTCGCGGCGCAGGTCCACGGCATCGCCCGCCTCATCGCCGCGGGCCGGCGGCCTCCCGGCGATGTCTACGTGACGGCAACGGTACAGGAGGAAGTCGGCGGACTCGGCGCCCGCTACATGGCGGAAACGCTGCAGCCCGACCTGGTCCTGATCGGCGAGCCCAGCCGGAACGAGGTCCGTCGCGGACACCGGGGCCGGATCGAACTCCGCGTGCAGGTGCGGGGAAGGATGGCCCACGCCTCGATGACCGACATCGGCCGCAACCCGCTGACCGTGCTCGGCCGGTTCCTCGCGGCGCTGGAAGACGTCGACCTCGCGCACGATCCCGACCTGGGTACCTGCTCCATCGCCCCGACGCTCATCGGGACCGACCAGACCAGCGGCAACGTCATCCCCGGCCTGGCGGAGGTCACGCTCGACTGCCGGACCGTGACGGGGCAGGACGCGGCCTCGCTGCGGGAACAACTCCTCCCCGTGCTGCGCGCGTGCAAAATCGACGGGTCGAGCAGCGACATCCTGATCCCGCAGCACGAGCGCTCGAGCTACGCGGGATACGAGATGACGTATCCCGCCGACAACCCGGCGCTTTCGCTACCCGCCGACCACGACGCGGTCCGGACGGCGGTCGAGGTTCTGGCCGCCCCGCTCGGGGCCGAGCCGCCCGTCGACATCTGGGATTTCGCGACCGACGGCGGACACTTCGGGCTCGCGGGCATGACGGTGGTCGGCTTCGGGCCCGGCGACGACCGGCTGGCCCACACCGTCAACGAGCACATCGTCATCGATGAACTGGCGACCGGAATCCGCGGCAACGCGGCTCTCGCCCTCCACTGGCCGGCCCGTTACGCCCGTGCGAGCTGACGCGCCGCCCGATCCCGGGCACCGATGGTGTGTGACCGGGGGTCGGCCGAGAGCGTCTGGTATCCGGGGACAGGCAGGTCAATCAGAAGGAGGATCGGCATGAAACGGCGGACACTTGCGGGTTCGGTGCCCTCGACTCTCATGGCTTCGGCGGCGATCGCGGTGCTCTACGGCCTGCTGGGCGCCGGAACGTTGGCGGGCCAGGAGGCGCACATGTGCGACGATCGCGCCGGGCTCCGCATCGCAGTGCTGGATGCGACGGGGTTGGTGCGGGTGAGCGACGCCGACGTGCGGATTCGCTGGGTCGACGTCGTCCGTAGTCCGGTGCGCAAGCGCTCCGGCGATGACGGCGGCTTCACGTATTGCGCTCCGCGAGACGCGACGAAGGCGACGGTGTGGGCGGAATCCCGGAACGGGTCGAGCGAGCAGGCGTCCGTCGAGCTGATCCTGGGCGAGACGAGTGACGTCGAACTCCGACTCCTGGGGGAAGAGAACCCCGGACGCCTCGAGGGTCGAATATTCGATGCCGTAACGAAAGACCCGGTCACCACCGCGGCCGTGACCG
>JAJDWE010000002.1 GCA_022825725.1 Gemmatimonadota bacterium
TGGCGTTGCCCCCGAGTCCCTGCCCGACGCCTGCCCGGAGTCCGTATGGCGAGGCTCCGGCAAGCGTGAGCCCGCTCAGCGCGCCGACCGCTCCTGCGGCCGCGAACGTCGAGAGGTAGCGACGGTTCACCCGGTCCCGGAGCGCGCTCTCGCCGACCTGGTTGAGGCCGGTGAACTCAAGGTTGATCCAGCTTCCGTCGGGCAGCAGCAGCCGGTGGAACCCGATGGCAAGCCGGGTCTGGTCCCGGCCCTGAACGGCCTGGGCCGTGCCGACGACGCGCGCGCCGCGCGGGATCAGCACCCGCTGCCGGTCGGTCGAATACAGCGGCGCCGACACCATGGCGAGCACCGGGCCGGGGAACTCGCCCGACAACTGGGTGACCAGCACCGCTTCAAGAAACCTGCCCTCGTGGATGCGCTCCCAGCCCGGCGGGTCATGCGGCCGGACCAAACGGCCGGGCTCGGAGGAGCGGGACGCGGCGGGAACATTCGCCCGCGGTGCCGGGCCTGCGACGCCGGGCGCGAACTCTCCTGCCGCCAGCCCCGCCGCCATCTCGGTCTCAAGGGCGGCGAGGGACTGCCCAAGAGACGCGAGCGCGCCATCGAGTGCCGCGTCGGGAGACTCGGGCACCAAGGGAGACTCCGCCGGGTCTGGGGGTCCGTTCGGATCCCGGTGCGACTGCATGACGGGGAATGAGCGGAGCGAGCGCGTCCTGCGCTCGACCTCCTCCAGCCGGAGCGCCTCGCGCAACTCGTACTCGGCGCGGCTCATGCCGCCCCCGGCGCTGCCCGAACTTGCCGCCGTGTCCTGTCCGGTCGTTTCCTGTCCAGAGGGACCGGACTGTCGCCGCTGCCGGTCCGCATCGGCCGCCGCCTGCTGGCTCTGCCGGTCGGTTTCGTCGCTGAAACGCCCGTCGAGCGACCGGCCCGTGCGGTCGTCCACGGGCTGCGGCGGAGTGGGGGCGACTCCCTCGGCCGCCTCGTCGGGACCCGACAGCGACGAGGAAAACAGCAGTCCGGCCACGAGAACGGTGATCAGGGCGATTCCGGCTTTCGTGACGAAACCGCCGGGCAAAGCACCCTTCGGCTCCTTCACCCATTGCTTCCAGCGGCTCATTCCGAGCCCTCCCCGGGATCGAACCGCCACTTGGCCCGGCGGTCGCCGATCTGGAGCCACCCGTCGCCCAGAACGCGGCGGGCGATGTAGAGGCCGTCTTCGGTGAGATCGAACGCGACCAAGCTCGGTTCGCCGTCCTGGAGTTCGTAGAGCGCGGGCGACTCCTGCGCGCGCGATCGGAGATAGGTGAAGTCCCCATCGTGCCACATCGCCTCGACCCGGAACGGCCGCTCGGACGCATCACGGTCCAGCCGGTACTCGAACCGGAGCCGCTCGGGGTAGGCGGCACGAAACGCTTCGATCTCCCCGTCGGCCCGCTCCCGCGCCTCGGCGATCCCGGCCTCGGCCTCCTCGCGGGCCAGCCGTGCGGCATCGCCAGCTTGGGCCGCCATCTCGCGGTAGGTGGCGACCTCGCTCCGGGCCACGAACCCGGGTGCGCCGGACTGCGCCGCCGCCTCCGCGCCCGCCTCCACCCGGACCACGAGATGCGGTGGCTTCTCACCGCTCTCCGATACGAGGAACGAGTAGATGCGACCGGACTCGCATACGAGCGCGACGTTCGTCGCGGCGTCCTCGGCGAGCGGCTTGAGGTACGCGACGTTCGCCGCGCCGGTCAGGTGCCAGTACTCCGCGTCGCCGGTCACGAAGTCGAGGACCCGCTCTCCGGCCGGGAGCACGATGACCGTGGTATGACGCACGCGCGCGCGGAGCCGGGGGATCCGCTCCTCGCCTTCCTCCGGCACCGGCACTCGAAGGTAGGCGGCGTCCGCGCTCGCTTGCTGCGCGGCGGCATCGCAGGGGAGCGCCGCAATAAGCAGCGTCAGCAGGACGACGACGATCCCGAGCAGGATCGCTGCGGTTGGACTTGCCTTCATGGTGTTCACGTCCTCTCGGTTGGTGGGGTGGGGTGGGTTCGGCCCGCCAGCGCTTCGAGCGCCCGGACCAGCCCGTGCCTCGCCACGGCTTCGGCGCGCCTCTCGGCGTCCAGTGGCGAGGAGGTGTAGAGCCAGTAGCTCTCGGGATCGACTTCAAGCCGAAGGACCGCCGCCTCGTCCGGGCGGCGGAGGTACAGTTCGCGCTTCGGCGTCAGCGCCCGGATCCGGGCGATCTCCGACTCGTTCAGCCGGAACAGTGCTCCGGCTTCTTCCGGCAGTTCGGCGTTGGCGAGGAACAGCTTGGTCGGGATGGACTCCAGAAGCGCCGAGGCGCCCGGCGTTCCCGTCACGTCCACGGCGGACTGGGTCGCGAGCACGAGCGCGGCGTTCTTCTTCCGCCACGTCTTGGCCGCCTCGGCCAGGTAGTTCAGCACGGCGGGGTCCTGCATGTACCGCCACGCCTCGTCCACGACCATCAGCTTGAGCCGGGCCGTCTCCGCCGGGTCCTCGATCTCGAGGCGCATGCGTTCGAGCAGGTACGCGAGCGCCGCCTCGCAGAGGTCCGCGTGCTCCGCCGCGCCCGCCAGGTCGATCACCTGCCAGTCGCGGAACTCGATGTCGGCTGTTCCCGACGGAGGATTATCGAAGAACGCGCCCCACGCGCCGCCCTCCGTCCAGCGGCTCAGCGCGGGCCACATCGCGACCGGAAGTGAACCGGCCAGCACG
>JAJDWE010000080.1 GCA_022825725.1 Gemmatimonadota bacterium
CTTCGCCCGGCTCTCGATCCGGGAGGAACTCCGCGAACTGAGGTTCGAATCCCTCCTCATCGACGAGGCGAGCACGGCGCCGCTCCCGTATGTGGCGCTCGCCGCCTCGAGGGTCGCGGGCCCCGCGATCGCCGTCGGCGATTTCCAGCAGCTTCCTCCCGTCGTGTCGAGCACGGCCCCTGCGGCCGTGCGCTGGCTGCGGACGGATCTGTTCCGGGAAGCCGGCGTTGTTGGCGAGGCGGAGGGCGCGAACGAGGCGGGGGGCGGCGACGCCCGGCCGTCGCTGCCCGCCCTCCCGTCCCCCAACGACGGGCTGTGCGCGATGCTCGATCTCCAGTACCGGATGGCGCCGGAGATCCGCGAACTGGTGAGCGAGTTCTTCTACGGCGGACGGCTGAGGGACGCGCCGGAGATCGCCGAGCGCGCCGCCGAGGGGGCCGCCCACGTCGCCCGCACTGCTGCCGGCGGCGGCACCACTGCCGGTGCCGTGACGGTCCTCGACACGAGCGGTCTCGATCCGAGGGTCGAACGCGTGGACGGCTCCCGGCGGAACCGTACCCACGCCGAGGCCGTGGCGGACTTCGTGGGCGCGGCCGCCAGCGGAGGGATCGACGACATCGCCGTGGTCTCGCCCTACCGGGTCCAGACCCGCAACCTGAGCGATCTCGTCCGGCGCCGGCTGGGCCGCGCCGCGCCCGCCAATCTCGAGGTGAGCACGATCCACCGCTTCCAGGGGCGGGAGAAGCGCCTCGTGATCATCGACACGGTGGACGCGCCCCCCGGCCGCAGCTGGTTCCTCGACGAGCGGCGGAACCGGGACTTCCCCCGCCTGCTCAACGTCGCCCTCTCCCGGGCGCGCGAGCGTCTGGTCATCGTCGCGACCGTCGCCGGCCTCCGGCGGACGCTCCCCCGCGAGGCCCTCCTCAATCGTCTCCTCGCCCACGTCGAGCAGTCCGGCTCCCGCATCGACGCCGCCCCCGCCGATCTCTGGCACGGCCGCTGACCGGAGCCGCGCGCGCCGGCCGGACGCCGCGGGCCGAAATCGGGGGACGCGGGCCAAAATCCGATTTTCACTCGCGAATCGTTACGGGAAATGGCCATCCGGTCGACAGATTTTTGAAAAAAATACGACTCGCGACCGTTCGAGGTTGACGACCCAAAAAAATCTTTTTAGAATCAGAGCGTGCTAAGGGAGGCGGCACCGACCGACCGGAGGTCGAGGCCGATGACCGCACCGCGAGTTGCCCGACGCGAGATCGCGAAACCGGGGCGAAAGTCCCGGGCCGGAGGGAGCGGAGTTCCGGCGACGGAGCGAAGCGACCGAAGGAAGAGGGATCGAGCGCAGCTGGTTGGGCAGACGGTACCAGGCTCGCGGCGAGGTTCTGGAAGACCGCGCAAGCTACCAGGACCGGGCGGTGGTTGGCCGTAAACAAGCTTCCTTGCTCAGCCCCTGACACCTTCGGGTGGCCAGGGGCTGAGTACATCTACCCCGGTTTGCCCGTCCTCATACGTCCTCACGGCCCCCTCATGCCACTTCCTCCGGTGCCGCCGTTCACTCCCCATGGTCCCGCTGCGCGGGACCGCCGACCGGCGACGGGAAATCTCCTCCTCCGCGTCCCCCCGTTCCGGTGTCCCGGCTTCCGGTTTTCTGCTTCGGTTTCCATCGCCGCGAGGCTGCGGCCGTCCCTCGAAGAGAGGGTCGAATCCCGAGCGCACGCATCGCACAATTTTTTCAAAAAAAGCGATGTTCAAATCATGTCCATATTCTGTCCAAAAACCGTGGATTTTCCGGCGCGGGAGTGAGCGCGCGGCGTCGGGAGTCGCTCGGGAGCCATGGCTGTCGCATCTTCCCGTGGCTCACCGCTTCTTAGGTGCTGTGGAAAACCGGCCTGCCACGGACGGCCGGGGTCGGGGACGGGACGACGCAATTGCGAGTCGTGATTCAGCGAGTCAGCGAGGCCCGGGTCCGGGTCGGAGGCGAGGTCGTCGGGGCGATCGGCCTCGGGCTCGTCGTGCTGGTGGGCTTCGCGGCGGACGACACCGAGGCGCAGATGACCTGGATGGCGGACAAGCTCTGGGGTCTGAGGGTGTTCGCGGACGAAGAGGGCCGCATGAACCGCTCCGCCCACGACGTCGGCGGGGCGCTCCTCATCGTGTCCCAGTTCACGCTGTACGGCGACGCGTCGCGGGGACGGCGCCCGTCCTTCACCGGAGCCGCGCGACCGGAGGCCGCGAGCGCGCTCTACGACCGCTTCGTCGAGCTGTGCCGGGCGCGCGGCGAGGTCGCGGAAGGGGAATTCCGGGCGATGATGGACGTGGAACTGACGAACGACGGTCCCGTGACCCTCCTGCTGGAGCGATGAGATTGCGTCCGCTCCGGATCGGAGTCATCGGCTCGGGGAAGGCGGCGCCGGCGGAGGCGGGCCTCGCCCACGCCGTGGGAGCGGCCGTCGCCCGCGCAGGGGCCATCGTTGTCTGCGGCGGGATGGGCGGCGTCATGCGGGCGGCGGCGGATGGCGCTTCCTCGGAGGGCGGGACCGTAGTGGGGATCCTGCCCGGCGGTGATGCTGACGCCGCGGCGGACGGCGTCACAATCCCGATCCCGACCGGGCTGGGAGAGGCGCGCAACGTCATCGTCGCGCGCGCGTCCGAAGCGGTGGTCGCGATCGCCGGCGAGTGGGGCACCCTCAGCGAGGCGGCCTTCTGCCGGAAGTTCGGCATCCCCGTGATCGGCCTCGCCTGTTCGCTGCCGGAGGGCGTCGTCGACGAGACGGCCGGCGACGCGGCGGAGGCGGCGGCCCGGGCCCTCGAACTCGCGGAGGCCCGGCGGGAGCGGCGTCAGCGGCGGGAGGTGAACGGGTGACCGGATTCGTCCTTTTCGGCGGCATCCTCGTCGTGCTCCTCGCCACGATCATCTGGGCCGCGATCCGCTCCGGCGAAGACACGGGCGCCTCGCTGGACCCCGCCGAGCGCCGCGACGCCGCCATAGGGGCGCTGCGGGACCTCGAACTGGAGTACCGAACCGGCAAGCTCCACGAAGACGAATACCGCTCCACCCGCGCCCGCCTCGAGCGGGCCGCGATCGAAGCCCGGGACGCCGCCGCCCGGGGCCGGCCGACCGAACCGGCCCCAACCCCCGCGAAGGCCTCGCTATCCCCCCGCCCATGCCCCGAATGCGCCGCCCCCCTGACCGGCGACGAGTCCTTCTGCCCCACCTGCGGATTCGACCTCCAAAACTGATGGGCGATTCCTTCTCCTGCGTGTGTTCTCAACGGATTGCTCGCGGTCTGCCACAACCTCAAGCGCGCCCGCCGACCGCTACCTATATTACGTAGTGCCGGCCACTTGGCGATTCCCGGGAACCGTCAGCCGGGGAACAAGCAGCGTCGCAGATGAGGGCATGATGATCCCGTCCCGGATCATCGCGGGTGTACACGTTGGGATGAGCAAGCAGTCACCGAATCAGGAGGTCCTGTCGTCGTGATCAGCGTAGACACGGTTGCCGTGATCCTCACCGTCGCCCTTGCGGTCGGCGGGGCCTACGTCGGGCTTTCCCGGAACCTGGCGCAACTCGGGGAACGGCTCGCGAGGGTCGAAGGGATCATCGAGGGCTGGCTCAACCCGCCGCCGAAAACGACCGGTGACCGCTCCTAGGAACGACGGCGCGCCCGCGCCGCGGCTGCTAGGGCATGTCCCGGCTCGAGGGATTGTTCAAGGGATTCACGCGCCTGGAAACGTCACGGTAGACCGGCTCAGCCTCTGACGCGCAGGCTCGCGCGAGCGGCACTCCATCCGCGCTCTTGAACCCCCGTTGAGACGTCGTTCCATCCTCCATCCTGGGTGGCCGGATTTCGCGGTTGGAGCAAAACCGAAGAAATTGCGAAAGGTCATCCGGCGTGGTATCGTCAATTTCCGTCGCGGCGGGTGACCGACATCCCCGGCATCGGCCCTGCGGACCCTTCGGAATCGGGAGAGCGTGAAATGGGTGTGGAGATGGATCGGGAACAGAAGAAGGCGTTGTCCGTGGCCCTCAACCAGATCGAACGGGCCCACGGCAAGGGAGCCATCATGCGGCTCGGAACCGAAGGGGCGCGCGTGCGGATCCCGGCGATTTCGACGGGGGCGATCAACCTGGACCACAGCACCGGGATCGGCGGCATCCCGAGGTCGCGCGTCACCGAGATCTTCGGTCCGGAGTCCTCGGGAAAGACGACCCTCACCCTGCACGTCATCGCGAACGCGCAGAAGGATGGGGGCGTGGCGGCGTTCATCGACGCCGAGCACGCGCTCGACGTGGGGTACGCGCAGAAGCTGGGCGTCGATGTCGAAAACCTGCTGGTGTCGCAGCCCGACACGGGCGAGCAGGCGCTCGAGATCGCCGAGGTCCTCGTCCGTTCCGGCGCGCTCGACGTCATCGTGGTGGACTCGGTCGCCGCGCTCGTGCCGCGGGCCGAGATCGAAGGAGAGATGGGCGACTCGCACGTCGGCCTTCAGGCGCGGTTGATGTCGCAGGCCCTCCGCAAGCTCACGGGCGCGATCGGGCGCTCGAACACGGCCGTCATCTTCACGAACCAGATTCGCGAGAAGATCGGCGTGATGTACGGGAACCCCGAGACGACGACGGGTGGCCGGGCGCTGAAGTTCTACTCCTCGCTCCGGCTCGACATCCGCCGGATCGCCTCCATCAAGGAGGGGAACAACCTGGTCGGCAGCCGGACGCGCGTGAAGATCGTCAAGAACAAGTGCGCGCCGCCGTTCAAACAGGCCGAGTTCGACATCATGTTCAACCAGGGCGTGAGCCGCGAAGGTCTGCTCGTGGACATGGGCGAGAGCATCGGCATCGTGAGTCGCGCCGGTGCCTGGTACTCGTACGGCGAAGACGTGCGGCTCGGGCAGGGGCGCGAGAACTCGAAGACCTTCCTGCGCGAGAATCCGGACATCGCCGAGGAAATCGAGGCCCGGATCCGCGAGGAACTCGGCATGACGATTCCCGAATCGGACAAGGCGGAGGCCGCGGCGGGAGCGGGCGTGGAAAAGGGAGGGTCGACGAACTCCCGACCGCCCTCGAAGCAGGCCGCCCGGAGCTGATTAACGAGATCACCGGCCTCGTCCCGGTCAAACGCCGTTCCGGCTGGACTGAAGTCCAGTTGGACGGCGTTTCCCTTTGCCGGCTTCCCGACGAGGACGTCCACAGACTCCGGCTCGACGTCGGGCTCCGGCTCGGGTCAGCGGAACTCGAGGCGGTCCAGGCCGCGGGCGGGCGCGCCGAAGCGATGTCGGTCGGGCTGCGCTACCTTTCCGTGCGCCCGAGGAGTCGCCGGGAAGTGGAACGCCGGCTGCGGCGGGACCGGATCGACCCGGCGGCGATTCAGCACGCACTGGAACGTCTCGCGGCGCTGGGGTATCTCGACGACGCGCAGTTCGCTGCCAGCTTCGCGCGGGACCGTATCCGGCTCCGGCCCTGTGGAACCCGTCGCATGCAGTCCGACCTTCTCTCCCGGGGTGTGTCGCGGGAGGATGCGGATCGCGGCATCCGCGAAGCGATGGCGGAGGAGGGCGCGACAGAGGAGGAGCTGCTCGAGCGCGTCGCGACGGCCCGGGCGCGGAGGCTGACGGGGGCGGACCCGGCGAAGGCGCGTCGGCGGCTGTTCGACTACCTGGCCAGGCGCGGGTTCGCCGCGGGCAGCATTCGCGCCTGGATCGAGGTCAACTGGCAGGCTGAGGATACAGGATGAAGGCGGACGAACTCCGGCGGAGTTTCATCTCCTACTTCGAGCGGCAGGGGCACGAGCATCAGCCCAGCGGCCCGCTCGTCCCGGCGGATGACCCGACCCTCATGTTCACGAACGCCGGGATGGTGCAGTTCAAGGGCATCTTCACGGGCGAGACGGAGCGCCCGAGCCCCCCGCGCGCCGTCACGTCGCAGAAGTGCCTGCGCGTCAGCGGCAAGCACAACGATCTCGAGGAAGTGGGGCGGACCGCGCGCCACCACACCTTCTTCGAGATGCTCGGGAACTTCTCCTTCGGCGACTACTTCAAGCGCGATGCGATCGACTTCGCCTGGGAGTGGGTGACCGGGGATCTTGGCCTGGAGCCCGACCGCCTGTGGGCCACGGTCCACCACGACGACGACGACGCGTTCAAGCTCTGGCTGGAGCGGACCTCGATCCCGGAGTCGCGGATCCGGCGCATGGGGGACAAGGACAACTTCTGGCAGATGGGCGACACGGGTCCGTGCGGTCCCTGCTCGGAGCTGCACTACGACCTGCGGACGGACCGCGACGACCGCATCACCGACGCGCAGTTCGAGGCGGCGGGCGAGGCGGACGCGATCATCGAGTTCTGGAATCTCGTCTTCATGCAGTTCGACCGCGCCCCGGACGGCACGGACACGCCGCTCCCCGCGCCCTCGATCGACACGGGCGCCGGACTCGAGCGCATCGCGGCGCTGCTGCAGGGCGTGGGAACGAACTACCACACGGACCTCTTCCTCCCGATCATCGAAGCGGCGGAGGAGGGGCTCGGGATCGAGTATTCGCGGGCGCCGGAAGACTGGGAGGAGGGCGTTGCCTTCCGCGTCCTCGCGGATCACGCGCGGGCCGTCGCGTTCCTGCTCGCCGATGGCGTCTTCCCCTCGAACGAGAAGCGGGGCTACGTGCTGCGGCGGATCCTGCGCCGGGCCGTCAGGCACTACTGGCTGCTCGGCCGGCGCGACCCGCTCCTGCACGATCTCGTCGGCGTCGTGGCGGATCGCATGTCAGCGACCTTCCCCGAACTGGAGGCGCGGCGCGGGCACCTGCTCTCCACGACGCTGGCGGAGGAAGAACTCTTCCTCTCGACGATCGAAGGCGGCATGCGCGAGATCGACCGCGCGATGCCGGAGGGAGGTTCGGGAACGGTGGCGGGCGGCGTCGCCTTCAAGCTCAAGGACACGTACGGCATCCCCGAGGACCTCACCGGCCTCATCGCCCGCGAACGCGGCTACGACGTCGACTGGAAGGGTTTCAACGAGGCGCTCGAGGCGCAGCGCACCCGTTCGCGCAGCGTCGTGGAGTTGAAGGGCGGTATCACCGCCGGCGTGGGATTCGGGGGCGATCTCACGGTCATCCCGTCCAGCGGGGACGCGAAACAGGAGTTCGTGGGCTACTCGGATCTCGAAATCGAAACGGACTGCCGGCGCTGGTCGGGCGACGGGCAGCACGCATTCCTGCTGGAGCGGAATCCCTTCTACCTGGAGAGCGGAGGGCAGGTCTCCGATACAGGGCGCGTCGTCGGGGACGGCTGGGCGGTCGACATCTCCGCGGTCTGGGGCGCCGATGGGCGAACCGTGGTCGCGGGGTCGCTGGCCGAGGGCTCGCTTCCCGAGGCCGACGGCGCGGTGGAGGACTACGTGTGCGCGCAGGTGGATCAGTCGCGGCGCGAGACGGAGCGGAATCACACGGCGACGCACCTGTTGCACGCCGCGCTCCGCAACCGGCTGGGCGAGCACGTGCAGCAGGCCGGATCGCTCGTGGCTCCGGACCGGCTGCGCTTCGATTTTAGTCACAGGGGTCCGCTGGCTCCGGCGGAACGGGCGGATATCGAAGCGGAGGTGACGGAGGCGATCCTCGGAAACCACGACGTCGACGCGTCCGAGCGGGGCTACGACCAGGCGATCGCGGCCGGAGCGATGGCCCTGTTCGGCGAGAAGTACGGGGACATCGTGCGCGTGATCGAGGTTCCGGGGCTCAGCCTGGAGCTGTGCGGCGGCACGCACGTCCGCACGACGGGACAGATCGGGACGTTCCGGATCGTGTCCGAGACGGGCGTCGCGGCGGGGATCCGGCGCGTCGAAGCGGTGACGGGGCAGGGGGCCTACCGGCGCGAACTCGAGCGGGATCGGCTCCTGACGGAGCTTGCCGCGCGGCTGCGCTGCCAGCCGGCGGATCTGGCGGCCCGCATGGACCGGCTCCTCGAAGAACGCGACGCCCTCGCCGAAGAGGTGCGGGGGCGGAGAGGGGACGCGGCGGAGCAACAGTTGGAGACGCTGCTGGCCGGCGCCGGTGCGCCGGGTGCGGCGGACGCGAACGGGGCCCGCTTCGTGTCGGGGCGCCTGGAGGTGCCGGCGGGCACGGACCTCGGGGCGCTCGGCGACCGCCTGCGCGGCGGAATGGGATCGGGCGCCGCCGTCGTTCACGTCGTGTTCCCGGACGAGGACCGGCACGCGTTCATCTCGGTCGTCTCGGACGACCTCATCCGACTCGGCGTGAAGGCGGGCGACCTCGTCCGCGTCTCGAGCCGGGCGACGGGTTCCGGCGGCGGCGGCGGCGCGCGCTTCGCGCAGGGCGGCGTGGGCGATCCGTCACGGACGGAAGACGGGCTCGGAGCGGCGAGGGCCTGGGCCTCCGAGCGGGTTCCCGCCCTGGCCGGTGGCTGACGTGCCGGCCGAAAGCGGCGCCCTCACGCTCGAGACGTGGCTCGCGCGGCGGCTCGAGAGCGCGCCGCCGGAACTGGAGGAAGCGGTGTGGCCGCTGGTTCGGGAGCGTCTGGCGGAGGGCGAAGATGGGCTTGTCCAAGCGTCACTCGACGCGCTGGCGGCGGCGACCGAGGGCGAGGCCACCCGCGCCGACGCGGTGACCCTGCTCGCCGCAGACGCAATTCTCACCTACGCGCTCGAAGCCTCCGCGGATCCGGCCCTGGGAGGGAGCGCCGCGCAGGCAAGCGAACTCGCTGCCAGGATCGGTCCGGGTGGGCTGATCGGCGAACGATTCAATGAAGAAAACCAGGAGGAGATGACGGAATGACATCCACGGTGCCGGGGTTGCCCGGTCTCGCGGGCAAGCGCGTGCTCGTCACCGGAGGTTCGCGCGGAATCGGACGTGCCACCGTGCGATGCCTCGCGGCGTCCGGCGCGTCCGTCGGCGTCGCCTACCACCGTGCGGAGGCCGAGGGGCGGAGCGCGGTCGAAGAGGCGTATTCGCTCGCCCCGGACGGGCGCCACTGGTGCGCCGGCGCGGACCTGGCCGACCCCGCGGAGTGTCGGACGCTGTTCGAGCGCGCGGACGCCGAGTTCGGCGGACTCGATGGGTTCGTGGGCAACGCCGGCATCTGGAACGTGGACGCGCGGCCGCTCGAGTCGCTCGAGGCGGACGAGTGGCGACGGATGATCGAGACGAACCTCACGTCGATCTACGCGAGCACGCGGGAAGCGGCGCTGCGCCTGCAGCCGGATGGGAGAATCGTCCTCGTCTCCTCGACGGCGTCGCAACGGGGAGAGGCGGAGCACAGCCACTACGCCGCGTCGAAGGGCGCGATCAACGCCTTCTGCAAGTCGGTCGCGACCGAGCTCGGTCCGAGGTCGATCAACGTGAACGCCGTCGCTCCCGGCTGGGTCGACACGGACATGTCTTCGCCGGCGCTCCAGGGAGAGGCCGGGCAGGCCGCGCTGACCCTCATTCCGCTCGGGCGCGTCGCCACCGCCGAGGATATCGCCGGGCCCATCTGCTTCCTCCTCTCCGACGCGGCCCGGCACATCACGGGAGAGATCCTCAACGTGAACGGCGGCAGCGTGCTGTGCGGCTGAGAATGCCGTGAGCGCAATCGATCCGGGCCGATTCTCCCCGTCGCCCGGGTTCTCCCGCACCGCGGAACGGCTCGAAGCCGCGGGTTTCGAGGCCTGGGCCGTGGGCGGCGCGATCCGCGACGCCTACGTCCGTCAGATCGGCCGGGTGCCCGACCTGCCCGAGCCGGATTGGGAGGATCTCACGACGGACGCGCGGCCGGAGGATGTCATGCGTCTCTTTCCGAGGACCGTGCCGGTCGGCGTGTCGCACGGGACCGTAAAGGTGCTCGACGGGGACGACGGTTTCGAGGTGACGACCTTCCGGCGCGATGTCGAGACGGACGGCCGCCACGCGCGGGTGGCCTTCGCCGATTCCATCGGGGAGGATCTGAGCCGCCGGGACTTCACGGCGAACGCGATCGCCTGGCGGCCCGCCTCCGGCGAGGTGCGCGACGACTGGGAGGGCGCGGAGGACATCGAGGACGGGATCCTGCGCGCCGTGGGAGAACCCGAGGCGCGCTTCCGCGAGGACTACCTGCGCATCCTGCGCGGCTTCCGCTTCGCGGGACGCTTCGAGTGGGCGATCGAGGTCCGCACGGACGAGGCGATGCGGGAGGCCGTGGACGGCCTGTCCGGGCTGTCGGCCGAGCGCGTGCGGGAAGAGCTGCTCAAGGTTATGGCGGATCCGAAGCCTTCGGCCGCGCTCGAGCTGTACGCGGCCTGCGGGGCGCTGGGCCACTGGTACCCGAAGCTGGCGGGGCTCGCGGCCGGCGGCGACGCGTGGAGGTCCGCGCTCGGCGCCGTCGATGCGGCCCCGGCGCACGCCGCGAACGTGCGCCTGGCGAGCCTGCTCGTGGCCGCGTCCGAGACGCCCGAGGGGCGGGCCGAAGCCGCCGAATCGCTCCTCTCCCGGCTGAAGTTCTCCAACGCGGACCGGCGCTACATCGCGCGGCTCGCCAAGCTGTACCTCCCCTTCGTAGGGGCGCTCGACTCCGCGGCGGAGCACCGCCGCTGGCTCGCATCGGTCGGCGACGCCTGGGAGGACCTGTTCGAACTGCACTTCGCCGTCGCCCGCGCCGCGGGAGAGCCGCGGGCGGAGCGCTATCTGGAGGCGACCCTGGAGCGCGTCCGGGAGGAGCGCGAGGGAGACCCGCCTCTCGACCTGGCACGTCTCGCGGTCAGCGGAGACGACCTCCTCGCGCTCGGCATGTCGCCGGGCCCGATCGTTCGGATGCTGCTCGAAGAGTTGCTCGAACAGGTCATCGAGGACCCCGGCCGCAACGAGCGCGAGTCGCTCCTCGAAGAGGCCCGACGGCTGATCGAGATCGGCTCGCTCGCCGAGGCATCGCGCCCGCCTGACGCGCCCGCCGCCGGGAACGGGCTGCCCGACGCCGACGACGGACGCCGATGACGGACGAGCCGAGCCTGTTCCCCGAGGCGGAACCGCACGCCGAGCCCGTCGCCGCCGGCGGATCGGGGGCCGCCGGGGGCCGGGAGGCAGGCCTGGCCGGCTCGCCGCTCGCCGCCCGCATGCGCCCGCGGACGCTGGCGGAGTTCGTCGGACAGCCGACGCTCGTCGGCGAGAACCGGCCCCTGCGCCAGCTCATCGAGAGCGGGCGCGTCCCGAGCCTCATCTTCTGGGGTCCGCCGGGCACGGGTAAGACCACCCTCGCCGGGCTGCTCGCCAGCCGGATGGAGGCCGCGTTCATCCCCTTCTCCGCCGTGACCGACGGGATCCCCCGCGTCCGCCGCGTCCTGGAGGAGGCGAAGGCGCGCCGCGCCGCGACCGACCGCGGCACCGTCCTCTTCGTCGATGAGATCCACCGCTTCAACCGGGCGCAGCAGGATGCCCTCCTCCCGCACGTCGAGCGCGGCGCCATCACCCTCATCGGGGCCACGACGGAGAACCCCGGCTTCGAGGTCGTCGGCCCGCTCCTCTCCCGCACGCGGGTCTTCGTCCTCGAACCGCTGGCGCCGGAGGATGTCGCGGAGATCTGCGCCCGCGCGCTGCGCGACCGGGAGCGTGGACTCGGAGACACGGGCCTCTCCGTCGATGAGGACGCCCTGGCCCGGCTCGGGACCGAATCGGACGGCGACGCCCGCCGCGCCCTGAACGCGCTCGAGACGGCGGCGGATCTGGCCGGCGTGGACGGCGCCCCTGCGATTTCCGAGGACCATGTGGCGGCGGCGCTCCAGAAACGATTCGCGCGGTACGACAAGTCCGGCGAGGAGCACTTCAACCTCATCTCCGCCCTGCACAAGGCCGTCCGCGGCTCGGACGCGGACGCCGCGCTCTACTGGCTCGCGCGGATGCTCGACGGCGGCGAGGATCCCATGTACCTGGCCCGCCGCATCGTGCGGATGGCCGCGGAAGACATCGGACTCGCGGATCCCGGCGCGCTGGCGGTCACGATCGCGGCGCGGGACGCGTACCACTTTCTCGGCAGCCCCGAGGGAGATCTGGCGCTGGCCCAGGCGGTCACGTACCTGGCCATCGCCCCGAAATCGAACGCGGTCTACCGGGCCTTCGGCGGCGCCGCCCGCGCGGCGCGCGAAACGCCGGCCGAGCCCGTCCCGTTTCATATCCGGAATGCGCCCACGCGGCTCATGAAGGAACTCGGATACGGATCGGGGTATCGCTACGATCACGACGAGGAAGACGGCGTGGCCGCCCAGTCCTACCTTCCCGAGTCGCTGCGCGGGCGCCGCTGGTACGATCCGGTGGAGCGCGGCTGGGAGGTGAACGCGAGGCGCCGGCTCGAAGCGATTCGCGGCAGCCGGGTGCGGGCCGCGGCGGAAGCGCGTCCCGGGGGAGAGGCGGGAACCGGGACGGACGCCGAGACGACGGAGGAGCATCGATCGACAGAGTGACGTCGGACCGGGTGGCGGAACGCGCGATTCTCGTGGGCGCGCCGCCCCCCGATATGCCCCAGGAGACGGTGGACGAACACCTCGAGGAACTCGCCCGCCTCGCGGGCACGGCGGGAGCCGATGTCCGGGGCGCGGTCGTCCAGCGCCTGCGCAAGCCGAATGCCTCGACCTTCATCGGCAAGGGGAAGGTCGAACGCCTGGGGCGGACGCTCCGGGAGCACGACGCGACGCTCGCCATCTTCGACGAGGAACTCACGCCCGCCCAGGGCGCGAATCTCGAAGCGGCGCTCGGCGTGCGCGCGCTCGACCGGACCGAGCTCATCCTCGACATCTTCGCGCTCCGGGCCAGGACCTCGGAGGCGAAGCTCCAGGTCGAACTCGCCCAGCTCCAGTACCTGCGGACGCGGTTGAAGCGGATGTGGACCCACCTCTCGCGGGAGGGCGGCGGCATCGGCGCGCGCGGGCCCGGAGAGCAGCAGATCGAGACGGACCGCCGGCTCATCGACCGGCGCCTGGCCCGTCTGCGGCGAAAGCTCGACCACATTGCGCGGGCGCGCGTCACGCAGCGCCGGGCGCGAAGCGAGCAGTTCACCGTGGCGCTCACGGGCTATACGAACGCGGGCAAATCCTCCATCCTGCGCGCCCTCTCTGGCTCGGACGTCTTCGTGGAGGATCGGCTGTTCGCGACGGTGGACTCGGCGACCCGGGTTTGCGATCTCGAAGGTCCGGGTCCGATCCTCCTCACGGACACGGTGGGGTTCATCCGGAAGCTGCCGCATCATCTCGTGGCGTCGTTCCGGGCGACGATGGAGGAACTCGCCGAGGCCGACCTCCTGCTGCACGTGATCGACGCCTCGTCGCCGAGCCGGGATGAGCAGCGCGAGGCCGTGGAGGGGGTGCTGGCGGAGGCCGGCGTCGCGGACCGCCCGGTGATCGAGGTCTTCAACAAGGTCGACCGGCTCACGCACGAGGAGGAGCGGGCGCTGCGCGAGCGGGCCGCGGCGGGCGGACGGCCGCACGTCCTGACTTCGATCATGGAGCAGGATGGGCTGAAGCCGCTGCAGGAGGCCCTTCAGGCCGCGATGCGGGCCCGCCTCGAGACGGTGCGGGTGAGCCTGCCCGCCGGGGACGGCGCGCGGCTCGCCGAGGCGTACCGGGAGGGGGAGGTGCTGGAGCGCGCGTACGAAGCCGGGTGCGTGGTCATCGTGGCCCGCGTGCCCGCCGGGGTGGCCGGCCGCTGGCGCGAGAGCGGCCTGGCCGTGGAGCGGGCCGACGCCGCCTGACGCGGCGACGGTCGAGTCGAAAACGGGAGCACATCATGGCGAACAGCAGCTTCTCGCATCTGGTCGACTGCCGGCTCTGCGTGAACATCGATCACGTGGCGACCGTCCGGCAGGCGCGCGGCACGGACGAACCCGACCCGGTGCGGGCCGCCGTGCTCGCCGAACTCGGCGGAGCGAACGGGATCACCGTGCACCTCCGCGAGGACCGCCGGCACATCCAGGACCGCGACGTGGAACTGCTGCTGCAGACCGTCCGCACCTTCGTGAACCTCGAACTCGCGGCCGAGGAGGAGGTGCTCGCCCTCGCCGAACGGTGGCGGCCGGCCCAGGCCACCCTCGTCCCCGAGAAGAGGGAGGAACTCACGACGGAGGGCGGACTGGACCTGTCCGTCGATCCGGCCCGCATCGCCGCCGCCGTGGCGCGGCTGCAGGACGCCGGGATCCGCACGTCGCTCTTCATTGACCCCGATCCCGCGGCCGTCGACGGCTCGGCCGAGGCGGGCGCCGCCGCGATCGAACTCCACACCGGCGAGTACGCCAACGCCCCGGACCAGGCGAACGCCGACCGCGAACTGGCGCGGCTGGAGGATGCCGCGGCCCGGGCCGAGGCCGCCGGCCTCGGCGTGCATGCGGGACACGGGCTCACCTACGAGAACGTGCAGCCGGTGGCGGCGATCGCCGAGTGCGAGGAACTGAACATCGGCCACTCGATCGTGAGCCGCTCGGTGCTCGTCGGGATGGAGCGCGCGGTGCTCGAGATGTCGGAACTCGTGCGCGAGGCGCGCGGGTGAGAGGCCGTCTCACAGTCCTCATCGGCGTCCTCGTCTCCGTCGCGCTCCTCGTCTGGGCGCTGCGGGATGTCTCGGCCGCCGAACTCCTGAGGCACCTGGGCGAGGCGAACGTCTGGCTGCTGATCGCCGCGACGGTCGTCGCCACGCTCACCTTCAACCTCCGGGCGATCCGGTGGGATATCCTCCTCCGCGCCTCGAACGGACACCTGCCGTTCGGCTCGCGCTACGCGGCCGTGTGCATCGGCTTCATGGCGAACAACGTCCTGCCCGGCCGGCTCGGAGAGTTCGCCCGCGCCTACTCGCTGTCGCGGATCACCCCCGTGCCTCTGAGCGCCGCGCTCGCCTCGCTCGTCGTGGAGCGTCTGCTCGACGCGATCGTGCTCATGGTGTTCCTTGTCCCCGCCTTCTTCATCGTCGGGGTCGACGAAGCCGCTTCCGGGACGCTGCGGGATCTGTTCACCGTGGGCGTCATCCTCGTCTCCGCGAGTCTGATTGGGCTCGCCCTCCTCGTCCGCTCTCCGGACCGCTTCCTCCGGCTCGCGGCCACATGGTTCCACCGGGTCGCGCCCGACCGCGTCGCCGACCGCGTCATGGACGTGCTCTCGGCGTTCGTGGACGGCCTCGGGGCACTGCGCCACGCGCACGTCTTCGCCCGCGCGATGCTGTGGTCGTTCGCCGTGTGGGCCTGGAACGCCTTCTCGTTCTTCCTCGGCTTCCTCGCTTTCGGGATCCTCACGCCCGGGTTCCTCGGCGCGCTCGTCCTCCAGA
Organism: Gemmatimonadota bacterium; assembly: GCA_022825725.1. GTDB lineage: Bacteria > Gemmatimonadota > Gemmatimonadetes > Palauibacterales > Palauibacteraceae > Palauibacter. The sequence goes on from JAJDWE010000080.1 coordinate 15,255, forward strand.
CGACGATCAGCTTCGCCGTCGCGATCCCGTCGACCCCGGGGTTCTTCGGACCGTTCGAGACCGCCGCCCGCGTCGCGCTGGAACTCCACCACATCGAGCCCGCGAGAATCATCAGCTTCGCCGCGGGATACCACATCCTCACCTTCCTGCCGATCACGGTGCTGGGGATCTGGTACATGCGACGCCTGGGGATCAGCCGGAAGGAATTCGGGCGGGGCAAGCCGCCGCCCCCGGAGACCGCGCCCCCGGAGAGCTCGGCGTGACGAGGGCTGGAGAGGCGGCGGGCGCCGGGGAGATCGGGACGGCCGAGGCGCACGCGAAGATCAACCTGCGGCTGCGCGTGTTCGCGAGGGACGAAACGGGCTTTCACGGCGTCGAGACCGTGCTCGCGCGCACCAGCCTGTCCGACACGGTGACTCTCTCGGAGCCCGACAGCCGGCCGAGGGGGGGTGCGTCGGAAGGGGCCGCGTCGAGGGGAGCCGGACAGGGCGTCACGCTCGCCGTCGATGGACCGCTGGCGGCTGGCGTACCCGACGGCTCCGACAACCTGTGCTGGCAGGCCGCCGCGGCGTTTCTCGACCGCGCTTTCCGGAGACGGGCGCGGCCGGCCGTGCATATCCACCTCACGAAACGCATCCCGATGGGGAGCGGACTCGGCGGCGGAAGCGCGGACGCGGGCGCGACGCTCCGTCTGCTCGCCGACCGCTGGCCCCGCCTGGAGGAGCGCGAACTCATCGACATCGCCGGCGAGATCGGCAGCGACGTGCCCTTCGCGCTCCTCGGCGTGCCGATGGCGCTGGGCTGGGAGCGCGGCCGCCGACTCCTCCCGCTCCGCCCCCCGCGGCCCCGTCCCGCGCTGCTCGTCTGCGCCGGAATCCACGTTTCCACGCCGGAGGCGTACGGCTGGCTCGCAAGGACGGAAGCGGACGCCGGAGGCGCCTCGGTGTTTCCCGGCGCGACGCGGCTGGCGGGGTGGGAATCGCTCGAGCGCCTGGCCCGGAACGACCTCGAGGCGCCCGTCCTCGCCCGGCACCCCGAACTGTCGGAACTCCTCGATCAACTTCGGTCGTGCGACCCGGCGGTGGCCGCGATGACGGGATCGGGTTCGGCGCTGTTCGCGATCTTCCGCGACGAGACGGAGCGCGCCCGCGCCCGCAGCACGCTGCCCGACGGCCTCCGAATTCTGGACGTCTCACTCCCCGTCTGAGCCCCACCAAGGGCCCGTCCCGAGGCCAATCCGAGGCCTGTCCGGGGCCCATCCGGGGCGTCGGCGCGGTTTGACGCCGCTGGCCGGATCGCGCCATCTTCGGCGCCTCTGGCCCCTCGTCTAATGGCAAGACACCGGCCTTTGGAGCCGATGATCCAGGTTCGACCCCTGGGGGGCCAATCCCATGCCTGATTCCCATTCCCGCCCCGCCGACCGGGCGAATCGACTCGCGCAGGAGAAGAGTCCCTACCTTCTCCAGCACGCCTTCAATCCCGTGGACTGGGTTCCGTGGGGGGAGGAGGCCTTCGCGCGCGCCCGGGACGAGGACCGTCCGATCTTCCTCTCCATCGGCTACGCGACCTGCCACTGGTGCCACGTCATGGAGCGCGAGTCCTTCGAGGACGAGGATGTGGCCGCGCTCCTCAACCGGGACTTCGTGTCGATCAAGGTGGACCGAGAGGAACGTCCCGACATCGACGGCGTCTACATGACGGCGTGTCAGCTCATGACGGGGCAGGGGGGATGGCCTCTCACGATCGTGATGACGCCGGACAAGCAGCCCTTCTTCGCCGGGACCTATTTTCCGCGCGAGAGCATGCCCGGGCGGATGGGGATGATGGAGCTGCTGCCCCGGCTCACGGCGCTGTGGCGCGAGCGGCGGGCGGATGTCGAGGCGGCGGGGGCCTCGGCGCTGGCGGCCATCCGGGAGGTTGAGGTCCGCGGGCTGGGTTCCGGGGCGGGCGCGCTGGACGAGGAATCGCTCCGCCGCGGCTTCAGCGAGCTGCGGGGCCGCTTCGACCCGCACCAGGGAGGGTTCTCCCGGGCCCCGAAGTTTCCGGCGCCGCACCAGCTCCTCTTCCTTCTGCGCTGGAGCGACCGCACCGGCGACCGGCGCGGCGTGGAGATGGTGGAGAAGACGCTCGTCTCCATGAGGCGGGGAGGCGTCTTCGACCACGTCGGGTACGGGTTCCACCGCTACTCGACGGACGCCCGCTGGCTCGTCCCGCACTTCGAGAAGATGCTGTACGACCAGGCGCTCCTCGCCATGGCGTACACGGAGCTGTGGCAGATGACGGGAGACGACGCGCACCGGAAGGTGGCCCGCGAGATCTACGAGTACGTGGCGCGCGACCTCACGGACGCGGAGGGCGGCTTCTATTCCGCGGAGGATGCGGACAGCGAGGGGCGCGAAGGGGCGTTCTACGTGTGGACGCGGGATGAGTTCGACGCGGTGCTTTCGAAGGCGCTGGGGGAGGACGCGGCCAGCCTTGCGCGACGCGCCTTCCGGATCGAGGCGCGCGGCAACTTCGCGGACGAGGCGTCGGGGCTCCGGACGGGCGAGAACATCCTGCACGCCGGTGAGACGCCCGTCGAGATCGCGGCGGCGCTCGGGGAGGGCGCCGACCACGTCGAGCAACGCCTGGAGGACGCGCGCCGCGTCCTGTTCGAGAAGCGGGCGATGCGGGAGCGCCCGCTGCTCGACGACAAGATCCTGACGGACTGGAACGGGCTCATGATCGCGGCGCTGGCGCGGAGCGGCCTCGCCTTCGGCGACGAACCGCTCGTCGAGGCGGCGTCGCGGGCGGCGGACTTCATCCTCGAGCGGCTGCGCGACGACGAGGGACAGCTGCTCCACCGCTACCGGGACGGCGACTCGGCCATCCCCGCGGGCGCGGCGGACCACGCCTGCCTGATCTGGGGGTTGATCGAGCTGTACGGGGCGACGTTCGACCCGCGCTGGCTGCGGGCGGCACGCGGACTGCTCGACCCACTCCTGGAGCGCTTCTGGGACCCCGACCGGCACGGCGTGTTCAACGTGGACGCGACACAGACCGGCGTGCCCGTCCGGCAGAAGGAGCTGTACGACGGCGCCACGCCCTCGGCCAATGCGACGACGTGGTACGTGCTTCTCCGGCTCGGGCGGCTCACGGGCGACCTCGAACTCCTGGACCGGGCGGAGGCGCTGCGCGGGGCGCTCGCCGGTCCCGTCGGCGGCGCGCCCTCCGCGCACACGATGTCGCTCGTCGCGCTCGATCTCGCGCTGGGCCCGGCGCAGGAAGTCGTCGTGACGGGCGATCCCGACGAGCCCGGCACGCGGCGCATGCTCGCCGCACTCGCCGACCGCTACGGGCCCCGCACGGCCGTCCTCTTCAAGCCGGTGGGCACCCCGGCGGAAGGGTCCAGTGGACCCGCGGCGGCGGCGCTCGCGGAGATCGCTCCCTTCACCGCGCCGCACGATCTCCTGGACGGAAAGGCGACGGCGTACGTTTGCACCGGCTTCGCGTGCCGGCGTCCGACGACCGACGTCTCGGAGATGCTGGAGCAGCTCGCCGGACCCAACTGATCGCCCCAACGCACCTGACCACCCCGGGACACACACTGGAGTTCGAGGCATGGGCCTGGACCAGACGATCTACGGAAACACGCTTTCGGCCTGGCTGATCGCCGCCGGCATCTACGCCGTCACGACGCTCGCGCTGTGGCTGCTCGAACGCTACGCGCTGCGGGCCTTCGCGCGCTTCGCGAGCCAGACGCGGACCTCGCTCGACGATCTCGTCGCGGATGTGCTCGGCGAGACGAAGTTCGGCCTCATCCTCTTCGTCGGGCTCTTCGCCGCCTCGCTCGTCCTCGAACTCGATCCGACCGTCGCGCTCGTGATTCGCCGCGCCGCGGTCATCGCCGTCGTCGTCCAGGGCGGGATGTGGGCGAACGCCGCGATCGCCTTCTGGGTGCGACGGTTCGTGGACGCCACGGCGGGCGAGGACGCGGAGGCCGTGACGATGGTCGGCGCGCTCTCCTTCGTCGGTCGGCTCGCCGTGTGGTCCGTCGTCCTCCTCCTCATCCTCGACAACCTCGGGGTCGAAGTCGCGGCCCTCCTCGCGGGCCTCGGAATCGGAGGCATCGCCGTCGCTCTCGCGGCGCAGAACGTCCTCGGAGACCTGCTCGCATCGCTCTCCATCATCCTCGACAAACCCTTCGTCATCGGCGACTTCCTCGTCATCGGCGACTTCCAGGGCTCGGTGGAGCACATCGGCCTCAAGACGACCCGGCTGCGGAGCCTGGGCGGCGAGCAACTCATCCTCGGAAACAGCGACGTGATCAACACCCGGATCCGGAACCTCGGGCGCATGGAGGACCGGCGCGGGGCGCTGAAGATCGGCGTGACCTACGACACGCCGCGCGAACTCCTGACGCAGATCCCGGGCTGGATCGAGGAGATCGTCGAGGCCCAGGAGGAGACCCGCTTCGACCGCTGCCATCTCTCGGGCTTCGCGGACTCCGCGATCGAGTTCGACACCATCTTCTACATGACCGTCCCCGAGTACGCCCGCTTCATGGACGCGAAGCAGGCGGTGCTGCTCGCGCTCCACGAGCGGTTCGACCGGCACGGCGTCGAAATCGCCTACCCGACGCAGGTCGTCTACACGATCCCGGCGGCGCCGGCGGCTCGTTGACAGGAACCCGCGTGAATCGATAGTCTGGGCGGCTGTCGCCGTGGGGTCCGTCCCTGTGGCACACGGGTTCGGGACCCACACGGTTTTCTCTCCATTCCGGTACGGCTTCTGCGTGCGGCATGCGCACGGGAGCGACGAGCGCCGGAACCAGACCAGCGAGCCAGTCGACACGCATGGACACCACGGACTTCTCGTTCCATACGAGTCCGATCATGCTGCTTTCGGGTACGGCGAATCCCGCCCTCGCGCAGGGGATCGCCGACGTGCTCGGAGAGCGGCTGTGCGACGTCACGATCAAGCGGTTCGCCGACGGCGAGATCTTCGTGCGGATCGACGAAAACGTCCGCGGACGCGACGTCTTCCTCATCCAGCCCACGAACCCGCCCGCGGAGAACGTGCTCGAACTCCTCATCCTCATCGACGCGGCGAAGCGCGCCTCGGCGGCGAGGGTCACGGCGGTCGTCCCCTACTACGGGTACGGCCGCTCCGACCGGAAAGATCAGCCACGCGTGTCGATCGCGGCGAAGCTGCTCGCGAACCTGATGACGGCCGCCGGCGCGGACCGCGTCCTCTCGATCGACTTCCACCAGCACCAGATCCAGGGCTTCTTCGACATTCCCGTCGACCACCTGTACGCGGCCCCGGTATTCCGGCGCTACTACGAGATGAAGAAGCTGGACAACCTGGTCGTCGTCGCGACGGATGTGAGCGCGGCGAAGATGGCGCGCGGCTACGCCCGCCGTCTCGGAGGGGACCTCGCGATCATCGACAAGCGGCGTCCGGCGCCGAACGAGGCGGAAGTCTCGAACATCGTGGGTGAGGTCGAGGGGAAGCACTGCATCGTGCCCGACGACATGATCGACACGGCGGGAACGATGGTGTCGGCCATCGAAGTGCTCAAGGAGCGCGGCGCGCTGGACGTCTACGTCCTCGCCACGCACCCCCTCTTCTCCGGGCCGGCGCTCGAGCGCCTCGGGTCGGCGGACGTGAAGGAGATCACGGTGACGGACACCGTGCCGCTCGCTCCGGGAGTGCGGGAAGCGCTCCCCAACCTGACCGTGCTTTCCGTGGCGAGCCTGCTCGCGCAGGCCATCGAGAGCACGCACACGAACAGTTCCGTAAGCATGTTGTTCAAGTAGGAGATAAAATGACGAACGAATCCGCCAGACTGACGGCGCGGACGCGGACGACGTCCGGAAAGGGCGCCGCGAGACAGCTTCGCCGCAGCGGCCAGTTGCCCGCCGTCGTGTACGGGCGCCGCGATGAGACCGAGTCGCTCGCGCTGGACACGCACGAGCTTTCGCGCCTGCTGAGTAAGATCCATGCGGCCACGACGGTGATCGACCTCGAGGTCGACGGCGGCGAGCCGCGCCCGGTCCTGATCCGCGAGATCCAGCGACACCCGTATCGACCCCAGCTTCTGCACGTGGACTTCTTCGAGATCCGCGCGGACGTGAAGATCCGCGTGCAGGTGCCGGTCCACCTCGTGGAGACGCCGGCCGGCGTGGAGATGGGCGGCATGTTGCAGTTCCTCCGGCACGAACTCGAGGTCGAGTGTCTGCCGAACGAGATCCCATCCGGATTCGAAGTCGACGTCTCGGCCCTCGAAATCGGCGACTCGCTTCACGTCTCGGACGTGGATGCGGGCGGGGTCGAGATCCTCGAAGATGAGACGGTCACGATCTGCACGGTCGTGCCGCCGGCCCTCGAGGAAGAAGAGGAAGTGGACGAGGAACTGGACGAGGAAGTGGAAGGCGAAGGGGAGGAGGCCGAGGCCGCGGGCGGTGAACCGGAGGAGGACTGAGCCGGACGGCGGGATCCGGTCCGCGCCGGCGCCGTGCGTCTGCTTCTCGCGCTGGGAAACCCCGGCGCGAAGTACCGGGATACGCGGCACAACATCGGTTGGTGGCTCGCGGATCGCCTGGCGCTCGGGTGGGGCGGCGAACCGTTTCGCGCGGACGGCGCCACGGCCTGGACGACGGGAGCGGGACGGTCCGGAGTCGAGATCCACAAGCCGCTGACGTACATGAACCGCAGCGGCGAATCGCTGGCCGCGCTGCTCGCCTCGCGGCGGTTCGATCCCGCGGCCGACATGCTCGTCCTCGTCGACGATGTCGCGCTGCCGGCGGGTCGCTTTCGCCTGAGGGCGAGGGGGTCGCCGGGCGGGCACAACGGCCTCGCCTCGATATCGGCGAGTCTCGGTTCCGACGATTACGGCCGCCTCAGGCTCGGCGTCGGACGGCCGCCGGACGAACGCATCGACCTCGCGGGCTGGGTGTTGTCACGGATGCCGGGGGCGGAGGAAGAGGAAGCGCTGGGGGCCTTCCCCCGGGCCGTGGAAGCGGTGGAGTACTGGCTGGAACATGGCGTGGAAGCGGCGATGAACCGCTTCAACCGTGCGGGGTGAGCCCCGCGGATCAGGCGATCATCACGGGATAGTCAAAGGGACAGGCAAGGGAGTACGGAAACGTGGGCGGAAACTTGGTCGGAAACATCGATTTTGCGATCTGGCTCGGCGTGATCGGGCTCTTCTTCTCCTTCGCGCTCTTCATGTACGTGAAGGCGCAGCCCGTCGGAAACGAGAAGATGGCCGAGCTGGCGGAGGCGATCCACTCGGGCGCGATGGCGTTTCTGCGGCGGGAGTACACGGTGCTGCTGCCGTTCATCATCGTCGTCGCGGCCCTCCTCTTCTGGCTCGTGGGCCCGCACACGGCGGTGGCCTACGCGCTGGGCGCGGCCTGCTCGATCCTGGCGGGCTTCTTCGGGATGAAGGCGGCGACGGCGGCCAACGTCCGGACCTCCGAGGCGGCGCGCGCGGACGGCCAGGCCAAGGCGCTCCGGGTCGCCTTCTCCGGCGGGGCCGTAATGGGCATCGCGGTGGCGGCGCTCGGCCTGCTCGGGATCGGCGCCGTGATCATGATCTACGATCCCCAGGCGACCGGCTTCCGCCCCTTCGGCGAGATCATCTCGGGCTTCGCGATGGGCGCCTCGTCGATCGCGCTCTTCGCGCGCGTGGGCGGCGGCATCTACACGAAGGCGGCCGACGTCGGCGCGGACCTCGTGGGGAAGGTCGAGGCGGGCATCCCGGAGGACGACCCCCGCAACCCGGCGACGATCGCGGACAACGTGGGCGACAACGTCGGCGACGTGGCGGGGATGGGGGCGGACATCTTCGAGTCGTACGTCGGCTCCGTCATCGCCACGATCGTCATCGGCGTGACGAGCGCGATGATCCTCGACGGGGCACGGCTCCAGGCCGTGGCGCTCCCGGTCCTCTACATCATGGCCGGCTTCCTCGCGAGCGCCGTCGGCGTCCTCGCCATCCGGGTCCTCGAGCGCATGAGTCCCGCGGCGGCCCTCCGCTGGGCGCCGATCATCGGGGCCGTGATCTTCTGGGTCGTGGCGTACGCGATCACGGTGAACCTGCAGATCTTCGACGCCGCGGCGCAGGGCAAGTGGGTCTTCATCCACCCGAACGCCGGTCCCTTCTGGGCCATGCTCTTCGGTTCCCTCGTCGGGATCGCGATCGGCCTCGTCACGGAGTACTACACGGCGGAGAAGCCGATCCGGCGCATCGCATCGGCCTCCGAGACGGGCTCCGCGACGAACATCATCACGGGACTCGCGGTCGGGATGGAGTCCACCGCGATCCCCATGCTCCTGATCTCCGCGGCGATATTCCTCGCCTTCAACTTCGCGGGACTGTACGGGATCGGGATCGCCGCGGTGGGGATGCTGGCCACGGTCGGCGTGACGATGTCCGTGGACGCGTACGGTCCGGTGGCGGACAACGCGGGCGGCATCTCGGAGATGGCGGAGCTGGGGCCCGAGGTTCGCTCGGTGACCGACTCGCTCGACTCGCTCGGCAACACGACGGCGGCGATCGGGAAGGGCTTCGCGGTCGGCTCCGCCGCGCTCACGGCGCTGGCCCTGTTCTCCGCCTACGCGAACGCGGTGGGTCTGCGCGAGACCGGGATCAACCTCATCGATCCGCTCGTCGTGATGGGACTCTTCATCGGCGGCGTGACGCCCTTCTTCATCGCCGCGCTCACGATGACGGCGGTGGGACGGGCGGCGGCCGGCATGGTGGCGGAGGTCCGTCGCCAGTTCCGCGAGATCCCGGGAATCATGGAGGGGACGGCGAAGCCGGATTCCGCGCGCTGCGTGGACATCTCCACGAAGGCGGCGCTCCGCGAGATGATCGTGCCGGGCCTCGTGGCCATCATCGTCCCGATCATGGTCGGCCGCTTTCTGGGCGTCGCGGCGCTCGGCGGCTCGCTGGCCGGCGCGACCGTGAGCGGCGTGCTGCTCGCGCTCTTCATGGCGAACTCCGGGGGCGCGTGGGACAACGCCAAGAAGTACATCGAGACCGGAGCCCACGGAGGGAAGGGTTCCGATCCGCACAAGGCGGCCGTGGTCGGCGACACGGTGGGCGATCCCTTCAAGGACACGTCCGGGCCGTCGATGAACATCGTCGTGAAGCTGATGAGCGTCGTCTCCCTCGTCCTCGCGCCCTGGTTCGTGGACGTGCACGGGATGGCCGCCGCGGCGCCGGAAGCCGTGGAGACCGCCCTCGCCGCCGTCGGCGGAGTACTGCGGACGCTCGGATTGTTCTAGCGGTCGGTACGGCCGCCGGATGCGGGCCGGCGGTCGCCTTGACAGCGGCGCTACATTAGCTGCCGCTGCCTTTACATACGGCTTCGCCGCCCTGCGGCGGGCCGACGAACGCAGACTCCTGCTCCGACCGCGGGTCGGGGCCGACCAGACCGAGGGAGTTCTTCATGCGCGATTACGAAATCGTGTACATCTTCCGTGTGAGCCTGACCTCCGAGGAGATCGAGGCGAAGCTCAAGCGGTATCACGCCATCATCGCGGCCGACGGTTCGGGCGAAGTCACCGCCTCCGTCCACTGGGGCAAGCGTCAACTCGCCTACCCCATCCAGAAGCAGCCGAACGGCTACTACGTCGTGGCCCGGTTCACTTCGTCGCCCGATCCGCTCCAGGAGTTGGAGCGCGCGCTGAAGCTCGAGGACGACGTCCTCCGGTATCTGATCGTGATCCAGGAGCATCCGTGGCCGCTTCCCGATCCGGCGCCGACGGCCCCCAAGCCGGAGGAAGACGGCGCCGAGGAAGCCGACGCGGAGGGAGCCGACGCAGAGGAGACGGAGAAGGCGGACGGCGCCGAAGCTGACGGCGAGGCGGACGCGGCTGACGACGCGGCGGACGCGGCCGACGAAGCCGACGAAGCTCCCGACGCGACCGAAGTTGAGGCTGAGGCCGAGGCCGCGGACGATGCCGACGACGCGACCGACGAGGCTCCCGCCGAAGCCGAAGCCGAAGCCGAGGAGCCGGCCGACGATGCGGATACCGAGCAGGACGGTGCGGACGCGGACGCCGGGGAACCGGAAGAGTCCGCCGACGCGAAGGAGGAATAGATGGCCTTTCGAAAGGCGTGCCGGTGCTGTGAGACCCGGATCGTCGGCGTGGACTACAAGGATGAACGTGCGCTGGATCGCTATATCTCGGATCGCGGCAAGATCCTGCCGCGGCGAGCCACGGGGTCGTGCGCGCGGCACCAGCGGGCGGTGACGGTGGCGATCAAGCGGGCGAGATACCTCGCGTTACTGCCGTACATCCGCGGCTACCACGACTAGCACGACCCCGGCATGGGGCCGCTGAGGGAACGCTGGAGCGGCCTCTGGCCGGCCGCGGGCCTCCTCCTGCTGGTCATGCTGCTGTCGCCGCTGAATTCGTCGCCGCTCGGGCTCATGGCCATCGTCGGCGTACCCGCGGCCGTGGCGATTCTGACCTTCGAACCGCCCCAGTCCGGGTCGGCCGCCCTGGCGCTGCTCCTCCTGGCCGGGGCGGGGCTCGGGTTTCAGGAGGCAGGGCCGCTGTGGTTCATCGAACGCGGCTGGGCAGTGCTTCTGGCCGGCGGATTCGCCCTCGGCACGGCGCTGGGGCCGGATCGGCCGGTGTTCGACCGGTCGGTGGCGGCGGTCGCGATCGCGGGAGCCACGGTGGCGGCTCTCGCCGTGCTGCGGCCCGGACTCCCCGCGGATCTCGACTGGCAGATCACGGCGCAGTTCAGCCGGGCGCTGGCCGTGGTTGACTTCAATGCATGGGGCGGTCGACCGGTGGAAGCGACGGTGCGCGGCATCGTGAGCGCGTGGGAGGCCGTTTACCCGGCCCTGCTCGCGCTCGCTTCGATCTCGGCCCTGGGGGTCGCCGGCTACATCCTCGGGCGAATCCGGGGAGAACGGAGACCGCTTCCGCCGCTGCGGGAGTTCCGGTTCGGCGATCACATGGTCTGGGTGCTCGTGCTGGGGCTCGCGCTCCTCGTCCTCCCCGCGGGGGCGTGGGCGGAGCGGACGGGCGGCAACATGGTGACGGTGATGGGCGGCCTCTATCTGCTCCGAGGTCTTGCGGTGCTCGTGTGGCTGGGGGCTTCCGTGCTAAGCTCGGGCTGGGCGATCGGCGCGTGGGTTCTCGCGGCGCTCGTCCTCTACCCGGTGACGGCGGGTGCGGCCCTCGTCATGGGAATCAGCGATACGTGGCTGGACCTGCGGTCGCGTCCGGGGGTGAAAACGGACGGCGCGTGAGATAAAACTGGAGGGACCGATGGTGGAAGTGATTCTGAGAAAGGACGTCGCGGATCTCGGCCTCGCCGGCGAGATGGTGAACGTGCGGCCGGGGTATGCGCGCAACTACCTGATTCCGCAGGGGATCGCGCTCGCGGCGACGGAGGGGAACCGGCGGCGGTTCGAGGAGGAGCGGCGCCAGATCGAACAGTCCGCCGAGCGGGTGCGCGAAGCGGCCCAGGAACTGGCGGGCGAACTCGAGGGCAGGGAAGTGAGCTTCGTCCGCAGGGCGAGCGAGAGCGGACGTCTGTTCGGTTCGGTCACGGCCGCGGACATCGCGGACGAACTGGAGAAGGAGGGCGTCGCCGTGGACCGTCGCGCGATCCGGCTCGAAGATCCGATCAAGGACCTGGGCGAACACGAGGTCCCGGTGAGAGTCCACATGGACATCGAGCCGACGCTCAAGGTGTCCGTGGTCGCCGAGGAATAGCGGGCCGCAACCGATGACGCACGGTCCGCTCCCGCTGGAAGAAGTGTGGCGCCGGCTCTCTGAACGGGGAGACCCTTCCCCGGAGCTCCGCAGCGTGGCGGAGGCCGCGCTCGAGAGAAACGCGCGCCTCCCGACGATCCTCGATCTGCGGGGGCTGTCCGACGTCACCGACTTCTTCGTCATCGCGACGGGCGACTCCGACACGCACGCCCGGGCGATCAGCGAGAACATCCTCGATCGAACACGCGAGGACGGGTTCCGTCCCGTCGGCGTGGAAGGGCTGAACAAGGGTCGCTGGGTGCTGATGGACTACGTGGGCCTCATCGTACACGTCTTCCTGGGCGAGGTCAGGGAGTTCTATCGGCTCGAGCGGCTGTGGGGCGACGCCCCCCTCTTTGAGCTGGAGTGAACCGGGTTCGTGGCCGTTCCGTGACCGGAGGTACGGCGCTAGCTTGGAGGGCCATGAATCGTTCTTCCTCTCGCTTCGTCGTGCGCGGGGCGAAGTTGCCGGCTGCGCTCCTTCTCGCGCTGGGCGTCGGGGGTGCGTCGGGCGCCTGCGGAAGCCCCCCGGAAGATCAGCCCGCCCCCCTCGAAGGCCCGACTCTCGTCTCCGGCACGTCGTTCGAGCGGTACGGACTTCTCGTCATTCCGCGCGACGGCGGAGTCGCGGAATTCCGTTCGATCGAGAGTCCGTCCACCGTGCGCTGGACCGGACGCCTGTCGCTTGAAGGCGTCACGGCGGCCCATTCGCTCGGTTCGGCCGCCGTGCTGCGGCGGGGGAGGCAGCTTCGCCTCTACACGACCTCGCCGGTGGAGGCCGAGACCCCGCTTCCCGACGCACCCGCCGAGGCGCGCTGGATCCCGTCTCCCGCCGGGGGCGCCTTCGTGTCCGGGGACCGGATCCTCGCCGTCACCCTTACCGGCACCGCGGAGGTCACGGCCGACGGTGCCGTGCACTGGGCGGCCCCCGCCGCCGGAGATCGGGTCGTCGCCCTCGTCGAAGGCGCGGAGGGAGCTGAACTCGCCGTATGGGAAGCCGGGGAATCGCGGCCCGCAACGACCCGGGCGGTCGGCACGAGAGGCCCCGTCGCGCTCGCGGGCTGGGGTCGGACGATCGTGACGGCGTCCGGGGATGGCCGGGGACTCACGGAGTGGTCGATACCCGGGCTCGAGTCGGCCGAAGGGGCGGAGATCGGCGGCGCGCCGTCGGCTCTGGCCATCTCCCCCTCGCAGCACCGCGTGTTCGCGGCGTCGGTCGACCGGCCGCGCTTCACGGTCATCGATCGCTACGACTGGCGCGAACTCGGGTCCTCGCGGCTGGAGGCGCCCCTCGAGGCGTTGCGGCCCGGCATGACGGGAGACCGGCTTGTCGCCTGGGATGGCTCGAACGCGTGGTCCGCGAGGGCGGGGGAAGCCGGTTTGGACGCAGTGCCGGGACAGTGGCGGGAGGACCTGCCGCTCGCGCTTCCGGGTGGCGCGGTCCTGGTGTCTGCGGAGAGCGGCCTCGGCCTCCTTCGCCCGGACGGCGGAGTCGCCGCCGTCGAGGGCCCCGCCGACGCCTGGTGGCTCCCGTTCCGATGGGGACGCCGCCTGCCCGTCGCGTCCGCCGCCGTCGTGCCGGAGGACACGCTGGAAGATGCCGAGGAGGCGCTGGACGCACTCGCCGACAGCGTTCCGCCCGGTCGCCGCATCGGACTGTTGACGGTGGGGAGGGTCGGGAGGATGTCGGACGGGAGCCCGGCACTCCTCGATGATCTCGCGCCCGCTCCGCTGCCGGAGCTCCCCGGCGGCTTCTACGCCGTCGCGCTCTCGTCGCGGCAGGCAGCGGCGCTCGGGCAGATGCGCGAACTCCTCGACGCCTCGGGCTACTCGACGCACGTACTGCGGCGGGTGGATGAGGCGGGCGAGATGTGGCATCGGCTCCTCGTCGGCCCGTACGAGACGCAATCCGACGCGGAGGGCGCGGTACTCGAGTTGCGGCGGGAGAGAGGGATCGACGCGTGGATTCACGAGGAGGGAGATGAGGCGATGAGGCGGGGCCCGTGAGCGCCGCCGCCGCCCCGTTCACGTGGGAGCTGCCCGCGGATGCGCGGATCGTGGCCCTCGTCTCCGAGCGTTCGGAGGCCGGGCGGAGCGCGACGGTCGTCGATGCGATCGCGACCTCCATCGCCCGCCGCCGGGGGCGGACGCTCGTCCTGAACTCCGAATCCGCGCCGTCGCCCCTCGATGAGCTGGCCGGCGCGCCCGAACAGGCCGAGTCCCGCGGCATGGCGGAGTTCCTCGCGGGCCAGACCCGACTTGCCCGCGTGGCCGTGCGGCGTGCGGACTGTCCCTATATTTACCTGCCGGCGGGACAGGTGCCGGAAGGCGTCGTCGGTCTGCTGGAATCGCCCGCGCTCGCGCGCTTCGTTTCCCGCGTGAAGGAGGAGGACGGGACGCTCTTCATCGTCATGTCCGAACGCGGGCAGCCCTCCCCCGGTCTGCTCGATCTCATCGACGGGTACATCGCCATGGGAAGCGTTCCCCCCGAGGATCACGGCATGCCGTGCTACGGCCACGTGCCCTTCGAGTCGAGCGTGGCGCCCACACCGGCCCTGGAGCCCGCGCCGGAGCCGGCGTCCGAGCCGGAGCCCGAACCCGAGGCCGTGGAGGACCCAGCCGAGTTCCAGCCGGACCCCGCGCCCACGCCGGCCATCGAGCCCGAGTCCGAGCCCGCCGCGGCTCCGACGGACTCTCCGCCAGCGCCAGGGAGAGCCCGGGGCCGCCGCCCGCGTGGGCCGCTCGTCGCGGCGCTGGTGATCGCGGCGTTGGCGGTCGGAAACTGGTGGGCGTACAGGAACGGGTGGTTCGACAACGCGATCTCCCGTGTCGGGTCGATGATCGCGGCCCGGAATGAGGCTCCTGCGGCGGCTCCGGCGGAGGTTCCGGCGGCGGAGGTTCCGGCGGCGGAGGCGACGCCCGTAGGTGACGACCCGGCCGCTCAAGACCCGGCCGCGCCGACGGACCTGCCGGAGGGCGCCGCGCTGACGGATCCGCCGGAGATCACCGCGCCGGCCTCCATTCCGCCGCCGCCGGACGAGTCTGCGGTCGCAGCCGCCTTCGAGTCGGCCGCCGAACGGCCGTACTCCGTCCTCCTCGGGAGCTTCAGCGATCCAGCCGAGGCGGCGGGGCGCGTGGCGGAAATCCGGACGCTTCACGGAGGCGTGCTGTACTTCATGGCCCCCACCACGATCCGGGAGGTCCGGTACCAGCGGATTCTCGCCGGGGCCGTCGCGAGCGAGTCGGAGGCTTCCGCCCTCATGGACGAACTCGCGGCCGTGGGCGTGGCCGAGGAGGCGAACGCATGGCTCCTACGTCCCGTGCGGCTCGCGTACGATCTCGGCGTGTTCGCGGATCGCGGGGAGATGGAGGCGCGGATCGCCGAACTCGCGTCGCTCGGCATCCCCGCGTACAGCCTGGAGACGGCGCTCGACGACATGCCGGTCTTCAGGGTGTACGGCGGCGCGTACGAGAACGAGGAGGCGGCCGCCCCCATGAGCGATGCACTGGACGCCGCCGGCGAAAGCGCGACGCTCGTCGTGAGGCGCGGCGCCACTCCTTCAACCCCCTGAGCGCGCTTGAAGATCAAGGCTCTGACGCTGCGCGGATTCAAGTCGTTCGCCGACCGGACGCGGATCGAGCTGCACCAGGGCATCACCGCCGTCGTGGGCCCGAACGGCTGCGGAAAATCGAACCTCTCCGACGCGCTGCGCTGGGTGCTGGGAGAACAGCGTCCCACCGCCATCCGAGGGTCCCGCATGGAGGAGGCGATCTTCGGGGGCACGGAGGCGCGGCAGCCCATCCACAGGGCGGAAGTTCTGCTCGAACTCTCGAACGAGGACGGCGTGCTTCCGGTGCCGTACGCCGATGTCGCGATCGGCCGCACCGTCTACCGCGGAGGCGAGAGCGAATACACGCTCAACGGAACGGCCTGCCGGCTCAAGGACATCCTGGATCTGTGCCGGGACACCGGGCTGGGCTCGAACGCCTACGCGATGATCGAAGGCCGCATGGTCGATGCGATCCTCTCGGACCGCGCCGAGGAGCGCCGGACGCTGTTCGAGGAAGCGGCGGGGATCGGCCGCTACAAGGACCGCCGCCGGATCGCGACCCGCCGGCTCGAACAGGCGGACAGCGATCTGCAGCGGCTCGAGGACGTGCTGATCGAGGTGGGGTCCAAGGTCCGCTCGCTCGCGCAACAGCGCGGACGGGCGGAGCGCCACGCGAAGCTTCGAGCGCGGCTCCTGCAACTCGAGATCGCCGTCGCGGACGCCCGACTCGAGGAGACGACCCGGCGGCTGGCCGAGGCACGCGCGGAACTCGAGCGCCTCGAGCCGGACGCGGGGCCGGACCATGTGGATCTGGGTACGGCGGAGACCCGGGCAGAAACGCTTCGCCTGGAGTACACGGACATGGAGCGGGAACGGGCCGGTCTCGCGCGAAGCCTCGAGGAGGCCCGGCGCGCCGTGGAGGAGCAGGAGCGCACGCGCCTTCTGGCCGGGGCGAGAGCATCGAGCGCGCGCGACCGGCTGACGACCCTCGAGGAGGAGGTGCGCCGGAACGAACGCCGGCGCGAGGATGTCCGGGAGCGGGTGGAGGAAGCGCGGTCGGCACTGAAGGAAGGGCAGTCGCTCGCTGCCGAGGGCGCCGCCGAAGCGGCTCAACTCAAGCTTCGGGCGGAGGCTCTGGCCGAGACGGCCCGCGATGCCGCGCGTGAGCGCGATGACGCGAGGGATGTGCTCGAGGAAGCGCGCCGCGAGGTGGAACGCTGGCGGCTCGAACTCAGCGTCAAGGAGGTCCGGGCCCGCGACCGCAGCGAGGAACTCGAACGCCGGCGGCCCGCACTCGATGCGCTCGCGGTCCAGGAGGACGGACTCCGGGCGGAGGCGGAGAGTGCGTCGGAACGCGAGGCGCAGGCGGACCGGACTCTGGAGGAGGCGCGCGACCGGCTGCGAACGGCGCGTGACGCCGCGTCCTCCGCGGACGGGGCGCTGAGTCGAGCCCGCGAGGAAGCGGCCGACCTCGAGGGACGCCTCGCCGCCGCGCGCGCCCGCGCCTCGAATCTCGGGTCTCTGGTGGGGTCGAGCGCCCTCCTCCCCGAGGCCGTGGCCCAACTGCTGGAGGACCGGAGCGCGATCCCCGGGCTCCACGGCGCGCTGTCGGAGTTCATGGAAGTGTCCGCTCCGTGGGCAGCGGCGGTCGAGTCTCAGCTCGGCCCGTACCTGCACGGCGTCGTCGTGAGCGACGGGGCCGCGGTGCGGGCGGTCGAGGCGTGGCTCGCACGGCGGGACGGCGAGGAGGGCATCCTGGTGCTCCCGCTCGATCCGGGCCCGCTCCCGGGACCGGCGGAGGCCGACGCGCCGCTCACGCGACACGTCGACGCGAAGGGGGCCGGCGCGGTCTGGGTGAAGGCGCTTCTCGCCGGCATCGAAGTCACGTCAGACGGTGAGCCGACGCCGCGGCCGCACCCCTGGGTGGATCCCGAGGGGCGGCGCCAGGATCGCTGGGGCGGGATCTACGTGGGAGGGGCGACCTCGGAGGGACTTCTGAGCCGGCGAGCCGAACTTCGGGCGCTACGGGCGGAAGTCGATGCGCTGGAAGCGGATCGCGCGCGGTCGCGGGAGGCGGCGAAGGAGTTGGGGGCCGGCGCCGCCGAGGCGCTCGCGCAGGTAAGCGCCCTGCAGCGCTCGGTGTCCGACGCCGAGTCGACCCGCCGCGAGGCCGAAGCCGACCGGACCTCCGCCGAGGCGCGGCTCGTCCGGCTGGACGACGAGCGTCGCGAACTCGCCGGCCGCATCGAACAGCTGGAAGCGTTCAGCGACGATGAGGTGTCGCTCTCGGCGGATGAGGGCGCGCGCGCCGACGAACTCGACCGGAGGGTCTCGCGGTTGTCCTCCGCATACGCGGACGCGCGAGAGAGGGCCGAAGCCGCCCGCGCCGCCGCCGACGCGGGAAAGGCCGAACTGCACGACGCGGAGCTGGCGCAGGCGCGGCGGGAGGCCGAGGTCGAGAACCGGCGCGGAGTGGAGGGCCGCCTCGCGGAGGCCGCCGACGACGCGGAGGAGCGGTCGCGGTCACTGACGCGCGAGGTGGACGGGCTCCACGCGTCGATCGCGGACAGCGAGGCGCAATCGGAGGAGGTCGAAGCGTCCATCGGCGCCGCGCTCGAAACGAGAACGCGGCGCGAAGCGGATCTCGCCGCGCTGGAGCGACGAATCGCCGAACGCCGCGGACGACTGGACAGACTCGAATCGGAGCTGAGCGAGGCGCGGCGGCGCGAGCGCGAGCGCGTGGAGGCCCGGCATCGGCTCGAACTGGAAGTCACGCAGCTGGAGGCCGGGGAGTCCGCGATTCGGGGCCGCGTGGAAGCGGAGTGGGACGCGCCGCTCGCCGAACTCCGCGAGCGCGTCGACCCCGTCGACGACGCGGCGCCCGCCGAGTGGGAACCGGAGCTCGAGCGCGTGCGGCGCTCCATCGCCCGCATCGGCCCGGTCAACCTCCTCGCGCAGCAGGAATACGAGGAAGAACAGCAGCGTCTCGAATTTCTGACGGGACAGCGCGACGACCTGACCCGCGCGCGCGACGACCTCCGCACCTCGATCCGCCGGATCAACCGCGAGGCGACCTCCGCGCTCATGGAGACGTTCGAGCAGGTGAGGACGAACTTCCACCGCACCTTCGACTCCCTCTTCGAAGGCGGACAGTGCGACCTCCGGTTCGAGAATCCCGACGACGCCCTGGATTCCCCGATCGAGATCTCGGCCAGCCCCCGCGGCAAGAAGACGCAACGGATTCACCTGCTCTCCGGCGGTGAACGGGCCCTGACCGCGCTTGCCCTGCTGTTCGCGATCTACCTCGCGAAGCCGAGCCCGTTCTGCCTGCTGGACGAGGTCGACGCGCCGCTCGACGAGACGAACATCCTGCGGTTCGTCGGCATGTTGAAGGAATTCAAGGAGGAGACGCAGTTCATCGTCATCACCCACAATCCGCGGACCATCGAGAACGCCGACTGGATCTACGGCGTGACGATGCAGGAGGCGGGCGTCTCCTCGATCGTCGGCGTGGAGTTCAACTCCGCCACGCAGGTGGCGTGAGCGAGGCGGAACCCGCGCGAGGTGCGCCGGACGGCGCGGCGGCGGATGAACTGATCGTCGTCGGGTGCGGGACCGTCGTCCCGGAAGCGGACCGGGCGGCCTCCTCCTACTGGGTCTCGTCCCCGGGCACGGAATCCGCGGCGGACACGCGCGTCCTCTTCGACTGCGGTCCCGGAGCGCTGCAGGCGCTTGCCCGGCTCGGTCTCCCGTGGGGGAGGATCACCGACCTCGCGATCTCCCACTTTCACGCGGATCACGTCGGCGCGCTCCCGGGACTTTTCTTCGCGCTGAAACACGGTCTCGCCCGGCCCCGCACCCGGCCGCTCACGGTGTGGGGGCCGGTGGGCACGCGCGGGTTCCTCCAGAAGCTTGCGGACGCCTGCGGGGACTTCGTCCTGGATCCCGGTTTCTCCGTCCTCGTCGAGGAACTCTCGCCGGGCGAGTCGCGGGAGCTCAGCGGAGGTCCGCGGCTCGAAGCCCACAAGACGCCGCACACCGAGGAGAGCGTCGCGTGGCGGCTCGACGGCGGGGCGTTCAGCTTCGGCTACACGGGCGACACGGGACCGTCCACGGAACTGGGCTCGTTCATGCGCGGGGTGAATGCCCTCGTCTGCGAGTGCTCGTTCCCCGATTCGCAGGCGACGGACAACCACCTTTCGCCCGCCCGCGTCGCCGAGCTGGCGACCGCCGCGTCCCCGCGCCTGCTCGTGCTCACGCACATCTACCCGCACCTCCGCATGGGCCACGACGTTTCCCGTCTCGTGGCCGAGGCCGGATACGCCGGCACTACGTGCATCGCGAGGGAGGGACTCGGCGTCTCGTTGACGAACGGGTGACGCCAGTGGAGTATCCTGCTCCTGCCGGCGCCGCGGTGAGCGGACCGGAGAGTCACGGCCCTGCCGCGCCGCGGGCGCGCGCGACGGGCGAAAGTCACTCACAGGGGGAACGATGCTGGTGGTCATGAAGCACGGCGCCACGGACGGGCAGGTCGAGGAGGTGGTCCGCGCGATAGAGGACATGGGGTATCGGGCCCGGCCGATGCCGGGCGCCCAGCGCACGACCGTGGGCCTGGTCGGCAACGATGGGCGCGTCGAGGAGAGCCGGCTCGTGGGGATCGAGGGCGTGCTCCGCGTCATCCACGTATCGCCGCCGTACAAGCAGGTCAGCCGGGAATGGTGGCCCGAGGACACGATCGTCGAGCTGCCCAACGGCGTGCGGATCGGCGAGCAGGACATCGTCGTCATGGCCGGTCCGTGCTCGGTGGAATCGCGCGAACAGATTCTGGAGACCGCGCACCGGGTCGCGGAAGCAGGGGCGACCGCGCTGCGCGGTGGAGCCTTCAAGCCGCGGACCTCACCCTATTCCTTCCAGGGGCTGGGGGAAGAGGGGCTGCAGTTGCTCGCCCGCGCGCGGGAGGAGACGGGCCTCGCGGTCGTCACCGAGGCGCTGGACACCGAGAGCATGGGCCTCGTCGCCGAATACGCCGACGTCATCCAGATCGGCGCGCGGAACATGCAGAACTACTCGCTGCTGCGGGCGGCGGGCCGCGCCGGCAAGCCGGTCCTCCTCAAGCGGGGGATGTCCGCGACGATCAAGGAGCTGCTGCTCGCCGCGGAGTACATCGTGGCTGAGGGGGAGTCGCGCGTGATGCTGTGCGAGCGCGGCGTCCGCAACTTCGACACCCACGCGCGGAACCTGTTCGACCTCACCGCCATCGTGACGATCCACGAGTTGTCGCACCTTCCGATCGTCGCGGACCCCAGCCACGGCACGGGGGCCCGGTCGAAGGTCGGCCCGATGGCCCGCGCCGCCGTCGCGGCGGGCGCGGACGCGCTCATCCTCGAAGTCCATCCCGATCCCCCGACCGCGGCGTCGGACGGCCAGCAGTCTCTCACCTTCGAGCAGTTCGACGCACTGATGGTCGAGCTTCACGCGATCGCGGACGCCATCGGCCGGCGGATCGCGCGCGCTCCGGTCCCCGCCCACGGCTGACGGGACCGGGGGCGCCCGGCCCTCGACGAAGCGCGGCCTCGGCAGCCTCGGCGAGCGAATCGCCGCGCGCCACCTGGCGGACGCGGGATACGAGATCCTCGACCGCAACTGGCGCGTGGGGCGGCTGGAGATCGATCTCGTCATCAGGGACGGAGACACGGTGGCCTTCGTCGAGGTGAAGACGCGCCGCCCCGGCGTGCAGGCGCCCGAGGAGGCGCTCTCCCGCGCCCAGCGGGGCAGGATCCGCCGCGCGGCCGGAGCGTGGCTCAGCCGCCATCCCGGCGTCGCCGCGGAGGCCCGCTTCGACATCGTCGCGGTGGAGGTCGATCGCCGCGGAACGTCCCGGGTCCGGCACATCCCGGAAGCCTTCTACGGCGACGACGCATGACGGTTTTTTCTGGCCGCTGCCCCTGCGGGCCGATAAGATAATGGTGCCCCAGGCCCGTGGGGCCGGAGCGCGTAAATCCCGTCAGGACCGTGAAGGTAGCAGCGGTAAGCGTGTGACGGTCGCCACGGCCCGCCTGGGGTCGTTCGCCCGACGCCGGCGGCGTCCTCAGACCCGAAGGAGTCGAACCCGGCCGGGGCCGTGACCCCCGGCCGACCCAGATGGCTCACGAGCCCCTGTACCGCACCGCGCTGGCCAGAACCTACCGGCCCCGACGCTTCTCGGAGCTGGTCGGACAGGACCACATCGGGTCCACGCTGAAGGCCGCCATCGAGTCGGGGCGCGTCGGGCACGCGTATCTCTTCTGCGGCCCGCGCGGGGTCGGGAAGACGACGACCGCGCGCATTCTCGCGATGGCCCTGAACTGTCCCGAACGAGCCGGGGGCGAACCGTGCGGCACGTGTCCCTCGTGCGAGCGGATCTGGTCCGGCGGCGCCTCGCTCGATGTCGTGGAGATCGACGCGGCGAGCCACCGGGGCGTTGAGGACGCGCGGGACCTCCGCCGCCGGGCCGCGTACGCGCCCACGAGCGAGGAGCGCTACAAGGTCTACATCCTCGACGAGGCGCACATGCTCACGCGCGATGCGTGGAACGCGCTCCTGAAGATCCTCGAGGAGCCGCCGCCACGCGTGATCTTTGCCTTCGCCACCACCGAGCCGCAGAAGATCGAACGCGGCGCGGCTCCCGTCATGTCCCGGTGCCAGCGATTCGACTTCCGGCGGGTCTCCGTCCGGGACATCGCGGGCCGGCTGGAGACAGTGCTCGAGGCGGAGGGGATCCCGGCCGAGCCGGGGGCGCTGCGGGCGATCGCGCGCCGGGCCGAAGGCGGTGTCCGCGACGCGCTTTCCTCCCTCGACCAGGTGCTCTCCTTCCGGGGCGACGCGGTGGAACTCGCGGATGTGGGCCGCATGCTCGGACTCGTCGACGAAGATCGATACCTGGCGTTCTTCGAAATCGCGGCGAACGGGGACCGCGCCGGGGTGTTCGCCTTCGTCCAGGACCTCCTCGACGATGGGCACGACCCCGCGGAGTTTCTGCGCGGACTCGGCGACGCGCTGCGCACCCTCCTGGTGCTGAGGCTCGATCCGGAGGCCGAAGCGGTCGAACTCCTGCCGGAGTCGCGGGAGCGTTTCCTCGCCGCCGCCGGGGCCCTGGTCCCGGCGGATCTGCTGAGGATGCTCGCCGCGCTCAGCGAGTTCGAGGCCTCCGGCATGCTCCACCGATCCTCCCAGCCGCGCATCCAGCTGGAGGTTCTGCTCCTGCGTCTCGTCCGCATGGAATCTACCGTCGAACTCGAGGAACTCCTGGCGGCCCTGGGCGCGCCCGACGGCGAGCCCGCGTCCCGGCCGCGCACGCCGAATCCGCCCCGGCGCCAGCGGGGGAACCGTCCCTCGCCACGCGCCGCCGCTCCCCCGGACCGGTCGCCGTCACCGCAGCCCGCGCCGTCACCGCAGCCCGCGCCGGCCCCGCAGTC
>JAJDWE010000084.1 GCA_022825725.1 Gemmatimonadota bacterium
GACTGCGGCCCTCCATGAGGCTGTCGAGAAGCTCGTTCACCTCCCGCTCGGTCGCATCCTTCTTCTTCTTCCCGGCCATGGTCTCCTCCTGCTTCCAGAGTCTACTCCATGGCCATTTACACAGAAATCAGCACACTCCCCCCTGGCCACGAGCGCCTTCGTGCGCGAGGCCGACAACGTGCTCTTCATGGGCCCGCCCGGCGTCGGCAAGAGCCACCTCGCCGTGGCGCTCGGCGTGAAGGCCATAAAGAACGGGTTCAGCACCACCCACTTCCTCCTCGATGACCTGATGCACGTGCTCAAGGGAGACGCGGCGGTCCCACCCCGAAGGCTCACGGCCAAGCGCTACCTGAACAGCGCGCTGCTCGTTATCGACGAAGTGGGCTTCCGGCCCCTCGACCGCCAGGAGGCCAACCTCTTCTTCCGCCTCGTGAGCGCGCGCTACGAGAAGGGCTCGATCATCCTCACCTCCAACAAGCACGTGCGCGACTGGCCCGAGATCTTCGCCGGCGACGAGATCCTCACCACCGCGATCCTCGATCGCCTGCTGCACCACGTACACATCATCCACATCGACGGCCGCAGCTACAGGCTCCGAGAGATCGACGGCCTCCTCAGGCCGACCAACCCCGCTCCCGCGCAAGGAGGTGACATCCAGACCGCTTGAAGATACCTGCGTGCGTAAAGTCCGAGTGTCGTTCTACAACCGCGGATCGTGGACGTCTTGGGGCTACGTGGTGACTGCCCTCTCATCCTGGCCTCATGCTCGAGTTGGTGGGCTTGAGACCGGGTCATAGATTGGCCGGCACCGCGACACGGCGCGGGATGGTCTCATGCAAAGGGGCGAATGGGAGCCATCGGCACGCCGGATCCGTGTGACGGCAGTGCGAGATGCAAGGCCGGCGCACTCAGAGCGGCAACACGTTGCGCGGTTGGATGGGACCACGAGGCCGGGTGACACCGCCCTTCGCCCTCTCGCGAGCACGCGGGATTCGAGCGGGTTACACGACATCTGCGGTTGTGTTTTCTTCGCGGGATTCGGACGAAACCCGTTGAGAGATTCTGGCAAGGGGACACGAGGTCAACGAAATGGAAACTGTCCGAGCAACACAGGGATCGCCCCATCATGGACCAACGGTACGCGTCCGGTGTCCGGCCTGTCGACAGCGGGCGACCTTCGACAGGTTGGGGTCGGATCTCCAAGTGGGAAATCGAGACGGACAGGCACTCGTAGCGGGGCAGAGAGCGTGCCCGGATCCGGAGTGTCACGCTCACCTGTTCTTTATCAGCGCAAGAGGGACACTGTTGGTAACGTACCCACCTGAGACGATCGATTTCGATTCCACCGGCTTGCCGCCCGGAGTACTGGGTGCGTTGGAGGAAGCCATCACATGCCACGCAAACGGTGCCTTCTTTGCGGCCGCGGTCATGGTTCGTAAGACGCTGGAAGAGCTGTGCCGGGATAGGAATGCGGAGGGAGACAATCTATATAGTAGAATAAAAGCTCTGCGTGGCTCGGTGATACTTCCCGATCAACTACTCGACGGACTCGATGACTTGCGGCTGTTGGGCAATGATGCGGCGCACGTGGAACTGAGAACCTACGAAAACGTCGGTCGGGAGGAAGTGGAGATAGCGCTTGAGCTTACGAAAGAAATCTTGAAGGCAGTGTACCAATTTGAGCATTTGCTCCACAGGCTCCGATCGCAGAAGAAGAACGACTGAAGCTGCCGACTTGCCGTGCGCAGGTCACCTTGGCCAAGTGGAGACATGATGTCACTACTATCGAATGGAGAGATTTGGCATGAGCGCCACCAACCCATTTGAGGAACTTGGGATGTGTATGGAGGAAGAGATCACGACTCTGATGGACGCCGGATATCGCGTCTCCTTGAGGCGGAACAACGAAATAGTCACTAGCGGTCTCGTCGCTGGAGACTTTTCAGTTCGGCGCGAAGTGACGGGGTCTCGATTGTTCCGGGCCACACTCACGCTTGACGGCGCGCTTGACGTTCGGCTGGGGTCGCCAAACGAAGACACACGTGTTCGACGCTATCGTGCCAGCGAGACGGATCACGTCTGGCAGCTCTTGTCAGATCACAGAGGAGACACGGGACCTCTCACTTCGCGGGCACTTGCTGATGCTTGGGGCCAAGAGCTGCGGGAGTTGCTCGAGTCGTTGAACCGGCCCCGGGGTCATCTTGGCGCAATCGTCACGACTGAAGAGTAGCCCCTGCCTCAGCGAAACCCACGCTGGCGAGACGGGTGCCTCGTCGTCAATCCCGAAGCGTTTGATGGAATTCGTCAATTGTTGTGATCGCCGCCCCGCCGATGTTGACGGCGAGGGTGCGCGCGCAATTCAGGATCCTCGATCGAGTGTCCTTGTCCAGACCGAGAAGGACGGCGCCTAGACCGGCGACTGCAGAGAGTGGCCCGGCGAGTTCGTTCACACAGACAAGAATCCCCTCCGCCTGCGGTTGGCTGCGGGAAAACGGAATACCCAGGACGTTGTGAGACTGGGGAACCGTGTGCGGTCCGACGTGGGTGGCGCGGGTGCTGAGCAGCGCATAGCGCTCTTGTGTGATGACGGGAGCGTGCGAGAGCTTCTCAAGTCGTTTTCGAACCTTATAGGGGGAGAAATCGTGGCGTACCTTCTGATCTGTAGCATCGCGCCACTCGTCTAGGGCTGATCTGTCCACGGTGAAGAGCTGCATGAGGTTTGCAGTCTCCCCAATGGCGCGGGAGAGAGCCAAGGACTCGTCGTAGCAGCCAAAACGAAGAAGTCTGACGGCTGCGCGGGCGTTGTTGAAGGCTCGTCCACAGAGGTATTCGATGCGGTGGTCGCCGCCTCGGCATACCCACCAGCAGGAGGCCATTCGGTCGAGAAGCGACATGACTGTACCGACGTGGACCATGGTTGCCGGAGCTTTCTTGCCTAGGTTGGGCAGAAGGGCATCGGTCTCGGTTTGACATTCGTCTTCCTGGCGCCACACCAGTTCAAGGAAGTCTCGACCTTCCGGGACATCGGTGTCGTGGTTCATTGGCGTCTCCTATGATCCCTGTACGTGACGGTGGGGCAGATCGTTGGGAAGCTGTAGTTCCGCTCTCTCCTGCATTGAACGATACAGCTAGCGGATTCCCCATCGGCGGCTGGCCGCGCCGAACGAACGGCCATTCCAGAAGACCCAGGGCCGTGGGCAACATCTTGGACACTGCACTGCGCGCCTTACGGGAAGCCTCCCGCAGCCCCGCGCTACCTGCCGCCGCTGGGAGAGTAGCTGTCACCCCGCCACGCCCTCAACGGGTCGTGACGCGAGATGCGGGTGTCGACCATTCAGTTCTCGGCGACGAACGGCGGACGCTTTAGCCGAGCAGGGTCCTGGACCACAACAAGGACGCGATCCTTAGCCCGGGTAATCGCGTTGTACAGCAAGCGTCGCTGACGCTCGATGGTGCCAGCGATCTCGTAGGGCCATAGCACGATGACCGAGTGAAATTCGCGATTCTTCGCCTGATGGATCGTCATCGCCCGAACTCCGCGCGGTCTCACCCGACGATAGGCCCTCGAACGCCGGTGGATTACGGCGTGCCTCGCGCTGGATTTCGCTAACTGTAAGAGTTGTCCTTCCGGCGACGCGCCTTTGTCGGTCGATCCAACGACGAAGGCCGCGTCGGGGCCCACTGACATCATCGAACGAAAGCTCATCGCAGCGGACCTCACTGTCGGGCTCATCGGGCAGTTCAAGCTGTGCGATGAACTTGTCGCACTCTCCTTCCTGAGACTCCTCCCATGGAACATGATGCGGGCCTGTAGCGCGCTTCCCGATCGGCTTTTCCGCTACGCGAGCGAACAAGTTACGTACGAATGTGGACCTGGACGGCCGTACCGGAGTTAGGACGGCGATGTCCGCACAGCTCCTCCACCACGTAAGGCTATTGGAAACGAAGCTAGCCCCGACGTTCGCATTCGGTGCACCCAGCACCGTTAGGCCCTTCCCTCTATCGGGAACATTGCCCCCGGATCGGAAGGCTTGACTCGCGCCCAACAGACCCGCTGCCGAGGTCCGGTGAATCTCCCTCAAGTTCTCGCTGTCGCCATTGGTCCGTGCCCACGTGACCGCTGGATTCACCCCGGTGTTCTCCAAGTCCTGAAAAGAATCGGCCGCTAGGATGCATGTCGCCACGTCGGAGAGCGAGGAAATCATCTTCAGTTGCCCACTCGTGCTATCCTGAAACTCGTCGACAACAAGGACCGGGAATGCTTGGCCAACCCAGCGCGAAACGGTCGTCTCCGCCAGCAGATCACCGGCGAGCGAACAAACCTGCTCGTAGTCATCCTCGGCCAGCTCCGCCGCGGACCTTTTTCGAGCGAGCGTTCGCCAGCGCCGCACGATTCTCCATGCAAAGCTATCGACCGTAGAGCAACGGTACCGTCCTCGAAGGCCTGGAACTCCCCGAAGTTGGTCACCCATGCGCCGCCTTGAGCCGTGCATTCTGGTCAGTGCGAGGACTCGCTGATGCTCCGCCAGCGGATAGGCCTCCAGCACATGCTTCAATTCCTGAAACAGGCGGGTTGTCTTGCCGGTCCCGGCGGGACCTTCGATCAAGTAACTACTCACGGCTGGAGACGAAGGACGGTCGAGTTCGGAACGCTGTGGTCTTCGTCCCTATGGACCAAGTCGCAACCTTCCTCTCGCCTTAGCGTGGCGAGCGTGACTGCCTCCAGCAAAGCTGCGGCGCGAGCGCGGCAGCCAGGAAGGCGGCCGATGACCGATGCCACCTCCTCATAGGCGAGATAATCGGTTTTTAGACGACCGACACCAGTCTTGACCTTGAATAGATCGACCAATTCGTCGATAGATTCGAAATCACAATTGATTCGGTCCCGCAGTTCGGTGAGCGCATCGCTTTCTTCGCCCTCAAGGATCCAACCAATTACATCCTCCATGGTCCAGTCGTCGCGCCATCTCAAAATGATCTTCGGCGTCGCGTGGGAAGCGCGGAGCTGGTCGACCTTCTCGGCTCCGGCAGCATCCCCGTCCACGAGAGGGACCAGTCCACGTCGAAGGATCCGCAGAGCGTCGTATACGTCTGCGATCGCTCCGTCATGAGTCGGCACCACACCGACCACGGTCCCGAAGGCGGGCGTGTCGGCATCAGCGTCCTCGGGCACCATCTCCGCAGTCTCGAGCACATCGCTCAGCAGCCGGAACCACTCGTACTCGCTGCGCCCTTCGGGGATGAGCATACGGTGGTACATCAGTGCCTCGACGATCCGTGCACGATCGTCCAAGAAGAGTTTCCGACGCGCGTTCGTCGCACTGTCTTCGAGAGGTGTTGCCAGCATGGGAGTCGCGGCGAGACTCTCCGTGCCGCGATCGAGAATCTGAACGGAGGTCGCCGGGTAGTAGGCGGCGACGCGCGGCGAGTGGCTGGTGCAGATCGTCTGGTCCGCGATGGAAACGGCCTGGGAAATCAGTCGACGCTGCATGCCCGGCGGAATGTGCAACTCGGGCTCCTCCATCGCGAACAGGAAAGGCTTGCCCATGCGCACCCGCTCTCGTCCAAGCTCGAGCAACAGAATGAACGTCTGAAGCGAGAGCAGGCCCATCCCATGCCGCCCCACCGGGAGCGAAACACCTTCGCTGACGGCGTAGTGCGGAACGAGTGCGCGAAGTAGTGATTCGGAGTCCGTGGCTGTAAGCCTTAGCTGAAAACGTGGTGCGTCGGGCAACAGCTCGGCCAACTGCCGGTTCATGCGCTCTACCAACGGAGCGAGCCCAGCCGCTTCCTCTAGCGGTGCGGCGGGGGCGCGCAGCCGATCACGCTCTTGGAGAACCGTCTGCGCCGGGATGCCTCCCACCGTGGCAACCGCTTTGCGAAATAGCTCCGAAGCGAACGAAACGGCTCCTCCCCAGGTGCGACGAGCCATCAGGACGTAGTATCCGATCTCGTCAAAGAGCCGAGTCGGAATCGGCTGAACAGCATCGTCCAGGAATGGATCTTCAACGTCATCATCATCATGGAAATAGCGGATCGATTCAATCGCTAACTCCTCAAGATCGAAACGCGCAGCGAAGGCAACCTGCGCGCAGAGGACCTTCGATTGATCGCCCCGCTCCGCTTCTACTTCACCTGTCGATGAGTTCCACCACTTGGGGACTGCTCTTCCTTCCCGGAACCAGGTGTCGTTCCGCTCCGGGTCATCGCCATCGAATCCCGCCAAAGTAGCAACGACGCGGATGCGACTGGTCGCTTCAGGACGGCTTCCGTAGAAGTCGTGTTCCGTGAGATCGCGCACTAGGCCGGTGCGGCCGAAGACGAGCGATAGGGCGTCGATGATCGTGCTCTTACCCGCACCGTTGGGCCCTACCAGCACATCATGCTGACCAAAACGCAAGTCGGCTCGCTGAACGCCGCGGAACCCACTTATCGAGAGAGCCAGCAGCTTCATCCGGAGTCAGCGCAAGTCGAAGGAACGTTGCACTCCCGAACCTCGATGAGCTCCGCGATGCTGCTCATTGGGTCCTCGAGCGGATAGAGTGTCTCTTTGTGCATGGGCGCCGTCAAGGTGGTACTCCGTCACGAGCCGTCTGTTACTTGGATTGCCTCGGGTGTGCGCTCCTCGCCGGCCGTAGACAAGGGAAGTCCGGCATCTCGCTTGAGTGCCTCCGTTCCCACGCCGCAGTGAGATAGCCACCCTCAAGCCGCTCCGCCGTTGCGTATCATACAGTACAGCCCGCACCGTGTCACTCCCGATCAACGAAGCAAACTGCGTGCACGCAGCGATGGTATCCGAAGCGCCTCCTCTGGGTCTCTGGAGGAGGGAACACAAAGAATCGCAGGTCATACCAACCGGGAGAAAGATCCTGATCCAACGGTACCGAGCAAGTCACCTTCTCGTCGCGAATACCAAGTTGCTCGGAACAGAAGAAGGGCAAAGGAATGACTCGCAAATCGTCGCGATTAAACTGCTTGCACTCCAAGTCTTTCAACCTGATGATGTCATTTGTGGATTCTAATCGCTCTGTCATTTGATTGCTGATGCACTCAACAAAATCTGCATCTGGCGAAGATACAATCAAGCACGCCCAATCGATTTTGCGGCGATAAACGGACTTGCTTTCCAAAGCAAGCTTCGCAACAGGGCGACCTCGAATACTTGTCACTTCTAGCGAACAGACAACGTAGCCGCGACGCCACTCGAGAAGTCTCGGAGCGGCAACAACGATCGCAACGACTACGCCCAAAACTGCAAAAACAATCTCGGCTGGTGACATTACGGCACATTTCACGTTCGTGGGTTCTCACGTACCAACACAATTGGCGGCGACACCGCCCACGCATCCTCTTCGTTCGTATCGTAACATCGTGATGGGATCGCTCTCAAGGAGTGTAGAGAAACGGTATCCACCTGAAACCCGACCGCCCCGAGGTCGGCGCTGGAGGTAGACCTTGCCCACGCCCTTCAGCGTACCCGCGAAGAAGGTGTCCACGGCCACAAGCTCACCGGTCTTCTTCACTTTGCTGTGATGATCCCGGTACTCGGGGTCGAAGCGCTCCAGCGCGAGGATCTGTTCCTCGGTGAGCTCGAAGTCGCGCTCGCGGACCGTCTGGGTTGACCGGCGAACTCTGGCTTCCTCAGCCGGAGGATGCGGGAGAACGCTGGTCGACGCGGCTCATTGACGGTCGGCTCGCGAGCTACGGTGCCTGCTACCTCCCGCGCGGCGGCATTTCACGCTGCCCAGGCGCCACAATGCCCGCGACCCCGGCACGGTGGACCAGATGAAGGATCTGGTCGCGAAGATGGTCGGGGAAGCGGTTGATGTGGAGCGACCTTATCCAGAACTAGGTTGTGTCAGCCAGTAGCACTTCGTACCACCGGTCACATATCCGCTTGAGACCTGCGCGTGGAGGGTCTCTTCGAGTAGGTGATACAAGGGATTCGTACCCTTGGGCGGTTGTCCATGGGCCGTAAGCAGCCTCTGGAGTTGCCGTCGTGTCAATCCATCCTCACCGGCCTCAGCGAGGAACGCCAGTACCAGTTTCATCTCGACCAGCTTGTCAACCTCGGCCACGATCTTCGCAGTCTGCGCCTCGACCGGACTTCTACTCGACATCAACGGACTCCATATGAAGGGGGGACTTGAAAGAGGGTTGGATTAAAAAGGTGCGGCGGGGCTCGCCTGTGTGGCGTGGGCAACGGTCCTAGCCGGGATTCGTGGTTTCGACTCCTACCTTCGTCGCACCTGGATGCGTCTTGGCGACTGGCTTCTTCGGTTTGATGTAGGGCTCCGCGCGACGTAGCAACGCCTTCGCCAACCGCTCCGGCGTGACGTCACCAAACCGTACCGAACCATGCCAAACCCGACCGAGCCCAACCAAACCAAGCCGCAAGTTTTCGGATTTTCTTCCTCTTGGGTAAACACACCAAGCCCACAATACCTGACCCTTGGCTCGTGCTGCAAGCCAGTGGAGTTGTCCTGCTTTCACGGACGGTTGGATTTCTGTGATTGATCGTCTCCGGTTCTTCTCCTTTCCGCCTCTCGCGGCCGCTCGAGAGAGGTCGTCCGCGGGCGCCGCGGGCGCTGCCTATTCCAACGGAGCCGTCCATCGATTCCGAGCGAGGCCGGCCGGGGACCGGGGCGGTCCTGAAGCGGCACTGGACACGGATCCGATGGGACCGCCGACGACAAGGGTTCGGGTCCGCAGCGCTTTGCGTACTCCGAACTTCGTCGAGACGCCGCCCGTGCGTGCGAGGCCACTTCTCGCAAGTTGACCTGCTACGCTAGGATCAGCGCGTAACAGAAAAGAACGGGGTACGAGATTCGAAAGGCAGGCCTTCGAGGCGCTCCGGTCGCGCCCGGCTGCACCCGGAAACCGAAGCAACCCCCGGACGCCATCGGTACGGACCAAGCCCGGGTGTTTCGAGGAGAGCGGCGTTATGTTGGGCGAACCCATCCCTAGGTTTGCGAACCCATCCCTAGGTTTGGAGAGAGACCATGGCGGTTCCATCCGTCAGCGTAAGGGGCGTGCTGATCGATCACTGCGCCAGCCGGCTCGCCATCCTGACGTTGCCGGATTACCATGAGCCGTTCGAGGCGCTCATGGAACGGTGCTCCGTGAGCGAGGTGCGCACGACAACCCTGCTGGCGACCGACAGATACGATACGACCGACGGAGGAAGGTAAATTGCAGCCGAACCCATGACCAAACGGAACATCCTCCTAATCGAACCCGGATACCGCAACAAGTATCCGCCGCTCGGCTTGATGAAGATCGCTGCCTACCACGGACCGCATGGCCGCGGCGATAACGTTGTGTTCGTCAAGGGCCACGAGCCGGAGGTCCTCGGCCAGGTCTGGGACCGCGTTTACGTTACGACGCTCTTCAGCTTCGAGTGGAAACGAACATCGGCCGCTATCGATTTCGCGATCAGCGCCGCGAGGGGACAAGCGGAACGCGTCTTCGTTGGCGGCATCGCCGCGAGCCTGATGTTCGAGGACTTTGTCAAAGAGCCACGCTGGGCCGGTGTCCGCTTCGTTAAAGGATTGCTCGACCAGCCCCCGCCGACGTCCCTGCAGCTGTCGGTGGTCGATGGCGACTTCGGCGCCGACGACACCGTCGGGACGCCGATCGAAGAGCTTGTCCCAGACTACAGCATTCTCGAACAGGTCCCCTACACTTATCCCGTACGCGATGCCTATTTCGGATATGCGTCGCGGGGCTGCATTCGCAAGTGTTCGTTTTGCGGCGTGCCAAAACTCGAAGGTGCTCAACGGGAGATGCCGCCGCTCTTGGGCCTCGTCGCCGGCGTGGACGCCGAGTTCGGTCCCAAGAAAGATCTAATCCTCATGGACAACAACGTCGTAGCAAGTTCTCGATACAAGGAGGTCATAGCGGAGATTCGAGATCTAGGTTTCCACGGCGGTGCTGTTTTGGAACGACCAGGCTCGCCGGGTGTCAAGCGACGGGTCGACTTCAACCAAGGTGTCGACGCACGTATTCTTGCTAAGACCTCGATGTACTTGCGCGAAATGTCCACGATCTGCATCGACCCACTCCGTATCGCCTTCGACCACGTAGGGATGCGCAAAGTGTACGAGAGAGCCGTGGAAATGGCGGCGGACCACGGACTGACATCTCTTTCGAATTACATGCTATACAACTTCATGGATACGCCGCGGGATCTCTACGAGCGCATGAACATCAACATTGCGCTCAACGCGCGCCTTGGCGTCCAGATCTGGTCTTTTCCAATGCGCTATTTGCCGGTAACGATGAAGGATCGGTCACATGTCGGCAGGCACTGGAGCCGCTATTACTTGAGATCTTTCCAGATCATGCTCCAGGCGACGCACGGCGTCGTGTCCGGCAGCCATAACTTTTTCCTGCGAGCCTTCGGCAACAGCTACGAGGAATTCGAGAAACTGCTAGCACTGCCGCATGCCTTCATCTTCCACCGTAACTACTACGAGCACGGCGAAGGTAGGCCCGTTCTAGACGAATACAACGCACTCCTAGGTCGTCTGAACAGTGAACAACGAAATGAACTCATCGAGCTGCTTAGCGGTGTCTTGCTGATGCGCCCACGACGCGAAGCCTTTTTGGAGCTGGCCTCGGACAAGTCTGTTTCGGGTCTCATCCGCCAACTCGTACCCTTCCATGCAATCGATACCAAGGCGCCAAAGGTCACCAACATTGCGCAGGCATTCCCCGAGCTAACGCCTCACCACATACTTCCGGAACCCGAAGCCTTAGTCGAGGACGCGGGCCTCTACGAACCCCTGGACGAGCCGTTAGACCAGCAGGACCCCACTCCCCTGCAGCCAGTTGGCCCAGGCGTCGACTGATGGCCGCGAACCCAACTGTCGGGGGTGATCTCCTCCGCTTGATTACCGCCGGGATGTATGACAGCCCCCTCATCCTTTACAGGGAATACCTGCAGAATGCTGCCGACGCGATCGCGGCTCAAGGTAGTGGAACCGTCCACGTCATGATCGACCGCATTCGATCACAGGTTGCGATAAGAGATGACGGCACGGGCCTATCTCCCAAGGAGGCGTCGCGCCGCCTCATCGATGTTGGTTGCAGTGACAAGGTTCGTACGTTGGACCGTGGTTTTCGCGGCATCGGCCGACTGTCAGCCCTTGCTTTCGCGGAGCAGGTTCGGTTCACGACGCGGACGTGCGCAACAGAGCCCGTGACGGAGGTAACATGGAACGGAGAAACGCTGCGCGACTCAAACCTGGCACAAGTCGATGTCGCAACGGCTATTGAGCGCTGCACCACGATACGACAGCTTCTTCACGGCGACTGGCCGGAACGGTTTTTTGACGTCACGATCGACCGCATCCACCGACATGCTGCCTCGGCGCTATTGAACGAGGATGATGTCAGACGCTACATCGGAGAAGTATGCCCTGTACCACTGGCGAACGCCTTTCCACTTGCAAGCCGGATCCGCGAGTTTCTCACCACGCACACCGACCACCTCGTGCTCGATGTTCGCGTCAACGATCACGACTCTCCGGTTAAGCGACCGTTTGGAAAGACCATCCCGTTGACCGACAAGTACAACGCCGCTTTCGAGCGTCTCGAGACGCACGTCATTCCCGCAGTCGACGGAGACGAGCCAGCTGCCATCGTGTGGCTGGCTCATACACCGTACGCTGGCTCCATACCACGCCGCGTCGGTGTCCGCGGTCTTCGCGCCCGCGTAGGGAACATCCAGATCGGCAGCGACCGCATCTTCGAGCACCTCTTCCTCGAACCGCGATTCAACGGATGGTGCGTCGGGGAGGTCCATATCTTGGACGAACGCGTTGTCCCGAACGGTCGGCGCGACTACTTCGAGCCCAGCCCTCATCAACGCAACCTAGAGAACCACATTGGGGCCATCGCCCATGAGATCAGTTCGCGATGCCGCCGGGCCTCATCTCAGCGAAATCGGCTTCGCCACATTGGCGTCGCCATCAATCGGCTCAGGCGTGCGCGCGACTTCGCGGTTTCCGGCTATCTGCAGCCCGAAGATGCCATCGCCCTAGTCGAGCGGGAGCGCCAGCGCATCCCCGAGATCAAGCAGATACTCACGACGCTTGGAGCTGTCACATCAACGTCCGACCAGGAGGAGCTTGCCAGTTTCGAGAATCAACTAGAGGATATCGAGGTCAATCCTGAGCCAGCACTGAACGGCGTACCGTCCGACTCCGTAGCGACGATCCAAGCTGCTTTCGGTGCAATCGTCGAAGCCATGCCTTCTGATTCTGCCTATGACATCGTCGAGATCATCCTTCGCCGCCTGTCTCGGTAATCCCATCGGGGACCGACTTGCTACCCAGCTCCCCGAGCGCTTCATCGCGGTCTCAGAGGGTGGAATCCCGTCGGAAGAACGGCAATTCACCGGCGCCGGCCTCCGGAGTCACCGCATCAACTCATCGTCGCACTCCGCTGTGCTGCGCGACAATCTTGCTGGCGACCCACGACGGTTGCTCCCGGCTCGTGACCTCACACTCGATCAGGCTATCCTCCGTTAACCGCCTACTGCGTGAAAGGCGACCCACGGCATGACCGACAAACATGAGTACCTAGGCCCCCTCGTCGTCGGAGACGCGATCAAGACCGAACTGCGGCGGCGGAGGCAGACGGACGAGTATCAGACCGTTAAGGGCTCGACGAAGAAGCTCATCGCTGACAAGGTCAAGCTCGAGGAGGCCGACGGTTGGCGAGTGTTCAGAAAGAACGTCAAGTCAACTCGGATGGCCAAGGCGAAGCCTGCGGACGAGCAGCTTGAAGACGAGGTCTGGTGCATCTTGGCGCAAATGGGCTTCAAGGAGATGAGCGAAGGCCGCCAGTTCACGATCGTCGTCGACGATGGCTTGCCACCACGTCAGATCGACGCATTTGCCAAGGACGACGAGACCGTCATCATCGTCGAATGCACACGTCGCGATACGCCAGGCAAGCGGAGCATGCTCCCACTCATCGAGAAAATCCAGGCAATACGCGAGGGCCTCCACAAATCGATCCTCAACGCCTACGGTCGAAAGCCCAAACTCAAGGTCAAACCGGTCATCGCTACGAGGAACATCGCATGGAGCGCCGTCGATCTTGAGAGATGCACCAGCGCAGATATCGGCGTGCTCACGGACGGCGAACTTGACTACTATTTGCAGCTTGTAAAGCACCTCAAACAGGCCGCGCGTTACCAGTTTTTGGGGCATATCTTTGGCGGTCAGAAAATCGACGGTCTAACCCGGAAGGTGGTAGCGACCAGAGGAAAAATGGGCGGCGATACCTTCTATACGTTCCTCATCCGACCCGATGAGCTTCTGAAGATCGCCTACGTCGGCCACAAGGCCAGCCGAGACATCGAGAATTTAGCGACATACCAGCGTATGCTCCAACCGCACCGGCTAAAAAAGATCGCCAAGTACATCAATGAAGGTGGGAAGTTCCCTACGAACATCGTGGTGAACCTAAAAACAAAGAAGGGAACCAAGCTACGGTTCGAAGATAAGGAAAAGCACGGTGACGAGACCTGGGGCACAACTGTACCTGCCGCCGACTTACGCTTCGGCGTGGATCATCGACGGTCAGCACCGACTCTACGGTTATGTCTATGCACGTGAAGCCGGGGGGTTCAAGGACGATTCGACCATGTTGTCCGTGCTCGCCTACGAGAACCTTCCATCCGAGAAGGAAATGAACCTGTTCATCGACATCAACAGCAAACAGGTCAAGGTGCGCACTGCCTTGCTGGTTGAACTTTATGCAGATCTCCATTGGCGTTCTTCCGATCCGGCTGAAGCACTTCAGGCGCTACACTCTCGTATCGCGTCACGCCTGAATAGCACCAAAACGTCACCTCTCCACGAACGCATGGTCGTAACCGGAAAACGGAAGACTAACTATCGCTGCTTGACCACGACGTCAATTCAGGCCGGCCTCCGCGTTGCTAACCTGTTGGCGACGTCCAGCAAAGGTGTTGTCCTTCCCGGCCCGCTGTCCACGGCCAAATCGGACGACTATGAGGCGAACCTCAGGAAAGCACTGGCGGTGCTGTCAGACTGCTTGGAGATGTTCGCGACGGAGCTGTCGACTCACTGGCAACTCGGCGACGCACCAGGAGGATATCTGTGTACGAACAACGGCATCCGAGCACTGTTTCACGTCATCAAAGACATCACGGATCATGTCCGACAGGATGACGGAGTGGATTTGTGCCGGTTGGATGCTGACGAGACCTTCGCGAAAATTGAGCCATATCTTGAAGTGTTGACCGACTACTTTAGGAGTGCATCGGCGCAAGAGATTCGAGCGTTTAGACGCATTGGCTCGTCACTGACAGCTGTTCGGCAACAGGCCTATGGTCTAGAAGCGCAGATCAACAAGACGATTGATACGTTCAGGCCGCCGGGACTAATGGAGTACTTGGCATCCCGTGATGAAGTGGGCACGGAAGAGGCAGCCGGCAAGGTGACGAAGATTCACCGCCAGCTCTTCGACTACGTCATCGGGACGCTGAAGGATCACTACGGTAAGCAGAATAAGGCGTGGTGGATCGAGGGTGTTCCCGTGGGAATCCGAAAGAACTGCACGACCGCGTGGGAAGAAAAGAACCGTGAAGGTAAAGAAGAATCCAATCTTTACCTAATCGATTACGTCGATATTTGTATCAATAATTGGCATTTGGTGAAGGATGTGATTTCCCTGGGTGCACGGGACAAGGAAAACAAGAAGGCGAACACGAAATGGATCAAGGAACTTAATGAGATCCGCAAGATCACGACCCATCCGGAGCGTGGTGTTCTCAGCAAGGATCAGGTCGCGTTCGTAAACGAATACCACGACAAAATCGATAAGTTCTTTCCGAGTGTACAAGTACAGTAATCACCTGACACCCGCACTCGGCGAGGTGAGCGCTTCAGGCGACCGTCGTCACCTACGAAGCGTGCGTTCTTTGATGCCGCGGGCGCGGGGGGGCGTGTGAACTTGGCGATGCGCGGTCCGCTTCGGGGCCGCTGCGTCACCGAGCTTGGGCATGGTACAGGCGCGCGGTTGAAGCCCCTGGGGCAGCTTGGCCGTGCAGGAGGTCGCTTCACGTCGGGTCGGACAAAGAACGAGCCGAACTTAGCGACCGGGGAGCGTGGGCCCGGGTAGATTTGGCGAAGCACCGTCCCCTGCGGGGCCGCTGCTTCACCGAACTCGCGCCCGAGACGGGCGCTCGGTTGAACTACCGAGGCGACTTGGTCATCCGTGAGGTCGGTCCAGGATTGGGACCGGGGCGAGGCTTGGGATTCGGTAGGAGATTGAGTGGGCCCGGGTAGATTTGAACTACCGACCTCACGCTTATCAGGCGTGCGCTCTAACCAGGCTGAGCTACGGGCCCCGAAGAAGACCGGCACGCGACCGTTCCGTGCTGAGGGAGGGTCGCGCGCCGGGCGGCCTCCATCCTACGGGTGCAGCGCGGTGGGTTCAAGTTTCCTGGGCACCGGGGATTCCACTCTTGGGCTCGTAATCTCCCGCCGGGTGTCACGATCGCAATCGACAGTTGCCACCCGCAGGTCGCGGCATCATGACCGGGGAGCGTGGGCCCGGGTAGAGTTGATGAAGCAGCGTCCCCTGGCGGGGCCGATGCTTCATCGAGCTCGCGCCCAGCGGGGCGCTCGGTTGAACCACCGACCTCACGCTTATCAGGCGTGCGCTCTAACCAGGCTGAGCTACGGGCCCCGAAGAAGACCGGCGCGCGACCGCTTCGTTCGAGACGAGGGTCGGGCGCCGGGCGGACTCCATCCTATGGGTGCGGCGCGGTGGGTTCAAGTTTCCTGGGCGCCGGGGATTCCGTTTTCTACGATGTAGCTGGCGCGGGTGGCGATGGGGGCGTTGGGGCGGGTGACGTAGGGCATGACGCGGAAGTCGGTTCGCATCCGCTCCGGGGACAGAGTGCAGCGGACGTAGCCGCGTTGGGCGTTGAAGAACTTGATGTGGGGGTTGTGGCTCATGGCGTTTTCGCCCTGGGGGCCGGTGTCGACGCCGTCTCCGCTGGAGGAGATGGAGGTGCCGGCGAATTCGGTTCCGACGACCGGAGACGCGGGGCGGTCGAAGTCGAGTTTGAGGTCGTTGACCCAGTTGGTGTGGAGGTCGCCGGTGAGGACGATGGGGTTGGAGGGGCGGCGGTCGTGGAGGAAGGTCATGAGGCGGGCGCGGTCGGCGGGGTAGCCGTCCCATTTGTCCATGGGGAGGGTCAGGGTCTCGGTGCCCTCGAGGAGGCGGGCCATGAAGACCTGGTTGGCGAGGACGTTGTAGCGGGCCGACGACTGGTCGAGGCCGTCGAGGAGCCAGTCGGCCTGCGGGGCTCCGAGGATGGTGGCGGACTCGGCGTGTTGTTCGGGGCAGGGGGGTTGGCGGCGGCCTCCGCAGGGCTGGAGGGTGCGGTACTGCCGGGTGTCGAGGACGTGAAGGCGCATCAGCGAGCCGAAGTCGAGGCGGCGGTAGAGCTGCGCGTCGGGGCCGGTGGGGAGGGACGCTCGGCGGAGGGGGAAGTGTTCGTAGAGCGCCTGGAAGGCGGCGGTGCGGCGGGCGAGGAAGGCGTCGCGGGCCATCGCCTCGGTGTTGTGGATGCCGGCCCAGTCGTTGTCGACCTCGTGGTCATCGGGGGTGAAGACCCAGGGGGCGGCGGCGTGGGCGGCCTGGAGGTCGGGATCCCTTTTATATAGGGCGTAGCGCGCGCGGTAGGCCTCGAGGGTGCGGGGTTCCTCGGCGTCGTGGCGGCGGACGAGGTCGTTCCGGAGGCCGGGTCCGCTCTCGTAGATGTAGTCGCCGAGGTGGATGACGAGGGACGGGGTCTCGGCGGCCATGTGGCGGAAGCCGGTGTACCAGCCGCGCTCGTAGTGCTGGCAGGAGACGAAGACGAAATCGAAGCGGTCCGGCATCGCGCCGGGGGCGGGGGCGGTGCGGGTGCGGCCGGCGGGGCTCGTCGCGCCGGCGGCGTGGAACCGGTACCAGTAGTCGCGTTCGGGGTCGAGACCGTCGACCTCCACGTGGACGGAGTGGCCGAGTTCGGCGAGGGCGGCGGCTTCTCCGCTTCGGACCACGCTCCGGAATCCCTCGTCCGAGGCGACTTCCCACCGTACGGGGAAGGCGGCGGCGGGGTCGCCGGGCAGGGCGAGGAGGCGGGTCCAGAGGACGACGCCGTCGGCGGCGGGCTCTCCGGAGGCCACGCCGAGTTCGAACGGGAACTGGTCCGCCGACACCGGGCGGGCGGCGCGCGGGCCGAGTTCGCGGCCGCGCACGGAGGCGCCGGGGCCGAACTGCGCGAGGGGGAGCGGGGCGAGCGCGCAGAAGGCGGCGGAGCGGGTCCAGGCGGCGAGGAAACCGCGGCGCGACGTCACGGTGAAAACCGTCCCTCGAGGGGTCCCCTTCGATTGCCGCCGCCAGCCGGCCGATCTAGCTTCACTCGCATGAAAATCCGTCCTCTCGACGCCCTGACGGCGCTCCTCGCGGCCGCGCTCCCGGTCCTCTCCGCCTGCAGCAAGCAGACGGCCTTCGGAGAGGCGAACAGCCTCATCATCATCGCCCCGGACTCTCTCACGCTGCAAGTGGAGGAGGAGACCCGGCAGGTGCTGGAGCCCACGATCTTCACGAGCCGCGACGAGAAACAGTACGAGGTCACCTTCGCCGATCCGGGTCACGAAAGCGCGGGCCAGCTGAAACTGTTCCGTAACCTCATCGTGTTCGGGACGGCCGACGATCCGCTCCTGCTCGAGGTGGCAGAGGAGGCGGGCCAGGACCTCTCCGCGCTCGAGCCGGGCCGCGTCTTCCAGGCCTCCGACGTCTGGGCGCTGGGCCAGACCGTGACGGCCGCGCTCCTCCGGTCGGGCCGCGAGGCCGAGTCATGGGTCGCGGCGCTGCCGTCGGTCCTGAACGCGGTGGACACGAACTACCGCCATCTG
The DNA here is from genome assembly GCA_022825725.1 of Gemmatimonadota bacterium. Lineage (GTDB taxonomy): Bacteria > Gemmatimonadota > Gemmatimonadetes > Palauibacterales > Palauibacteraceae > Palauibacter. The sequence continues at coordinate 17,955 of JAJDWE010000084.1, forward strand.
GTGCTGCGGCGGATGTTCGCGACGGCGGCGGATACCGCGCTCAGGACGGATCTGGGGCGGCGGTTCGGGTTCTCCCTCCTCGTTCCCCAGGTCTACGACCGGATCGCCCGGGATCTCGGCGGGGGCGACAGCCTCGTCATCCTGCGCAACGACAACCCGGACCCGAGCGAACTCATCCGTTCGGTTCTCGTCGCCTGGCGCCCGAACGCGGACTCGCTGACGAGGGAACTCGCGCTGGAGTGGCGGGCGGAGATCGACGGCAGGCACTACAACGTCCCGCAGCGCATCGACGACTCGAACTCGAGCGTGGTCAACTTCATGTGGGAGGGCCGTCCGGCGCTGGAAGTGACCGGGGTGTGGCAGGATGAGACGGGCGGGTTCCCCGCGGCGGGCCCGTTCATCGTCTGGCTGGTCGACTGTCCGGCGCGCACGTACTTCGTCGATGCGTGGCTCTATTCGCCGAACCGGCCCAAGTACGAGTACATGCTGCAGCTGCAGGAGATACTCGGATCGTTCCGCTGCGCCTAGCCGAACGCGACAACCGAATCTGACACGCCTGGCCGGACAGGGTCGCCTGGATGCCGTTCGTACATCTGCACACACATAGCGAGTACTCGCTCCTCGACGGGGCGAACCGGATCGACGACCTCATCGACCGCGCGATCGAACTCGGCATGCCCGCGCTCGCCCTCACGGACCACGGCAACCTCCACGGCGCGTGGGAGTTCCAGGAGAAGGCGCGCGCGAAGGGGATCAAGCCGATCCTCGGCTGCGAGGTCTACGTCGCGTACGGCGACCGCCGGGCCCGCAGGCGGGAAGAGGGGGCCCCGGCCCTCAACGCCCACCTCCTCCTGCTCGCCGAGAACCGGCGCGGGTACCAGAACCTCGTGAAGCTCTCGTCCATCGGGTACACGGAAGGCTTCTACCGCCGCCCCCGCGTGGACCGCGAGGTGCTTGAGAAGTATGCGGAGGGGATCATCTGCCTCTCCGCCTGCCTCGCCGGCGAGGTCCCGCGCTACCTGCAGTACGAGCGGTACGACGAGGCGAAGGAAGCCGCGGAGTGGCACGCGCGGGTGTTCAAGGACCGGTACTGGCTCGAACTCCAGAACCACGGAATTCCGAAGCAGGACGTCATCAACCGGGGGATCATCCAGCTCTCCGAGGAACTCGGACTTCCGCTCGTCGTGACGAACGACGCGCACTACCTGCGGCGCGAGGACGCGGACGCGCACGACACGCTCCTCTGCATCGGGACGGGCAAGGACAAGGACGACCCCGACCGGCTCCGCTTCCACGGGGAGGAGAGCTACTTCAAGACCGCCGACGAGATGGCGGAACTCTTCCCGGACCTGCCCGGCCTGCTCGCCGAGACGGTGAAGATCGCGGACCGCTGCAACGTCGAGTTCGAGAAGCAGTACCAGCTGCCCGACTTCCCGCTCCCGGACCGCTTCCCCGAACCCATGGCGATGCTGCGCCACGAGGCGACGGAGGGGGCGAAGGCCCGGTACGGCGATCCTCTGCCCGAGGAGGTGCGCGAGCGCCTCGACTACGAACTCGGGGTCATCGAGAACACGGGGTACGCGGGATACCTGCTCATCGTCTGGGACTTCATCGTCGCGGCGCGCGAACGCGACATCCCGGTCGGGCCCGGCCGCGGGTCGGCCGCGGGGTCGATCATCTGCTACGCGCTCGGCATCACCGACGTGGACCCGCTCGAGTTCGACCTCCTCTTCGAGCGCTTCCTGAACCCGGAACGCGTCTCGATGCCGGACATCGACATCGACTTCTGCTACGAGCGCCGCGGCGAGGTCATCGACTACGTGCGGGAGAAGTACGGACAGGCCTCGGTCGGGCAGATCATCACCTTCGGGACGATGAAGGCGCGCGCCGTGATCCGGGACGTGGGCCGGGTGCTCGGCTTCTCCCCGTCGGACACGGATCGCCTCGCGAAGCTCGTGCCGTCGACGCCGGGGTACTCGCTCACGGTGGCGCAGGCGAGGAAGAAGGTGCCGGAACTGGCCGAGAGCGACCGCGAGGACGCCCAGGTCAGGAGGCTCCTCGACTACGCGGAAAGCATCGAGGGGCTCGCGCGCCACAGCTCCGTGCACGCGGCGGGCGTCGTGATCGCCCCGGGACCGCTCGACGACTACGTGCCGATCTGCTCGGATTCGAAGAGCGGCGCGGTGATCACGCAGTTCGACATGAACGCGCTCGAGAAGGCGGGCATGCTCAAGATGGACTTCCTGGGCCTGCGCACGCTGACCGTGATCGACGATGCGGCGCGGAACGTGGACGAACGGCACGGGATCCGCGTGGACTGGGAGGAGATCGGCCTCGAGGACCCGGCCGTGTACGAGATGCTCGCGGCCGGCCGCACGAGCGGCGTGTTCCAGTTCGAGTCCAGCCTCGCGACGGACAAGCTGCGCGCGATGCGCTGCGACCGCTTCGACGACCTCGTCGCCGTCAACGCGCTCATCCGCCCGGGTCCGCTCGACTCCGGGATGACGGACGTCTACATCCGCCGCAAGCGTGGCGAGGCGGTCGAGTACCCGCACCCCGACCTGAAGGAGGTCCTCGAGCCGACGTACGGGGTCATCACCTACCAGGAGCAGGTGATGCGGGCGGCCAACCTGCTCGCGGGGTTCTCGCTCGCCGAAGCGGACGTCCTCCGGAAGGCGGTGGGGAAGAAGGACGCCGAACTCACGGACAAGGTCCTCGGGGAGTTCGTCACGCGCGCGGTCGAGCGCGGGGTGAAGAAACCGAAGGCGGTCGAGATCGCCAAGCTCATCCGCACCTTCGGCCGCTACGGCTTCAACAAGGCGCACAGCGTCGCGTACGCGCTCCTCTCCTACCGCACGGCGTGGCTCAAGGCGCACTATCCGGCCGAGTTCATGGCCGGCCTCCTCTCGTCGGAGATCGGGAGCACCGACTCGGTCGTCCAGTACATCGGCGCGGCCCGGTCGCTCGGGATCCGCGTGCTTCCCCCCTCGGTCGCGGAATCGGGGTACCGCTTCACGGTCGTCGACGACCCGGACAATCCGGGGAAGTCGGCGATCCGCTTCGGGCTCGGCGCGATCAAGGGCGTGGGACACTCCGCGATCCGGTCGATTCAGACGGCGCGGGAGGAGGCACCCTTCGAGAGCTTCATGGACTTCCTCGAGCGGATCGACCTGCGGCTCAACAACTCGCGGGTGATCCAGGCGCTGATCGGCGCCGGGGCGCTCGACGACATGGGCGATCGCGCGGCCCTCTCCGCCGGCCTCGAGGTCATGCTCAACGAGGCGCAGCTCCGCCGACAGGAGGCGGAGAGCGGGCAGACGAGCCTGTTCGGGGGCGAGTCGGCGGAGACGCGGCCGGAAGTCGAACTCCCGATCGTGTCCGCGTGGAGCGAACGCGACCGCCTGCGCGAGGAGAAGGAACGCCTCGGGTTCTACATCTCCGGACACCCGCTCGAGCGCTACCGGGATCTCGTCGAGCTGTACTCGCTGGAAGCGAAGACGACGAACCTGCGCGCGCGCCGCGACCGCAAGGTGGAGGTCCCCTGCGTCGTCACCGAGACGTCGGTCCGCACCGCGCGCAAGGACGGCCGGGAGTGGGCGCGCCTCACGATCGAGGATTTCCACGGGACGGCGACGACGCTCGTGTTCGGCGACGTCTGGCAGAAGAACCGCGACCTCCTCACGGACGACCGTCCGGTGCTGATCGCGGGGACGGTGTCGGGCAACTCGCGGGATGACGACGACCCGCCCATCTTCCTCGACTCCGTGCGCCCGCTGGCGGATGTGCGCGACGAGGGGCAGGTGGGGATCCTGATCGAACTCCGGGAGGATGAACAGCCGGAGCCCGGTGCGTTCACGCGTGCCCGGGAGCTGCTGGAGGCCTCGCCGGGGCGCGGTCCGCTCTACCTCGAAGCCGGGTCTGCGGAGCCGGAAGACGAGGAGCGACCCTCGCGATTCGCGTCGCGATCCCTGCGCGTGGACCCGACGCCGACCCTCGTCGAGGAGCTGCGCGGACTGCTCGGCGGAAGCGGCGTGAGACTGGTCCGGAGTCGCTGACGGTTCGGCGCCTCTCCGGCCCCCCGCTGGCCGGATCACCGTCCGCGGGCCCATTTTGTGCGGTCAGCCGACGGATGGATGTCGGCTCCGGGACCGAGAGATGATCGCGTATGTCGATAGAACACGAGGGCTTGGCCGAGCTCCGCAGCCATGTGGAGGAGCTTCGGAACAAGGCCAGAGAGAGCGGGATCGATGTGAGCGCGGAGCTGGGGCCGCTGGAAGCCCAGCTCGCCGCTGCGCACGATGAGGCCATGGCCCGGCTCTCGCGTTTCGACCGCGTAAAGCTCGCCCGCAACCAGGACCGCCCCTTCTCGCTCGACTACATCCAGGGCATCGGCACGGACTTCTTCGAGCTGAGAGGCGACCGGGTCTTCCGCGACGACCCGGCGATCGTCGGCGGCTGGCTCAAGCTCGACGGCCGCTCCGTCATGGTCATCGGGCACCAGAAGGGCCGGGAGATGAAGGAGAACCTGCGCCGCAACTTCGGTTCTCCCCACCCCGAGGGATACCGCAAGGCGAAGCGCCTGCTGCGGCTGGCCGAGAAGTTCGGCCGCCCCGTCATCACCTTCATCGACACGCAGGGGGCGTATCCCGGCATCGGCGCGGAGGAGCGGGGCCAGGCGGAGGCGATCGCCCGCAACCTCGCCGTGATGGCGGGCCTGCGCGTCCCGATCGTGAGCTGCGTCATCGGCGAGGGAGGCTCGGGCGGGGCCCTGGGGATCGGCGTGGCGGACCGCGTCCTGATGATGGAGAACGCGATCTACTCCGTGATCTCGCCCGAGGGGTGCGCCGCGATCCTGTGGCGGAGCCGCGAGCACTCCGACAAGGCGGCGGAGGCGCTCAAGCTCACCGCCCGCGACCTGCAGGATCTGGGCGTCGTGGACCACGTCATCCCGGAGCCCCGGGGCGGGGCGCACACGGATCGGGAGGCCGCGGTCGAAGCGATGGGCGCCGCGATCCGGCGCCATCTGCGGGAGCTCGCGAAGCTGGAGCCGGACGACCTCGTCGAGGCCCGGCGGGACAAGTACTACGCCATCGGCGCCTGGGAGGAGAGGTGAGCGAGGGCCGGCGGCCGCGCCCTGTGCGGCCGACCCCCCCGAGTCCCGCGGCGCCCCCGACTCCGGCAGCGCCCCCAAGTCCGGCGGCGCCCCCGAGCCCCGCGGCGACGCCGGATCCCGTCGGGTCTACGAGTCCGGCGGCGGGCGCCCGGAGCCAGGTCCTCGAGGTCCAGTTCAAGGGCCTTCGCTCCGACTTCTTCGCCTTCAGCGGCGCCCCCCCGCTGGCGGAGCGGGAGTACGTCGTCGTGGAGGCGGACCGCGGGCAGGACATCGGGTGGGTGAAACGCGCGGCCTCGGCCAAGGACCTGGCCTGCGAAGGGGGCTGCGACGCCGTGGGCGAACGCCAGGTCCCCCTGCCCTCCCGTCGCGTGATCCGCCGCGCCGCGCCGGCCGACGTCCTGCGGCTGCAGCAGCTGCGCGACCAGGAACTCGAGGTGCGCCGGCGCACCCGCGAACTCGCGATGAAACACCGGCTGCGGATGAAGGTGAGCGAGGCGGAGTGGCAGTGGGACCGCAACAAGCTCACCGTCTACTTCACCGCGGAGAAGCGGGTCGACTTCCGCGCCCTCGTGCGGGACATGGCCCGCTCCTTCCGGACCCGCATCGACCTCCGGCAGATCGGCGTCCGCGACGAGGCGCGCCGTCTCGGGGGGCTCGGCCGCTGCCGCCGCGAACTCTGCTGCCGCTCCTGGCTCACCTCCATCGAGCCCGTCACGCTTCAGCTCGCAAAGGACCAGGGCCTCTCCCTCAACCCGAGCCAGATCTCGGGCGCCTGCGGCCGTCTCATGAACTGCCTCCGCTACGAGCACGCCGTGTACGCGCAGGCGAAGAAGCGCTTCCCGCCCGTGGGCCGGACGATCCGGACCGCCAAGGGCCGCGAGGACGTGAAGTCGTGGGACCTGTTCGAGGAGACCGTGTCGCTCCAGGCGGGGGACGGAGAGACCCGCACGATCCCGCTCGCCCAGCTGAACGACGAAAGGCGTACGGCGCGGCGCGCCGAGCTGGACCGCCGCTAGTGCCCCGGTTCTATCTCACGACGGCGATCGACTACTCGAACGGCGACCCCCACCTGGGACACGCGATCGAGAAGATCGGCGCCGACGTGGTCGCCCGGTACCGGCGCGCCTGCGGGGACGACGTCCACTTTCTCATCGGGATGGACGAGCACGGGCAGAAGGTCCAGCAGGAGGCGGAGAAGCAGGGATCGGCCCCCGCGGAATGGGTGGACCGGATCGCCGAGGCGTTCCTCGACGTCTGGCGGCGCCTGGGGCTGTCGAACGACGACTTCATCCGGACCTCGGAACCGCGCCACCACCGCGGCGTGACCGCGCTCATGGAGCGGATCGCCGAGAACGGGGACTTCCGCCGCTCGAAGTACGAGGGCCACTACTGCGCCGGGTGCGAGGCCTTCAAGAAGGACGAGGAACTCACGGACGGGCGCTGCCCGCTCCACCCCGGGCGCGAGATCGAGTGGACGGAGGAGGAGAACTGGTTCTTCAAGCTCTCCGACTACCGGGACACGCTCCTCGAACGGCTGCGGAACGACCCGGCCTCCGTGCGGCCCCGGACGCGCCGCAACGAAATCATGCGACTGCTGGAATCCGGACTCGACGACATCTCGGCCTCCCGCTCCAGGATCCGCTGGGGGGTCCCCTTCCCGGGGGACGAGGGGCATACGGTCTACGTGTGGTTCGACGCGCTGTCGAACTACATCACGGCGATCGGCTATCCGGACGGCGAGGCGTTCGGGAAGTTCTGGCCCGCGGACCTCCACATCATCGGCAAGGACATCACGCGCTTCCACTGCGTGTACTGGCCGGCGATGCTGCTGGCGGCGGGCGTGGAGCCGGCGAAGAGCGTGTGGGGCCACGGCTTCATCAAGATCGGCGGGGCGAAGCTCTCGAAGTCGGCGGGCACGGAACTCGGTCTCGTCGAACTCATCGAACGGCACGGGCCGGACGCGCTGCGGTACTTCCTGCTGCGGGAGGTGCCCTGGGACGGCGACCGCGACTACGCGTCGACGGAGGCCTTCATCGAGCAGTTCGACCGCCGCTACACGACGGATCTCGCGAACGACCTCGGCAACCTCCTGAACCGCGTGGTCTCGATGGTCTCCAGGTACCGCGGAGGGGACGTGCCGGCCTCGCGGGGCGGAGAACTCGCGGAAAAGGCGGCGGCCGCCCTCGCGGAATACCGCGCGGCGATGGAGGGCTACCTGCTGCACAAGGGCCTGGCGGCGGCGTTCGACGTCGTGCGCGCGGCGAACGGGTTCGTGGACGAGACGAAGCCGTGGGCGCTCGCGAAGGCGGAGCGCGAGGCGGGCGCGGACGCGGGTCCGCTCGACGGAGTGCTGTCGCAGCTCATCGGGGCGCTCGGCGCGGTGGCCGCGATGCTCGCCCCCTTCACTCCGCGGAAGGCCGCCGAACTCTGGGGGACGCTGGGGGGCGACGGATCGCCGCCGGCCTTCGAGCGTCTCGAGCCGTCCGTGGCCGGACTCCGGACCGTGCGTCCGGGCGGCGTGCTCTTCCCGCGCCCCTGATCGCGCGGCACGCTGCCGCCCGGAACGCATCCGCCCAAAGCGGGTAAAACGTTGACACTGGTTGCCGCCCGCGGCTAGCTTTACCGGTCGATTTTGCGGCTGCGGACGGGTTGTTGCCGTGTCGCGGCGACCCGCCGGAAGCACCTCCTTACGGTTGAAAAGACTTGAAGACACCTTCGTACTGGACGATACAGATACTGCCCGGGAGTGGAGGGCGCGCACGCAGCTATCGCGTGGAGAAACGCCGCGCGAAAGCTGCCGGAATCGCGGCCGCCGTGCTCCTGATGATGGCGTCCGCCTTCGTCGCCAGCGTGCTGGGGCGGCAGGATGCGGCGGAGCAGCTTGCGCGCTATCGGGCCGAGAACCGGGAGCTGATCAGCAGCCTGCAGGCCATGGAGCAGCGCAGCGGACAGCTCAGCCGGGCGCTCGACGATCTCTCCGTGCGGGAACAGAGATTCCGGCTCGTCGCCGGCCTTCCGCTGCTCGATCCCGAGATCTACTCGGTCGGCGTCGGCGGTCCCGGCGGCATCGATCCGACGAACGACGAGTTCTTCGAGATCGCCCCGGACCTGGCGCGGGAAGCCGGGGATATCGCGGTCGACATCGATCAGTTGCTGCGGCGCGCGGACCTGCTTCGAAGCAGTCTCACCGAGGCGGCGGACTCCGTTGGAACGCAGCGCGAGCGGTACCAGCGCATTCCCTCGATCTGGCCGGTCCAGGCGGAGGGTTCCTTCCTCTCGTCGGGCTTCAGCCACAACCGGCTGCATCCGCTGCTCGGGCTCCGGCGTCCGCACACCGCGGTCGACATTTCGGCCGATTTCGGAAGTCCCGTGGTCGCGGCGGGGGCGGGGCGGGTCACCTTCGCCGGCTCGAAGACCGGGTACGGCCGCATCGTCGAACTCGATCACGGCGATGGCTACGAGAGCCGCTACGCTCACCTCGGCCGCATCACGGTTCGCGTCGGCGAGCAGGTCCGGCGCGGCGACACCCTCGGGGAGGTCGGCGTCTCCGGGACGGCCACGGGTCCCAATCTCCACTACGAGGTCTGGGTCAACGGCCGCCCGGTGAACCCGGTCGGCTACTTCCTGGACAGCTACCGCCCGTAGCCTACCGCCCTCAGCAGGAGCCTCTTAGATTCCGCCCACTTATCCGGACACCCCAACTGGAGTTCGATTGATGTCGAAGTTGCGTGTGGCTATCCCGCTTCTGGCGATCCTCCCGTTGCTGGCCGCCTGCGGCAGCAGAATCACCGTGCAGGTGACGGCCGACGAAGCCGCGTCCGAAGCGGTGGACGATCTGGAAGTTCAGTTCCTTCCATTCGACCGCGACTCCCTGTTCGCGACCATCATCGCACAGGCCGCGACGCCGGAGCCGGAGATCCCGGCGGACCTCGAAGAGGCGTCTCTGACGGAACAGGAGTTGCGGGACCGGTGGAGCACGGCGGAGTCGAGTTGGAACAACGTCCGTGATTCCATGCGGTCGATCACCACGCGACTCGACAATCTCGACGACCGCAGCCGGGAGTACCGGGAGCTGTTCGACCGCTTCGGCGATCTCGAGGATCGCGAACGGGCGCTGGACCGCCAGCGACAGGCGGCGTTCGACGAGTTCAACGAGATGCAGCAGGCCACCCAGCAGCGCGTCGACTCGATCTGCATCGTCATCGATTCCTGGGAGGAAGCGGCCTTCGCCGGGTACGGCGACATCGAGGACGACCTCCTCATGGCGCTGGGCAGCGAAGTGATGGCGGACACCACGGACGCCGATGGGGTCGCGTGGGCGTCGGCCTCCGGCGGGCCCTGGTGGATCCACGCGCGGGTGAACACCGCGGCCGGCGAACTCTACTGGAACGTGATGATCGACGAGGCCACGTCGGACACGCTGCGGCTGGAGCCGGGCAACGCCGAACTGCGACAGGGTGTGCGTCAGCGCTGCTAGATAGGCCCCTGGCGGCCGGGTAGCTGGGGGACGCATGGTCGACAAGCCGACGCCGCTCAGGCTCGAGATCGACGCGGACAAGGTCGCCTGGCTGATCTTCGACGCGCCCGACTCGCAGGTGAACCTCCTCGACCTCCAGGTGATGCAGCGCCTGGACCACTATCTCACCGAACTCGAATCGCGGATCGCCACCGGGCACCCCATCGCGCTCGTGATCTGGAGCGCAAAGCCCGACACGTTCATCGCCGGCGCCGACGTCAACGAGATCGCCGAAATCGAGGACGAGGAGGACGGCCGCCGGAAGAGCGCCATGGGACAGCGGATCTTCAGCCGGCTGGGGCGGCTCGGGATCCCGAAGATCGCCGCGATCCGCGGCACCTGTCTGGGCGGGGGCACGGAACTCGCGCTCGCGTGCGACTGGCGACTCGCTTCGGACAATCCCGCCACGACGATCGGCCTGCCCGAAATCAAGCTCGGGCTGATTCCCGGGTTCGGCGGCTCGGTGCGGCTGCCCCGCCTCATCGGAGTCCAGCGTGCGCTCTCGATGATCCTCACGGGGAGAAGCCTCTCGGCCTCGAACGCGTATCGATACGGCCTCGTGGACCAGCTCTTCGACGACGCGGGTTTCCAGCATTCCGTCGCGCAGGTGGCCCTGGACGCCGTGCTCGGGCGAGTGGAGCGCGAACTCCCGCACGCGACGGCGCGAGACCGCTTCCTGGAGCACACGCGCCTGGGTCGCCGCCTCCTGTTTCGGGGCGCCCGCAAGCGTGTCCGGACCGCCTCCGGGACGCGATACCCCGCGGCGTTGAAGGCGATCGACGTCATCGAGGAAACGCTGGACCTGCCGATCGACGAGGCGCTCGCGATCGAGGCGAGGGGCCTCGGGGAAGTGGCGACGACGAACGTCTGCCGGAACCTCGTCCGGCTCTTCCGGGGAGGCCGCGCCGCGAACCGGACGTTCGCTCCGGAGATCGCGGCACAGCAGCGGGAGATCAAGAAGGTCGCCGTCTTGGGGGCCGGCGTCATGGGCGGCGGGATCGCCGAACTCGCCGCCGCGCAGGACGTCCCGGTCATCCTCAAGGACATCGACCGGGAGGCGCTCGATCTCGGACTGCGGACCGCGAGCGAACTCCTCAAGAAGGCGGGCAAGCGGGGCATCATCGCGCCGGAGGAGGTGGGGCTGAAGTTCGCGCTCATCCACGGCACGCTGGACTACGATCGGTTCGGCGATGTCGACGTCGTCATCGAAGCCGTCGTCGAACGGCTCCCGGTAAAGCAGCAGGTACTGCGGGACGTGGAGGCGGAACTCCCCCCGCACGCGGTCTTCGCGACGAACACGTCCTCGCTGTCCGTGACGAAGCTGAGCGAGGCCGCCGCCCGCCCGGACCGGGTCGTCGGCCTGCACTTCTTCAACCCGGTGCACCGCATGCCCCTCGTGGAGATCATCCGCGGAGAGTCTTCCTCTGACGCGGCGCTCGCCACGGTGTTCAAGCTCGCGCGGCGTCTCGGGAAGACGCCCGTGCTCGTCGCGGACCGGCCGGGGTTCCTCGTCAACCGGCTCCTCGCGCCGTACCTGAACGAAGTCGGGTTCCTGCTGGATGATGGCGCGGATGTGTCCCGCATCGACCGGACGCTGAAGGAGTTCGGGCTGCCGATGGGGCCGTGCCGGCTGCTCGATGAAGTCGGCTTCGACGTCGCGGCGCACGTCGCGAAGGAGATGACCCGGGCGTACGGCGACCGCATGCGCCCCTCCGCCGCCCTGGACACGCTCGCGGGGCTCGGCCGGCTCGGGAAGAAGAACGGTCGCGGCTTCTACAACTATGCGGACCGCGAGGAGCGCGTGGACCGGGAGGTGGTCCGCGCCTTCGGCTCCGGGGGCGGCGGTGTGAAACCCGACGAGATCATCGATCGCTGCCTGCTGAGTTCCGTGAACGAAGCCATGTACGCGCTGGAGGAAGGTGTCGTGGCGGGGCCGGGAGACGTCGACCTCGCGATGGTGATGGGCACCGGATTTCCGCCGTTCCGCGGCGGACCGCTCGCGTGGGCGGAGTCTCGCGGCGTGCACATGGTGCGCGACCGTCTTCTCGAGCTGCGGGAGCGGCACGGGGACCGCTTCGCTCCGGCGCCCGGACTGGAACGGCTCGCCGACACGGATGGATCGTTCACGTCCGACGCCTTGTGGCGTGACCCGGGGTCTCGGCCGGACATGTAGGTGGGCTTCGACCTCCTGGGGGCACGGCGCCGCGCGCTGCGGGCCGCGCGCCGGATCCCGGAAGATGCGCCCCGCGTCGACGTGGAGATTCGCCGCGGAAGCGACGTGCAGCGCTTTCGCCAGGAACTGCTCGCGGACGGTCCGAAGTGGAAGATCACGCTCCAGGTTCTCGATGCGCGCTTCACTCCGGTGAGGGTCGACGAGACCACGACCCTGCGGCCGGGCTCCCTCCTCATCTGGTTCCTTCGACCGGGGCAGCCCTTCGAGATCGGCGCCTTCTACCACGGCCGCGGCACCTTCCAGGGTTACTACATCAACCTGATCCGGCCTCCGCGACTGCAGTCCCGGCACTGGATCATCGAGGACCTCTACCTCGACGTGTGGCTGCCCGAGGGAGGGGACGGCGTGTTGCTCGACGAGGATGAACTGGACGCCGCCGTCGCCCGCGGCGAGCTGACGGCCGAGGAGGCCGGGGATGTGCGCGCGGCCGGCGCGAGGCTGCTCGCCCGGTCGAGGCGCCGCGGACGCTCCCGCTGGCTGCCCCGCAGCGTCGGGAGAAGCCCCGCGGAGTCCGTGCCGGAACTCCGTCTGCGGCGGGACGCGCCGGGAACCTTCCACGCCGCGCGGATCTCGGGCCGCATCATCGCCTTCGGGCTCTACCTGATGGCGGCGGTCTCCGCGACCTCGGCCGGGTTCGCCGCCTTCACCGACGCGTTCCTGATCGCGGGTCCGGCGCAGGACGCCTGGCGGCTGACCATGCTGGGCGAGGCGCTCGTTCTGGCGCCGCTCGCTCTCGGGGGCTGGCTGCCCGCGACCCGCTGGCCGCAGCCGCCCCTGACCGACGAGCGCTCCCTCTTCATCGCGACGCTCGCCGCCGGGCTCGCCGTGCTCGCGCTCAGCGAACGCGCGGAGTGGGCCGGAGCCCTTCTTCCCGTGTACGCGACGCTGGGCCTCTTTTCGCTCGTCTTCGCCGTCTGCCGGTGGCGGTTCGACCGGGAAGTGCCGGTATTCGCGCTCGCGGGCGTCGCGATGACGCTCGTCGCGCTCGTCCTCCTGATCGTAACGTGACGACCCCGGCCGACCGACACCGGCGCCGGGCGCATCCCGTATGAGGAACGCATGAACGATCAAACGAAGCGAAGGGTTCGTTTCCTGGCCGCGTTCGCCGGCCTCTTTGCGGCCGTGTGGTTCCTCTGGGACACGCCCTTCGTGTATCCCGTGAAACTCTTCGTCGTCCTGCTGCACGAGATCAGCCACGGACTCGCGACGCTCGCGACGGGGGGCCGGATCCTCGCCATCGAGGTGACGCCGCTCGAGGGGGGATTGTGCCGGTGCCCCGGCGGGAACGCGTTCCTGAGCCTGTCGGCGGGGTATCTCGGAAGTCTGCTGTGGGGCGGCCTGATGATCTGGAGCGCGGAACGGTTTCCGACGCTCAGTTCGTGGTTTTCGGCGGCCCTCGCCCTGGTCGTGGGAGGCGCGACGCTGCTCTACACGCAGGAGTCCTTTGCCCTCGCGTTCGGGCTCGCCTTCTCCGCGGCGCTGCTCGCGGTGGCGTGGCGGGCGAGCGCCGGCGTGAACCGCGTCCTCCTCACCGCGCTCGGCCTCACGAGTTGCCTCTACGCGGTGCTGGACATCAAGAGCGACATCCTCGACCGGCCGGAGCTGCGGTCGGACGCCCGGATGCTGGCGGACCTCACCGGCATCCCCACCCTCGTGTGGGGCGGGTTGTGGATCGTCGTCGCGCTGCTCTTCTGCTTCGTCCTCTTCCGCTGGGCCTGGCGCCGCGCCTGACGGGCGGAGCCCCGGCCGCGCGGCCCGTTGCTAGTTGCCGCGGTCTCGGGCGATCCACTCCAGCGGCTCGTAGGCGCCGATGGGCCACGGGAAGACGACGGGGCTCTCGTAGCCGTCCTCGGACACGCTGGCCACGCCGAAGAGGTAGTTGTCGATGACGATGTTCTCGAGCGTGTGCTCGGTCACGTTGCCCGCGAACACGCTCCACTGCCACTGCGGCGCATCGGTGAGCCGCCAGTAGACGCGGTATCCCGCGAGGTTCGGGGCGTGCTCCGGGGGGACGGGGTCCCAGCGCAGCGTCGTGGAAGGCCGGACGGCACCCTGGATCGCCACGTTCCGCGGCGGCGCGGGAGCCCAGGCCATGGCGGCGAGCGAGATCGCGTTCACCGCCGTCAGCTTCGCGGCGAAATCGAACTCGACCTCATCGATGACGTCGCCGTACTCGACGCCGTCTTCCACGCGGATATCCTGGTGCTGGCGCCGGTAGTCCTCGTTCGCCTCCATGATCCGGACGGCGGGGAAGCCGAGGTCGTTGAACGGCCGGTGGTGCCCGCCGCGTCCGAACCGGTCCAGCCGGTACACCATCATCATGTCGAGATTCGGGACGTAGCCGTCCACGAGACGGTCGACGAAGCGGGCGAGATTCCGCGACGGGGAGTCCACCTCGCCCCCGGTGACGCGCCGCCGCGCGGCGACCTGCTCGGTTTCGTCCGCCCGCGTGCCCTCGGCGAAGATGCGCGCGATGGTGTTGTCCGAGACGCCGTTCTGGCCCTGGATGTTGCCGATCATGTCGTTGTTCAGCACCGCTTCGAGGCGCCAGCCTTCGTCGAGCGCGACCCGGGCCATGTGCCGCCCGCCGAACAGCCCCTGCTCCTCGCCGGAGAGCCCCGCGTAGATGATGGACCCGTTGAACTCGTACTGCGTGAGGACGCGCGCGGCCTCGAGGACGCCGGCCATCCCGGACGCGTTGTCGTTCGCGCCGGGCGCGTCGGAGACGCCGTCCAGCGCGTTCGTGGCGCGCGAGTCGATATCCCCCGACATCACGACGTAGCGCCCCGGGTCCGTCGTCCCCCGCTGGATCGCGAGCACGTTGACGATGGCCGTCGTGTCGGGGATGCGCGCCGCGCCCATGACGAGCGACGTCTGGTACGAGACCTCCAGGCACCCGCCGCACGCCTCGGAGATCGCCTCGAACTCGGCCTTGATCCAGCGTCGGGCGGCCCCGATCCCACGGGTGTCGGAGAGCGTGTCCGACAGCGTGTGACGGGTGCCGAAGGCCGCGAGCCGGCGGATGTCCGCCTCCACGCGCGAGACGGAGACGGCCGCCACGATGTCGTGCAGCGCCGTGAGTTCCGCCTTCGGCTCCTTCGCCTCGCCGGTCGCTGCCGCCTCCTGACCGTGAAGCGGACGGGTGGCGAGGGGGATCGTCAGCGCCGAGGCGAGGACGGCCGTCGCGAGAGATGTCACATGGGGTACGGGCCTTCGGAACCTTCTAAACACGGGTCACTCCGGGATGAAGTCGCATCGCTGCCGGGCCGATATCTTAGCGCTGCGCTGGCCAGCGGACAGCGGGCCGGTTAGCGTCGCGTGTCTCTCGCCGCGCCATCCGGCGGCCATTCATCACCACCCCGAAGCGGTCGACCCGTGAATCGAACCGAACGTACAGGACAGCGAGTCTCGAATCTCTTCGGCATGACCCTGCGCCAGGCGCCGGGGGAAACCGAGATCGAGTCCCACAGCCTCCTTCTGAGGGCCGGCTACGTCCGTCAGCTCGCGGCGGGGATCTTCTCCTACCTGCCTCTCGCCTGGCGGTCGCTGCGGAAGATCGAGCAGATCCTGCGCGAGGAGATGGACCGGATCGACGGGCAGGAGCTGTCGATGCCCGTCGTCCATCCGGCGGAGCTGTGGCAGGCGACCGGCCGCTGGTACGACATCGATGCGACGATGGCCCGGTTCGTCGACCGACGCGAGCGCGACCTGCTCCTGGCGATGACCCACGAGGAGGTCGTGGCCTTCCACGCGGCGTCGGAGATCCAGTCCTACCGGCAGCTCCCGGCCATGGTCTATCACATGCAGACCAAGTTCCGGGACGAACTCCGCTCCCGAGGCGGCCTCATCCGCGTGCGCGAGTTCATCATGAAGGACTCCTATTCGCTCGACCGGGACCCGGAGGGGCTCGCGGCGCAGTACGAGCGGCACTATGAGGCGTACGAGCGCATCGGGCGCCGCTGCGCCCTGCCGCTCACGGCCGTGCGGAGCGATACGGGCATGATGGGCGGCAAGATCGCCCACGAGTTCATGTACGTGACGCCGATCGGCGAAGACAGCCTCGCGCTCTGCGACGCCTGCGGCTACGCGGCGAACCGGGAGGTCGCCGAGTTCACGCTCGAGGCCCGGGAGGGCGGGATGTCGCCGGTGGAGCGCGTCCACACGCCCGGAACGTCCACGATCGAGGAGGTCACGGGGCTGCTCGGGATCTCCGCCCCGGAGACGGGGAAGATGGTCTTCTACATGGGCAGCTTCGCGGGGGAGGAGGGGGCCCGCGAAGAGAAGCTGATCGCGGCGATCGTGCGCGGCGACCTCGAGGCGAACCCGATCCAGGTCCAGAACCTCACGGGCGCGCTCGAGCTTCGCCCGGCGCACGAGGAGGAGATCGCCGCGACCGGAATGGTGCCGGGATTCGCCTCACCCGTGGGGGTGGAGCCGGAGGCCGCGATTTTCGTCGTCGACCGCTGGGTCGCGGAATCCCCGAACCTGGTGCTCGGAGCGAACGAGACGGACTATCACCTTCGCAACGTCTGCTGCGGACGGGACTACGAGCCCACGGTCGTCGGCCCCGTCGCCCTGGCTTTCGACGGCGCGCCGTGCGGACAGTGCGGCGAGGGGCTGCGCATGGCGCGCGGCGTGGAGGTGGGGAACATCTTCCAGCTCGGCACCCGCTACTCCGAGGGGCTGGGGGCGATGTACGCGGATGAGGAGGGGGTCGAGCGCCCGATCTGGATGGGCTCGTACGGGATCGGGACCGGGCGCCTCCTGGCCTGCGTGGCCGAGGAACACCGGGACGACTACGGCCTCAAGCTGCCGATCTCCGTCGCGCCGTATCACGTCTCGCTCGTCGTGCTCGCGCGGGAGGAGGAGACGTGGGCGACGGCGGACCGGGTGTTCGACGAGCTGTGCGCCGCCGGGATCGAGGTGATCTACGACGACCGGCGGGAACTTCGCGCCGGCGTGAAGTTCAACGACGCAGACCTGCGCGGCCTCCCGCTGCGCCTCGTCATCGGCGAACGCTCGCTGGAGGCGGGGGGTGCGGAACTCAGCCACCGCGGCGTCCGCGAGAGCCGGATCGTCCCGCTGGACGACCTCGTGGCCGAACTCCGCCGGGAGATCGACGCGCTCATGGCGCAGCTCACGCTCGACTGAGCCGCGCCCGGTCGCTCAGCCGGCGCGGCGCACTGCGGCGCTATGGGTCGATCAGCCTCCGAACCGCACCCGCAGGCCGCCGACGAGCGTTCGCGGCGCGCCCACGCGAATGAACCCGTTCGCGTCGTGCGACATCTCCGCGATCGCATCGAAGAGGTTCTGCACGCTCGCGAACGCGCTCAGCCGGCTCGACAGCTGACGGCGAAACCGGATATCCAGGAGGAATGAGCCCGCGATCTCCCCCGTGTTGAGGTCGTTGTCGAACCGGGCGCCCAGGTACCGGGCCGTCGCGACCACCTCCAGCGTCGACGGGTCGATGTGCCCGACGCGCAGCATGGCGCGGTGGGTCGGGCTCCCCTGCACCTCGTTGCCGATCAGGTCCGGGCGGCCCGGCGCGTCGGTGACCTCGGTCGGGTTGTACTGGTGGTTCACCGCCAGGAGCCAGGCATCGCCCGGGCGCAGTTCGATTTCCGTCTCGAGGCCGACGCTGCGCAGCGTTCCCACATTGTCGCGTCGCCGGCACACGCCGCCGGCCGCCACGAAGCCGCACGGCTGGATGACGCCGGAGGTCTCGGCTTCCTGGATCGTGACGTCGGTGATCGCGTCGCTCACGGTCGCCCAGAAGCCCGTGAGCCGGATGAGGACCGAGGAACTCGGCTGCAGATCGAGTCCCACCTCCGCGCCCAGAACCTGCTCCGGATCCAGCGCCTCGTTCGACTCGTTGACGACGTTCCCGGCCGCGCGGAACGGCTTGTAGAGTTCGTTCAGCGTCGCGACGCGCAGGCCGCTGTAGAAGCTCCCCCGCAGGGCCACCTGGTCCGACGCGTCGAGCAGGACGCCGAGGCTGTGGCTCAGCTTGCTGCCGCTCCGGTCGTCGAACGCGTTGTCCGTGAGCACGTCCCCGCTGACCGTGTTGACGATGCGGCGCATGCCCGAGGCGTTGCGCCACCGGTCGAACCGCAGACCTCCGTACACCTGCCACCGGTCGTTCAACCGGATCCGGTCCTGGATGAAGAAGCCGTACAGCGTCTGGTCGCCGCCGGTCTCCCGCTGTCGCGTGAACGCGCCGTCGTTGAACAGATACCGCTCCGAGGCCTCGCCGGTCGCGCTCAGGATGTCGGTCCCCAGCGTGAGGTCGTGGCTGCCGAGTCCGGGCTTCTGCCACACGAGGTTCGCGCCGATCCCGGACGAGGGAACGTCCTGGCTGATGGACGGCTCCTCGCTGTTTCGGCCCGCCTCGACCCCCGAGAAGGAGTTCACGTAGGACTGCGACTGCATGTAGGTGTTGAACGCGAGCGTGGAGCCGTCTTGGCCGCTGAGGGTGGCCCCGATCTGTCCGAATCCCGCTTCCGTCGTGTTGTTCCGGAGAGGCGTCGCGTTGTCCTTGTCCTGGTCGAAGTAATTCCCCTGGGCGTGGATGCGCAGGCGGTCCCCGGCCTGGAACTCGACCTTTGCGCGCAACGCCCCGTGGCTCGAGGCGGAGGGGATGTCCACGGCGCCGCGCAGGCTGGGCTCCGTGAGGATGTAGCCGTCGCTGTTGAAGAGTTCGCCGGCCACGTAGCCGCCGGCGCGCTCGTCGCCGAAGGATGCCATCGCGTCGCCGCGGAAGGTGGACTGGCTCCCTCCCTGCGCACTCGCGGAGAACCCGCCTCCGCCGCCCGAGCGGGTGATCACATGGACGACGCCCGCGAGGCTCTGACTCCCCCAGCTGACCGTGGCCCCGCCGCGCACGATCTCGATGCGCTCGATGACTTCGACCGGGACCTGGCTCCAGCGCACCCAGCCGAAGTAGGGGTCGTTCAGCGGCACGCCGTCGACGAGCACGAGCGTCCGGCTCGCGGCCGTCCCTCCCAGTCCCCTCAGCGTGACGGCCTGCCAGGAGGGATGCGCGACCCCCGCCTGGAAGGGGAAGCGGAAGTTGAGCCCGGGCACCTCCTGAAGGACGTCCTGGAGCGTCTGCGCGGCGGAGAGACGCAACTCCTCGCGCGTCACGGTCGTCACGTTGACGGGGACCTCTCCCACGGATGTCGGGGCGCGCAGCGCCGAGACGATCAACTCGCCCAGCGAAATCACGCTGTCCGCGGGCACCGGGTCCTGCGCCTCGAGCGCCGCGCCCGGCCACAGCCCGCAGAGCGCGAGCACGAGAAACCCGCAGCGGGGTTGCCGGCGCGATCGAAGCGCCGCTTCACGTAGCGTCATTGAGACTCTCCTCGAGGAGTTCCCTCACGATGGCCGGGTCCGCGCGTCCGTGCGTCGCGCGCATGACCTGGCCCACGAAAAAACCGGCGAGGCCGGTGTGCCCGGCGGCATAGCGGGCCACCTCGGCCGGATGAGCGGCCACGACACCGTCCACGACCTCGCGAATCTGCTCGGTATCGCCGATCCGGCCCAGCCCCTCGCGCCCGACGATCTCCCGGGGACTTCCGCCGTCCGCCACGAGTCGCGCCAGCAGCGACTTCGCCACCGCCCGCGAGATCGAGCGCTCGAGGACGAGTTCCACCAGCTCGGCCAGCGCCTCGGGTTCGAGAGCGCCCGCGTCGCCTTCGCTGCCCCCGGCGCCGCGGACCTCGTGCACGAGCCAGGTCGCGACGGCGGCCGGATCCACGCCGCCGCCGATCGCGCGCTCATAATACTGCACCGACTCGGCGGAACCACTGAGCAGGTCGGCGAGTTCGTCCGGCAGCCCCAGCGGATCCCGAAAGCGGTCGAAGGCCGCCTGGAGCGCGGGGTCGGCGCGCCTCGCCGCATCGCGGGCCTCCCGCGCCGAGTCGATTCCGGGGACCGCCGGCCCGGTCGCCCCGTCGTCCGCCGCGGTCCGCGCCTCCGGGGCGTCGGTGCCGCGGGCTCCGTCCGACTTCGCCCGCCGGCTCCAGGCGTCGCGGAGCGTCACCGTCCGGTTGAAGACGAGCGGGCTGCCGCGAGGGGCCTCGCCGCCCGCGTCCGCCGCCGTGCCCGCAGCCGTCGTGGCCGCAGCCACCGTGGCCCGGTCCGGGACGAAGTAGCCCAGCCGCTCGAACTGCCAGGCCGTCTCGGGCGGATCGTCGGCCAGGCTCGGCTCGCCGCGCGCGTCCGTCAGGACCTGCAGCGAGTCCGGGTTCAGGCTCTCGCGGAGGCCTTCGGCGTCTCCGGCCGGGTTCGAGACGCGGAACAGGCGGTCGTAGAGGCGGACCTCCATCGGCACCGATTCCGTGGCGGACACCCAGTGGATCGTGCCCGCCGGCCGACGCCCGTCCGGCGCCGATCCGCTTCGCGTCTCCGGGTCGTACGTGCAGTGCAGGCGCACGATCCGGCCGGCGTCGTCCTTCTCCACGCGGCGGCAGGTGATGAAGTAGCCGTGCCGCAGGCGCACCTCGCGTCCGGGGGCGAGCCGGCGGAAGCCGGGGGCCGGCTCCTCGGCGAAGTCGTCCCGCTCCATGTAGAGGACGCGGGTGAACGGGACTCTCCGCGTTTCCGGCCACCCCTCCGGCGGGGCATCGGCGCCGCGCGGGAAGTAGGGGGCTTCGATCCAGTCGACCTCGCCCTCCGGATAGTTGTCGATCACGACCTCGAGGGGGCGCAGCACGGCGAGCACGCGCGGCGCCCGCCGGTTCAGCGCCTCGCGCACGGCCCATTCGAGCGTGGCGATCTCCACCCGGTTGTCGGCCTTCCCGATCCCGACCTGCCGGCAGAAGGCCCGAATGGCATCCGGAGGGATGCCGCGGCGCCGGAAACCGGCCAGCGTGGGCATGCGCGGGTCGTCCCAGCCCGAGACGTGTCCGTCCTCCACGAGGAGGAGGAGCTTCCGCTTGCTCACGATCGTGTAGTCGAGGTTGCGGCGCGCGAACTCGTACTGGCGGGGCCGCGGATCCCACGAGCCGAGCGCCTCTCCGCCGCCGCCTTCCGCTCCCGGCACGCGGTCGATGCGGGCGGAAGCGGGACGCGTATGCTCGATGAACCAGTCGTAGAGTGCGCGATTGTCCTGGAACTCGAGCGTGCAGAAGGAGTGCGTGATCCCCTCGATGGCGTCGGATTGGCCGTGCGCCCAGTCGTAGAAGGGGTAGATCGGCCATTCGTCGCCCGTCCGGTAGTGGTGCGCGTGCCGGATTCGGTACATGAGCGGGTCGCGCAGCTTCATGTTCGACGAGGCGAGGTCGATCCGCGCGCGGAGCACGTGTGCACCATCCTCGAACTCCCCCGCGCGCATGCGTCGGAAGAGATCCAGGTTCTCCTCGGCCGAGCGGTCCCGGTACGGGCTGGGCCGGCTGGGTTCTCGCACGGACCCGCGGTGGGCGCGGATCTCCTCCTCGGACAGGCTGTCGACGTAGGCGAAGCCATCCTCGATCATCCGCAGCGCCATCCGGTAGAGCGCCCCGAAGTAGTCCGACGCGTAGCGGATCTCGCCGTCCCACTCGAACCCCAGCCAGCGGATGTCCCGCGCGATCGCCTCCACGTAGGACGGGTCCTCCGTCGTCGGGTTCGTGTCGTCCATGCGCAGCGTCGTGCGGCCGCCGTACTCCCGCGCGACCTCGAAGTCGAGGCAGATGGCGGAGGCGTGGCCCACGTGAAGGAAGCCGTTGGGCTCGGGCGGAAAACGCGTGAGCACGCGCCCCCCGTGACGCCCGCTCAGGACATCCTCGGCGACGATCTGACGGATGAAATCGAGACGCTCTCGTTGCGGCATGGGGGAAACTACGAGATTGACGGCGAACCGGAACGGGCGAAAAAAAAGGGGCCGGATCCGCGGGGGACCCGGCCCGACAGGCGTCGTGCGTGGCCTGACGGGGTCTCGTCAGGAAATCACGTCGAAATCAGGGGCGGCGGTCGCGGCGGTCGGCGCGTCGGGAAGCTCGGGACATGCGCCCGTCGTTTCCGGCGCGTCCACCGTCCCGGTCGCCTGTGTGCCCTGCACGGCTCCGCTGTGCGTGCCCAGGATCAGCCCCACCGCCATCAACAGCCAGGCCAGAGAGCCCGTCGTCGCCCACTTCGACAGTCTGTCCATGTGTCCCATCCCTTCTCCATGTCGGCGGCTGCGATCTGTACCCTTCTGGTACGAAAAACCGGAGCGGAAGTTTCCCGGTTCGCGTCTGTGTGACCTGTAAGACCCTCGGACCGGCGGAATGGTTGGCAGACCGCCCGGTGTGCGCGGATATGCCGGACGGTCACGACGGCGTCGTGAGGCGGGCGAGGTACGTGCCGTCCCCGCCCTCGAACACGACGTCGAGTCGCCAGCCCGCGCGCGCGGCGTGACGCGCCAGCGTCTCGGGGTCGATGTACAGCTCGCGAAACGGCCGCCCGACCCGGCCGGCGTGGGAGAGTTCGATCCAGGCTTCTCCCGGGTATTCGCCGGCGGGGGGCCATGCTACGGAGGACGCCGTGGCAGGCGGTGGGAAGGGGGCCGCCTCCGCGCCGTCGACGAGCAGTTGTCCGCCCGGCGCCAGGAATCGGGGCGCGTGCGCGAGGAAGCGGTCGAGGCCCGCCAGCGTCCCGACGGGGCCGAGCCCGTTCATCAGCATGAGGACGGTGTCGAATCCCGGTCGCCACCAGTGGCGGAAGTCAGCGTGCACGACGTGCGCCGCGCCACGCGCGCGCAGCAGGCGAGCGACATCGGCAGAGCCTTCCACCGCGACGACGCGCCGTCCCCGCGCCTCGAGTGCGAGAGTGTGCGGTCCCGCGCCGGCACCGAGATCGAGCACACGGCCGCGACACAGATCGAGAGCGTAGCGCTCGAAGTCCATCAGTTCGTCCGGCGTCCGGAAGAAGAAGCCGACGGGTAGCGCCTCGTCCTCGCCGAGACTGCTCCGCAGCCGGAGTTCAACGTCGATCTCTCCTCCCGCATACGCGGCGAGCGCGCGGGCGAAGGGGGCGAGCGGCGGAACCCGGTCGCGGTAGGCGCCGGGCCCGCACGCGGGCGCGGGCGGATCGGGCTCTAGCGCTACCAGTTCAGCGCCACCTCAGCGCCTCGAACACCGTGCGGCAGGCGTTGCAGTAGTACTGGGCCGTCGAGGCCTGTCCTCCGAAGGTGGCGAACGGGTCGGTATCGTCCGAGTCGCAGAAGGGACAGGGGACGGAGGACGGCATGGCGGACGACTCGACGGGATCGTCGAGCGGCGGTTTCCGTGGCGGGGCATCGCCCTTCGCGTTGTCGCGCTTCGCGCCGTCGGCCACGGGGTCAGTCCATCAGGAGTTCTCGGTTGCGGTCGCCCCGGACCCGGGCGAGGGAGTCTTCATCGGGTCCGCCCTCCGCCGCGCGCCGACGCCCTGCGAGGTAGCACTCCCAGACCGGCTCGCGCGTACTGGCCCAGATCGCGTCGGCCTCCCGGGCGAGGCCCGTCTCCGCGGCGAGCGGCCCCACCCGTTCGAGCCAGCGCGCCCGCGCCCCGGCGGCACCCCGCCGCACGATTCCATGCGCGGCGAGCGTCGCGATGAGCGGGTCGTCCTCGGGGCCGAACCAGCAGAGGCAGGCGTTCCAGGCCGCGCCGAACGCCCCGGTCAGCGCCGCCCGCCCGCCCTCGGCGCTCAGGAGACGGGAGGTCCAGCCCTGTCCGTGATCGAAGTGGAACCGCTCTTCCTCGAGCAGTTTGCGCACCTTGTAGTGGATCGGCTCGTAGCGGCTCTCCGCGAGCATCTCGAACTGCACCGAGAGCGCGGTGTCCCACAGGAAGTTGAGGGCGAGGAACTCCTCCCACGATGCGACGTCCCGGTCCAGCAGTTCCGAACTGTGGTACTCGCCGGATGCGCGTTCGTGTTCGAGCGCGGCCGGATCGTGGCCGAAGTCGCGCAGCAGCGCGTAGAGGATGCGGGCGTGGCCCCACTCGTCCTGCGCCATCGCGGAGCAGGCGATGCCGGCCTCGACGGAGGGCGCGCCGAGAAGCCAGTCCGAGTAGCGGATGCCGAGCAGCCGCTTGTTGTCCGCGAGGGCGAGGATGAGGTTGCCGAGGTGTCCCGACACGCCCTCAGGAAGGTCCTCCGCCGAACGGAAGCCGCTCTCGGTCATCGCGGGTCCGCCGTCATCGCGAGTCCGCCGTCATCGCGAGTCCGCCCCCGGCGCGCGCCCGCCCGGGCCGCCGAGCGTGAAGGGGGCCTGCGGCCGGTTCACCGCCGCGAACGCATCGCGCGGCGCGACCGTCATCTCGAACCACTTCGCCTCGTCGTACGTCTGCCACGCGTAGACGCGCGCGAGCTGCTCGTTGGGGGCGGACACCGCGCCGACATGCTCGAAGCGGTCCGCCCGCTTCTTGCGCGCGAACACCTCGTACACCTGCCCGTTCCCGCTCACGTGACGACTCCGACGGAGCGCAGGAGCTTCCGTCCGCGCGCGGAGATCGCCGCCGTCGTCCACGGAGGATCCCACTCCGTCACGATCTCGACCTTCCCGACTTCGTCCAGTTGCAGGAGGCGCTCCCGCACGTCCCACTGGATGAAATCCATGCAGGGGCAGGCCGTGGCCGTGAAGGTGAGGTGAACGGTGACGGCCCCGGCTTCCTCGTCCCCCTCGACCCCGCGCACGAGCCCGAGGTCAACGATCGAGATCGGGAACTCCGGGTCCGCGACTTCATAGAGCGCCCGGCGCGCCCGTTCCGCGAGATCCGCGGCGGGTTCGGCGAACGCGGGAGGGGGCGGCAGGTCCCGTCCGCCCTGGGTCTCCCGCAGCACGGCGCCGAAATCCATGCCTGCCTCGTAGCGCGGGAGGGACCGCGGGCGGGATCGCGGGGCGGATCGCGGGAGCGCCACTCCGCCGGCCGGGGCGTCGGCGTTCATGCCGCGAGCAGCCGCTCGACCGCGAATCGGCTTCTGCGCAGCGAATCGACGTACTGCTCGTTCATCGGGCCACGCGCCTTCCACCGCTGGAACACCTGCTTCCAGGTGATCGTCTCGTTGAAGAGCCAGCGTCGCGCCTCCGGGTCGTACTGGCAGGGAAGCTCGTAGGTCAGCTCCACCTCGTCCGTCCCGGGGTCGTACTGCGCCGGAAGGTCGTACCCCAGCTCCTCGCACAGCGGCACGACGGCCTTGAGCCAGGTCCGGCGAAGCTGGTCGTTCGTCATCCCCTTGAGGCGGAAGTCGAGCTGCGCGTTGTGGTGCTTTCGGTCGTCGGGCATGCCGAACCACTCCACGCCCATGGGGAACATCCAGTCGAGCGTCCGCTGCACGGCTTCCTTCGCGGCGCCCCCCGCCTCGGCGAAGCGGCGGATCCAGACCTCGCCGTGCCGCAGGTGGAAGTTCTCCTCGAGGCTCACCTTGACGAGGCCGCGCTTGAGCGGTCCGTAGCTCGTGTTGCGGTGCACGTCGCCCAGCAGCGTGATCCCGGCCCGGTCGTAGAGCGCGTTCGCCGAGACGAGTTCGGCCCAGTTCATCAGCGGCTGGTCGAACCCGTAGGGGTGCTTGAAGTGGGCGGGTTCCCGCTCGTAGAGGAGCCAGTGGCGGTCGACGCCGAGGTCCTCGAGCAGGCGGTATGCGATGTTCGCGTGCCCGAGTTCGTCCTGGATGATCGCCGTGGCCGAGACCATCGTGTTCGTGGACGGGGCGTCCCGCGCGGCCATGAAGTAGGCCGGCGCGCTGATGAGTTCCGTGTCGCCCTGGACGGTGAGCTGCGTGATGAGCGCCCGCTTGTAGGTCTCCGTCATGTCCTCTTCGGACTCGACGATGAACCCCTCCTGCACCTTCCGCTGCAGTTCCTCGTCCGTAAAACGTCCCATACCTGGCGCCTCTCCCGCCCCCGGGGATCTTCCACCCCGCGGGCGAATCGTGAATCTACATCATGCCGGGCGTGTGCGAGTCCAACCGCCGTCCGGCACGGAAACGAATCGTGCCTCCTCTGAGCGCGAGCGTCATCCGGTCGCCCTCGATCCGGAACGCTCTCACGGAACGAAGCGCCTCGAGAAGGCGCTGCTCGAAGTCCGTCGGGCGTTCCCCGCAGAGCCTTCGCATGGCCGTCAAGCCGTAGAAGCGCATGGCCTCCGCCTCGTGCATCCGGAAGCTCGCGAAGATCCGGTTGCAGCCCGCGAATCCCGCCACCTCCCCGGTGACGTCCGCGGCGTCGCGCGGCTCCGCCTGGAACCTGAGCGTCACGGGTTCACGCGGCGCGCGAAGGTTCGCGCTCCAGTCCCCGCGGTCGAACGATTCAAGCTCCCATTCGTGCGTGTACAGCGTGGGCGTTGCCGCCGGCGTCCCGTTGCCGGCCTCGGCACCGCCGGCCTGCGCGTCCTCCCGGTGGGCGCCGTCGATGAGGGCGACGGAGGTGAGTCCCCGACTCGTCAGCGCGAAATACGGGGTCCGGTCGACCGATGGACGGACCGTGACCGGGTCGCCCGGCCTGCGCACCCGGACCCTCACCTGGATCATGCCGTCGAGAATCTCCGCCCGGTGGACTTCGATCCGATCTCCGATGAGGCGCGCGGACACGTCCCGTATCTCATCGCCGTCCCTCAGAACGGCATGCAGGGTCAGGAACCGCTCCCGCCCGCGATCCGCCGCGAGCACCGCGACGGCGTCGATGTCCGAATCGAAATCGAGATCGCCATCCGCTGTGAGGAGAAGCTCGTGCCGCACGTTGCCCTCACTCGTCGTCACGCCCCCCGTGAGCGTGATCTCGCCACCCTCCAGCGTGAGGAACGTCGCGTTTTCCAACATCTCCCGACCGATGGCTTCGGGCTCGTCGCCGCACCCCACGGCCCCGAGCGCCGCGACCAGCAGCCCCGCGAGCGCCAGGTTCCGAGTCACGGACCCGCTTCGGAAAATGCCGGTCTTCACTCCGCCTCCATGAAGGGATACCGGTAGTCGGTGGGCGGGTCGAAGGTCTCCTTGATCGTCCGCGGGGAGACCCAGCGCACGAGGTTCAGCACGGATCCGGCCTTGTCGTTCGTCCCGCTCGCGCGACCGCCGCCGAAGGGCTGCTGGCCGACCACGGCGCCGGACGGCTTGTCGTTGATGTAGTAGTTCCCCGCCGCGTTCCGAAGCGCCGCGCCCGCGCTCTGGACGGCGGCCTCATCGCGCGCGAACACCGCGCCCGTGAGCGCATACGGGGACGTCTTGTCGACCAGGGCGAGCGTGGATTCCCAGTCCGAGGCGCGGTACGAGTGCAGGGTCACGACCGGCCCGAAGATCTCCTCGCACATCAGGCGGTGCCCGGGATCGTCCGCCTCGACGACGGTGGGTTCGATGAAGTAGCCCCGGCTGTCGTCGCAGCCGCCCCCGGCGAGGATGCGCGCGTCGCCGGATTCGCGGGCGTAGTCGATGTACGACTTGATGCGGTCGAACGCCGTCCGGTCGATCACGGCGCCGAGGAAGTTCCGGAAGTCGGTCGGGTCGCCCATGCGAAGTTCCCCGGTCATCGCGACAACCCGGTCCCGCACATCCTCCCACATCGTGTCGGGCACGTACACGCGGGAGGTCGCCGAGCACTTCTGTCCCTGGTACTCGAAGGCGCCCTGCACGATCGCGACCGCGAGCGCCTGCGGGTCCGCGCTCTCGTGCGCGAGGATGAAGTCCTTCCCTCCCGTCTCGCCGACGAGTCTCGGATAGGCGCGATAGTTCTCCACGTTCTGCGCGACGGACTTCCAGAGGTGCTGGAAGGTGCCGGTCGAGCCGGTGAAGTGGATGCCGCCGAGTTCCGGGCTCGACAGGAGGACGTCGCTGATCTCCGAGGCCACGCCCGGGATGAAGTTGATCACGCCCGGCGGGAGCCCCGCGGCTTCGAGGAGCTTCATCACGTAGTAGGACCCGAGCACGCCGGTCGTCGAGGGCTTCCAGACCGCGACGTTCCCCATGAGCGCGGGAGACGTCGTCAGGTTGGCGCCGATGGCCGTGAAGTTGAACGGGCTGATGGCGTAGACGAACCCCTCGAGAGGACGGTGGTCCATGCGGTTCCGCACGCCCGGCCCGGAGATGGGCTGCTCTGCGTGCACGCGCCCCGCGAAGAAGGAGTTGAAGCGCCAGAAATCCACGATCTCGCAGGCGGAGTCGATCTCGGCCTGGATCGCCGTCTTGCTCTGTCCGAGCATCGTCGCCGCGTTGAGCTTCATCCTCCAGGGGCCGGCGAGAAGTTCCGCGGCGCGGAGGAGGATCGCGGCCCGGTCCTCCCAGGCCCGGTTCGACCACTCCTCCCAGGCCGTGCGCGAGGCGTCGATCGCGGCCTGCGCCTCGGCGGCCCCCGCGATGTGGCAGCGGGCCAGCACGTGGCCGTGGTCGTGCGGCATCGTCACGTCGAAAGTGCGCGACGTCCGCACCTCGCGTCCGCCGATGATCAGCGGGATGTCGACGACCTCGCCCCGCTGGCGAAGCAGTTCTTCCTTGAGGGCGGCCCGTTCCGGACTGCCCGGGGCGTAGTCGTAAACAGGTTCGTTGGCGGGAGCCGGAATCGGGCCCTGCTGAACCTCGTCGACGAGTGGTTTCATGAAGGGATTCCCCATGGCTGAATTTCATTCGCGAAGGGAGGCGCAATCTGGCGGCCCGGGAGTGAGATTGAAAGGTGCCCGCTGCCCTGCGTATCGTGGAATGGATGATTACCGAAGACATGACGGAAGACATGACGTTTGTCAGGCTCGGAGGACTTGTCGCGGCCGTCGCGGTCGCCTCCTGCCTCCTCTTTCCCGGTCCCGCCGCCGCCCAGGAAGGCGCCGCCTCGCTGCAGGCCCTCGAGGTCCGGCTCGGCCAGGCGCGCGAGAGCGCGGTCCACCTCCTCGCGCCCTCGTCGTTCGAGGACGCCGCGGACCGGTTGGAGGACGCGTCGCGGCGCCTGAGGGGTGGCCGAGAGGATGCCCGGTTCGAGGAGTTGCTGGACGAGGCCGGACGCTGGCTCGAAGCGGCGGAGCGGATCGCGGTTGCGGGCCGGCCGCACTTCATGACGGTGCTCGCCGCCCGGGAGGAAGCCCGCGCCTCCGAGGCCGAGACGCGCGCGGTCCAGGGGTGGGCGAGGGCCGAGAACGAACTGGAGACGGCCGGCCGCCGGCTGGAACGCGAGGACATGGAAGAGGTCGCCGTGCGGGCGGATCGCGCGACGACGCTCTACCGGCGGGCGACCCGCGCGGCGCGGCGCGACCAGTTCCTGGGCGAGGCGATGCAGGCGCGGACCGCCGCCCTGAACGCGGGCGCGAGCGAGTTGTCGCCGGGTGCGTTCGGGGAGGGCGAGGCGCACCTCGCGAGCGCGGAAGCGGAGATCGAGAGCCTCGCTCCGGTGGAGGGGCCGGCGCGGGCCGGAGAGGCCGCGTTCGCCGCCTTCACCCGCGCGCACCGCATTGCCGCCCTGTTCGACAGCGTGCGCCGGCGCCATGTGACGGTCGAACGACTCATCGACGAGCACGAGGCGGACCTGGCCCGCCTGGCCGAAGCCGCGAGGGTGGAGCCTCTCCGGAGCGACGCCGGCGAGACGACTGCGCGCATCGCGGAGGTCATCTCGAGCCTCCGGGCGGACAACGAGCGGCTGGGCGCCGAGTTGGCCGCCGAACGGGCGCGGGCTTCGGAACTCGATGGCCGGCTGGCCTCGCTGGAGGCCCGCCTGGCCGACTTCGAGCAGCGTTTCACGGGAGCCCGGGACGAACTGCTCGCGGTACGCGAGCGGGAGGCGCGGCTGCGCGAGGTCCAAGGCCTCTTCACGCCTTCGGAAGGCGAAGTCCTGCTCGTCGGAGACCGGCTCGTCCTCCGGCTCTTCGGCCTCACCTTCGAGCCCGCGCAGGCCGAGATCGACGAGGCGCTGTATCCCCTCCTCACGAAGGTTCAGCGCGTCATCACGACCTTTCCCGGGGCGAGCTTGAGAATCGAGGGGCACACCGACGCGCAGGGCGGGACGCGCGGGAATCAGGCGCTGAGTCAGCGGCGGGCGATCGCGGTGCGCGAACACCTGCTCGCGCGGGTGCCCATCCCGTCCTCGCGGGTCGAGGCGACCGGCCTCGGCGAGGAACGCCCGATCGCGAGCAACGAGACGGAGGAAGGACGCGCGCGGAACCGCCGGATCGAGATCGTCATCAACCTGCCCGGAAACTGACGCGAGGCGTCGCGCACGGCGTCACGGCCGCCGCGACGGGCTGCTAGTCCCGCAGGCGCTCCGCCTGCACCGCGGCGATCACGCCCCACACCGTCGCGCCCACCGCGAGGCCCGTACCGATCCAGCGGCCGACCTCCGCCCAGCGCCCGGGCCGTCCCGTCCGCCAGGGTCGGGTGACCTCGCGCCGCCAGTAATCCACCTCGTCGGAGACGATCTCCCGGGCCACCTCCGCCGCCGGTCCGGCCAGTCGCCGGGGGTCCACGTGCCTCAGTTCCCGGGCGGCCGGGAGCCGACGAAGTCCTCGCCTCCGTCCACGCGGATCGTGTTCCCCGTCATCCACCCGGTCTCCGGCATCGCGAGCGCGACCATGCAGCGCGCCACGTCTTCCGGGGTTCCGAGCCGCCCGTGGGGGTTCTGGGCCGCGGCTTCGGCGATCATGTGTTCCGCGCCGGGGATCTTGCGGAGCGCGGGCGTATCCGTCACGCCGGCCCGGATCGAGTTGACGGTGATGCCTTGCGTCGCGAGTTCGAGCGCGAGTTGGCGGCAGTGCGATTCGAGCGCGGCCTTGGCCGCGGAGACGGCCCCGTAGGAGGGGATCACGCGGTCGCCCCCGGACGAGGTCATGGCGAAGATCCGGCCGCCCTCGCCCATCAGGCCGCGCTCGAGCAGGCCCTGGGTCCAGTAGACGAGCGTATGGGCCATGACGTCCAGCGTCATGTTCATCTGCTCGGGGCTCATCCCGGGAGCGCCGTCGGGTACGAAGGGGCGCAGCGTTCCGAAGGCCAGGGAGTGCATCAGCACGCGCACGGAGCCCGGGCCCGCGCTCTCCGCGATTTCGTCCAGGACCCTGTCGCGCTTCTTCGGGGAGGCCGCGTTCACGTTGAAGAACGCCGCGCGCCGTCCGCGCGACTCGATCAGCTCCCGGATCTCCTCGACGTGCGCGAGTCCCGCGCGCCGGTCCAGGTGCACCCCGTAGATGTCGTAACCCGCTTCGGCGAAGGCGAGCGCAGCCGCTTCGCCAAAGCCGCTCGAGGCGCCGAGAATCAACGCGCCAGGCGCGGAATCCGTCACTCGCTTCCCTCCGTTTCCGTCCGTCTCAAGGGCCAGCCCCCCGCCTCCTCCAGCCCGCGGAAGTTGGAGCGCACAGCATAGCCGCCCGCTCCCCCGGTCGCACGGTCGAGCCCCCTCCGGCACGGGCCGCCAAACCCCCAACGGCGAAGCATCCGGCAAGCCGGCCGCCCATCGGTGGCAATCGATATTTTTCGAAAAAAATCATGCGCGCTCCGGTTCTCCCGAGCCGCCGTCGCAGTCCGTTCATCTCCGCATGTAACGGGCAAGAACGCGGCACGGGAGCGGCACGGCGGCGAAGTGGATCCGCGACACAATCCACACATGATCGGGAGTTTTGGACGATCATTGGACAGTTACGTAACGCACGATGACATAGTCTGTTACGATCCCAATACACAACCCCGCCATCCGAGAGCGGATGGGTCGCAAGCTTGCAGGCGCGGGAGCGTCGATCCTATCCTCAGTGCGCGACGGGAAATGCACGGCCCCCGATTGCCGCGGACCTCCGGGGTCCGTTCCGATACAAAGAGCGAAACCCTCGAATTTCTTGCGAGTGTGTCCTTGACCATGATGGCATCATCCGACTGTAGCCTCGTCAACGTCGCCGTGGATCTTCCGAAGGAGCTTGCTGCGGATGTGGAGGCCGTGCGCCAGCGAGATCCGGAGTTCCTCGAGCGAGCCATACAGTACGTCCTCGCGCGCCGCATCATCTTCGAAGAACTCAGAACCCCCGCCTCGAGACACCGCTGAGAGAGGCGGCCGGCGAGCGCGCGAGCGCGGGCCCGGTCGCGGAGTGCGGTCCCCGCCACAGTCTTCGCAGCCCGTGCCGCGGGCCGCCAGCCGTTGACGCCCGTCCCACCCGGGGCTAAATCGCGCAGGGAGTTGGTGAGTGGGGAGGTGAGGGGTTGGCCAGCGATTGCGAGCCGAGTATAGCCGTGTCTTCCGATACGGAGAGTCCAGCGCCCCGTCGGGATGCCGAGAAGGGATCGGAGTCCGACGAAGGCGTGCTGCGGGCAAAATACGCCGACTACTGCTCGGCTCAACTCACCGAAGTATTCCTCTCCCTTTCCGAAGAGCGCATCTACGAACTCGTGGAGGAGGAAGCTCGGGCGCAGACTTCCGGTCAGGAGCGCCTGGGGTTTCAGACGAAGGTCCGACTCGCGACCAAGCGACTGCGGGAGAGCGTGCCGCTCCCCGATTTCGAGACCTGGTGCCGCGACTACGAAGCCGCCCCTGAGGAGTACGAGGAGTACCTGATGGGCCTGTGGCGGCAGCGTTCCGAGGAGGGGGAGGCCCCGGAGACCGATTGAATGGCGGACGAAGGACGCCCCCAATTGCGGATGTGGGATGAAGCAGGCCAGGAGACGGCCATCGGCAGTCTCGACGACGGGGAACGCCGGTGGCAGATCGTGGTCGTCGCCGAACCGGTCGCCGACGACCTCGTGCGCGGCTGGCTCTCCTTCAGACTCGACGACGAGAAGTACGACACGGCTCCGGTGATCATGGAAGAAACGGTGGAGCTCGTCATCGAGCGGGCCGTCGAACTT
Source organism: Gemmatimonadota bacterium (assembly GCA_022825725.1). Lineage (GTDB taxonomy): Bacteria > Gemmatimonadota > Gemmatimonadetes > Palauibacterales > Palauibacteraceae > Palauibacter. The sequence continues at coordinate 50,541 of JAJDWE010000084.1, forward strand.
CCTGAGCCCATGTTGCAACAGCTCTTCGGTTCGGCTCGGCGGTGACCCCGGCGGGTTCGCCCGCTGACGCCGGCGCAGGCCGGCTCTGGTTCCTCGTGGCCGTCCAGGCGGCGGCGCTCTGGGGAATCGCCTGGGGTGGATCCGGTACGCCGTGGCCGGCGATTCCGCTGTGGATCGTGGCGTTCGCGGCCTATCTCGGGGCGGTCCGCCACGCCGCCGCCCCGCACCGGGCGGGTTCGATCCGCCGGCACGCATGGACCGCCGGGATCGCCCTCCGGGCGGGCGTCTTCCCCGCGGCGCCGACCCTCTCCGAAGACATCTACCGGTACATCTGGGACGGCTGGGTTCAGTCCAACGGAGTGAATCCCTACGCGCACCCCCCTTCGGCGTCCGCGCTCGAAGAGCTGCGCACCGCGTGGTGGCCGCTCATCAATCACGCGGACGTCCCCACGATCTATCCGCCGGGGGCCCAGATCGTGTTCGCGCTCCTGGCCGCGGCCGGCCCCGCGTGGTGGATCTTCAAGCTGGGGTGGCTCGCGGCCGATCTGCTCGTTGCGCGGCTCATCGACCGGCTTTCGTCGGGCCGGAGCGTGGTCCCGCTCGTGCTCTGGCTCTGGTCGCCGCTCGTCATCGTCGAAGTGGCGTGGAGCGGGCACCTGGATCCGCTCGGCGTCGCGCCCATGCTGGGCGCCGTCGTGCTGGCCGGCAGCGCGGCGGCCCCGGCGTGGCGGTCCGGGGCGCTTCTCGGGCTCGGCGGGGCGGTGAAGTTCGCTCCCCTCGCCGCGCTCCCGGCGCTCTTCCGGCTGCGCGGCGCCGGGGCGCTCGCCGCCGGCGTCCTCGTGCCCCTCCTGCTCTACCTGCCCTACATCGGCGCGGGGCCGGCCCTCTTCGACGGCCTGCGGACCTACGCGGACATCTGGGCGTTCAACGGCGGCCTCTACCGGGTGCTCGAGCGGCTGCCGGGGCATCCGGATCTCGCGAAATGGATCGGCGCGGCGATCGTCGGCGCCATCGCGCTGCGCGCCGCGCTCCGCCGCTGGCCGCTGGAGCGCGCCCTCCTGTGGACGATCGGAGCCGCCCTCCTCCTCTCTCCGACCCTCCACCCGTGGTATCTGCTCTGGGTGCTCCCCTTCGCGTGTCTCTCGGCGAATCGGGGGTGGCTCCTGTTCAGCGGGACCGTGTTCCTCGCGTACGCCGGCAGGGATGCCTACCTCGCCACGGGGGCGTGGCCGGAACCCGCGTGGCTGGTCTGGCTGATCCACGGGCCGCCGCTGGCCCTCCTGGCCTGGGACGGCCTGGGCGGCCGGGACGGCTTACGCGGCCGGCGCGGCGGGCGTCGGGGAGGGTCTCCGCAGGGACTCGTGCGTCGTGAGCGCGTAGCCCGCGGCGAAGAGCGCGGTGAAGGGGAGGACGGCGGGTGATCCGGCGAACGCCGTGTTCACGACGGCGCCGGCGAGCGCGGCGGCGAGCACGAGGCGCAGAAGCGCCGGCGCGCCCGAGAGCCGGGCACGATACGCCACGACGGGGTGGAAGCCGCGTTTCGGCGTGCGGGCGAAGGGCGTCCGGGTCCCGAGGCAGGCCCGTGCCACGGCGAAGGTGAGGGGCACCCCGAGCCCCAGCCCGAGGAGCAGGGCTTCGACGATGCGGCGCCCAAGCCGTCCCCGCGCGCGGATCCACCCGGCGGAGCCGTAGAAGAGCACGAACGGGACCGTGGCGAGGAGCACGGCGGCCACGTGCACCGCGGTGGGGAGACCGAAGCCGGTCGCCGTCGCCCACCCGGCGCCCGCGAGCGCCGCCGCCATCGTGAGCGTCAGCGGATGGACGACGTGTCCCGCGAGATGGGCCGTCGCCTCGAACTTGATCGCCGCCGGGACGGGAGCGCGCCAGATCCGCGGCAGGAGCTTCTTCGCGCTCTGGATGCCGCCCTGCGTCCACCGGCTCTGCTGGATCTCCACGGCGCGCAGGCTCGCGGGCAGCTCGGCGGGAACCCGGACGTCGTCGCGGTACACGAATCGCCAGCCCGCGAGTTGGGCGCGGTAGCTGAGGTCGACGTCCTCCGTCAGGGTGTCGCTCTGCCAGCCCCCGGCCGCCTGTACGCACGCCTTGCGCCACATTCCGCCGGAACCGTTGAAGTTGAAGAAGAGGCCGGCCCGGTATCGCGCTTCGTGCTCGATGGCGAAGTGCGCGTCGAGGAAGAGCGCCTGTGCCCGCGTCAGCCAGCTCGCGTCGGGCGAGAGGTGGTCCCAGGCCGCCTGCACGGCCCCCACGCCGGGGTCCGCGAAGGGGGGGAGCAAATCGCGGATCAGCTCCGGAGGCGGAACGAAGTCCGCGTCCAGCACGAGCAGGAAGTCGCCGCGGGCGAGGGATACGCCGTGGGCGAGCGCGCCGGCCTTGAAACCCTCGCGGGTCCCCCGCCGGACGTGCCGGATGTCGATCCCGCGCGCCCGCCACTCGCGCACCCGCCGCGCCGCGATCGCCACCGTGTCGTCGTCCGAGTCGTCGAGCAGCTGGATTTCGAGGCGGTCCGCGGGATAGCGCAGACGGCAGGCCGCATCGATGAGCCGTTCGACGACGTTCGCTTCGTTGAAGACCGGCAGCTGCACCGTGACGACCGGAAGCCGGCCGGGCCAGGCGGGCGCCTCCGCCCTGGCGGGCCGGCGCATCCGCAGCCAGAGCAGACGCAGCCGGTGGGCCCCGAAGGGGGCGAGGAAGGCGAGGAGCGCCAGGTACCCCAGTTGTCCGATCTCGCTCATCGTCAATCCGCGTCCGGGACGCGCCGACCCCCGATGGCGTCCGCGCGGAAGTCGAGCCGGTCGAGGGCGATGGTCCCGTCGCTCATGACGAACAGGACATCCTGGTACTGGCCGATGTCGTCGAGCGGGTTCCGGTCGAGGACGAGGAGGTCCGCCTCGAAGCCCGGGGCCACCCGCCCCGTCCGATCCGCGATGCCGAGCAACTCCGCCGCGACGGTGGTCGCGGCCCGGATCGCCTCGATCTCGCTTATTCCGATCCCTGTGAATTCGATCAGTTCGTGGCTCATCCGAAGGACGCTCTCGGACCCGTAACCCGTGTCCGTGGCGGCGACGATCGGCACCCCGAGCGCGTGGGCGGCGGCCGCCGTCTCCCGGACCCGCGGGAGCATGTGTCGTCCGCGGACCTGGAGCACCGGGTCGTCGTAGTCGCCGCCGGGGACGGTGAGATCCGACACGACGGCGATCGTCGGCACCAGGTAGGTGCCCCGCTCCCGCATGAGGCGGAGCGTTTCGTCACGCAGGTACGTCCCGTGCTCGATGCTCCGCACGCCCGCCGCGACCGCGGCCCGGCCGCCCCGGTCTCCGTGCGCGTGCGCGGCCACCGGGACGCCGCCTTCCGCCGCTTCGGCCACGAGCGCCGACAGTTCGTCCTCCGTGAAGAACGGCTTGCGGGGGTCGGTCTCCGGCAGGCCCGCGCGTTCGGTCGCGTTGACCTTGACGAAGTCCACGCCGCGATCGAGCATCGCCCGCGCCACCCGTCCCATGGCCTCGGGGCCGCGCACGTCGCGTCCGAGGAGATCGCCGAGCCCCGGCTCATCGAGGAAGAGTCCCTCCGCCGGGCGGGGCCGCACATGGTAGCCCGCGGCGAGGATCTCCGGCCCCTCCAGCTCCCCGTGCCGGAAGAGTTCCCGCAGGCCGACATCGGCGAAGAACCCCGCCCCCATGCTGCGCGCCGTCGTGACGCCGGACTGCAGCGCCCGGCGGGCCGCCTCGAGCGTCCCGATGTGGACGTGCGCGTCGATGAGGCCGGGGACGAGGAAGCGGCCGCCGAGGTCGATCGCCCGCGCCGCGGCGGGCGCCTCGCCGCCCTCCTCCACGGAGACGATGACCCCGTCCCGCACGACGACCGTCGCGTTCGAGAGGACGCCGGCGGTCCCCGGATCGATCACCGAGGCGCCGGTGAAGGCGATCGTCTCGCTCTGGCCCGCCGCCGGCGTCGGGGAGGCCAGGAAGACGAGCAGGAAGCACGCGTTACGGGCGAGTCGGAAGCGTCGGGATGCGGTCGCCGCTGAAGTGATGGAAGACATTCGGAACCTCCGGCATCTGATCGTAAGGTACCAAGATGCCTTCGGCCGGGGGCTGGCGGTAGGAGCGGGCCGGGGGTGGGGCGCGCCGCCACCGATTCGGGTACGTTGGAGGATGCAGCGCACGACGCCACCACTGCCACGCGAGACCGCCGACGGCCGGGAGCCGCTTCCGTTCCCGCTGCGCGTCGCCGCCATCGATGTGGGATCGAACGCGTTCCGCTTCGTCGCGGCCGAGTTCAGCGACCCGAACCGCTACATCGAACTGGCCTCGGAGCGGGTCCCCGTCCGGCTGGGACACTCGGCCTTCCTCACCGGCGAACTGTCGCCCTCCGCCATCGACCGGACCGTCGAGGGGTTCCGGCGCTTCCGGGAGGAGATCGACCGCCTGGGCATCGACCACGTGCGCGCCGTGGCCACGAGCGCGGTGCGGGAGAGCCGCAACGGCGCGGATCTCGTCCGCCGCGTGAAAGAGGAGGCGGGGATCCGGCTCGATCTCATCTCCGGTACGGATGAAGCGCGGTTCGTGTGGACGTCCGCGAAGCGGCGTATCGACTTCGGCGACTCGAAGTGGATGCTCGTGGATCTCGGCGGCGGGAGCGTGGAAGTCTCCCTCGCGGACCGGTCCGGGATCATGTGGAGCGAGTCGCACCGGATGGGGTCGGTGCGGCTGCTCGAGGAACTCACGGGGGCGGACGATGCCCCCGCGCACTTCGCGAACCTGCTCGCGGAGTACGCCGCCACCCTCCGCATTCCGCACGCGAGCAAGCACTGGACGCCGGTCCAGCTGATCGCCACCGGCGGCAACATCGAGGAGCTCGCCCGCCTCGCGGGCCACCGCGCCGCCGACGGGACCCGCCGCATCACGCGGGCGGAGCTCGCGATGGCGATCGAGGAGTTCTCCCACCTCTCCTACAGCCAGCGCATCGGACGGCTGGGTCTGCGCGAGGATCGGGCCGATGTGATTCTCCCCGCCGCGATCGTGTACGACCGCGTCGCCGAACTCGCGGGAGCCGAGCAGATCCTCGTCCCCGGAGTCGGCGTGAAGGAGGGGGTGCTCTTCGACCTCGTGGATGAGCTGACGAGCGGGGCCGGTTTCGGGCGGCTGGAGCGGATCGTCCACGAGGGGGCGCTCACGCTCGGGCGCAGATACCTCTTCGACGAGGACCACGGAAGACACGTCGCGTCGCTCGCCGTCTCCCTGTTCGACCAGCTCGCCGACGTCCACGGCCTGGAACCGCGCGACCGGCGGATCCTGCTGGCGGGAGCGATGCTGCACGACATCGGGCAGCACATCTCTTACGCGAAACACCACAAGCACTCGCTCTACCTCATCCATCACAGCGAGATCCCGGGGATCGCGCCGAACGAACTCCCTCTCGTCGCCCTCGTGGCGCGCTACCACCGGCGCGCCGAACCCCGCCGCGGCCACTACCTCTACCGCGACCTGAAAGATCGCGACCGCCGGCGGGTGGAGAGGCTCGCCGCCCTCCTCCGCATCGCGGACTCCCTCGACCGCGAGCACCTCCAGCGCGTGCACAGCGTCGAGGCGCGGGTGCACGAACACCGGCTCGAACTGCGTCTCGAGCGCAGGGGACGCCTGCTCCTCGAGCAGTGGGCGCTGCGCAAGAAGGGGAAGCTCTTCGCCCGCATCTTCGGCCTCGAACCGTACGTCACCTTCGACCTCTCCTCCGACTGAGACCTACCGGCCGGGAGGTCCGAAACGAGCGGAAAAGGCGGCTTCGGGCTTATATTACGGGCCCTGCGTCCGCAAATGGCGGGCGAGGGGACCAGGAGAGAGGGGTCGGGAGAGCCGCATGTCGTCCGAGTCGAACGAGATTTCGCGCCGCCCGTGGGTCCACCACGGGAGCCGCCGTCCGGGCGGGGTTTCTCCGCCGCGTGAGGCGCCGCTGCCGGTCGAGCCCGCGCCAGCCCCGGAGCGCGACGCCGACTCCGCTCCCCGTCCGTCCGACCCGGAGTTCGGCCACCGCGTAAAGGGCGTCCCGGTGCTGCCGAGAGCGGCGATTCCGACGCCGGTTCCGGATGACGCGAAGCCGAACCACCCGTCGCTCTACTTCAACGCGGAACTCAGCTGGCTGGACTTCAACTGGCGCGTGCTCTACCAGGCCATGGACGAGCGGACCCCGCTGCTGGAGCGGCTCCGTTTCCTCGCCATCACGGAGAACAACCTCGACGAGTTCGTGATGAAGCAGGTCGGCGGCCTCAAGCGCGTGCTCGGCGCGGGCGTGGTGAAGCCATCGCCGGATGGCCGCGGTCCCGCCGAACAGCTCGATCTCGTGCGTGAGGGCGTCCGCACCATGCGGACCCGGCTGGCCCAGGTCTGGGAGGACGATCTCCAGCCGCGCCTCGCGGCGGAACTCGACATCGCGGTGCGCGACTTCGACGATCTGAGCGAGGAGGAACGCGAGCAGGTGCGTCGCGTGTTCGTGGATAGAATTTACCCGGTCCTCACGCCGCTGGCCGTCGATCCGGGACACCCGTTCCCGTTCCTCTCCAACATGAGCCTCTCGCTCGCCCTGATGCTGGAGCACCCGGAACGGCGAACCCGCCACTTCGCTCGGGTGAAGATCCCCACCGCGCTGCGCTGGGTCGAACTCCCGGAGAGCGGGCACGTGGTCCCCGTCGAGCAGGTCGTGCGGCACTTCGCGGGCGAACTCTTCCGGGGGATGAAGATCGAGAGCGCTTCCCTCTTCCGGGTCACCCGCAACGCGGACGTGGCCCGGGACGAAGAGGTGGCGGACGACCTCCTGCAGATGATCTCGGAGGAGCTTCGCGAGCGGCGCTTCGCGCGCGTCGTTCGTCTCGAGGTCGAGCCGGGCATGCCCGATGACGTGCGGCAGTTCCTCGTTCGTCAGCTCGAGCTGGACGAGGAGGACCTGTACGAGATCCCGGGCCTGCTCGAGATGTCGGGATTCTGGCAGATCGCGGCCGAGGGCCCGTGGGAGCACCGGCACGAACCCTGGGAGCCGATGATCCCGCCGCGCCTGATCCGCGAGGGCGAGACGGAGGACCGACCCGACATCTTCACGGTGATCCGGGCTGGCGACCTCATGGTGCACCACCCGTACGAGTCCTTCACCGCGACGGTGCAGCGGTTCGTCGAGGAGGCCGCCGCGGACCCCGCGGTCGTGGCCATCAAGCAGACGCTCTACCGGACGGCGGAGCACTCCCGGATCATCGCCGCGCTCGTCCGGGCGGCCGAGGCGGGCAAGGCGGTCGCCGTGCTCGTGGAGGTCACGGCCCGCTTCGACGAGGCCGACAACATGGAATGGGCCTCCGTGCTGGAGGAGGCGGGCGTCAACGTGACGTACGGCCTCGTCGGGCTGAAGACGCACGCGAAGGTCGCGCTCGTCGTCCGCGAGGAAGGGGACGAGATCCGCACCTACTGCCACATCGGCACCGGCAACTACAACTCCGAGACGGCTCAGATTTATGCGGACATGGGAATCCTCACGGCGCGTCCGGAGATCGGCCGCGACGCGGTGAACCTCTTCCACTACCTGACCGGCTACGCCCCCGACCAGGAGTACGAGGAACTCGTCGTCGCGCCCCGCGACCTGCGCCGGGCCCTCACCGCCCGGATCGAGCGCGAGATTGCCCACGTCGAGGCGGGCCGGAAGGGGCGCATGATCATGAAGCTGAACGGTCTCGACGACCCGAAGGTGATCCGCGCCCTATACGCGGCGTCTGCCGCCGGCGTGAAGATCGACCTCATCGTCCGCGGCCAGTGCCGGCTCCGCCCCGGGATCCCCGGCTTCAGCGAGAACATTCGCGTACGGAGCATCGTCGGACGGTTCCTGGAGCACGACCGGATCTTCTGGTGGGGGAACGACGGGAATCCCGAGGTGTGGATCGGGAGCGCGGACTGGCGCCGCCGGAACCTCGACGACCGCGTCGAAGTGCTGCTCCCGGTCCGCGACAAGCGGATCCGGAAGCGCCTCCGCAAGACGCTGCGCTTCGCCCTTCGCGACAACCAGCGGGCCTGGGAGTTGCGGCCGACCGGAGAGTACGTGCTGTGCGAACCCGCCCCGGGCGAGCGCTCCATCGACTACCAAAGCCGGATGCTGAAGGCGGTCCGGAAACGCCGCCGCAAGGTCGACGACCACTGGGACGCCTCGCACTGACGCGCAGGCTGACGGGCGGCAGGCTGACGGCGGCTCAGCGTCCTGCGCTGCCCTGTGCCGGGTCCGGCGGGCCCTCCTGGTGCCGGATCGTGATTCCCTGGACCATGTAGACGACATCCTCCCCGATATTCGTCGCGAGGTCGCCGATCCGCTCGAGATTGCGGCCGATGAGGATGACCTGCAGGCACCCGGACAGGTTGTACTCCGGCATATGGGTGATCATCACCCGGCTCAGTGAGTCCTGGAGCTGGTCCAGCCGGTCGTCGCGCGCGATCACGGAGCGTGCGGCGTCCGCGTTCCGGTGCACGAACGCGTCGAGCGCATCCCGCAGCATCGCCCTCGCCATGCGGCTCATCTCGTCGAGTTCCGGCGGGACCGGCACTTTTTTCTCGGCCTTCGCCAGCCGTTCGGCCGCTTCGGCGATGTTGACCGCGTGGTCACCGATCCGCTCGAGGTCGTTGTTGATCTTGAGAACCGTGACGAGCACGCGCAGGTCGCTCGCCACCGGATGGTGGAGCGCGAGGATCTCCACCGTGGACTCCTCGACCTCCACCTCGGCCCGGTCGATGGCGTCGTCGGCCTCCCGAATCGCCTCCGCGTCGACCGTGGGCTGTCCCACGAGCGCCACCGCGCGCTGAACCAGCTGCTCGATGTCGTGCGCCATCTGGTGCAGCGTCCGCGTGACGTCGCTGACCCGGTCGTCGAATTGCCTGAAGGACATCGATCGCGGCCGGTCCGTCAGCCCCGCCGGCCCGTGATGTAGGCCTCGGTCCGCTCGTCCTCGGGATTGGTGAACAAGCGCTGCGTCTCCTTGTACTCGACGAGTTCGCCCATGTAGAGGAAGGCCGTGTCGTCGCTGATGCGCGCGGCCTGCTGCATGTTATGGGTCACGATCACGATCGTGTAGTCTCCCCGCAGTTCTCCGATCAAATCCTCCATGCGGCCGGTCGCGATCGGGTCGAGCGCGCTCGCCGGCTCGTCCATGAGGAGAACCTCCGGTTCCACGGCCAGCGCCCGCGCGATGCAGAGCCGCTGCTGCTGTCCGGCCGAGAGCCCGAGGGCGTCCGCGTCGAGCCGGTGGTTCACCTCGTCCCAGAGCGCGGCCGCGCGGAGCGACGCCTCCACCCGATCCCCGATGTCGTCCTGGAACCCGTTGATCCGCAGGCCGAACGCGATGTTCTCGAAGATCGACTTCGGAAACGGGTTCGGCTTCTGGAAGACCATCCCGATGGCGCGCCGAACATCGGCCGGTTCGACACCGGGTGCGTAGAGGTCCCGGCCCCGGAAAAGAACTTGGCCCGTGACGCGGGCCGTCGGCACGAGGTCGTTCATGCGGTTGAAGCAGCGCAGGAGCGTGCTCTTGCCGCAGCCCGAGGGCCCGATGAAGGCGACCACCCGCCGTTTCGGTATCGTGAGCGAGATGTCCTCAATCACCCGCGTCTCGCCGTAGCGAACGCCGAGTCCGACGGTCTCGAGGACCGCTTCCGGAGCCACCGTCACCTCTCGAATCGGTTACGAATCAGAATCGCGGCCGCGTTCATCATGAGCAGCACGCCCAGCAGTACCACAATGGCCCCTGCCGCCAGCGCATGGAACTCCCCGCGCGGATCCGTGGTCCAGTTGAAGATCTGGATCGGCAGGGCCGTGAAGGGATCCATGGGCGAGAGTGGATCGAAGGCGATGAACGTCAGCGCCCCGATGATGAGCAGCGGGGCGGTCTCTCCCCCCGCCCGCGAGAGGCCGAGGATGGTGCCGGAGAGGATGCCGGGCATGGCCGCCGGGAGCACGTGGTGGCGGATGGCCTGCCAGCGCGTGGCGCCGAGCGCGTAGGCGGCTTCCCGCAGCGAGTCCGGAACGGCGCGGATCGCCTCGCGGGCGGCGATGTTCACGATCGGAAGCACGAGCAGCGACAGCGTCGCCGCTCCCGCGAGCAGGCTCCGTTCCAGCGCCAGGAAGCGGACGAACACGGCGAGTCCGAGGATGCCGTACACGATGGAGGGCACGCTGGCGAGGTTCGCGATGTTCGTCTTCAGGAGCGTCGTGAAGCGGTTCGTCGGGGCGTACTCCTCGAGATACAGCGCCGCGCCGACGCCGAGCGGGAAGGACATCACGGCGACGAGCGCGAGCATCCACGCGCTCCCGAGGATCGCGGAGCGGATCCCGGCCCGCTCCGGGAAGCGGGACGGGTAGCTGGTCAGGAACTCGAAGGAGAGCGCCGGGAGTCCGTCCGCCGCGAGGCTCACGAGGAGGACGACGAGGGACGCGACCCCGAAGGCGACCGCGAGGCGGCACAGCCACATGAACCGGATCCCGGCCCGGCGGCGGGCCTCGAGCCGCGTGTCGAACCGGCCCCCGCGGGGCGCCCCGGGGCTCACCGGAAGCTCTCCCGGAAACGCGTCGTCATGCGCTGGCTCAGCAGGTTGAGGGCCAGCGTGATGAGGAAGAGAAGGAGGCCGACGGCGAACAGGGTCCGGTATTCGATCGACCCGGAGGGGGCATCGCCCAGGCTCACCTGCACGATGTAGGCCGTCATCGTCTGAACGCTCTGGAGCAGGTCCAGCGTCATCCCCGGCGTCGCCCCCGCGGCCAGCGTCACGACGATCGTCTCGGCGATGGCGCGGGAGATCGCGAGGATGAAGCTGGCGGCGATGCCGGGCAGGCCCGCTGGGACCACGATCCGGGTCGCCACCTCGAACCGGGTGGCCCCGACGCCGTACGCGGCCTCGCGCAGAGAGCCGGGGACGGCGCTCAGCGCGTCCTCGGAGAGCGACGACACCATCGGCAGGATCATGATGCCCACGACGATGGCGGCGCTCGCGGCATTGAAGACCCCGACCCCCGGAAAGAGCGTCCGAAGGACCGGCGTGACGAGGATCACGGCGAAATAGCCGTAGACGACCGTCGGGATCCCCGCGAGAATCTCGAGCGCCGGCTTGACGGTCCGCTTCGTCCGGATCGATGCGAACTCGCTCAGATAGATGGCCGTCGCGAGTCCGACCGGGAGCGCGATCAGCGCCGCGCCGGCCGCGACGAGAAAGGTTCCGTTGACGAGCGGGAGGATGCCGAACGACCGCGGCACGAGGTCCGGAGACCATCGCGTCCCCGCGAGGAACTCGACGGGGGAAACCTCGGCGAAAAAGCCGAGCGATTCGGTGAGCAGCACGACGACGATCCCGACCGTCGCCACGATCGAGAGCGCTCCGGAGGCGAAGAGGAGCGCCCCGATGAGGCGCTCGCCGACCCTGGTGTGGCGGCTAGCCGATCCGGGCTCGGATTTCCGCATACGCTTCCGGCTCGAGCGGTATGTACCCCGTCTCCGGGATCAGGGTCGCCGCGTGCTCGAGGGTGAAGTGCACGAACGCCCGGACCTCCGGCCGGTCGAGCGCGTCACGCCGAATGTAGATGTACATCGGCCGAGCGAGCGGCGTATACGTACCGTTCAGGATCGTTTCGCGGGACGGCGCGACGCAACCGTCGCCACCGTCGACTTCAATCGCGCGCAGTTGCTCCTGGTTGTCCTCGAAGTACGCGTAGCCGAAGTAGCCGAGCGCGCCCGGATCGCCGCTCACCCCCCCGACGAGCACGTTGTCGTCGGCGCTGGCGGTGTAGTCGCTACGGCTCGCGCCCGCCTCGCCGACCACGGCGGCCGTGAAGTAGTCGAAGGTGCCCGAGTCGGTGTCGGGGCCGTACAGCTTCAGCTCCTCATCCGGCCATTCCGGGCGCAACTGGCTCCATCTCTCGATCCCGGACCCGGGCGTCCATACGCGCCGGAGTTCGGCCACGCTGACGCAGGCGACCCAGTCGTTGGAGGGGTGCACGACCAGCGTGAGGCCGTCCCGGGCGATCTGGAGTTCGACCGGTTCGATGCCCTCCGCCCGGCAGGCCGCCGCCTCGGCTTCGTTGATCTGCCGCGACGCGTTCGTGATGTCGGTCTCGCCGTTGCAGAACCTCTGGAACCCGCCGCCCGTGCCGGAGACGCCGACCGACACGCGGACCGCGCGTCCGCCGGCGATCTGGAACTCCTCGGCCATCGCCTGGCTGATCGGAAACACGGTGCTCGAGCCGTCGATCTCGATGAGCCGCGACGAGGCGCCGCCGCCTCCGCCGGCCCCGCAGCCCCAGGCGGAGAGGAGCGCCAGAACCGCCAGCGCGCGACCGCTAGGCCGGGACATCGACGGTCTCCTCGTCGGCGACGGCCGCCGCGACCGGCAGGGTGAACCACACCGTCGTCCCGCTGCCGAGTGCGCTGTCGATGCCGACCTCGCCCCCATGTGCCTCGACGAAGTGCTTGACGATCGCGAGTCCGAGTCCGGTGCCCCCGCGGGCGCGCGAACGCGCCGGGTCGACCCGGTAGAAGCGCTCGAACACGCGCTCCACGTGCACCGACGGGATTCCCGGCCCCCCGTCCGTGACCTCGACGCGCTGGAACTCCCCGTCGGACCGGATCCGCACGGCGATGTTCGGGTCGTCATCGCTGTAGCGCGCCGCGTTGTCCAGGAGGTTGCGCAGCACCTGCCGGATCGCGTCCGGGTCCGCGTACGCGGGCTCCTGCGTGCCGGAGACGTCCAGCGTCACCTCCTCTCCCCGCACCCGGGGCGAGAGCGTCTCCCAGACCTCCAGGGCGACGGCCCCCACCGACACCGGCTGCGGCTCGGGACTCCAACTGCCGGACTCCAGCAGCGAGAGATCGAGGAGGTCCTCCACCAGGTGTCGCATGCGCGTCGCGTTGACGAGGATGCGCCGGGCGAAATCGCGCGCGTGACCGGCATCGAGTTCGCCCTCCGAGAGTGCCTCCGCGAAACCGACGACGCTCGTCAGCGGGGTCTTGAGTTCGTGGGACACGTTCGCGACGAAATCGCGCCGGACCCCTTCGAGACGCCGCATCACGGTGAGATCGTGCAGCACGATGACCGCGCCCGAGCGGTGGGGACGGGTCGACATCAGCACGGTATGCTCGCCGAGTTCGACCTCGACGGTCGTGGACTCGCCCCGCCGCGCGGCGCTCACCGCATGGATGACGCGGGGGGAGCGGAAGAGCGTGCCGATGCGAACGCCCGGCGAGACGTCGCGCCCCGCCCAGCGCTCGAACGCGGGGTTGCAGAGGCTCACGAGCCCGTCGCGGTCGATGAAGGCGAGCCCGTCCTCCAGCCCGTCGAACAGGATCCGGAGGTCGCTGGACTCGCGTTCGGACTGCGCCACGCGGTCCCTCACCTCGCCCGCCATGCGGTCGATCGCCCGGTTCAGGGAACCCACCGGCCCCGCAGCGGCCGGAGAGCCGGAAGGATCGAGATCGCCGGAAGCGATGCGGTCCACGGCCTCCCGAGCCTGGTCGACTTCCGCCTCGATCCGGCGGGCCGCCAGCCGGGTGGCGGGCCAGAGCAGGATGAGAATGACGCCGAACACGGCCGATTCGACGGCGATCCCGATCGCGTCGAGCCCGAACAGGAACCAGGCGGCGACATACGCCACCAGGAGAACCGCCGCCGCGGCGAGAAAAAAGCGGTTCGCGAGTCTCACGGCGCGCGAGCTACTTGTCGAGAGCCCGGAACCGGTAGCCGATCCCTCGAACCGTCTCGATCAGGGGGGCGGCGCCCCCGAGCTTCGTCCGCAGGCGGGCGACGTGCATGTCGACCGTGCGCGTCTCGATCGCCGCGTTCGTGTCCCAGACGGCCTGGAGCAGCTGGCGGCGGCTCTGCACCCGTCCCCGCCGCTCGAGCAGCACTTCGAGCAGGCGGTACTCCAGCGGCGTCAGGTCGACCTCGGCGCCCTCCGAGAAGGCCCGGTGCGCCTCGCGGTCGAGTTCCACGGGACCCACCGCGATCCTCCGCGAGACGGAGACCGGTTCCGCCTTCGCGCGCCGCAGCAGCGCCTCCACGCGGAGCGTGAGTTCGCGCGCGCTGAACGGCTTCGTGATGTAGTCGTCGGCCCCGACCTCGAATCCCTTGACCCTCTCTTCCTCTTCTCGCCTCGCCGTGAGCAGGATGACGGGGATCGAGTTCGTGCGGTCGGCGCGCTTGAGCCGCTGCAACACCTCGTATCCGTCCATCCCCGGCAGCATGAGGTCGAGGATGATGAGGTCCGGGCGCTCGGCGTCCGCCGTCGTCAGCGCCCCCTGGCCGTTCACGGCCGTGGTCACCCGGTATCCTTCACGACTCAGGTGATACACGAGTACGCTGAGGATGTCCGGCTCGTCGTCCACTACCAGGATCTGTGCGTCCGCCATCGTCACCATGCCGCAGGCTCCCGCAATCTGTGAATTCGTCCTGTGAATTCGTCCGCGCTTCGGACCCGATCCGGGGGAATCCTGGGTCGCACCTGCCGTTGGTATCGTAACTAATTTGTAACCATAGCGTAAACGCCCCGGCCGCGTGACGCGTTCGCCGTGGAACCTGTGACAAACTCGTGACGCTTCCTGTCTTGGGGCGTTACCCGACCCGCCTATCCTTTCCGCCGGTAGCAGGCCCCGCAGTCGAATATTCCCGGAGAAACCAACTTCATGACCAGTTCCGGACGACAACGCAGACCCCGGTTTCGGGCGGGACTCGCGGTGCTTTCCGCCCTTCTCCTGCTCGGCCTGGCGACGACGGTCGCCGCGCAGGACGAGGCGCGAGGGCGCATCTCCGGCCGCATCGTCGATGAGGACACCGCGCGGCCGCTGAGTCTGGCGCAGATCTCCATACCATCGCTGAACACGGGCACCCTCAGCGATGTCGACGGTCGCTGGACGCTGTCTTCCCTGCCTGCCGGCACGTACAGCGTGACCGCCCGCCTCATCGGGTACGCCACCAAGACGATCACCGGTGTCCTCGTCGTGGCCGGCGACGTCGCGACCCTGGACATCTCGCTGCCGCCGCAGGCGATCGAACTGAACGACCTGACGGTGACCGTGGCGGACCAGCGGGGCACCGCTTCCGCCGTCCTCGAGAACCGGCAGACCGCCGCCGCCGTCACGGACGCGATCGGCCGCGAGCAGATCTCCGACTCGCCCGACTCGGATGCGGCCGCGGCGATGGCGCGCGTCCCGGGCGTCTCCATCGTCGACAAGAAGTTCGTCTTCGTGCGCGGCCTCGGCGAACGCTACGGCAACACGACGCTCGACGGCGCGGTCATGCCCTCACCGATCGCGGACCGCAAGGCCGTCCCGCTCGACCTCGTGCCGGCCAGCTTCATCGAGAGCGTCTCCACCTCGAAGAGCTATCTCCCCCGGCAGCCGGCCGATTACGCCGGCGGCCTCGTCCAGATCGAGACGCGCAAGGTCCCGGGAGAGAACTTCTTCAAGGTCGGGCTCGGGACCGGCATGGAGACGGCGACGACCGGCAAGAGCGGCCTCGACTACGGCGGCGCGGGACTCGACTTCCTCGGCATCGACGACGGACGGCGCGGCCTCCCCGACATCCTGCCGATGGACAGGCCGGTCAACCGCGGAAACCTGAGCCGGGAAGAACTGGAAGCGATCGGGGAGGCGTTCGCTCCGGGGTGGGCCGGCACGCCGCGCGACCTCCCCTTCGGGCGCAGCGGCGAACTCGCCTTCGCCACCGAGTTTCCGGTCGCGTCAAGGGACGTGGGCATCCTCGCCACCGCGCACTGGGACGATTCGTGGAACCGTCGCGACGGCTACGTGGAACGCGTGTTCGCTTCGTCCGGCCTCGCCGATCCCGAAGTCGACTACGCGGGCGACCAGTCGACGCGCACGGTCACCCTCGGCGGCCTGCTGAACGTGGACTACCCGCTCGCACCGAGCCACCGGATCTCGTTCAACGGGCTCCTCAACCGCGTCACCGAAGACCAGGCGCGCATTCTCGAGGGCTTCAACCTCGACTCGAACACGGACCAGCGGAATACGCGAATCCAGTACGTGGAGAACTCGCTCGCCCAGGGCCGCCTGAGCGGGAAGCACTACTTCAACGCCCTCGGCGGGACGACCGTGGAGTGGAAGGGCGCCTACTCGCGCGCCGGCCGCTACGAGCCGAACACGCGCGAGGTGCTGTATCGTGAGTCCGGCGGGGTCTTCCTGTGGGACAACTTCATCCAGAGCGGGAGCATCTTCCACCAGGACCTCACGGAAGACGCGGTCAACCTCAACTTCGACGTGCAGTTCCCCATGCGGGTGAACGGACAGGCAGGCACGATCGAGGTCGGCGCGTCGCGCCTCGCCCGCGACCGGGACGTGCTCAGCCGGCGGTTCCGGTTCATCCCCAACCGATCGATTCCGGATGAGGTGAAGGCGGCGTCGCCCGACGGGATCTTCACGCCGGACAATATCGGCCTCGGCCCGCGGCAGTTCGAGATCCAGGAGGCGACGTTCCGTCCCGACAACTACGTGGCCGACCAGACCACGACGGGCGCCTACGTCATGGCCGACTTCGAGTTGCTCCCCCGCCTCCGCTTCGCCGGCGGTGCGCGGATCGAGCGCAGCCGGCAGTTCGTCGAGCCGAGGGACGTCTTCACGAAGGGCCGGCAGCCGCTCACGGGCGCGGAACTGGACGACACGGATATCGTGCCCGGCGCGACGCTCACGTGGGCGGCGAGCGACCGGATCAACGTGCGCGCCGCGGCTTCCCGCACCCTGGCCCGCCCGGAGTTTCGCGAACTGGCGCCCTTCTCGTTCGCCGACTTCGCGGGCGGGTATCTCGTCGTCGGGAACCCCGTACTTCAGCGCTCACGGATCACGAACCTCGACCTGCGGTGGGAGTGGTTCCCGCGGCCCGGCGCGGTCATCGCGGTGAGCGGATTCTACAAGAAGTTCAGGGATCCGATCGAGGAGGTCGTGTTCCCGAGCAGCGAGTTCATCAAGAGCTGGCTGAACGCGGGGGCGGCGAACAACCTCGGCACGGAGTTCGAGCTTCGCTCCGACCTCGGCCTGTTGTCCGAATCCCTCGAGAACTTCGCCATCAACTTCAATCTCACGCTGGTCGACTCGGAGGTGGAGACGGGGAGCGTGGCCCACATCTTCGTCCCCGGCTCGGGACCGCTCGAGATCGACGTCGTGGGCCGGAAGCGGCGGTTGCAGGGCCAGTCGCCCTACGTCGTGAACGCCGGCGCGAACTGGGCGAGTTCGTCGGGCCGGACCTCGGTCTCGCTCCTCTTCAACCGCTTCGGGCGGCGGATCAGCCAGGTCGGCAGCCAGTTCCTCGAGAGCGTGTTCGAGGAGGCGCGGAGCCAGTTCGACCTCGTCTTCGAGCAGGCGATCGGAACGCGGATCTCGGCGAAGCTCGGCGCCACGAACCTTCTCGCCGCCGAATACCGCTTCACGCAGGGCGGCGACCTGCTGCGGGGCTGGCGGCCTGGGCGGGCGTTCTCCGTGGGCATGACCTGGCAACCGACGGGAGATGACCGATGACCCGGGAACGACGGAATCGCCGGATCGGTCGAGTGCCGGCCGCGCTGCTCCTCGGCGGCTCTCTCCTCGCGTGCGGAGAACGCGCGGACCTCATCGGGCCGCCGACTCCGGAACTGCCCTCCGCCACGGCGACGCTGTCCGGCACGATCACGCAGTCGATGGAACTCGACCCGGCGCTCACGTACTACATCCAGGGGACGACGGTCGTCGAGGACGGAGCCACGCTCACGATCCCGGCGGGAACGCTCCTTCTGGGCGATGTGAGTTTCACGGGTTCCGCCCTCATCGTCCGGCAGGGGGGTCGGCTGGTCGCGCGCGGCACGGCCGACGCGCCGATCGTGTTCACGAGTTCGAACCCCGAGGGCGCGCGCCGTCGCGGAGACTGGGGCGGGATCGTTCTCAACGGACGCTCGAACTGCAACTTCCCGGCGGACGAGTGTGTCGGCGAGGGGAACTCGGGACCGTACGGCGGCACGGTGACGGACGACGACAGCGGCGTGCTCAGCTACGTACGCATCGAGTACGGCGGACGCGAGGTGAGCTTCGGGAACGAACTTAACGGCCTCACGCTGAACGGCGTCGGTTCGGGCACGCAACTCGACCATATCCAGTCGCACTTCGGTTCCGACGATGGGATCGAGTTCTTCGGCGGGACGGTGGACCTGAAGTACGCCTACGTCACCGGCGCGTCGGACGACTCTTTCGACTATTCGACCGGCTGGCAGGGCCGGGGACAGTTCTGGGCCGCGCAGCAGGATCCGCACGATGCCGACAACGGCTTCGAGGTCGACGGGAACGAGGAGAACTTCGACGCCGAACCGTTCACCGATCCGACCATCTACAACGTCACGCTCGTCGGCAAGGAAGCCGGCACCGGATCCTCCGGCGAGAGCACCCGCGGGATCATCTTCCGGCGCGGCACCGGCGGCGCGATCCACAACGTCGTGATCCTCGGCTTCGAGAAGGGTTTCGACGTCGATCAGCAGGAGACGGTCGGCCGCGTACAGATCCGGAACAGCTACGTCTACGGACAGTTGAACGGTCAGTTCGAGGATCAGGCCAGGGACGAAGAGGATGGCATTGACGAGGAGGCCATCTGGATGACGGACGGGTGGGGGAACCTGACGGGCATCGACCCGCTGCTCACGGACCCCTTCAACCTCATGATGCCCGACTTCCGTCCCGCCGCCGGCTCTCCGCTCACGGCGGGCTACGCCCAGCCCGACACGAGCGACGGCTTCTTCGAGGCGGTCGATTACATCGGCGCCTTTGCGCCGGGCATGCCGCAGTGGATCGAAGGCTGGACCACGTCGGACCAAGGCTAGCCGGGAAGCCGGGAACACACGAACGTATGCGTCACACCAGCCTCATCCTCGGATTGGGTCTGCTACCGATCCTTTCCGGATCCTGCGTGGATGCTCCGTCCGACGGAGGGCGGAGACTGCCCGGATCCGCCGGATCCCTCGCGGAGCTGGCGACCACGGTCCTCGCCGGGCTGGCCGCGGCGGATACCCTCCGCCTCGAAACCGTCCGCCTCACCGAGGTCGAACACAACGAGATGGTGTGGCCCGAACTTCCGGCCTCCGCGCCGGAGGTGAACTACCCGGTGGACCTCGCGTGGAAGAACATCCGGACGCGGAACCGCGCGGCGCTCTCCGACCTCTTCGGCGTGTACGAGGACCGGAAGCTCCAGTTCGTCGACGCGGAGTGCCGCGGGCCCACGGAGGCGTTCGAAAGCTTCGTCGTGCACACCGACTGCTGGGTGACCCTCAGGCGCGACGGGGAACTCGCGTCGCCGCAGCAGATCTTCAAGGACGTCCTCGACTGGGACGGCGAACTCAAGATCTTCCGCTTCTACGAGCCGTGAGCGCTCCGTAGTCCGCGCTCGGCAGTCGCCTCGCCCGTCCGGTCAGTAGTCCACGGGGCGCAGATACCACTCTCCGATCGCCGTCGGCGAGAGCATTGCGACGGTCGGGAGGTGGCGCTTCCAGTGCGTGCCCTCGAGCCGGCCCGCAACGAGTTCGACCTTCCTTCTCTCGAAGCCCGCCTCTACCAGGTCATCCGGCCCGAGCCCGGAGATGAGGTGGTGGAGGATGAGATCGGCTTCGGGGTACGTGACGCCCAGGTCCTCCTCGTCCGTCTGCCCCTGGATCAGATCCGCCGTCGCCGGTTTGTCGACGACCTCGGCGGGCACGCCGATGGCCCGCGCGAGCGCCCAGACCTGGCTCTTGAACAGGTCGCCGAGCGGGTTCACGGGCGGGGAGTCGTCCGCGTGCCAGGTGTAGTAGCCGAGAAGACGCTCGGCCTTGTTTCCCGTGCCCACGGGGAGCGCGGAGAGCTTGAAGGCCTGGTCGAAGAGGACGATCATCCGCTGGCGCGCGGCCACGTTGCCCCGCCGGTGTCCGCCGGCCTCGGGCTCGAACTCGTCGAGGTAGCCGTCCACGGCGCGCGTGATGTCGATGGTGCGGGTCGGGATCCCGAACTTCTTCGCCACGAGCAGGGCGTGCTCGCGGCTCCAGGGGCTCGACGTCCGGTAGGGCAGCAGGAGGGCGAGCACCGCTTCCGGGCCGAGAGCTTCCGCGCACAGCGCCGCGGTCAGGGCGGAATCGACCCCTCCCGACAGCCCGACGACGACCCGGCGGAAGCCGCGCCGGCGCTCGATCTCCTCGCGGAGGAATTGAACGAGCCAGGTCCGCACGAGATCGGTGTCGATGTCGAGCGGGCTGGCATCCGCGGGGTCCGGAGCGCGGGCCACGGCGACGCCCGGCGGCGGCCACGCGCCGGTCATTCGTCCTCGGGGGCCGGCCGGCGAACGCCGGATCCCGGACTGTTCACGAGAAGACGGGTCCAGGAGCGTTCCAGGTCCGAGAAGAGCGGCTCTTCGGTGCGGGCGCGCGCGGCGTCGTCGAGGTCCACACGCACGGGCAGCAGCGCTTCCTCCCACAGCGGCCCGGCGAGGAGCCGGTGTCCGCGCGGATCGTAGGCCGCGGACCCGCCGGCGAACCCCTTGCCCCCCTCGAACCCGACGAGTTGGGACACGACGACGAACACCCCGTGCTCGGCGGCGATCGCGCTCGCGAGGGCGTCCCAGCGGACGAGGTTGCCGGGGACTCCGGCCCCGGGGGCGGCCCCTCGCGCCGGCGAGGCGCTGAGGATGAGGATGATCGACGCGCCATCGAGCGCGGCCAGCGTGCCGGAGACCGAGTGAAAGCCGTCTTCGCAGATGAGCAGCGCGATCCGTCCCGGCGGCCCGTCGATGGCCCGGATTCCGGCTCCCGCCTCGACGAACCGCTCTTCCTGGAAGACGCCGTAGGTGGCGAGGAACACCTTCCGGTGGACGTGAAGGATCCCGCCGCCGGGCCCGAGCGTCGCATAGAGGGCGGAGTTGTAGATGCCCCGCGCGTCCCGCTCGTAGAAGCCGATCGCGATGTCGACCCCGTCCGCGTCGCCGCCGACGCGCTCGTTCAAGGCCTTGAGCAGTTCCGGGGCCGCGATGGCCTGCTCGCGCACGCCGCCCTCGAGGAAATAGCCGGTGAGCGCGGTCTCCGGGAACACGACGAGGTGCGGCCGCGGCTCCTGCTCAACCGCGCGCAGGATGGTCTCCGCGCAGGCATCCAGCGTCGCGTCGAGGTCCCCCTTCGAGGGCCGGAACTGGGCGATCGCGATGTCGAGCGGCATGCGTTTTCGCTCCTCTCCCCGGAGGGGCTCCCGCCGAACGCCGCACCGCTCGCGACGCTGCCGCAGGGCTTGGCCACGGGCGGCCATGGGGCGCCGCCGGGAGAACGTCCCCGAACGTCGGGCCGATGTCAACGGGCCCCGGCGTCCGTCCTTCGGGGCTCGTGCGGTGCTGGTGCGGTGCGCGTGTTGCACGTCGCGCCCCCGCCGCGTTATCCCTCGACCATGCCGGAGACGCCGACCCCGATCGCGGCCGCCTACGCGGTGCTGCTCCTGATCGGCATGCCCATCCTCGCCGCCCTCGATGCCCGTCGCGGGGCGGATCTCGCCGCCGCGGCGAAACACCGCCGGCTGCTGTACGTGTCGGTGGGGGCCTCGCTCGTCGTTCTGGGACTCGTGACGCTCGGCGTCGCGGCGTGGCAGGACGTCCCCGCGGCTGCGCTCGGCTGGACGGTCGACGCGCCGGCCGCCGCCGTCCTCTGGGGCCTGGGCGTGGCCGCGGCGGGGCTCGCGCTCGCCTGGCTGATCACCGTGGCCGCACGGCTCGCCGGACTCCGGGAGACCGCGGCCGTGAAGCTGCTGATGCCGCGAAACGCCTCGGAGAAACGCGCGTTCCTCGCGCTCTCGGGGACCGCGGCGGTGTGTGAGGAGTATGCGTATCGGGGATTCGGTCTGTGGGCGATCTCGGCCTGGACCGGCAGCCCCTGGCTCGGCGTCGCGCTGGTCTCCGTCTCCTTCGGTCTCGGTCACGGGTACCAGAAGTTGGCCGGCGTGCTCCGCGCGACGGCGCTCGGCGTCGTGCTCGCGGCACCGGTCATCTGGACGGGAAGCCTGTTTCCGTCCATCGTCGGACATTTCTGGATCAATGCGGCGATCGGGTTGGGCGGCTGGCGCTACCTCCGCGCGAACTTCGACGTTGACGAACCCGGTTGAACCCCGAGACGTGACGTTGAAAACCCGAGACGTGACGAGGAGCGATAAATGATCGCGAGAACGTGCGCGCGAACGGTCGTTGTGCTTGGACTCGCCCTACCGGCGGGAACGGCGGCGCAGCAGGCCCCCCCGCTCGAGATCGGCGGACTCCTGAGCGTCGGCGCCCGCGCGCACGCGGATTCCGCGCTCGGCGCCGAGGGTTTCCGGCTCTTCGAGTCCCGCTTCAAGCTGAGGGGCAGGCTCGGCCTCGTCTTCGACTACAGGTTCACGGTACGCTACGACGCGCCGAGCGACGCGCTCCGGATCCACGACGCGGCGGTCACGATGCCGCTGATTCCGGAATTCGAACTCAGCTTCGGCATGCTCAAGCCCTACTTCAGCTACGAGGCGAGTCAGGAGCGGGGCGACATCACCTTTCTCGAACGCTCGCAGGCCGTGATCGCCCTCAGGCCCGACCGGCAGATCGGCGTGCAGGCGGGCGGGCAGGCGCTCGACGGCCGGTTCACCTACGGGGCCGGCCTCTACAACGGAAACGGCCGCGCCGTCGCCAACGACGGCGACAACTACATGTTCGCCGGCCGCGTGCAGTACAACTCGATCGGCACGATCGCCTTCTACGACGAACTCGTCGTGCAGGCGGGAGCTTCGCTCGGCTACTCGACGGACACCTCCGCGCCGCTCGGAAGGGGCATCGTCACCGGAGACCCGGCGGCGGCGCCCCGAATCACGTCGGATTTCGCGGGCAATCGCACGTTCTGGGGTGCGGACGTCCAGGTTTCCTACCACAACCTGACGCTGACGGGGGAGTATCTGCGGGCGGACTTCGATCTCGACGCTCCCCTCAGCGGAGGCGGACCGGCCGAGACGGAGGCGTCCGGCGGCTACGTGCAGTTCGGCTACCGGCCCTGGGGGTTGTTCGAGGGCGTCGTCCGGTACGACGGATTCCAGCCGGCTTTGGGCGCCGACCGGAAGTTCATGGTCTTCGGACTGAACATGTATCCGGACAGCTACGCGAAGTTCGGGCTGCAGTACGCGAGCGCGCTCGACGACTCTCCCCACGCGCCGACGCTGTCCGATGGCCAGTTCATCTTCCTCGCCCAGGTCGACTTCTGAGCGGATAGGGAGGTCGACCGGGCGGCGTGTACGGAGAAATGACGGTCGGCGTCGTCGTGCCGGCGAGAGACGAGGAGCGGAACATCGGGGACGTCGTCGCCGACCTGCTGGCGCTGCGCGATGACCGCGGCCGGCGCGTGGTCGACGATTTCGTCGTCTGCGACAACGGATCGACGGACGCGACGGCGGCCCGCGCGCAGGAGGCGGGGGCACGGACCGTCCGGCAGGACACGCCCGGCTACGGACTCGCCTGCCTGACGGCCCTCGCGCATCTGCGCCCCGTCGACGTCGTGCTGTTCACGGACGGCGACCGGTCGTTCGAGGCCGTGCAGGGACTCCGGCTGCTCGAAGCCGTCGCGGGCGGGGCCGATCTCGCGATCGGATCGCGCGCGCTGGGCCGGAGGGAGCCGGGCGCCCTGTCGACTCCGCAGATCGCGGGCAACCGGGTCGCCGGCCTCCTCATCCGCCTTCTGTGGGGGGCGGCGGTGACCGACCTCGGTCCCTACCGCGCGATACGGGCGGAGGCTCTGCACCGCCTCGACATGCGGGATCGCACGTACGGCTGGACGGTGGAGATGCAGATCAAGGCCATCCAGCAGCGTCTGCGGATCGTCGAAGTGCCGGTGGACACCTTGCGCCGCCGCTTCGGCCGGTCGAAGGTGGGCGGAACGGTCCGGGGCGTCGTCGGCGCCAGCGCGGGCATCCTTTCGATGATCGCGCGGCTCCGCTGGCGGCAGGCACGCGCCGCGCGCTCCACTCGGTCGCAGGAGGCTTGAAACTCACGATGACAAGGTTCGCTCCGCGGGGGCTGCCAAGCCTCCTCGCACTCGGCCTCCTCGCGCTCGGCGCGGTGTCGTGCGCCGGGCCGTCCACCGACGTCGCCTGGGACGCCCACGACCCGGCCAACCCCGCGCGGCTCGACCACCGCGAGTGGCAGGCGCTGCTCGACGCCTACCTGGTCACCGACGACCCGTCCGGCGTCTACCTGGTCGACTACGGGAAGCTGCGGGCGAACGCCGCGGATCGGGCACGCCTCGTCGGCTACATCGACTACCTGCAGGGACTGGATCCGCGGGAGTACGCGAAGGATGTGCAGATGGCGTACTGGATCAATCTCTACAACGCCGTCACACTGCGGGTCGTCGTGGACGAGTATCCCGTGGCGTCGATCAAGGACATCCACGAAGGTCTGATTCCCAACACGGGCCCCTGGCGCGACGTCCACGCCATGGTGGCCGGGCACCCGCTGACGCTGGACAACATCGAGCACGACATTCTGCGTCCGATCTGGCAGGACAGCCGGATCCACTACGGCGTGAACTGCGCGAGCATCGGCTGTCCGAACCTGGCTCCGGAGGCCTACACCGCCGAGAACCTGGAGCGGCTGCTGGACCAGGCGGCGCGGGACTACGTGAATCACCCGCGGGGCGTGACCCTCCGGGACGAAGCCTCCGGCGTCGTCTCCAGCATCTACTTCTGGTATCGGGAGGACTTCGGGGATTCCGAGGCCGGCGTGCTCGAACACCTGCGGAAGTATGCCGAGGGCGATCTGGCGGAGCAGCTTCGGGATTTCAACGGCTCGCTCGACCACGAGTACGACTGGAGCCTGAACGCGCCGGACGTCCCGTGACGTGAATCCGGGTCCGCTCGGACCGTCGAGACATGACAAACGCCGCGAGGGTCCGGTCGGGACCCGCCGCGGCGCGGCCATACCCCCTAGGGGAATCGAACCCCTGTCTCCTGGCTGAGAACCAGGTATCCTGGGCCACTAGACGAAGGGGGCGGAGTTGGGAAGCGATATTCTAGTCGGGCTGGAAGGCGTGTCAAGATGATGACGAGTCGAGGCATCGCACGGAGCGGAGGCCGGGAGAACTCGTCGCCGCCGCGGAGAAGGCGGGGGTCGCCGTGAGCTGGGAACACCTGCACAACCTCTCGCACTCGTTCCCCATTGTCCTCACGGCGTGCGGGAGCGTCGTCGGCCTCTACGGGTGGGTGCGCGACCGCGAGTCGCTCGAGTTGTGGGGCCTCGTGGCCCTCGTCATCGCCGGCGCTTTCGTGGCTCCCGCCTACCTGACCGGCCTCGCCGCCGCCGATGTCGTCGCGGACCGCACCTTCGTGCGGCCCGGCATCGTCCAGACCCACCGCTTCTGGGCCACGTGGGCGGCCGTCCCCGCCTTCACCGCCGGCGTGCTCGCCGCCTTCGCGCTGCACGAGCGGGATGACCGGCGGCTGCGGCACTTCGTGCTCCTGGTGGGCCTGTTCGCCACGTTCATGATCGGAATCGCCGCCTGGCAGGGCGCGAAGATCGTATACGGACCGAATGAGACGTCCAGCCAGCGGGTACCCTCCGCGACGGTTTACACCATCGCGGACGGCTGAGCCTCAAGGAGCGGCAACATGAGCACACGGACGGAGATTCTCCTCATCGCACTCGTGACGCTGATTCTGGCGACCCTCTCGATTGCGGCGGGCTGGCTGAGGTCGGGCGGGGAGGTTCAGCTGTGGGAAGCCTTGCTGATGCTCGTAGCGACGATGGTGTTCGCAGGGATGGGAGCGTTGGCGTGGGCCGGGTGGGGGCGGTGGCTGCTGTCGCAGTCGGGCGCCGGCGGTCCCTCCCGCAAACTGTGGCGCATATGGTTCGTACCCTGGGCGATCTGGACGCTCGACATCATCAGAGAGCCTCTAAGGCAGTCGGCAGAGGGTAACGGGTTTCCGGATGGCCCGGCTCTCCTGGCGGCTGTGCCCGTTTACGCCGTCAGTCTGTTCGCGGGGTTGGCGTTCCTGTTACTCGTCCTGATCTTCGGCTTCCGCGAGATCGGGCATCTTCTGCGCCAGCGGAAGGCGAGGCGGGGGAGCGGTTAGCCGCAGGCGCGTGTCGCGCCCGAACAGCTAGTGCGTGGCGGACTCGACCAGGACGACGAGGCCATAGAAGACGAACGCGGCGGCGAGCATGGCGCCGGTCTGCAGGACGCGTTCCCGGAACGACAGCTTCGCGAGTTGTCCGAGCAGCAGGGCGACGACGACCGTGCTGAGCAGCAGGATCCCGAGAATCATACTCATCTTCGCAAGCCATCCTTTGTACGGCGGTTCCGGGGCGGACATCGGGCCGCCCGCATCGGCGAGCGACGGGCCACAAGGTCGGCCCCGACCCGCGTTTCGGCAACGTCAGACGCGCAGGCCGGCTTCCGGCGCCGGTGACGGCGCGAGGCTCGGGAACGCGGCGGGGAACGCGCGCACCACGGCTCCGCCGGCCTCTTCCAGCGTGAGGGAGGTGCCCTCGGACGCGAGACTCGTCATGCGGACGCCGTGGATGCCGCACGCCACGATCCCGCGGAAGTTCATGAGGGGCTCGGGCGTCACGTTGAGCGCGAAGCCGTGCGACGTGATCCAGCGGCTCGCGTGCACGCCGATCGACGCGACTTTGCGGATCGCGCCGGCCCCGATGAGCGCGTCCGCGCGTTCGGCGGCGATCGTCCCGAACCCGTCCTCCTCGACCGTCTCAAGGGTCCCGGCGGGCGGGGAACCCGTCCACACGCCCGTGTACGACTCGACCCGGAAGGCGGGAAGGCCGCACTCGGCCAGGACGCGCAGCAGCACCTCCTCGATGCGGCGCAGATACCAGTGGAGGTCCTTCCGGTGCGCGCGGAGGTCCATGATCGGGTAGCCCACGAGCTGGCCGGGGCCGTGATACGTGAGATCGCCGCCGCGCTCGATCTCGACCAGATCCAGCCCCGCCTCGGCGAGCCATGCCGCGTCGGGGGGCGTGAAGTCCTCGCTCGATCCCCGCCCGACCGTGATGACCGGCAGGTGTTCGACGAGGAGCAGGAGATCGTGATCCGGCGGGGAACTCCGGCGCCAGCGGGCGATGGAGCGCTGAAGCTCGAGCACCTCCCGGTACTCGCGGCGGCCGAGGTCGACCACCCGGAGTTGCCGCTCCCCGCTCATCGAAGCGCCGCCGCCCTCGGCCTACATGTGGATCGAGCGTCCGAGCGCGGCGAACGCGGCCTCCATCACGGCCTCGGCCATGCTGGGGTGCGCGTGCGCGTGACGCACGATCTCGTCCAGCGTCGCTTCCAGTTCGCGGGCCATGCCGACTTCCGCCACAAGCTCGCTCACGTTGTGGCCGATCATGTGGACGCCCAGGATTTCGCCGTACTTGGCGTCCGCCACGACCTTCACGAATCCGTCCGCGGATTCGGCGGTGAGCGCGCGTCCGTGCGCCCCGAGCGGGTATTTGCCCGTGACGACCTCGTGGCCCGCCTCCTCCGCCTGCGCCACGGACATGCCGATCGAGGCGACTTCGGGGTGGCAGTACCCGACGGACGGGATGTTCCCGTACGTCATGGGGTGCTTGGCCACGCCCGCGATGTGTTCGGCGGCGACGATGCCCTCGTGCGATCCGACGTGCGCCAGCATCGGCTGCCCGGCCACATCCCCGATCGCGTAGACGCCCGGCTGGTTCGTCCGGCACCAGCCGTCGATCCTGATGAAGCCGTCCTCCACCGCGACCCCGTTCTTCTCAAGGCCGAGATTCTCGGTCACGGGCCGCCGTCCGACGGCCATGAGCACGAGATCCGTCTCCTCGGCGGTCTCGCTGCCGTCGGGGTTCACGACCGTGAGGACCATCGGGCTCGAGTCGCGGTCCAGGTGCTTGACGCGGGTGTTCGTGAGGTTGCGGATCCCCCGCTTACGGAACGAGCGCTCGAGCGCCTTCCCGATGTCGGGGTCCTCGAAGGGTACGAGCGTGTCGAGCGCCTCGATGAGCGTGACGTCGACTCCGAAGGCGTTGAAGACGTCGGCGAACTCGACGCCGACGAATCCGGCTCCGACGATCGCCATCTTCGCGGGGAGCTGCTGGAGGCCGAGCGCCTCGCGGCTGCCGATCACCTTCTCGCCGTCGAGTTCGAAGCCCGGGAAGGTGTTCATCACGGAGCCGGTTGCGAACACGACGTTTCGCGTCGCGATCTCACGGGTCTCGCCATCCGACTCGACCGCGACGCGGCCCGCCCCCGCCAGCCGCCCGCGGCCCTGGATGATGTCGACCTTGTTCTTCCCGAGCAGGTATTTCACGCCGGCCGTGAGCTTCCGCGTGATGATGCGGCTTCGCTTCACCGCCGCGGGGAAGTCGTACTCCACTTCGACCGGTTTCACGCCCATGCGGGCGCCGTGGTGCTGGAGGTTGTGCGCGAGCGCGGCGCTCTCGAGCAGCGCCTTGGCGGGAATGCAGCCCCAGTTGAGGCAGGTGCCGCCGAGGCCGCCCTCGTACGACCCGCTCTCGACGCAGGCGGTCCGGAGGCCGAGTTGCGCGGCCCGGATCGCACACACGTAGCCGGCCGGTCCGGCCCCGACCACGACGACGTCGTAAGTCTCCGACATCTATCCCTTCACTCTCTCTGTCGCTGGAAGGTTACAGCGGCCCATGGCCGCTAGAGGATCATCTCGAGCGGGTTCTCGAGCATCGCCTTGAAGGCGCCGAGGAAAGCCGCGCCCGTGGCGCCGTCGATGACGCGGTGATCGCACGACATCGTCACCCGCATCCGCTTGCGGACGACGACCTCGCCGTCCACGGCGACGGGCTTCTCGACCGTCTGTCCGATGGCGAGGATGCCGGCCTCCGGCGGGTTGATGATCGCGGTGAACTGGTCGATCTCGAACATGCCGAGGTTGCTGACCGAGAAGGTCCCGCCCTGGTATTCCTCCGGCGCGAGCTTTCGCGCCCGCGCCCGGGCGATGAGGTCGCGCGCCTCGACCGAGATCTGACGCAGCCCCTTGCGGCCAGCGTCGCGCAGCACCGGTGTGATGAGGCCTTCGTCGAGCGCGACCGCGATGCCGAGATGGACCGCGCCGTGGTAGCGGATCGCGCTCTCCTCCCACGAGGCGTTGACTGCGGGGTGCCGGTTGAGGGCCTCCGCGGTCGCCTTCAGGAGCAGGTCCGTCACCCCGATCTTGCCATCCGCGAAGCGGGCGTTGAGGTCCGCGCGCAACTCGAGCGCCCGGCCCATGTCGACCTCGGTCGTGAGGAAGAAGTGGGGGACGGGCCCGATCGACTGGCCGAGCCGGCGCGCGATCGCCTTCCGCATCTGGCTCGCCTCCTCGACCCGGTCCTCGAGACCGAGAGGAAGCGCTGCGGCTGCCGGAGGAACGGGTGCCGCGGTGGACGGGGCGGGCGCGGGCGCGGGTGCCGGCGCGATGCCCGGGGCGCCGGCGGCCAGCGCGGCCCCCACGTCGGCCATGACGATCCGGCCGCCCGGCCC
>JAJDWE010000015.1 GCA_022825725.1 Gemmatimonadota bacterium
TGATGTTCGGTACGAATACACGACCCCGGCGGGGGGCGGCCTTCGCCTCCCGCCGGGGTCGATCCTACCCTCCGGGCTCGGCCTCGACTACCGGCGACCCCGGGATCCCGCCTGACCTACGCTTCGGAACTCACCCCGTGAGCCACGACCACCGGTAGTTCACCCGAACGTAGTAATATCCGCCGTTGAAGCCGAACGGCGAGCTCTCCGGATAGAGCAGACCCACGTCGTCGGCCGTGTCCGGAGCCTGTGTCGCCGGATACGTGTCGAACAGGTTGTTCGCGCCGATCGTGATTTCGGCATCATCCGTGAGGTCCGTCGACAACTCGAAGTCGACGAGGAACCGGCCCGGGAAGGCCGTGCCTTCCACACCGCCGATCACGACGCCGCCGACGTCCACCCACGAATCGTACCAGGTGCCGCGCAGAAGTCCGCGCACCCCGCCGATCGTGTGCAGCACGTTGAGCGAGCCCCGCCACGAGGGGACGGACTGCTCGAGCTGATCCACCCGGTCCGTGTCGATGACTTCGGGGTTGAAGTCGGTGACCGACGTCCCGTTGTAGTTGAACAGCGCGCTGAAGCTCGTCGAGCCGCCCATCGACGCGGGCGTGTAGTTCGCCACGATGTCGAGCCCCTGCGTCCTCGTGCTGAAGTCGTTCGTGAAGAACCGGAACTCGGCGAGGTTCGCCGCGCTCGTGATCCCCTCGCCCAGCAGTCGCGTCACCTCTTGATCGGTGAGCTTGAACGTCTGCGTCTGCGCGAAGCGGTCCGAGATCGCGATCCGGTAGTAGTCCACCGTCAGCTTGAACGCGTCCGCATCGAACACGGCTCCCGCCGTCAGGCTGAACGCCTTCTCGGGCGTCAGCTGCTCCCCGCCCCGAAGGGCCGCCACGGCCGACGTCGAGGGGATCGTGCCGCGGTTGACGAGGTCGCCGATCGTCGCGTCGAACACCGTCGACACGTTGAAGGCGTTCTGCTGCCCCGGCGTCGGCGCGCGGAAGCCGGTGCTCCCGCCGGCGCGCAGGGCGACCGCGTCGCTGACCTGGAGACGACCCGAGACCTTCCCCGTGAGCTGGCTTCCGAAGTCGGAGAAGTCCTCCCAGCGCAACGCGGCGCCGAGCGTCCACGGATCTTCGCTGCCGCCCAGTTGAACATCTCCGTAGACTGCCACGTTCTGGCGGTCCCATTCTCCCGCGGCGATCGGGCTGAAGCCGGGGAAGCCGTTGGAGGACGAACTGAAGCCCTGCGCAGCGTAGGGCCCGATCTTCCACGACTCGTCCTGCCCCTGCCCGATCGTGAAGCGCTCTTCCCGCCGCTCGAGCCCGCCCGCAAGGTGGACCTGGTCGCTGGCGTCGTACGCGACGTCGAAGTTCAGGTTGAACTCATCCTGCCGGTACAGCCCCGGGTCGAAATGCGTGGGCGTCTCCGGCCCGAGCGCCGCGTTCACCGTGTTGTAGATGAAGAAGTCGGCGGTGTGGCTGCCGAAGCCGGCGCTGGCGTCCCACGTGAAGCCGTCCTCGTTGCCGCCCTTGACGCCGCTCACGACGGACCAGTCGGTGACGTTGCCGCCGAACTGGGGCGTGAAGCCGCCCGGGAACATCTCCTGGAACGAGAAGCAGTTCGGGTCGGCGAAGACCTGCGCCAGCGCCACCGGGTCGGGGACATGGTTCGTGATGGGGACCTCGGGGCAGTTCGCCGATCCGAGGCCCTTCGCCTGCAGCACGTCGCCGATGAGGAGCGACTCGCCGCCGTCGCCGCTGAACACGGCGCCCCGCGTGTTCGGATTACGGAAGAAGAATCCGCCGTCCACCTCCTTGGTGGAGAGGTTTCCGAACGCGTAGAACTGCTCGTCGTCGCTGAACGTGTAGCCCGTGTTGAGCCACACCTTGAGGTCGTCGTTGACCTCGGGCGACCCCCAGATCTGGGCCGTGGGCGTGCGCACGGCGCTGTTGCCGGCCTGGAGGAGCGCGATGGCGTCTGCGCGCTGGATGGCCCGGTCCGTCGGGTCCTGATTCCCGTATTCCACGCTGAGGTTGGCGAAGCCCGTGGCCCCCAGCGGGACCCCGACGTTCCCGGAGACGGTGAGCATGTCGCCGTCGCCTTCGTAGTAGCTGCCGCTCTTCACCTCGATCATGCCGCCGTCGCGGTCATCCTTGAGGATGAAGTTCATCACGCCGGCGATGGCGTCCGAGCCGTACTGGGCCGAGGCGCCGTCGCGGAGGACTTCCACCTGCCGCAGCGCGATGCCGGGAATGGAACCGATGTCCACGCCCTGGGCCCCATCCGAGAGACCGGCCCCGAGCCACGTGATGATCGAGCCGCGGTGCCGCCGCTTCCCGTTGATCAGCACCATGGTGTGGTCGGACGCGAGCCCCCGCAGGTTCGCGGGACGCGTGATCGTCGCCGCGTCGCTGATGGGCTCGACGCGGACGTTGTACGACGGCACGGCGGTGCGGAGCAGGAAGTCGATGTTCGTCTCCGCCTGCCTCGTGATCTCGGACACCGGGATCACGTCCACCGGCACCATCGACTCCGTCACCGTTCGCGGCTGCGCACGGCTTCCGACGACCACCAGCTCTCCGAGGTTGATCGCCTGGAGTTCCAGCGAGAAGTTCTGGTTCGCGGTCTGGCCGCTCACGACCGAGACCGTCTGCGTCTGAATGGCGTAACCGATGATCCGGACTTCGACCACGTGGTCGCCGGCCGGGACATCGGAAATCGAATAGGCGCCGCCGGCACCCGTGCCCACCGATATGTCGAGCGCGGGGATCGCGACCCTCGCGCCGCTGAGGCCGGCGCCGGATGGGTTGGTCACCCTGCCCTCGATCGTCCCCTGGGCAAGGGCCGCCGCCGGCACCGCCAGAAAGGCGAGAGCCAGGAATACACGTTTCAACATACTTGCCTCCTGAGGTTGGTTGTCTCAACTCCCGAAGTTGGTCGGTTCAAGCAGATCGGCTCTGAACTTCCCGTCCCCGAGGGCCCGAGCCGATGGCCCGCGGGACGTCCGACGTCCGAAGATGCGCTAGAGCGGAGCCCCGGGCATCTCGATGGACCTCCACATGTGTGCGACCGGACTGTTGTCGTACCCTAGACCCTCCTTTGGCTGCTTGAAATGTCGCCCGATGATGTCGATGAACGGATCCAGCGAGACCTCCATGCCATCCTGGAAGGCATACGTGTCGTTCACGCAGATCATGCGAGCCGAAACGTACAGAGGATGACCTTTCGCGTACTCCGCAGCCTGCTTGATGTAATCCGGCGGGACGTAGTCCTCGCCGAAGATCCGGTTGTACAGCTCCGGGTATTCGTACCCGTACTCCTCGTCCGGGTAGAAGCGCAGCGCCCCATGATACCGGATGCCCCAGCTCACGTACTCGGGCACATACGGTTCGTAGAGCTGTGCGCCCCACCAGCCATGATCCACCTTGATCAGGTTCTGCACGGTGTCGTGGAGCAGGCCGGCGAGAACATTCTCCTCGGGCTGCCCGTCATTCAACGCGTGAGTCGCGCTCTGCAGGACATGCCGGGCGGGCCAGAACCTCAGGCGGAAGAAATCCTCCAGCGTCGGATTCGCGGGCAGGGATTCGAGAACCTCGTCGGTGGGCCTGAACAGGTTGCCGGTTCCGCGCGGGGCGCGGACCTCCTGTTCGGCGTCGTGATCGTCGTGGTGGTCTTCGTCCGCGAACTCGGCTTCGGCCTCCGCCGCTTCCGCCAGCAAGTCGTTCTCGTCGAGGAGCCGCGGGTCGAGGTCTTCGGTCCGCGGAACGGGACCGTGGTGGTGATGATGATCGTGGACGTGACCCGGATCCTCGCCGTCGAGGAGATCGCACATGTAGTGCTCCAGAGCCTCCGCCTTGTCCTCGGGCGTCATCACCGCGAGGGCACCGGCACCAACCGATGCGAGGAACCTTCTTCGGTCGATCTCCATGATTCCATCCCGGCGCTGGAGGTTACGCGACGGTTACACCTTCAAATTGATTAAACGAGTGCGGGACCGCTAGTGGCGTATCCCGGAATCCGCGAGCTACCGGGAGTGCCGTGACATTTCCGGGACACGACACCCGATGTGGCGGTGGGGAGGGTCGCGCGAGGCCAAGAAAAAAGGGGCGTCCCATCCCGGACGCCCCCTCCCTTCTACGTGCCCCCAACGCGATGCGCGATGCTACCGGCGGATCAATAGGCCTGCTTGACCACGTTCTCGGCCTTGGGGCCCTTCGGTCCGTCGACGACATCGAGCTCGACCTTCTCGCCTTCCGCCAGACTCCGAAAACCGTCCGCCTGGATCGCCGTGTGGTGAACGAAGACCTCCGCGGATCCATCATCGAGCGCGATGAACCCGAAGCCCTTCTGATCGTTGAACCACTTGACTGTGCCGCTTCTGCGCATGCCCGTGCTCCTGAAGGTATTGGTGTCGCCGAGAGTACGGGCCTTGCCGCACATGCCGACCACAATGCCGGCGAACCTGATCCGGTTCGCGTCTTCCGGAGCCCAGAATACACATCCAATTTGCGGTTGTCCATGCGCCGGACGGGATGCGCCTATTTTGCTACAGAGAGGAAATCGCGGAGCCGGAGTTTCGTCTGGTGGTCCTGCATTCGCATGCCGCGCATGTTCTGGCCGCGAATATAGGTCCGCTGCCAGCCCTCTTGAACCGCCTCTTCGTCCCGGGCGTGGAGGTCGTCAATGAACTGGGATCTGGACTCGTGCCATTCCGTGTACTGCCTGGCGACGAGCTTGTCGTCCCACAGCTCTCGCGTGCGGGGGCGCGCGTCCTCGAGATAGTGCCGCGGCATGGGGAGGATCCGGCAGATGGGCTCTCCCTCGTCGAAGCGGATCCAGTGCTTGGGCCGCGTGACCTTCCAGTTCATCGTGAACGAGAACGGGGCCCAGTCCGTCTCGATGATCCCGTCGAGCGGAACGATGCCGTCCCTGGGAAGGTTGGGGCAGCCTCGCGCCCAGAGGTTGTGGCCCTTCGTGGTGCGGAACAGGTAGCCGGGCGTGAACGTCACGACTCCGCTCCCGAAATGGCTCGAGATGGCCGGGTGCGGTTCGTCCTCCCAGCGAAAACGGATGGACTCCAATTCGACCCCGCCGTCCCAGCGAAGCCAGAACTTCGTCGGACAGAGCAGATCCCAGCCGGCCTGGTTCGCGATGAGGAGCGGCAGGCAGCGGTAGGCGAAGCGGTCGGGCGTCTCGTCCATCCACTCGCGACGCTGGTCGCCCTTCACGATCTCGAGGGCGGTCTCCGCGACCCGGAAGGCCGTCAGTTCGATGCCGCGCGCGGATCGAGGTCGCGCCTTCGCCTTCTTCGCCACCGCCGGGCCGCCGTACGCCCTACCGCGCCGAGACGCGGTTCGCCGGCCCACCTCCACCACCGCCTTCCGAAGGCTCGAAGAGCGACTTGCCCAGATCCAGAGGCACGAGCCGGCCGCCCATCTCCGCGACGCCCTGTAGGCGGACCCAGCGGTCGAGCAGCGTCACCTGGAGCACGGTCTCGAACCCCGCGGTCGTCGCCGTGGGGTCGATCTTCATCGTGATCCGCCGCGCATTGACGTCGTACTCCCACGAACCGTAGAGCCGGGTGTCGAGAGTCGTACCGCCCGGCCCGAATCCGGTCAGCGTGATCCGTGAACTCAGGTTCTGGATAGACCCGAAGACGAGACGAACATCCGAACCGGCGGGGAGAGGCTGGAAGTCGTCGGGAAGATCCGGGACCTCGCGCCGGAGGAGTTCGAGAGGCCGGTAGGCGCCGACGATGGTGTGATGGACCGTTCGGTATGCGGGCCCGTACGGATTGTTGTCGAATTCGCACGCCGCCATGCCGCCGGCGAAGGTGGCGACCGTGGCCGCGCACACGATGTTCCGGACCCGCGGGGATCTCATGAAGCCTCCAGCACTGGTTTCGACCCGTATGCCGCCCCTCGGGGCACGGCCGAGTTGGCCGGCGGGGCGCACACGACTCTGAATAAGAAACGCTCCGGCCTCTCGCGGGCAACCCGGCGCCTGGACGTTGCGCGAGATGTCGCCGGCTGGCAGGGTCTTGGCGAGGTCAACCGTGCGCCGACTGATACTCCAACCCGGTTCGTTGCGAATGCTCACGATACGCCCCATCCGCCGCGCGCTCGTGCCCGTCGACTCGGCGGCCGCGCACCGCGTCTCCGCGCTCAACTACGACGAGTTTCAGGGGGACCACGAGATATGGGAAGCCATTCGGGACGCACCGGACTCGGTGCTGAACGTCACCATGGCGCACTGCGCGGTGGCGAGCCCGGACCGGATCCTGAGGGGAGACTCGGAGGAGTCGCTCGCGCGGGCGCGCCGCAACTTCGAGCGCCTGTGCGCCTCCCCGCTCACGCACGAGGTGCAGAGGACCCTGTACATCTATGAGATCGTGGATCCTCAGCGCCCCGGCGTGCGCCAGATCGGCCTCGGGGGGCTCGCGCGCACGGCCCAGATCCGGACGGAGGCGGCGCCTGACGGGCCGATAATCCGCAACGAGGGAGTCCGCCCGCCCAAGGCGAGGGGACGAGCAAGGCTGATCGAGGCGACCGGCGCCATCATCGGGACCGTCAACAACGCGGTGCCCGACGCGACGGGGGCGTTCGCGGCGGCGCTCGAGCGCCTCGCCGATGGGACGGCGGCCGACTTCGAGGTGGAGGGGCACCTCGGGACGACGCATCGCATCTGGCTCGTCGCGGAGCCGGGCGCGGTGACGCGTCTGCAGCGCCTTCTGGCGGACCAGCCGGAAGCGTACGTGGCCGACGGGAACCACCGGAGCGCCGCGGCGGCCATGCTGGGACACGAGTCCTTTCTCGCGGTGTTCTTTCCGGCCGACCGGATGGGGATCTCCCCCTACAACCGGCTGGTCCGGCTCCCCGGCGATCGCGACGCGTCGGTGGGGTCGGCGCTGGCGCGCTCGTTCGACGTGGCGCCTGCGGGAGACGGGCCGCTGCAGCCGGACGAAACACACGTGATCGGCATGTACACGGCGGACGGGGGTTGGCGGCGCGCCTTGCCGCGGGCGGGCGTCTACGACGAGACGGACGCTGCGGCCTCCATCGACCACGATATCGTGCAGCGGACGCTCTTCGCGGATCTGGGCATTCCCGATGCGGCCGACGAGCGGCTCACCTTCGTCGGCGCCAACAGGGACGCGGCGTGGCTCGCGGCCGAAGTGGACGGGGGTCGCGCCGACCTGGCCGTCACGCTGCCCGCCGTGACCATGGACCAGTTTGTCGCGGTCTGTCGGCAGCGCCGGATGATGCCGCCCAAGTCGACCTGGTTCGAGCCCAAGATCCGCAGCGGACTCGTCATGGCGTTCCTCGGCGACGACTGACCCCCGTCGCGGTCGCACGGAGCGCCGCGCGGTCGACCTTCCCCAGGTGCGTCCGGGGGAGCGCGTCCACGACGTGAACGGCGGCGGGCGCCTTGTACGACGCCAGGCGCGAAGCCACGAATGTCCGCAGCGTCGCCGCCAGTCCGGTGGCGTCGGAGCTCGCCTCGGCCGGTACGATCCAGGCCACCGGTTGCACGAGCCCGTCGCGGCCCGGGACGCCGACCACGGCCGCGTCCGCCACGGCCGCGTGCTGCAGCAGGCAGTCCTCCACCTCGCCGGGCGACAACCATTTCCCCTTCACCTTGAGCATGTCGTCGCCGCGCCCGCAGTAGCGGAAGACGCCTCGTTCGTCGCGGACGACCATGTCTCCGGATACGTACCACTCGCCCCGGAACGCTTCCGCCGTCGCGTCCGCCCGCTGCCAGTAGCCCAGGGCCCGGGATCCCCCGCGGACCCGGAGCCAGCCCACTTCGCCATCCGGCAGCTCCCGGCCTTCGTCGTCGCAGACCTGCACGTCGAACCCGGGGACGGCGCGGCCCAGGGTCCCGGGATTAGCCTCCTCCGGGCGATTGCTCAGGAAGATGTGCCACATCTCCGCCGTCCCCAGTCCGTCCAGGAGCGGGACGCCCCACGTGTCCCGCCAGCGCCGGTGAAGCTCGGGCGGCAGCGCCTCGCCCGCCGAAGTCGCCAGGCGGAGGGAGGACAGGTCGCGGCCGGCGGCGTCCGGCTGCGCCACCATGAGCCGGATCATGGTGGGGACATTCACGAGTATCGTCGGGCGGAACGTCTCGATTCGATGGAAGAGGACCTCGGGCGTGCAGCGTTCCGGGAAGAGGGCCGCCGTCGCGCCGACCGAGAAGGGGAAGAAGAGGTTGGATCCGGTGGCGTATCCGAAGAACAGCTTCGGGACGGAAAGCGTGATGTCGTCTTCCGTCAGACCCAATACCCGCTTGCCGTAGCACTCCGTCGTGTTCGCGAACGAGGCGTGCGTCTGCACGACGCCCTTCGGGCGTCCCGTCGTTCCGCCGCTGAACAGCCAGAGAGCGGGATCGTGCCGGTGAGTGGGGAACGGATCCAGCGTCTCCGGCTGGCGTTGCAGACGCTCCCTGAACCGCGGCCGGTCCACGACGAACGTTTCACGAGGGGCGGAGATCTCTTCGGCCCAGCCGGAAGCCTCCGCGTCATTCGTCGCGGGTCCGGCTCCGGCATCGGCCACACCGGGAGACGCGGCTTCGCCGAAGGCGTCCGCGCGGCCGGAATCCACGAGCAGAACGGCGCCGCGTGTGTAACGAAAGAAGTACGAGATCTCGTCGCGCCGAAGGTACGGGTTCAGCATGACGCCCACGGCGCCGATCCGCAGCGTGCCAAAGAGGGCGCCGACGAAGTCCGGTCCGTCCGGGAGCGCGATGAGGACCCGCTCCTCCGGTCGCACGCCGGCGCGGCGCAGAAGGTGGCCGTAGCGGTTCGCGAGTGCGGCGACCTCGGCGTAGGTCATCTCGCCGCCGTCGGTGAGGAGCGCGCGGCGGCCGCCCCGCCCCTCGCGGATGCGGTCGCCCAGGAAGTACTCGGCGATGTTGAAGCGCTCGGGCGGATCGAAGATCGGCTGCGGAACGGCGGCTCGCATCGGGCTCCGTCGGCGGGGGTCTTCCGGGGGCGGTTCGGGTTTCGCACGGTATGCGCGGCCCGGCTCGTCTACAACCGACGCGATCCTCCCGGACTTGCGCCCCTCCCCGGCACGGCGTAGCGAGATTCCATGACTCTGCACAGGCTTTCGGACCTCACCTGGGAGGAGTTCGGGGCGCTCGACCTCGATCGAACGGTCGCCATCCTGCCCGTGGGAGCCACCGAAGCGCACGGTCCCCACCTGCCTCTCGACACCGACGTCACCATCGCGGAAGCGATGGCGGAAGCTGGTGGGCGGCGACTCTCGGATCGCGGCCTGGAGATCGTGCTCCTCGACAGCCTCCGGTACACGCCCGCCGGCTTCGCCGCGAGCTTCCCCGGTACGGTCGATATCGGGACCGCGACGTTCACCGCCCTCGTCGTCGACATCGCCGCCAGCCTCGGCCGGGCGGGGATCGCTACCCTGGCGATCGCGAACGCACACTTCGACCCCGTTCACCTCGAGGCGCTTCGGGCGGCGGCCGCGGTGGTCGGCGAGGGGGACGCCGTTCGCGTCGTGTTTCCGGACGTCACGCGCCGGCCGTGGGGAGGCCGGCTGACGGAGGAGTTCCGGAGCGGGGCCTGTCACGCCGGGCAGTACGAGGGTTCGATCGTTCTCGCCCGCAGCCCCGGGCGCGTGCGCACGAAAATCATGCGCGAACTGGAGGACAATCCGATCTCACTCTCCGCCGCGATCGGGGCCGGACTCGGCGACTTCGCGGAGGCAGGCGGAGTGCGGGCCTATTTCGGCTACCCGTCGCAGGCGACGGCGGAAGAGGGACGTGCTACCATTGAGACGCTCGGAGACATCCTCGCGGAAGCGGTGGGAGAAGCCCTGGGAGAGGAGAAGGAGTCGTGAGTCTCGCCGGACGTGGCGCTCTCATCACGGGCGGGGGACGCGGCATCGGGGCCGCGACCGCACGGACGCTGGCGGACCGGGGCGTCCGACTCGTCCTTGCGGCGCGGAGCACGTCCGAGATCGAAGCCGTCGCCGCCGAGCTTCGGGACGGCGGCGGAGAGGCCTGGGCGGCCACGTGCGACGTGTCGGACCCGGCGAGCGTGGAGGCCCTGTGCGGCGAGGCCGCGGATCGGCTCGGAGCCGTGGACATCCTCGTGAACAATGCCGGCGTGGCGAGTTCCGCCCCGGTCGTGAAGCTCGCGCTGGAGGAGTGGGAACGGCTGTGGCGCATCAACGCGACCGGCGCGCTCCTCGCGATGCAGGGCGTGCTGCCGGGCATGGTGGAACGCGGCTGGGGCCGGATCGTGAACGTGGCCTCGATCGCCGCGCTGCGGGGAGGGCGCTACATGGGGGCCTACGCCGCGTCGAAGCATGCCCTCCTCGGCCTCACGCGCTCCGCCGGCGCCGAAGTGGCCGCAGCCGGCGTCACGGTGAACGCGGTCTGCCCCGGCTACGTCGACACGCCGATGACGGATGCGACGATCGAGAACATCGTGAAGCGAACGGACATGGAAGAGACGGACGCCCTCGACGCGATTCTTGCGACGACGCCGCAGCGGCGGCTCATCGCTCCCGGAGAGGTCGCCGCGTCCATCGCTTTCCTGTGCGAAGATGAAGCGCTGAGCATCAACGGCCAGACCGTCGTGCTGGACGGCGGCGCCACATCGGCCGTCTAGCCGCTGTCGCCCGAATGAGCGCCGACGGCGGAGCCGATGCCCGCACCGATCCGTTCGAGATCCTGAACCCGGCCGCGCTGGGCGAGCCGCAGGGCTGGAACCATGGACTCCTCGCGCCTCCCGGGGGACGCGTGCTGTTCGTCGCCGGGCAAATCGCGGCCGGACCGGGGGGAGACATCGAGACCGCGGACTTCGCCGCACAGTTCGCGCTCGCGCTCGATCGCGTGCTGGCGGTCGTCCGGGCGGCCGGCGGAGAACCTTCGCACATCGGACGGATGACCATCTACGTTACGGATCTCGCCGCCTACCGGGACGCGCGTTCCGAGCTTGGGGCGGCGTGGCGCGCCCGGCTGGGCCGGCACTATCCCGCCATGTCGCTCGTCGAGGTCAGCGGGCTCGTCGATGTCGGCGCGCAGGTCGAGATCGAGGCGACCGCCGTCGTGCCGTGACGCGGCATCACTCCCTGGAAGGAAGCGCGCCGTGCCTCTGAACCCGACTTCATTCCTGTACGAGGTCGATGCCGCGACCTCCGTCGCGACGATCACACTGAACCGTCCGGGCCGGCGCAACGCCCTGACCTTCGAGGTCTATGACGAACTCCGAAACACGTTCCGCGCGCTCGACCGGGAGCCGGGGGTCCGCGCGGTCGTGATCACGGGGGCCGGCACCGCCTTCTGCACGGGCGGAGATGTGCGGGACATCATCGGGCCGCTTCTCGATATGGACGCCGCCGAACTGCTCGAATTCACGCGGATGACGTGCGACCTGATCGCCGCCATACGGGAGTGCGGCAGACCCGTCGTCGGCGCTCTGAACGGAACGGTGGCGGGGGCCGGGGCCGTGATCGCGACCGCCTGCGATGTGCGGATCGCGGCGGAGTCCGCGAAGATCGCCTATCTGTTCACCCGGGTCGGCCTTTCGGGCGCGGACATGGGCATCGCCTGGCTCCTGCCGCGCATCATCGGTCTCGGGCGGGCGACGGAGCTTCTGATGACGGGCGATTTTCTCGACGCGCGGGAGGCGCTTCGTCTCGGACTGTACAATCGTGTCGTACCCGATGGCGAAGCGCTCGCCACGGGAACCGAGTGGGCGGCGCGGCTGGCGGCGGGACCTTCCTCCGCGCTGTCCGTCACCAAGCGCGCTCTGGAGAGGGAGGCGCACATGACGCTGCGCGACGCGCTCGCCGAGGAGGCCCGTCTGCAGGCCGCCTGCATGGAGGACCCGAACTTCCGCGAGGGCTTCCGGGCCTTCGTCGAGAAGCGGGCCGCGGTATTCTCGTGATCGACTTCCATCCCGTCCGCGCCTTTCTCGAACCGGGGCATCTCGAACTCGGTGAGGGCCTCGGACGCTATGCGGCCGCGGAGTTCGCCGAACACGCGCATCGGGACGACGATGATCTCGCCCGACGGTACGCTCGGGAGATCTGCGCGTCCCTCGGGCGGGGCGGCTGGCTGAAGGCGATCGCCCGACAGGACTTCCGGGCCTGTTCCGTGATCCGCGAGACGCTCGCCTTCTACTCGCCGCTCGCGGACGCGATGTTCGCCCTCCAGGCGCTGGGCTCGACCCCGATCGCGCTGGCCGGCGACGAGAGGCAGCGGCGACTGTGGCTCGACCGCGCCGTCCGGGGCCGAGCCGTGGCCGCCTTCGCGATGAGCGAGCCGGAGGCGGGATCCGATGTCGCCGCCATGCGCACGACCGCGGTCCGGGACGGGAACGAGTACGTCCTCAACGGCGTGAAGACCTTCATCTCGAACGCGGGGATCGCGGACTTCTATCTCCTGTTCGCGGTCACCGACCCCGGCGAGGGCGTGGATGGGATCTCCGCCTTCCTGCTCCCGGCGGATACGAAGGGGTTCCGCTTCGTGCGGCCGCTCGTGATGGCCGATCCCCACCCGCTGGGCGAGATTGCGCTGGAGGACTGCCGGCTCCCGGCCAGGGCCCGTGTCGGAGGCGAGGGCGAAGGGTACAAGCTCGGGCTCGCGACGCTCGACCGCCTCCGCCCCACCGTCGGAGCCGCGGCGTGCGGGATGGCGGGCCGTGCACTGCACGAGGCGCTGCACCACGCCCTCTCGCGCCGGCAGTTCGGGCGGGCGCTCGCCGATTTTCAGATCACCCAGGAGAAGGTGGGACGCATGGGCACCGACCTTACGGCCGCCCGGCTTCTCGTATATCGGGCGGCGTGGGAGCGCGACGGGGGAGCGGACCGCACCGACCTCGAAGCGGCGATGGCGAAATCCTTCGCGACCGAGATCGCGCAGGGGGTGGTGGACGACGCCGTGCAGATCCTCGGCGGACGCGGCGTGCTGGCGGACCACCCGGTCGACCGGCTCTACCGCTCCGTGAGGGCCCTCCGCATCTACGAGGGCGCGACGGAGATTCAGCGTCTCATCATCGCGCGCTATCTGTTCGACGCCGCGCGCGACGAGGGCGACTCCTGAGGATCGTCTGCGTCGGAGGCGGGCCCGCCGGCCTGTACTTCGCGATCCTGATGAAGCGCTCGGATCCGGCGCACGACGTCATCGTCCTCGAGCGCAACCGCCCCGGCGACACCTACGGATTCGGGGTCGTGTTCTCCGACGCCACGCTGGAGGAACTCGCCGCCGCGGACCGCGAGAGCTACGAGGCGATCACGCGGTCCTTCCACCACTGGGACGACATCGACATCCACTACCGGGGCCACCGGCTCACGT
Source organism: Gemmatimonadota bacterium (assembly GCA_022825725.1). Taxonomy (GTDB): domain Bacteria; phylum Gemmatimonadota; class Gemmatimonadetes; order Palauibacterales; family Palauibacteraceae; genus Palauibacter. The sequence goes on from JAJDWE010000015.1 coordinate 13,324, forward strand.
CGACCGGACACGGGTTCAGCGGCCTCGCCCGCACCACCCTCCTCGCGATCCTGGAGTCGCGGGCGCGCAAACTCGGCGTCGATCTGAGGTGCGGCGTGGAAGTCGAGTCGGAGAAGGCCTACGCCGACGCCGATCTCGTGCTCGCGGCCGATGGCGTGAACAGCCGCATGCGGGACCGATACGCCGACGCGTTCGGCCCCCGCGTCGATCTCCGTCCGAACCGGTTCGTGTGGCTCGGCACGACGAAGCCCTTCCCCGCCTTCACGTTCCATTTTCGGGAGACCGAGCACGGCCTGTGGCGCGTGCACGCGTATCAGTACCGGCCCGGCGGTGCCGGGGAGGAAGCCGTCTCCACCTTCATCGTCGAGGCGACCGAGCCGACGTGGCGCGCCGCCGGCATGGACGCCGCGTCCGAAGAGGAGACCGTCGCCTTCCTCGAGGACACCTTCCGGGAGGAACTGGACTCCCATCGACTCATCGCGAACCGGTCGGTCTGGCGGAGCTTCCCGACCGTCCGGAACCGATCGTGGCGCCACGGCAACATCGTGCTCGTCGGCGACGCCGCGCACTCGGCCCACTTCTCCATCGGGTCGGGCACCCGGCTCGCGATGATCGACGCGATCGCGCTCCACGAGTCGCTCCTCGCGCACGATCTCGCGGTCGCTCCCGCGCTGGAGGCCTACGAGACGGCCCGCCGGCCCGAGGTCGAGAGCGTGCAGAGGGCGGCCCAGGCGAGTCTCGAATGGTTCGAGGGCACGGAGCGTTTCCTGGAGACGGACCCCCTCCAGTTCGCCTTCAACCTCATCACGCGCAGCCTCCGGATCACCCACTCCAACCTCGCGCTGCGCGACCCGGAGTTCACCGCGCGCGTCGACCGCTGGTTCGCGGAGCGGGCCGCAGCGGATGCCGTAGCGGGGGCCGGAGGATCTCCCCCCGGAAGCATCGCCCCCGGCCCGGCTCCTCCCCCGCTCCTCGCCCCGTTCCGTCTCCGGGAACTCGAGTTGAAGAACCGGGTCGTCGTCTCGGCCATGTGCCAGTACTCGGCGGAGGACGGGACGCCGGAAGACTGGCACCTGGTGAACCTCGGCAGCCGCGCGATCGGTGGGGCCGGACTCGTGATGTCGGAGATGACGGACGTGAGCCGCGAAGGCCGCATCTCCCTGGGCTGCACGGGCATGTACGCTCCCGCACATGTGGGCGCATGGAAGCGGATCGTCGATTTCGTGCACCGCCACTCCGACGCAGCGATCGGGATGCAGCTCGGCCACGCGGGCCGGAAGGCGTCCACGCGGCTGTCCTGGGAGGGGGACAATGAACCGCTGGAAGAGGACGGCTGGCCGATCATGGCCGCTTCCCCCGTGCCCTGGTTCGAGCACAGCCCGGTTCCGCGCGAGATGACGCGGGACGACATGGACCGGGTGACGGCCGAGTTCCGCCGCGCGGCGGAGATGTCGGAGGAAGCCGGGTTCGACCTGCTGGAGATCCACTTCGCGCACGGCTACCTGCTCGCGAGCTTCGTCTCTCCCCTCACGAACCTCCGTGAGGACGAGTATGGGGGAGACGTGGACGGACGGCTTCGCTTCCCGCTCGAGGTGCTCGGGGCGGTGCGATCCGCGTGGCCGGCGGAGAAGCCGATCTCCGTCCGGATCTCCGCGGTGGACTGGGCGGAGGGCGGGATGACGGCGGACGGGGCCGTCGAGGTCGCGCGCCGCCTGAAGGAGGCGGGCGTGGACATCATCGACGTCTCGGCGGGGCAGACCGTCCCCTGGCAGGAGCCGGTCTACGGCCGCCAGTACCAGACCCCCTTCTCGGACCGCATCCGGCACGAGGCGGGGATCGCGACCATGGCCGTGGGCAACATCTCCTCCTTCATGGACGTGAACACGATCCTCGCGGCGGGGCGCGCGGACCTTTGCTGTCTCGCCCGCGCACACCTCTGGGACCCATACTGGACCCGGCACGCAGCGTACGCCTCAGGGGCGCCGATCCCCTGGCCCCCGCAGTACTCGTCGCTGGATGGCTACACGCCGCGCTTCGAGTGGGGGTACTGAGGACCGGCCGCCGAAGGGAGATCCATGGCGCACGGGAAATACAAGACGTATGCCGAGTACCTGCACCTCGACGAGCTGCTGTCGCTCCAGCGGGAGCATTCGCGCGGGGACGGGGACCCCGAGCACGATGAGATGCTGTTCATCATCATCCATCAGGTGTACGAGCTGTGGTTCAAGCAGCTCCTGCACGAGCTCGAGTTCGCGCGCGACCGGATGGGTGCGGACGACATGCCGCGGCTCCTGCACACCATGGGGCGCATCCTCACGATCCTGAAGGTGCAGGTCCATCAGCTGGACATCCTGGAGACGATGCGGCCGCTGGAGTTCCTCGCCTTCCGGCAGCGGCTGGAGAAGGCGAGCGGCCTGCAGTCGTACCAGTTTCGTGAACTCGAATTCATTCTCGGCCACAAGCGGACGGACGTGTTCGACCGGTACCCGGAGGGAAGCGACGCGCGCCGGCGGCTCGAATCCCGCTACGGGGAGCCGTCGCTGTGGGCCGCCTTCCTCCGCTTCCTCCACGCGCGCGGGTACGCGATCCCGGCGGAGGACCTGGAGCGGGACGTCACCGCGCCGACCGAGCCGTCCGCGGGCGTGCGGGCCGCCCTCATCCGGCTGTACCGGGAGGATCCGCAGCTCGTCCAGCTGTGCGAGCGGTTCGTGGATCTCGACGAGGGACTCCAGGAGTGGCGCTACCGTCATGTGAAAATGGTCGAGCGCACGATCGGAGGGCGGGGCGGGACCGGCCAGACGGCGGGGGCCGACTATCTCAGGCAGTCGCTGAATCGCCCCGTATTTCCCGACCTGTGGGCGATCCGCACGGACCTGTGACGAGCTTCGCGCCGGAGGATCTGTACCGGGAGCCGAACGCGCTCGCTCCGCACTATTCCCGCTTCCGGGTCTTGGAGCGGCTGCTCCTCACGGGACATTCGCACCAGGCGTGGCCCGACTGCGGCTTCGCGGGACAGCTCCGGGCCTGGGAGGACGCCGCCCGGCTCGTGGACGGGAAGTGGGAGGAGGCGTTCGCCCGCGGGAATCGGGTCCGCGCCGGGTACGCCGAACTCCTCGGACGCCCGGAGCGCCCCGACGAGGGGGACTACGCGCTGGGCTCGAACACGCACGAACTCGTCGTCCGCTTTCTCTCCGCGCTGCCGCTGCGCGCGCGGCCGCGACTCGTGACGACCGCGGGGGAGTTCCACTCCATCCGGCGCCAGCTCGACCGTCTGGAGGAGGAGGGACTCGCCATCGTTCGGGTGCCGGTGGACCCGATCGACTCGCTTCCCGAGCGGCTCCGTCTCGCGACGGACGACGAGACGGCGGCCGTGCTCGTCTCCGCCGTCCTCTACCGCGATGCCCGCATCGTCGGCGGACTCGACTCCGTCGCGGACCGCTGCGGCCGGGTCGGGGCCGAACTCCTCGTGGACGCCTATCACGCGCTGAACGCGATCCCCTTCGACCTCTCGAGCCTGGGGCTCGAAGGCGCGTTCGTCGTGGGAGGCGGGTACAAGTACTGCCAGCTCGGCGAGGGGAACTGCTTCCTGCGGGTGCCCCCGGATTGCCGGCTGCGCCCCGCCGTCACGGGGTGGTTCGCGGAGTTCTCGGCGCTGCACGGGGCGGAAGACGAAGGGCGGGTGAGCTACGGATCCGGGGCGGAGCGGTTCGCGGGCAGCACGTACGATCCGACGAGCCACTACCGGGCAGCCGAGGTGTTCGACTTTTTCCGCGAACGGGGACTGACGCCGGAGTTTCTGCGCGCGGTGAGCCGACACCAGATGGACCGCCTCACGCGCGGGTTCGACGGGCTCGACGCGGACCCGGAACTCGTGGACCGGGATCGGGAGACGCGGTCGGAGGCGGTGGGCGGCTTCCTCGCGCTCCGGACGCCGCGGGCACGGGACTTCCACGAGGCTCTCGCGGCCCGGGGCGTGGCGACAGACTACCGCGACGACCTGCTGCGGCTGGGTCCGGCCCCCTATCTCAGCGACCGGCAACTCGACGACGCGGTGGCCGCCCTGGGGGAGGTGGCGGCCGGCTTCCAGCGGGCGCCGCGCTAGTCGGGGCGGGCGGCACGCCGCTCGGCCCACTCCAGGTCGGCCCGGCTGTCCACGCCGCGGACCATCGTCTCCAGGTCGATGCCGGTCAGCTGCTCAGCCGAGACGTATCGCACCCGCAGCCGTTCCAGGAAGCGCATCATCGAGGGGGATGAGTTGACGGACGGATCGGCCGACGCAGCGGGGCGCGCGACGAGCCGCGCGGCCAGCCGGCCCACCTCTCGCCGATAGGCGGCGCACAGCGGCTGCGCCCGGCCGCGCGCGCGCGGCACGACGGCGTCCACCTCCGCATCGCTCGCGAGTTCGGCGCTCAGGCGGTCGACGAGATCCGGCATGACGAAGGGGAGGTCGCCCGCCAGCACGACGCAGACCGCGCCGTGCGCCGCAGCCAGCCCGGAGGCCACGCCGGCGATCGGGCCGAGGTCGGGGACCGGGTCGGGCACGACGAGGAGGGCGCGGCCCCGCGGGCCGCGGAGCGTGACCGAGCCGGGTGGGCCCGCGCCTTCTGAGCCGGGCGGGCCCGTGCTTTCCCCGCCGGGTTCCCAGCCTTCCGCGGCGAGGGCGCGCTGGAAGGGCGGCACTTCCCGCACAGCCAATACCGTGTCCGCGAACTGCGCCGTCGCTTCCAGGATCCGCGACAGCACCGTGCGACCGCCGATCTCGACGAGCGGCTTGTTGCGGCCCAGGCGGCGCGAACGCCCGCCGGCCACGATCACGAGCGACCTGTCCGTCCCGCTCACGCCCCGGCAGGCCCTCCGGAGCCCGCCGCCACCCCGGGCGCCGCCGCGGCCTCACTCCGGGGGTTCACCCCGAGGTCCGCAAGGAGGTCGTAGACCCGCCGGCCGACTTCATCCCGCACCGCGCGGAACTCGTCGGGCGGAAGGTCCTTCGGGTCCCGAATGGCCCAGTCCTCCCGCCGCCGGGCGGGCACGTGCGGACACGCGTCGCCGCACCCCATCGTGACGACCGCGTCGAACGGCCCGGGCGGCACGTCGTCCAGCCCCTCCGACCGGTGGACGCCGAGATCGTAGTCCAACTCCGCCATGGACTCGATCGCCTTCGGATTCACGACGCCTGAAGGCCGCGAGCCCCCGCTCGACGCCTCCACGCCGTCACCCGCCAGCATGCGTGCGAACGCCTCCGCCATCTGGCTGCGGCAGGAGTTCTCCACGCAGACGAAGAGGAGCCGAGGCCGCGTCATGCTCGGGTCCGCCGCACCGATCCCCGCTCGCGCCCGCGGCGCTCAGCCGCCGAGGACGTTGAACTGCCGGCTGAACTTGATGATCAGCGAGCGGCCCTGCGGCCCGTGCAGATCCTGGATCCCCTGGATGTCGTTGTAGACGATGAACAGGCCGGTCCCCGCCGTGTTGAGCCACCCGAAGCGCACGTTGGCGGAGAAGGTGTCGAGCTGCGTCGAGTACTGGACGAGCGACTGCAGGTAGATCCGCGGCGTGAAGAAGTACCCCAGGTTCACGCCGGCCAGCGTCGCCACGTAGTTCCCCTCCTTCAGCGTGAGGTTGTTGTAGTCGAGCCGAATCGACGTGCTGAACGAGGAACCCGGCCGCAGCGTCAGCGTCCCGTTCAGGCTCCGGCGCGAACCCGACAGGAAGGAGCCGATGTTCGCCCCGCTGTTGAAGGAGACCTTCGCCGACTCGTTCGTCCAGAAGCGCAGCTGCGTCTCCCACCCGTCGTACGTTCCCGTGGGCACCGTGAGGTCCGAGCCGGGGAACCGGAACGGCTCGTACAGCCCCTCCCGGACCCAGTTCATGCCCGTGTGGGCCTCCATCCCGTCGTTGAACTCCCAGTGCGTGTCGATGTGGAGCCGGGCCGACTCCTCGAACCCCGGCGCCACCCCCGTCTTGTCGCTCCGGAAGGTGTAGTAGGAGACGTGCGGTCGGATCTCGCGGAAGGTCTCGGCCGGGTGGATGTTGTACATGAGGAAGAGCTGGTAGTACTGGTGGCCCGTCCGCCTCAGGAAGCCCACCTCGGGGTTGAAGTTCTCGCCGAAGTGCTGGTACTGGACGTTCCCCCGCCACTTGCGCGTCGTGAGGCCGAAGGTCGCGTTGAACGCCTCGTCCGCCGTCGTCAGGCCGGGAGTCGCCGTCCGCGCCCCCCACGCCGTCAACGTCCACGCCTCCCCCAGCCCCAGCTGTCCATCCACCGCGTACGTCCGGTTGTGGTCGTTGAGACCGCTTCCGTCGCGGTTGATGAAGGCGGCGCCGATCCGGGACCGGTTCGGCAGCTCGCGCGCCACGCGGGCGACCGAGTACGCGTTCGCGCCCTGGACGCCATCGACCCCGTCGGTCCCGATGTGAAGCATCCCGACGTTGAATCCGGCCGCGCGCCCCGACACGCGGGCGCCGCCGGTGATCGGGACCTGCCGGCCGTTGGCGATCCCGATGCGGCGGCTGAAGAAGAGATCCGCCCCGCCGCCCCCGACCGCGAAGAACCCCGCGTTCTCGAGGAAGAAGGGGCGCTTCTCGGGGAAGAGCAGGCTGAAGCGCGTGAGGTTGACCTGCTGGTCGTCCACCTCCACCTGAGCGAAGTCCGTGTTGTACGTCGCGTCGAGCGTCACGCCCCGCGTAAGCTGGAGCTTGGCCTCGCCGCCGAACTCGTAATCCTGGTCGAACGCCGTCTGCCCGCCCGCGTAGTCCCGCGCCGTCGAGCCCAGCGTGTACGGCGTGACCGAGCCGAGCCGCCGGAAGGGAACCTCGAGCCCCGTCAGGTGGCCCGCGTAGTTGAGCCGGTAGAGGTTGAACTCGCGGGGGACCGCGGACCAGAAGGATTCCTCGTTCCGGCGCCGGATCTGGCGCGAGACGTTGAAGCCCCAGATCGGGTCGGTCCCGTAGCGGAGCGTGTTGAAGGGAATCCGGAACTCCGCGTACCAGCCCTCTCCGTCGCGGCTCGTCGCGACGTTCCACGAGCCATCCCAGTTCTTGTTGAAGCCCCCGCCGGCGCCGGATTGCATTCGCCGCTGGGTGTTGAAACCGCCCCCCATGAAGAAACCGCCGCCGCGGCCTTCATTGGCGACCTGTCCGTCGTACTCGATGCCCGCGGGGGTCGTCCCGAACACGAACGCGTTCTGGAAGTCGTGGTAGGTGTCGAAGGCGAGCAGGATGTGGTCGGCCTCGGAAACCTCCGCGTCCCGGATCCTGTCCCCGGGGATGATCGCCGCCGGGTCCTCGTCGAAAGCCCAGACCCCGATGTAGATGGCTTCGTCGTCGAACACCATGCGCACCTCGGTGCGCTCCGACGCGGGCTGCCCGTCGAAGGGCTCGCGCTGGATGAAGTCCGTCATCACCGGCGCGCCGCTCCAGGCCGCATCGTCCAGGAGGCCATCGATGGTGGGAGCTTGCCCCGTACGGACCGCAAGGCCCTCGAGCGGAGCGGGCGGCGCCCCTTCCGGCTGGCCCTGCCCCGGACCGTCCTGCGCTCGCAACTCCGCCGCCGGCACGAAGAGGACGATGAGACCGGCGATCCCGAGTCCGGGTCGACGGCCGGGCAGACGTTGGTTTCTTCGGAAGCTCATATGATGAACACCTTGAGGGATGGACCTTCGCGCGCCGAGTTGAGAAACGTAACACGTACCGGCTGCGGGCGGTTGCAACGGGGAGCCGGCCATCGCTACGTTCAGATACATGGACACTGTTCAATCTCGCTTGCTGTTCTTCCGTAAAGAGATTCAGGGCCTGTCGTTGCGCGATCTTCGCCGCCGCGTCAACGCGGAACTGCCCGAGCACGCACGCGTGAGCCTCGGCACGCTCTCGAACTACGAACGGGAGGCCGGCGGGTCCCCGAGGGCGGGGCCGCGGGCCGAGTTTCTTGCGGCGCTGAAACGTGCGTTCCCTCCCCTTCGGCTTGAATGGCTGATTCTGGGCGATGGAGAGCCGACGACGATCGCCGAGCGGCTCGCCGCGCCCGAGGGCCTCGAGACGAAGGCGGCGTCGTCAACGGGGGAAGCGCCCTCCTTCGCGGCCCGGGTGCTGGCGCGCTACCCCGACCTCGAGCTGCTCTCGCCGGAAGCGTCGGCCCTCTTCATGGCCGCGCTGACGCGGCTGGCCATGGGCGAACCGAAGCTCGCGCTGGATGAAGGGGACCTGATCGAGTTGGCGGGCGACCTGCGCTGGCTCCTCCTCCTTCCGCCGGGAGCGTGGGGGTTCCGCCACGCGCCGCCCTACCGGGCGTTCTCCGACTACGCTGTCGCGATGCTGCACGCGCTGAGCCGGCTCATGCCCGAGAGCGGGGAGGGCGATCCGATCTCGGACCACCCCGCCTCGATTCTCCCCCGGCTGCGTCGATTTCGGACGGTCGGTTTCTAGACGCGGGAGGGGCGCGTAGATTCCTCGCCGGGTCTTCGTCGCGGTTGGGGCGGGGAGGTTGCGGAAGGCGAAGGCGGAGTCGTGGCGAGTCTCCCGAGCCCGGAGACCCGGCACCCAACTCTTCCTGAATACCTGGACATACATGGCAACCCCTATCGACCAGACTGACGACCTGGAGCGCGCGCTCAGCGCCCTCGCCCGCCCGGAATGGCGGAACCTCCAGGCCGAGGACCTCCTCGCGATGTATCGCGTGATGTATACGTCGAGGACGATCGACGACCGCGAAATCGCGATGAAGCGGCAGAACCGCATCTTTTTCCAGATCTCCGGCGCCGGACACGAAGCGCTCCTCGTTGCGGCGGGACGCGCGCTCAAACCCGGCCACGACTGGTTCTTCACCTACTACCGCGACCGCGCACTCTGTCTCGAACTCGGCATGTCGCCTTACGAGATGTTCCTCGGCGCCGTCGGGGCGGAGGAGGATCCATCGACGGGCGGACGGCAGATGCCGGCGCACTTCGGTTCTCGGGCGCTGCACATCGTCACGCCTTCGAGCCCGACGGGCACGCAGTTCAACCAGGCCGTGGGATTGGCGGAGGGCATCGTGCGCGCCCGGACCGCCGGCCTCGACGACCTCGATGCGGTCGCCCCGCAGGTGAAATCGGATGAGATCGTGCTCGTGTGCACGGGTGACGGCACGACCTCGGAAGGAGAGTTCTGGGAGGCGATGAACACAGCCTCCAACCTGCAGCTTCCCATCCTCTTCCTCGTGGAGGACAACGGATACGCGATCTCCGTGCCGGTGGAGGTCAACACCGCCGGGGGCAGCATCTCGAGTCTCGTGCGGAACTTCCCGAACCTCCACGTCGAAGAGGTCGACGGAACGGATCCGCTCGAGAGCTATGTCGTGATGCGGCGCGCGGCGCGATACGTGCGGTCCGGCCGGGGTCCGGCGCTCGTTCACGCCCAGGTCACCCGGCCCTACAGCCACTCGATGTCCGACGATGAGCGGCTCTACAAGTCCGACAGCGAACGGGAACTCGAATCCGCGCGCGACCCGCTCGTCACCTTCGCCGATTATCTCGTTCGGGAAGGCGTGATCGAGGCCGACGAACTCGAATCGCTCAAGGCGGAGATCAGGGCCGACGTCGCCGACGCCGCGGACCGGGCCATGGCCCGCCCGCAGCCGACCCCCGAAAGCGTCTACACCCACGTGTACTCGCACGACGTCGATCCCCGGTCGAGCGCCTTCGAGACGGAGGCCCGCCCCGACCCCGAGGGAAATCCGAAGACGATGGTCGACCTGCTCAACGCCTGCCTCCGCGACGAGATGCGGCGCGATCCGCGGATCCTGGTCTTCGGGCAGGATGTGGCGGACGCGAGCCGCGAGGAGCTCCTCGATGAGGTCAAGGGCAAGGGCGGCGTCTTCAAGGTGACGCACGGCCTGCAGCGCGAGTTCGGGTCGCTTCGGGTGTACAACGCGCCCCTCGCGGAGGCGAACATCGTCGGACGCGCCGTGGGTCTCGCCGTGCGCGGGCTGAAGCCGGTCGCCGAGGTCCAGTTCTTCGACTACATCTGGCCGGCCTACCACCAGTTCCGGAACGAGGTCGCCACCTTCCGCTGGCGCTCCGCGGGACGCTGGAAGTGCCCGCTCGTCATCCGGACCACGTACGGAGGCTACATCACGGGCGGCGCGATGTACCATTCACAGACGGGCGCCTCGCTCTTCACGCACACGCCCGGCATGCACGTGATCTGCCCCTCGAACGCGGAGGACGCGAACGGGCTCCTGCGGACGGCGATCCGGTGCGACGACCCGGTGCTCTTCCTCGAGCACAAGCACCTGTACCGGCAGACGTACAACAAGGGGATCTATCCGGGCCCCGAGTACATGATCCCGTTCGGCAAGGCCGCGTTCGTCGCGGAGGGGGACGACCTCACGATCGTCACGTACGGCGCGATGGTGGAGCGCACGCGCAAGGCGCTCGCGAAGCTGGACCGCGCGGGAGAGCCGGTGCGCGCGGACCTGATCGACCTGCGGTCGCTGAACCCGGTCGACATGGATTCGATCCGACGCTCCGTGATGAAGACGAACCGCGTGCTCGTGGCTTACGAGGACGCGAAGTCGTGGGGCTACGGGGCGGAGATCTCGGCCCGCCTGGCCGACGAACTCTTCGAGTGGCTCGACGCGCCGATCCGGCGGATCACCTCGACGGACACCTTCATCGGCTACGCGCCCTCGCTCGAAAACGCGTCCCTGCCGCAGGTCGACGACATCGCCGAAGCGATCGTGGAACTCGCCACCTGGTAGCGGATCATGCGCCCCCCTCGGGAGCCGCGGGCGGTCCGCCCGACCTGAGCTCCTCGAGCGCCTCCAGGCTGCGGGGCCAGTCCTTCCCCAGCAGCCGGGAGAGGGCCCGATCCGCGAGCACCTTCCCGCCGGTCTGGCAGGCGGCGCAGTAGTTCGTTTCGTTGTCCGCGTATCGGATCCGCTGCACCGGAGCCGCGCAGGCCGGACACGGACGCCCGTATTTCCCGTGTACCGCCATCGCGTCGTGGAACGCGGTCACCTTCTCCGGAAACTCCCCCGCCAGCTCGTCGCGCAGCCGCCTCGTCCACTCCTCGAGCGTGCGGCGCGTGGCGTCGTGAAGCCGGCCGATCTCGTCATCGTCCAGCCGGCTCGTCCACTTGATCGGGGACAGCTTCGCCCGGTGCAGGATCTCGTCGGAATACGCGTTGCCGATGCCCGAGAAGAGCCGCGGGTCCGTGAGCGCGCGCTTGAGCGTGTGGTTGCGGGCGGTGAGCGTCTCGCGGAAGAGGGCCGCGTCCGCAATCAGGGGGTCGATGCCGCCGGGGTCGTGCCGGGCGAGGGCCTCCGCGCCCTTCACGAGGTGGAGCGACGCCCGCTTCTTCGTCCCGGCCTCCGTGAGCAGGAGGCTCCCGGCGGCGAAGTCGAAGGCGGCGAGACCGAGCCGACGCGGGATCTTCACGCCGGGATCCCGCCACCGGAGCCGCCCCGCGATCATGAGGTGGAGGACGAGCCACAGCTCCGGTTCGTCTTCCCGGTCATCCGGGGCGGCGAGTCCGATCGCGATCCGCTTCCCCAGCCGGCGCAGCGCCGCGACCTCGCGTCCGTGCGCTTCCGTCAGGGGCGGATCGACGCTCCGGAGCAGGAAGGGGCTGCCGAGCCGCACCCGCTCCAGCGTACGCCCGAGGACGCGCGCTTCGAGCCCCTCCAGGTAGATCGTGATGTCGGGCAGTTCGGGCATCGGCGCGGTCCGGCGGAGAGACGCTAGCGTGGTGGCGGCATGCGTCAGCCGCCGCGGCCCGAGCCGGATGCGTGGCCGTGGCCGTGCCCGTGGGCAACTTCGTTCGGTTTCTCGAGCGTGTTGCGAAGATCCTGGACGTAGTCCGGGTGATCGCGGCGGAACGCGGGCCAGTCCTCATCCGCGGCGATGATGATGCCGCCGATCGCGCCCATCCCGCCGTCCGGCGCCGGGTGCCCGAGCGGGTTCGAGTACTGGACGGAGATACGGTAGACGTGGTCCTTCCGGATCCGCACGCCCCCGCGCCACCAGAGCCGGCTCGTCGGCACCCCCACCGTGCGGCCTTCGCCGTCCACCTCGGGCCCCGTCTCCCAGATCACCTTGCCCGCCGTGACATCCTCGAGCCGAATCCACTCCCCGTAGTCGTGCAGATGCCCGCCGACGCCGAGGATTCGCCCGTCCACGGCGGGGCTGCCCTCCCAGCTCATCCCGTGAGTCCCGGGCGGGAGCGGAAACTCCTTCTCGCCGACGGGCCCCATCACGTCGAGATAGAAGGGATAGACGTCCACCGGCTCGACGAAGCCCGGATCCTCGAACGGCGTGTACGGAAGCCGGACGTGCAGGAAGGCCTCGTCGTGCGACGCGTCGGGGAGCGGGGCGAACATCGCGCTCACGAGGACCCGGGTGCCCGGCACGAGCGGATAGCCCAGCACGCCGGGCAGAAGCTCGCTCTTCGTCTCGCGGCCCGCGGCGAGGATCCGGCGCGGGACCGCGGAGAAGAGTTCGCGGTTGTCGGGGTCGATGACGTTCACGTGATGGAGGAGGCGGTCGGGGAGCGGGTTGCCCTCCCGGTCCCTCATTCGCCACGAGAAACCGTGCATCCAGCCCGCGACCGGCAGCTCCGCGAGTTGCACCTGGGGCCGAAGGTGCGGACCGCCGGCCGGCAGGGACACGGGGCCGAGGACGATCTCGAACTCGCGATCGGCCGCGTGCACCCGCACGTCGATGAGCGGACTCGCGGCGGGCAGGCGCGGCGCGACCGGGTCGCCGGCATGCGGCGAAGCTCCGTTTGCGTGCTGCTGCGCGGAGGAGGCGTGCGGCGACAGCAGGAGGCCGAGGCTCACCAGGTGCGGGCCTGGCAGACCTGCCAGACCGCGTGGACGCCGGGTCCACATCGCGGCGGCTCGCCTCAGGGGTCGGACTCGAGGCTCACGCCCGGGATCAGTCGGGCGGCGGGACGTCGAAGTAGGTGTAGTTCTTCGCGGTGAAGGCTTCATACTGCTCCGGCACTTCGTCGTCCGGATAGATGGCCTCGACGGGGCACTCGGGCACGCAGGCGCCGCAGTCGATGCACTCCTCGGGATGGATGTAGTACTGATCCTCTCCCTCGTAGATGCAGTCGACGGGGCACACGTCCACGCAGGATGCATCCTTCTCGCTCATGCATGGTTCGGTGATGATGTAGGTCATGCGCGGGAACATACCGGGGGTCCGAAGGCTGAGCAATTCCGCAGCGCCGCCCGCGGGAGCGGGGCGCATCGGGTTGGTCCGTCGCGCAACAGCCGGTATCTTGGAGGGTTCCGGGCGGACGGGATGCGGACGTGTCGGCCAGGTTCGCGGGAACGGCGAATACAGGGCGGATCACACAGCGAGAAGGCGGCGGCGTTGAAGCCACTCGAAGTCATACAGGGAGGGAGCACGGCCGATTCCTGGCCTTCGCGGAAGCCGCGATGGCTCAAGGTGCGCGCGCCCGGAGGCCCCAACTATCAGCGCCTCAAGGAACTGATGCGGGGGCTGGAACTCAGCTCCGTCTGCGAGGAGGCGCAGTGCCCCAACATCGGCGAGTGCTGGGAGGCGGGCACGGCGACGTTCCTCATCATGGGCGACGTGTGCACCCGCAACTGCCCCTACTGCGCGATCGCGCACGGCCGGCCGGAGGAACTCGACGAGGACGAGCCACGCCGGGTCGCGGAGGCCATCGAGCGGCTGCAACTCAACCACTGCGTCATCACGTCCGTCGACCGCGATGACCTGCCCGACGGCGGCGCCTGGATCTTCGCCGAGATGATCCGCGAGATCCGGTCGCGCCGTCCCGAGTGTTCGATCGAGGTTCTGACGCCGGACTTCCAGGGGAATCCCGAGGCGATCCGCACGGTGATCGACGCGAGGCCGGAGATCTTCAACCACAACATGGAGACGGTGCGCCGGCTGCACCGGGTCGCCCGGCCGGGCGGCCGCTACGACCGCTCCCTGAACGTCCTGACGACGGGCCGGCAACTGGACGACCAGGTCCTCATCAAGACGGGGATCATGCTCGGGCTGGGGGAGGCGACCGCCGACATCGACGAGTTCATGGGAGACGCGCTCGAAGCGGGCGTGCAGATCCTGACGCTGGGCCAGTACCTGAGACCGTCGCCGGACCATCTTCCGATCGACCGCTACGTGTCCCCGGAGGAGTTCATGCGCTGGAAGGAGATCGGGGAATCGCGAGGATTCCTGCACGTCGAGAGCGGGCCGCTCGTGCGGTCCAGCTATCACGCACGCGAGCAGGTGGTCGAACTGCGCCGGAGGGTCGCGGCGCTGGCGGCCGGATGAGCGCGGCGAACGCCGACCGGTCCACGGCCACGGTCTCCGACGCCCCGGCGGCAGGCGCCCCCGCGGAGGGATCGGGCAGAGACCCCGACGCTTTCCTCGGACTCTCGAAGGAGGAATGCGTCGAACTCCTCCGGGAGATGATCATCGAGCGCCGGTTCGAGGAGAAGGCGGCGGAGGTCTACCAGGTCGGCAAGATCGGCGGTTTCTGCCACCTCTACATCGGGCAGGAGGCGGTCTCCGCGGGATCGATCTCACCGCTGCGGGACGACGACTACGTGGTCACCGCGTACCGCGACCACGCGCAGGCGATCGCGCGCGGGATGACGCCGAACGCCGTCATGGCCGAACTCTACGGACGGGCGGACGGCTGCTCGAAGGGCTTCGGCGGCTCGATGCACATGTTCGACAAGACGCTCAACTTCATGGGCGGACACGGCATCGTCGGGAGCCACCTGCCGCTCGCGGTCGGGGTCGGCTACACGATCCGGTACCGGGGCGGGGACCAGGTCTGCCTCTGCTTCTTCGGAGATTCGGTCGTCAACATCGGCGCGTTCCACGAGTCGATGAACATGGCGGCGCGCTGGAAGCTGCCCGTCATCTTCCTCCTCGAGAACAACCGCTACGGGATGGGGACCGATTTCCGGCGCGTGGCGGCGGTGAAGGAACTCAAGGACCGCGGCCGGGCATACGACGGCCTCACCTCGCTCGATGTGGACGGCATGGACGTGCTGGCGGTCCGCCAGGCCGTGGAGGAGGCGATCGAGCGGGGACGGAACGAGAAGACGCCCAGCTTCATCGAGGCGCGCTGCTTCCGCTACATGGGCCACTCCATGGCGGACCCGATGCACGGGACGTACCGGACGCGCGAGGAGGTCGAGAAGTGGCGGTCTGATGACCCGATCCTCTCCTTCACCCGGCAACTCATGGACGCGGGGCGGCTGACGGAAGAGGAGTACCAGGCGATCGACCGCGAGGCGAAGGAGATCGCCGAGGAGTCCGCGGCCTTTGCGGACCGGAGCCCCTTCCCCGATTCGGACGCGCTCTATCGCTACGTGTATTCGGACGGGTACCCGGACGACATGCGGCGGCGCGACGCGTGGCGGAAGGAGCTGCGCTGATGGCCGTCCTCACGTATCGGGAAGCGCTGAACGACGCCCTCCGGGAGGAGATGGAGCGCGACGACTCGATCTTCATCATCGGCGAGGAGGTGGGGGAGTACGACGGCGCCTACAAGGTCACGAAGGGACTGCTCGAACAGTTCGGGGAATGGCGCGTGCGCGACGCGCCCATCGCCGAACTGGGGTTCGCGGGGCTCGGCGTGGGCGCGGCGATGGCGGGTCTGCGGCCGATCGTCGAGTTCATGACGTGGAACTTCGCCCTGCTCGCGATCGACGAGGTCGTGAACGCGGCGGCGAAGATGTTCCAGATGTCGGGCGGACAGTACAACGTCCCCATCGTCTTCCGGGGACCGGGCGGCGCGGCGCTCCAGCTCGCGGCGCAGCACTCGCAGTCGCCTGAGCCCTGGTACAGCTACGTGCCCGGGCTGAAGGTGATCGCGCCCGCCACGGCGAAGGACGCGAAGGGGCTTCTGAAGAGCGCGGTCCGCGACAACGACCCCGTCGTCTTCATCGAGAGCGAGATCATGTACAACCTCGTCCGGGATGAGGTGCCGGAGGAGGAATACGTGACCCCGATCGGCAAGGCCGAGGTGAAGCGAGAGGGGTCGGACGTGACCGTCGTGTGCCACTCGAAGATGGTGCACCAGGCGCTCGCAGCGGCCCGCGCCCTGGAGAAGGAAGACATCGACGTCGAGGTGCTGGACCTGCGCACCGTGCGGCCGCTGGACGTGGACGCGGTCGTGGCGTCGGTGAAGAAGACGAACCGGGCCGTGGTCGCAGAGGAAGGGTGGCCGATGTGCAACGTCGGGGCCCAGGTCGTCGACGACATTCAGCGCGAGGCCTTCGATTCGCTGGACGCGCCGGTGGCGCGCGTGAACGGGCTGGATGTGCCCATGCCCTACGCGAAGAACCTCGAGAAGCTCGTAACTCCGAACGCGGACCATGTGGCGGCGGCGGTGCGCCACGTGTGCTACGCGGACTAGCCCCGGGACGCCGACCGATATGCCTACGAGAGTCGTGATGGCGCAGCTGAGCCCGACGATGGAGGAGGGCAAGCTCATCGAGTGGAAGGTCGCCGAGGGCGATGCCGTGGCGCAGGGGGATGTCGTCGCGGAGATCGAGACGGACAAGGCGAACATGGATGTCGAGGCGCTCGGCGGCGGCGTGCTGCGCAAGATCGTCGTGCAGGCGGGCGCCACGGTCCCCGTGGGCGCGCTCATCGGCGTGATCGCCGAGCCGGACGAGTCGATCGACGACATGCTCGCGGAAGCGCAGGCGGCGGACGGCGCCGGGCCGGCGGAAGGCCCGGCCGGGGAGCCCGCCGCGCCCGCTGCGACGCCGGAGCCCGCGGAGCCGGTCGAGGTCGCGGCGGACCCGGCGGCGGTGGCGACCGGGGAC
>JAJDWE010000073.1 GCA_022825725.1 Gemmatimonadota bacterium
CATCTCCCGCCATGAGCCCTCCAATCTCGTTCGGCCGCTTCTTTCTGCCCGGCCCGACCGAAGTCCCCCCGGATCTGTTCGACGCCATGAGGCGACCCGTCGTCGGGCACCGGAGCGCCGAGGTCTCGGGCCTGGTCGAAGCGATGCAGCCTTCCGCTTCGCGACTCTTCCGGACGTCGAGGCCCGTGTACCTGTCGACATCGTCCGCCACCGGCATGATGGAAGCGGCGATCACGAACCTCACGCGCCGCCGTGTCCTCTGCCTCACGAACGGATCGTTCAGCAAGCGCTTCCACGCGATTGCGGAGGCCACGGGGCGCCCGGCGGATGCGCTCGAAGCGGAGTGGGGCGAGCCGAACCTGCCGGAGCGGCTGCGCGACGCGCTCTCCGCGGTGCCCGGCCGGTACGACCTCGTGACCGTCGTCCACTCGGAGAGTTCGACCGGCGTCCTCAATCCGCTGGAGGCACTCGCCGCCGTCGTCCACGAGTTCGACGACGTGCTGATCGCCGTCGATACCGTCTCATCCCTGGCCGGGGCGCCCGTGAAGACCGACGAGTGGGGGCTGGACTTCGTCCTCACGGGGTCGCAGAAGGCCGTCGCGCTGCCTCCGGGACTCGCGCTGGCCGTCGCCTCCGAGAGGGCGCTCGCCCGCGCGGAGGAGGTCGAACACCGGGGCTTCTACTTCGACATCCTCAAGTTCGAGAAGAACCTCGAGCGCTGGCAGACGCCGAACACGCCGGCCGTCTCCCTCTTCTTCGCCCTTGAGCGGCAGCTGGACCGGATGATGGAGGAGGGGCTGGAGGCGCGCTGGGAACGGCATGACGCGATGGCGCGCCGGACATACCAATGGGTGGACGATACGTCCGCGCGAACGGGTCGCCCGTGGCGCGTGCTGGCGCCGGAAGGCTACCGTTCGCCCTGCGTGACGGTCATCATGCTTCCCGATGGCCTGACGGGTCCCGAGGTCGTCTCCCGCGCTCTGGCGCACGGATACACGGTGGCGGCGGGTTACGGACCCCTGAAGCAGCCGTCGTTCAGGATCGGGCACATGGGCGAACACACTCTCGACGAACTGGAAGCGCTGCTGGCCGTCCTCGACGAAGTCCTGTGAGCGGAATCCCGTGAGCGAGTCGAAGGGCGGCGACCTTCGCGTCATCCTTGCGGATCCCCTCCTCCCGGACGGGATCGAGACGCTGCGGGCCGCCCCCGGGCTCGCGGTCGAGGATCACACGGAATCGGATCGCGAGGCGCTCCGAAGCGCGCTCGAAGGCGCATCGGCGCTCATCGTGAGATCCCGCACCAAGGTGACCCCCGATCTCATCGAGTCCGCCGACCGGTTGAGGGTCGTGGGGCGCGCGGGCGTGGGTGTGGACAACATCGACATCCCCGCCGCCACGCGTCGCGGAATCGCCGTGCTCAACGCCCCCGCGGCGAACACGCAGTCCACGGCCGAACTCGCCTTCGCCCTCCTCCTCGCCGCGGCCCGCCGGATCACGGAGGCGGACGCGAGCATCCGCGCCGGAGAGTGGAGGCGCAAGGAGTTGCGCGGGATCCAGTTGAGCGGGAAGACGCTCGGCGTGATCGGACTCGGGCGGATCGGGGCGGAGGTCGTGTGGCGGGCGCGGGCGTTCGGGATGCGCGTCGTGGCCCACGATCCCTTCGTGAGCGCCGACCGTGCGAGCGATCTGGGGGTGGAACTCGCAAGTCTGGACGAACTCCTCCCGGCGTGCCACGCGATCACGCTGCACGTTCCCCTCTCCGAGGAGAACCGCGGGTTCATCGGCCGCAAGGAGCTCGCGGCCATGCGCCAGGGCTCGATCCTGGTGAACGCGGCGCGGGGCGGACTCGTGGACGAGGCGGCGTTGGCGGAGGCGCTCGGCAGCGGTCATCTGGGAGCCGCCGGCCTCGACGTGTTCGAGACGGAACCGCTCCCCGCCGACAGCCCGCTGCGGGATGCCCCGCAACTCGTGTTCAGCCCGCATCTGGGTGCGTCCACGTATGAAGCCCAGCGTCAGGTCTCTCGCCAGATCGCCATCTCCGTGCGCGACGCACTCGTCGACGGCGACTACAGCGCCGCGCTGAACGCTCCCTTCGAGGCGGAGGATCGCGACGGGGCGGGCCCCATCATGGGTCTCGGGTACCGTCTGGGACGCCTCCTCGCCGGACTCGAGGACGCACCGCCGAGCCGGATAGACGTGCGCTACGGAGGACCCCGGGACGGTGTGCTCGGACCGCTCGCGGCGAGCGTCGCCGTCGGTTTCCTCGAACGCCGCGTCGATCCCCCGCTCAACGTCGTGAACGCGCTCTCGATCGCGGCGGAGCGGGGCCTGGAGATCGTGCGGGTACGCACGCAGGCCGTGGGCGACTACACGAACTACGTCGAACTCTCCGCGGCCTCGGGGAGAGGCAGGGGCAAAGGCAGGAGGGGCATGGTCGTGGGCGGCGCCCTCATGGGATCCCGGATGGAACCGCGCATCGTGCGGGTCGGCACCTTCCGCATCGAGACGGAGCCCCGCGGCACCTGTCTCCTCATCCGCAATCAGGACCAGCCGGGGGTGATCGGCGCCGTGGGGACGGTGCTCGGTGAGGCGAACGCGAACATCGCCGAATACCACCTCGCGCGGCGAAAGGGCGGTGGCCAGTCCTTCGGCGTCGTGAGGATCGACGAGGAACTGCCGGCGGAGACGCTGCGCGAGTTGGAGGACCTCGACGGGGTCGAAGAGGTGCGCCAGGTCAACTTCGACTGACCCGGGACCTGAGCAAAGCCTTCAGGCGGGGGGACTCCACACGGCGGCGACCGCCGGATCCGGAGTGGGGAGGCGGTCCGGGTGCAGCAGCCCGCCCAGGATCTCCACGCCGGTGACGAAACGGGGGCCCGAGCGGTTGAAGTAGGAGGAGGCGTCGACGACCCAGGCGCGAGTCTCCGCAATCGCGCGCGGCGCCACTTCTCCAAGGCGCTCAGCGTGTGCGTCCGCGTCTGCGCGCGACGCGTCGAGGCCGTAGCCGCAGGGCATGAGGAGGAGCCCGTCCGGATCGAGGTCGCCGATCTCATCCCATGACACTTCCCGGGAAGGCTGTCCCGCCTCGCCCGCCAGATTGCGGCCTCCGGCGAGTTCGATCATCTCCGGAACCCAGTGGCCGGGCGCGAAGGGGGGATCGAACCACTCGATCCCGAGCACCCGCGGCGGGTCGGCGTCGCGTACCGCCGCGCGCACCGCATCGAGTCGCCTCCGGAGCGAACCCCCCGCGTCCCGGGCGATCTCCGGACTGCCGGCGGCCCGGGCCACCTGCGTGATCGAAGCGAGGATGTCGTCGATCGTGTGCGCGTCCAGCGACACCACGTCCGCCTCGATTCCGCGCGCCCCGAGTACCTCCCGCACGCCGTCCGTCGGCACGGCGCACACCTCGCACACGGCCTGGGTGATGATGATGTCCGGGTCGAGCTTCTCGAGGACGGCTGCGTCGACCTCGTATACGCTGCCGTGTTCGGTCATCGCCTGTCGCACGGCGGCGTCGATCTCTCCGCTCGAGAGGGCCTCGGGATCGAAGCGGGGGCGGCTGACGCGGGGGCGATCGAGCAGGTGCGGCGGATGATCGCACTCATGCGAGATGCCGACGAGGCACTCGCCGAGACCGAGCGCATCGACGATCTCGGTCCCCGACGCGAGGAGCGAAACGATGCGCGGAGCGGTCGGCGTCACGGGTTCAGGCCTCCATCAGTACTGCGGCATCGCCGGGTCGATCTCCTCCGCCCACGCGAGGATCCCGCCCGCGAGGTTCACGGCGTTGTCGAACCCGACCGCGCGCAGGTACTCGACCGCCTGGTCGCCGCGGGGGCCCGAGCGGCAGTGGATGATCAACGGCTCTGACGCGTCGAGGCTCTCGACGGCCTCCGGGAGCGTCGCGAGCGGCACGAGCCGCGCGCCCGCCTCCTCCAGGTTGCAGATTGCCCACTCGTAGTCCTCGCGCACGTCGATGAGCTGGAAGCGCTCGCCGGCATCGATCCGGCGCTTCAGTTCGTGTACGTCGATGTCGAGGTCGTGCATGGCACCCTCCGTTTCCGTGCCGTCGGGCGTCGCGCCGCAGAAGCGCTCGTAGTCGATGAGTTCCGTCACCGTCGGTTCGGGGCCGCAGACCGCGCACTCGGGGTCCGGGGCGATGTCCAGCGAGCGGAACTCCATGCGGAGCGCGTCGATGAGGAGCAGGCGCCCGGCGAGCGTGTTGCCGATCCCCGTCAGCCACTTGATCGCCTCGTTCGCCTGGATCGACCCCACGATCCCGGGGAGGACGCCCAGGACGCCGGCTTCCGCGCAGTTGGGCACGAGACCCGGAGGCGGAGGGTCCCGAAACAGGCAGCGATAGCAGGGACCGTCGGGCGCGCCGAACACGGACGCCTGTCCCTCGAAGCGGAGGATGGCCCCGTATGCGAACGGCGTTCCCAGCATCACGCAGGCGTCGTTCACGAGGTATCGGGTCGGGAAGTTGTCGCTCCCGTCGATGACGAAATCCCATCCATCGAGGATCTCGAAGGCGTTGCTGGAATCCATGCGCGTCTCGAACGTCTCGACGGCGACGTCCGGGTTCAGGCCCGTGAGCCGCGCCCGGGCCGAGGCGAGCTTCGGCGTCCCGACCGCGTCCGTATCGTAGAGCACCTGGCGCTGCAGGTTGGAGAGTTCCACGCGGTCGTGGTCGACGAGGCCGAGCCGTCCCACCCCCGCCGCGGCGAGATAGAGCGCGGCCGGCGACCCCAGTCCGCCCGCCCCCACGATGAGCACGCTCGAAGCCCGCAAGCGGCGCTGCCCCGCCAGCCCCACCTCCGGGATGCTGACGTGACGCCCGTAGCGGACGAGTTCGTCGCGGGAAAGGTCGCCGTCCACCCCGTCCTCAACCGTAGGGCGCGAGCGCGTCGCGCAGCGCCGCCATGTTCGCGGCGATCCCCGCCGGCCACCGGAACACGGAAGAACCGGCCACGAACACCGACGCCCCCGCCGCGGCACACGCGGGGGCCGACGCGGGATCGATCCCTCCGTCGACCTGGATGGCCGGCGGAGGCAGCCCGCGATCTGCCGCCATCCGCAGCACCGTGGAGATCTTCGGCACGGCATCGGCGATGAACTTCTGTCCCCCGAACCCCGGGTTCACCGTCATCACGAGGACGAGGTCCACGTACCCCAGGACTTCCGACAGCGTCTCCGCGGGCGTGGCCGGGTTCAGCGCGACGCCGGCGTAGCAGCCCAGGTCCCGGATCCGGTGCAGGTCCCCGTGCAGGTGGGCGGACACCTCCTGGTGGACGGTGAGCATGTCGGCGCCCGCCTCCGCGAACGGCTCGAGGAACTCACCGGGGTTGTCGATCATCAGGTGCACGTCGAGGAACGAGTCGGAGACGGCGCGCAACGACTCCAGCACCGGCAGCCCGATCGTGAGGTTGGGGACGAAGTGCCCGTCCATGACGTCGAGCTGGAACCACTCCGCCCCCGCGGCCTCCGCCTCGGCGACCTCCGCTCCCAGCCGCGCGTAGTCTGCGGCGAGGATGGACGGGGCGATGACCATCCCCCCGGGCAACGTCCGATTCAGTCCGCGTTCGGTCACGCTCCGAGCCTCCCACGCAGTCCCGGCGTTGCCACCGGCGTCAGATCAGGTTGAGCCGCTCGCCCACCTTCTTGAGGGCGGCGAGGGCGGCATCGATGTGTTCGCGCTCGTGCGCGGCCGACAGCTGACAGCGGATCCGGGCCTCGCCGCGCGGGACCACGGGATACCCGAACCCGATGACGAAGACCCCCTCGCGCAGCAGTTCGCGGCTGAGACGTATCGCGTCCGCCGTCCTTCCGATGATGACGGGGACAATGGGCGTGCCGCCGGGAATCGGCCTGTATCCGAGTTCGATGAGTCCTTCCCGGTAATACTCCGTGTTGTCGCGGAGCCGGGCCACGAGTTCCGGGTGCGCCTCCAGGTGCTCGATCGCGGCCATGGCCCCGGCCGCCGAATGGCAGGGCAGGGCGTTCGTGAACAACTGCGTGCGCGACGCCTGGACGAGATAGTCGATCACGGCTTCGGAACTGGCCGTGAAGCCCCCCGCCATGCCCCCGAGCGCCTTGCCGAGCGTCGACGTGACGATGTCGACCTCGCCGTGCATGCCGAAGTGCTCGGGCGTCCCGCGCCCCGTGTCGCCCAGCACCCCCGTCGCGTGCGAGTCGTCGACGGCCATGATCGCGTCGTAGCGGTCGCACAGTTCCCGGATCTCCGGCAGCGGCGCGATCTCCCCTTCCATCGAAAAGATGCCGTCGGTGATGACGAGCCGGTGGCGGGCGTCCCGACTCGCCTCGAGGGCGTCGCGCAGCGATCCCATGTCCATGTGGTCGTAGATGAAACGCCGCGCCTTGCAGAGGCGGATCCCGTCGATGATGCAGGCGTGGTTGAGGCGGTCGGAGATCAGGGCGTCATCCGCACCCAGCAGGGGCGCGAAGAGGCCCTCGTTCGCGTTCCACGCGGAGGTGTAGGTGAGGGAGGCCGGCGTCTCCAGGAAGTCCGCGATCTTCGCCTCGAGTTCGTGGTGAATGTCGAACGTCCCGCAGATGAAGCGCACCGAGGAGGTCCCCGCGCCGTACCGGTCCACCCCCTCCTTCACCGCCCGCATCACGGAAGGTTCGTCGCACAGGCCGAGGTAGTTGTTCGAGCACATGTTGATGGTCTCGCCCAGACCGGCGATGTTCACGACCGGAGCCTGCCGCCCCATGATGTGCAGCAGTTCCTTGTGAACCCCGTTCTCCTTCATCTCACCGAGTTCGGAGACGAGACGGTGCTCGAGGCCCCGGTTCACGTTCGACGTCATCACATCCCGCTCCTCATACAGTGTCATCATCCGCCCGCTCTGGTCATCGCGCCGCTCCTGGGGCCGTCACGGGTAGAGGTCGCCGACCCGCTTGTCGGTGGCCCACGCGGTGTCGACACGGATTCTGGGGCGCGACCCCCAGTTTCCGCACGAGATGAAGCCCCGCAACTGCCCGCGGACATGGAGGACGCGGTCGGTCCCCGCCTCGCGAAGCTCGGGGCTCAGGCCGTCGAGCGCGAACACCCGCTGGCCGCCGATCCACCCCGGCCCGAACAGCCAGCACCCGGCCGCCTCGCGGATCGTCCCCTCCCCCCAGGTGCGGATGCCGGAGAATCCGCCGCTGTCCGTCGCCACGAGCGTGCCGAGATCGATCTCCGTCGCGGTGCGGATCCGGTAGTGGCCGGGCGCGTCGAGCGTGATCGGCCGCGCCTCGTAATAGCTGACGTGATTGGGCGCGCACACCGCCCGGAAGGTGGTCCGGCGCGCCGCGACTTCGATCGAGGAGTCCGTGACGGCGAGCGTCGCGGTGTCCAGCCGCCCGCAGGCGTCTTCGGACACGGGTCCGCCGAACTCGAAGGAGAACGGGGCGCCCACCTCGACGGTCTCGGGGTACGCGACCCAGGTGACGAGCGCTTCGCTGGAGGTGCCGTCCCCGAGGCGCCAGCATCCCGCCGTCAGCAGCACGGCAGCGGCGAGGGCGGGGGCGACGGGGGCGGCGGCGCGCGCCACGGGGGCCGAACCGCTAGTCCAGCGCGAGGACGACCTTCGCCGCCTCGCCGGAATACATGGCGTCGAACCCTTCCTCGAAGCGGTCGAACGGGAGCCGGTGGGTGATCACCGGCTCGACATCGAGACGTCCCGCCGCCAGGAAGTCCCGCATCTCGATCCACGTCCGGTACATGAGCCGCCCCACCACGCCGTACACGTGGAGACCCTTGAAGATGACGTCGCGCGCGAAGTCGACCTCCACCGGGTCCTTGGGAAGCCCCAGCAGCCGGACGTGGCCGCCGTTGCGG
This sequence comes from Gemmatimonadota bacterium, assembly GCA_022825725.1. Classification (GTDB taxonomy): domain Bacteria; phylum Gemmatimonadota; class Gemmatimonadetes; order Palauibacterales; family Palauibacteraceae; genus Palauibacter. The sequence goes on from JAJDWE010000073.1 coordinate 7,847, forward strand.
CACATACGGAACGCGGAACGCACGCCGTCGGGGTGTCCGCTCATCTCGCACACCACGTGGGCGCCGTAACCGTGCGTGAGGTCGACGATCCGCGCCTCCACTTCCCCGTCCGCCGGATCGAGGCAGTCGTGCGCTCCCATTCGCGCCGCGAGTTCCCGCCGCCCCTCGTGCGGCTCGACCGCGATGACCCTGGAAGCTCCCGCCGCGCGCGCGATCCCGATGGCGAACAGGCCGATGGGGCCGCATCCGACCACCGCGACGACCCGGCCCGCCACTTCCGTGTGCAGAACCGTGTGGAAAGCGTTGCCGAGCGGGTCGAACACCGCAGCCAGGTCGTCGTCGATGGAATCGGGGACGTGGATGATGTTCGCCGCCGGGATGGAGACGTACTCGGCGAACGCGCCGTCCCGGTCTATGCCGATGATCCGGGTGTCCCGGCACACGTGCGCCTGCTCGGTGCCGCAGTACTCGCAATGTCCGCAGACCAGGTGCCCTTCCGCCGAGACGCGGTCGCCGATCTCGATGTTCCGGACGAGCCGGCCGGTCTCGACGACTTCTCCCATGAATTCGTGGCCGAGGATGACGGGCGGATTCACGCGGTGCCGCGACCAGCGGTCCCACTGGTGAATGTGCAGATCCGTGCCGCAGATCCCCGCCCGTCGCACCTTGACGAGCACGTCGCGGGAGCGAATCTCGGGCACCGGCGCGTCGCACAGCACGAGGCCGGGGGCCGGCCCGGGTTTGCGGATCGCTTTCATGGAGGCGGAAGATGGCTCCTGATGGAGACGTGTCGGGTGGCGCACAATGTGCCGGTGGGTCTGACGGGCCGGCAAGCGCCGGGAACCCGGAACGGCGGCGTTCCGTACGATACTTCGGTGGAGAGCCGCTGACCGCCGCGTGACGCCGTCCCGATGGCCTCGGGACCATTCTGGAGTCGGATCGGAGCTGTGCGCACGACGACAAGGAAACGGCCGGACTGGCGATACCGGGGGGCGTCATCGCGCTCCCGCGGCCGGGAGCGGGCCGTGTGGTGGGGCGGGATGCTCGCCTCCGCGCTCCTGCATGCCTTCCTCCTTCTCGCATGGGTGCGCCCGGCGCCCGAGTTCGAGGCGGCGGCCCGGCCCGGCGTGGACCCTGACCTCCCCGCCGGCGGGGGCGGACTGAGAGCGCTGCGGGTCTCCGTGCCCCGGCGGATCGAGATCCCTCCACCTCCGCGGCCCGTCCTCGCCGTCGACATGCCCGAGATCGAGATCCGGGAGACGGAGATCGAGGTGTCCTCCGAACTGCTCCCCGTCGGCGCGCCGGCGCCGTCGCCCGGGCGCGGGACGGGGATCGGTCCCGGCGAAGAGGGGGTGGGCGGGGGCGAGGGCGACGGCTACGTGTCGCCCGTCCCGAGATCCGTCGTGCCGCACTGGGACCCCCCCGGCTCCGTGCGCGGCATGGAGGTGACGGTGCGCGTCTTCGTCGATGCCACCGGGCGCCCGAGCCTCGTCGAACTGGACCCCCCGACCCCGGACGAGGGGTTCAACCGCGACATCATGCGACAGGTGCGGGCGTGGGAGTACCGGCCCGCGCTGCGCGACGGGAACCCCGTCGACGGCTGGGCCGAGATCACCTTCATCTTCTGACGCCTTCTGGCGCCACCCGACGCCACCCGACGCCTTCCCACACCTCCGCGGATGACCGTTTGACGACGGGTTGATCCGCTCTCCGATCCTCGGGCAGGAACAGGAATCGGTCCCGAATCGGGCGGGGAGGTGTGGGGTGTGGGATCTGAATCGCGCGGAACGCAAGGCGCTGGGCGCGGCGCTGGTACTCGTGGGGGTGAGTCTCGTGACGCGCACCCTCCTCGTCCCCGAACCCGGGCGGGTACACGGTCTCGAAACGATCGACCCCGCGACGGATCTGGAGGGCGTCGAGGGCGAGGTCGTCGCCGCCCTGACCCGGGAGCAGCGGGCACAGACGCCACTCGCCGACGGGGAGCAGATCGATGTGAACCGTGCCCCGGCCGACGAACTGCGCCGGTTGCCCGGCGTCGGGCCGGCCCTTGCGGAGGCTCTCATCGAGGAACGGGA
>JAJDWE010000037.1 GCA_022825725.1 Gemmatimonadota bacterium
ATGCGCTCGCGGGTCACGCCGAGGAGCGAGCCGATCTCCTCCAGCGTCATCTCCTCGCCGTCGTCGAGGCCGTAGTAGAGGACGAGGATCTTCCGCTCGCGCTCCGTGAGGTAGCGCTCGAACATCCTCTCCAGGAACTCCCGGCGCGCCTGGTCCTCGACATCCTCCTCGATGTCAGCGTCGTCCATCCCCGAGAAGCGCTCCCCGAAGGACGCGCTGTCGCGGTCGGACTTGTCGAGCGGCGCGTCGAGGCTGAGTTCGGCCGAGGCCACGCGCCGCAGCGCGCGCACCGTCTCCACCGGCTCCTCCATCTCCTCGGCGATCTCACGGTCCGTCGGGGAGCGCCCCAGCTTCTGCGTGAGCGCCGTCTCCGTCCGGGAGAGCTTGACGAGATTGGAGTTCTGGTTCAACGGGATGCGCACGGAGCGGGTCTGTTCGGCCAGCGCCTGCAGCACCGTCTGCCGAATCCACCACACCGCGTAGGAGATGAACTTCACGCCCTTGTCGGGATCGAACTTCTTGACGGCCTTGAGCAGACCCTCGTTCCCGATGCAGACGAGTTCGGCCAGGTTGAGCCCCCGGCCCTGGTACTTCTTCACATACGAGATCACGAACCGCAGGTTCGCCGTGACGAGGCGCTCCGCCGCGTGACGGTCGCCAGCCCGCGCCTTGCGTGCGATCTCCCGCTCGATCTGAGGGTTCTCGATGAGCGGATAGCGCTCGACATCCTGCAGATACTGGTCAAACGAGTCGAGCGCGTGCGTGTCGAAGAACATGCGTCGGCTGGTAGCCGTCTTCGCCATATGAAATCCGAATCCTGACTCGGGTCGGTTGTTGAAAACCATCGCCGCGGGGTGGGCCAACCGGAACTCCGCCCCGCCACGGTTAGATCCGATCGCCTTTGATACAAACTTGAAATAATAGAGAAAATCGGAGCGAACCGCACCTTTTCCCGACGGCTGTTACCCCGGACCCCCCGCTCGGGCTCCCTCGCCACTCCGGCCCGAAGCCGCGGCCGCCATGCGTTCGCGGCGCCGCAGGCGAAGGAGATACCAGCCGAGCGTGACCCAGGTGATGCCGTATCCTGCGCCGATAAAGAGCCAGTGATCGTTCATACCCGGTTCACCCTTCCTCCGGTCCCGACAGTTCGAGTTCGAGTTCCGTTGCAGCCAGCCGGTATCGCCGCAGCCACAGGTACGCGAACGCGAGCGTGTAGGCGGCGAATCCGAGCAGCATCACGAGCCCGTACGCGCTCCACATGGACTGCGGGGACGACGGGGGCTGGTGCAGGCTCCGCCACCAGAACACCGACAGGTACACGATCGGGACCTGGACGAAGGCGATGAGACCGATCACGGCCGCCCAGCGCGCCCGCCGGTCCGGATCCTCCGTCATCGATCGCACGACGAGGTATCCCGTGTAGATGGGTACGAGAAGCGCCGTGGTCGTGACGCGCGGGTCCCACGCCCACCAGATCCCCCAGGTGGGCCGGCCCCACAGCGTGCCGAGGATGAGGGTGAGGACGGCGGCGAGGACCCCGAGTTCCGCGGCGGAGACCGCGAGGAGGTCCCACTTCAGTTCCCGCTGCACGAGATAGAGGATGCTCATGAGGAAGACGACGAAGAACGCGAGCATCATCACCCACGCGACCGGCACGTGGACGTAGAGAAGGCGCTGGACCTCCCCCTGCAGCGCGTCGGCGGGCAGCACGGCGAGTCCGAGCACGCTGCCCAACGCGATGAGGGCGATCGAAACCCATCCGAGCATGGTCAGTTTGTTCATGAAACCCGCATCACTCCTCGAGGACGACGGGGAAGACCCACAGACAGACCACGAACAGTATCACGTCGTAGGACGCGAGTAACCTCAGCCAGCCGCCGGCCCGTCCGAGCGGGTCGCCGGCGAGGAACGCTTCGGTCGCGCCGACGCTCCCGAGGACGACGGGGACGAGGGCGGGGAAAAGTAGGAGCGGCAGCAGGAGTTCGCGCGCCCGGAGGTGGACGGTGAGGGCAGAGAAGAAGGTCCCGATGACGGAGAAGCCGAAGGTGCCGAGGACGGCCACGAGGAGGAGCGGGCCGGCCTGCGCGGTGAAGTCGACCTGGTAGAGGATCGCGGCGGCGGGGAAGAGGACGACCTCGAGCGCGGCGAGCACGACGAGGTTGCCGGCGAGCTTGCCCAGGTAGATCGCGCGCACGTCGCCGGGATAGAGCCGCAGCAGGCGGGTCCCCCCCGCGAGTTCCTCGTTCTGGAACGTCCGGCCGAGGGAGAGGGTGCCGGTGAAGACGATCGCCACCCAGAGGAGGCCGCCGGCGAGCCGTCCGAGCAGGTCGTTGTCCACCCCGATGGCGAAGCTGAACATGAAGAGGACGAGCGCGGCGAAGGAGAGCATCGCCGTGAAGCCCTGCCGCGTGCGGGTCTCCGAGAGGATGTCCTTCCACAGGATGGCGGCGGCGCGCCGCGGGAGGTCGCTCATGCGGTCACGTCGGCCACCCGGCCGCCCGCCAGCCGCACGATGTCGTCGGCGTGTCGGGTCGCGTCCTCGACCCGGTGCGAGGCGATGATCACGGCGGCGCCGGCGTCGCGCCACCCGCGGACCGCATCGTGGACGAGCCCCACGCCGTCCTCGTCCAGGCTCACGAAGGGTTCGTCGAGCAGCACGAGTTGGAGGGGACGGAGCCGGAGCCGCGCGAGTTCAAGGCGTTTGCGCATCCCGGTCGACCAGCCCCGCACGGGGAGGTCCGCCGCCCCGCCGAGATCGGCTGCGGCGAGCGCGTCCCGCAGGTCGTCGTCCGTGGCCGCCGTCCCGGACATGCGGGCCGCGAAGCGAAGGTTCTCGACGCCGGTCAACTCCTCGTAGGCGTGCCCGCCGGCCGTCATGAACGCGGTGCCCGTCCGGATCTCGTCCCCACCCGCGGGGAGGGTGTGACCCAGGACCTCCAGCCGGCCCGCCGTCGGCTTGAGCAGCGTCGAGATGAGGCGGAGGAGCGTCGTCTTGCCCGTCCCGTTCGCGCCGAGCAGCGCGACGACCGCGCCGCGCGGCACGGCGAGGTCGACCCCGCGCAGCGCCCAGCGGCGCCCGAAGCGCCGGGTGACGCCCTCCGCCGCGACCGCGAGGCTCACCGGCCCGCCCGCCTGCGCGCTGTTGGCTGATTGCGCGGGGCGCTCATACGTTCCGCCGCATGGAACTCGACCGGATCGCCCGTCTCGCCGGAGGCGGGGGCGGCAAGGTGCTGCTCTACGTGCTCGACGGACTGGGCGGGCTGCCGAGCGAGCCCGGGGGCCCGACCGAACTCGAGGCCGCCCGCACGCCGCACCTCGACGAACTCGCCCGCGCCGGGACGTGCGGCCTCCACGACCCCGTTGCGCCGGGCATCACCCCGGGCAGCGGCCCCGGCCACCTGGCCCTGTTCGGCTACGATCCCCTCGTGTACGAAACCGGCCGCGGCGTGCTCGAAGCCCTCGGCATCGAATTCCCGCTCGGACGGGGCGACATCGCCGTGCGCGCCAACTTCTGTACCCTCGACGCCCGCGGCCGGGTGGCCGATCGCCGCGCGGGCCGCATCCCGTGCGAGGAAGCCGCTCCCCTGGCCGCCCAGCTCAACGGCATCGAACTCGACGGCGCCCGCTGCACCGTGCGTCACGTGAAGGAGCACCGCTTCGTCCTCGTCCTGCACCCCGACGCCCCGGCGGGCGACGCCGTGAACGACACCGATCCCGGCATGACCGGCCGGCCGCCCCACGCGCCCGCGGCGCGGAACGCGGAGGCCGAACCGACCGCGCGGCTCCTCGCGGCATGGCTCGAAGCGGCCGCGGAGCGGCTCGCCGGCCAGCCGCAGGCGAACATGGCGCTCCTGCGCGGCGTTTCCGGCCAGCCCGACTGGCCCCGCTTCCCCGACGTATTCGGGATGCGGGCCGCCGCCGCCGCCGCGTACCCGATGTACCGCGGCGTCGCGCGCCTCGTCGGCATGGAGGCGCGCACGGTGCCCGCGGGCGCCCCCCCGCTCGTCGACGCCCTGAAGGCGCGGTTCGCCGAGCACGATTTCTTCTTCCTCCACTTCAAGCCTCCCGACAAGGCCGGAGAAGACGGCGACTTCGACCGCAAGGTAGCCGCAATCGAGGAAGCGGACGCCATCGTCCCGGAACTCGTCGGCGCGGGCCCCGACATCCTCCTCGTGACGGGCGACCACTCGACCCCCTCCGTCATGCGCAGCCACAGCTGGCACCCCGTCCCCTTCCTCCTCCACGGCGGCCCGGCCCGCAGCGACGCCGCCGCCACGTTCGGCGAGACCGCCTGCCGCGCCGGAGCCCACGGCCGCATCCGAGGCTGCGACCTCATGCGCCTCGCCGCCGCCAGCGCCGGCCGCCTCAAGAAGTTCGGAGCCTAGCCCGAACGACCGAATCCGTACAGCCCAAGCGGGTTCCCGGCGATTCCGACGCCCCCAGCTCCCCCAGCGCCGATTCGAATTCGAGCGAAGCTCGGCGCCCGGTGGACGGAGAGTGCCCGGACGGTGAGATTTGTGCGCGATGGGGTTCGGGCTGCTTGAGACGGGGGTTGGATGATCGGTGCCACGGCGACGGGCTCTGCGCGGTCGCGCGGCCGCGGAGTCACGCGGCGCCTGAAGTTCATGGCGTTCGCGCTGAGCGTCGCGTGGCCGATGGCGGCGGCGGGGCAGGAACCGGGCCGGGTCGCGGGCGTCGTTCGTGCCGCGAACACCGGCGCGCCCGTCGAGGGTGCTGCGGTTCGGCTGGCGGGAGCGGACGTCGTGGTGGCGGAAACCATCACCGGCCCAGGCGGTGCCTTCGCCTTCGACGGCATCGCGCCGGGCGCATATGTGCTCGGGGTGCGCCGCATCGGCTTCGCCGCGTACAGCGTGCCACTGGAAGTGGGTCCCGACGGGCTGGCCCCGCTCGATGTGCGGCTGTTATTGGATCCAGTGGAGGTGGAACCGCTGGAGGTGGACGTCGAGGGTCGGCCTCTCCGCCTGGTCGAGACGGGCTTCTACGACCGGCTGGAGGATGGTTGGGGCACGTACTTCGAACCCGAGTGGATCAGAACCCGAACTGCGGGGTTCGCCGGGCTGTCGCGTTTCGTGTCGAACCTGCAGATGCGGGCGCCCCAGTCCCGCTGTCCCAAGGTGCAGGTCTACTATGATCGGAAACGGATCGGCGACGCGGCTGGCTGGGGGACCAGTCGGCCACGGTCGATCAATTCGGGGGGTACGCACCAACCCGCCGTCGAGCCGCCCGAGCAGCTGCTGGACGAATTGTCCGTGACGGATCTGGGCGCCGCCGAGTTGTATCCTGCCTCATCTCCCATTCCGCTATTCGCTCTCAACGACACCACGGTCAATTGCGGCGTCATCATCCTGTGGTCCGACTGGATGGCGCAGATGGAGAGAGAAGTCCCGCAGATGGGAAGAGTAGTCCCGCAGATCGAAGTGGAGCTTTGTGAACCGGCCGGCCGTGCCGGCGAGGTGACGCTTGACGGGACGGTCGAGGACCGGCTCACCGAGGTGCCGCTCCCGGCGGCCCGCATCCAGGCGTCGTTCGCGCCAGCCGGCGAGCGTGGGCTCCATGAACTCCGCGAGATCGAGGCGCGGTCCGACTCGACGGGCCGCTTCCGGTTCTGCGACCTTCCGTCCGGCGCCGATGTCACGCTGTCGCCCTCCTACGGCCCCCATCAGGGCGAGGCTGCGACGCTCCGCGTCGAACCCGGCGCGGCGGCCCGCCTGGTTGTGCCCGTAACCGTGCCGGGAGCGGTGGTCGGGCGGGTCGTGAACGGGAACACGGGGCGGGGGTTCTCCGCCGTACCCGTCGTGCTGGTCGGTACCGACTTCCGAGCCGTGACCGGCAGCGGCGGCCGCTTCGCGATGGAGAACCTGCCGCCTGGCTCGTACGAGATGCGGGCCGAGTGCGGCGGCTTCGAGTCGCCGACGCAGAGGGTCGTCGTCTCGGAGGCGCAACAGGCCCGGGTCCTCCTCGTCCTGGAGCCCGAAGACCCCGGCAGCGATCTGCGCCGCTGCGACAACTGACGTTCCCGCGGGAACGTCCGCAGGGTCAGGCGGCGCTGGGTGCCTCGTCGGAGTGTTCGATGCCCGCCCCGCCCATCGCGGTGCCCGTGCCCACAGTGACGACGCCGAAGATGAGGTCGTTGAAGAGAGCCTGCGCGTTCGCGAGATACCCGTGGATGAAGGGCGACAGCATGCTGTAGGCGCCGAGGGCGATGAGTCCCCAGCCGCTGATCCGGTTGATGCCGAGGTTGAAGGTGATGGTGACGACGAGGATGGAACCGCCGAGCACCACGCTGTGCCACCACAGGAAGCCGAACGGATATCCCCAGATGAACGGGGCGCCCAGGAACCAGAGTCCCAGCGCGAGACCGACCCAGCGTGACGCCATCGAACCTCTCTCGGAAGAAAACCGGATGAACCGTCGAACCGGCGCCTATGATGCGCGCCGGCAGGGGCAAAGGCAACGTCGCGCCGCCCGTCGCGAAGCGCCCGCCGGGTTCGGTTAGAGCCGTGTGCGGCGGAGGCGGTTCGCGTTCGTGACGACGGAGATCGAACTCAGCGCCATCGCGGCCTCCGCGATGACGGGGTGGAGGAGGCCGAGGAAGGCGACCGGGATCGCGACGACGTTGTAGACGTACGCCCAGAAGAGGTTCTCGCGGATCTTGCGGAAGGTGGCGCGGGCGAGCTTCGTCGCGCGCAGCACGGAGCGCAGATCTCCCTGCACGAGGGTGATGTCCGCAGCCTCGATCGCGATGTCGGTGCCGGTCCCCACCGCGATTCCGACGTCGGCCGCCTTGAGCGCGGGGGCGTCGTTGATCCCGTCGCCCACGAAGGCCACCGTGCGGCCCTCGGCGCGGAGTTGCCGCACGGCGTCGACCTTGTCGGCGGGGAGCAGCCCGGCCCGGAAGTCGTCGATGCCGAGATGCTCGGCGACGGCGGCCGCCACGGCTTCATGATCGCCGGTGAGCATCACGGTCCGGAAGCCGCGGCGGCTCAGCTCGAGGAGGGTTTCCCGCGCGTCCTCCTTCACCGGGTCGGCGATCGCGATCGCGCCGAGCAGCCGCCCGCCGGCGGCCACCCAGGCGACCGTGCGCGCGTGGTCGCCGAAACGCCGCTCCACCCGGGCGATGTCCTCCTCCGGGACGCCTTCCTCGCGCAGCAGCCGCGCGCTCCCCACGACGACCCGCTGGCCATCGACGGCGCCGACGATGCCCATCCCGACCCGGGCCTCCACGCCGCCGGCCCGGGAGAAGGGGATGCCGCGCCGACGCGCTTCGTCCACGACGGCGCGGGCGAGCGGATGCTCGGAGGCGTCCTCCACCGCGGCCGCGAGTCCGAGCACGCGCGCCTCCGTCTCGTCCCCCGGCCCCTCGGCTGCCCCGTCCGCCACGAAGGTCTCGACCACGCGGGGGGCGCCGCGGGTCAGGGTGCCGGTCTTGTCGAAGACGAGCGTGTCCGCCCGGTCCAGCGTCTGGACGGCTGCCCCGTCCCGGATGAGGACGCCGCGGGTGGCTCCGACGCCGGTCCCGACCATGAGCGCCGTGGGGGTGGCGAGCCCGAGCGCGCAGGGGCAGGCGATGACGAGCACCGCGACCGCGGCGTAGAGCGCGAGCGAGAGCCGGCCCAGCTCCGGGTTCACCCACGGGATGAACCCCGACGCCCAGCGCGCGGCCTCCGTGAAGACTCCGGGTACCACGAACCAGCCGACGAAGGCCGCCAGCGCGACGACGAGGATGACGGGCACGAAAATGGCGGTCACCCGGTCCGCGAACTCCTGGATCGGGACCTTGCTCGCCTGCGCCTCCTCCACGAGGCGGATGACGTTGGACAGGAAGGTGTCCTCGCCCACGCCCGTCGCCCGCACCCGGAGCGCGCCGGAGTGATTGACCGTCGAACCGAGGACGGAGGACCCCGGTTCCTTCTCGACGGGGATCGACTCGCCCGTCGCGAGCGATTCGTCGACGGCGCTCCTCCCCTCGAGGACGACGCCGTCCGTCGGGATCTTCTCGCCCGGGCGGATGATCATCACGTCGCCGACCACGACCTCGCGGGTCGGGACCTCGAGTGGGGCGCCCTCCCTCTCGACGCGGGCCGTCGGCGCTTCGAGCGAGAGCAGGGCCTGGATCGCCGAAGAGGACCGGCCGCGCGCCTTCGCCTCCACGAATCGTCCGGTGAGGTGGATCGCGGCGATCATCGCGCCCACCGGAGCGAAGTTCATGATCATCGGGGCGAACCCGAGGACGTGGAGGACCGCCCACACCCCCGTGAGCACCGAGACGCCCGCCCCGAGCGCGATGAGGACATCCATGTTCGGCATGCGGCCGCGCGCCGAGCGCCAGGCGCTGCGCAAGGTCGGCCCCCCCGGACCCGCGAGGACGGCGGCCCCGAGCACGGTCACGCCCAGGTCGAAGACGAGCGGCGACGGCCAGCGCACCCCGGCGATCATCTCCGGCAGCATCCACACCATGGCCGGGGCGGTGAGCACCCACGCGGTCCACATGGTTCTCCGCGCCTCGCGCGAGCGGGCTTCCGCCTCCGCAAGGCGCGAGCGTTCGGCCTCTCCCCGGTCCACGTCCGCGATGGGTTCGATCTCGTAGCCGGCCCCTTCGACGGCGGCGGCGAGTTCCTCGAAGGGTACATCCCGGGTGAGCGTCAGCGTCGCGGACTCGGCGGGCAGGCTCACCGTAGCCTCCACGCCGTCGACCGCATTCAGACTCCTCTCCACGGAGCCGACGCAGCCGGCACAGTGCATGCCGGCGATCCGGTACGTCTTCCTGTCCATCATTTGCCGGCGAAGCGCATGAAGAGATCCGCAATCTCCGCGCGCACCCGCGCGGCGTCGTCGCCGCCTTCCTCGATGGCGTGCGTGGCGCAGCGCTCGAGGTGGTTCAGCAGGAGTTCCTTCTCGGCCGCGCGGAGCGCGGAGTGAACGGCGGCGAACTGCTGCAGGATGTCCGGACAGTACCGCTCATCCTCCACCATGCGGGCGATGCCCCCGACCTGTCCCCGGATGCGGGCCAACCGACGGCCGAGGTCGTTTTTCGTCCCCTCCGCGATCCCCATCGCATGCGTCCCTGCGTCGCTCACCGCCATTCGCTCCGTGCCCCGTGTCGGTCCGTTGTCGGTCCTGCATAAATACTATACAGGGGTATTGTATATCTCGCAAGCGGCGGGGCCCGGCGTGAACCCCGGCGCGAGATCCTCGCGCTTGCGGTGGCGGCGTTTTGCCGGGGGCTGCTAAACTCAGAGCCATGTTCAGGAAACTCAGGCAGATGGTCGACGAGGCGCTCGACCGGATGGAAGCGAAGCAGCCCGGTGCGTCCGAGGACGACATCGACCGCGTCATCCGCGCCATGCGCCAGGAACTCGTTGACACGCGGGCACGGATCTCCGAACTCGAGGGGCTGTTCGAGTCGCAGGTGCGTCAGGCGGACAAGGAAAAGGACGCGGCCCGGATCGCGGAGCGGCGGGCGGCGAAGGCCGCGGAGACCGGGGATGCGGAGACGGTCGAGGTCGCGAACCGGTTTGCGGCGCGGCACCGCCAGCGGCTCGAGGTCCTCGTCCTCAAGGCCGAGGGGACGCAGGCCGAACTCCAGCAGCAGAAGGCCGAGGCCGCCCAGGGCGCGGAACAGCTGAAGAGCGCCATGGCCCGACGGGATTCGCTCGGCGTGCAGCAGCGGCGCGCGCAGGCGATCCAGCATTCCGCCGACCGGTTCGACTCGGCGGACGCGTTCGACCGCATGGCCGAGAAGATGGAGGGAGGCCAGGATCTCGACGACGCGCGCCGCCAGGTGGACGAAGCGCTCGACCCGATGGCCGGCGCGCCGCAGCGGGACTTCGTGGCCGAGCGGGAACTGCGGGAGGCGCGGGCGGACGCGATGCTCGAGGAGTTGAAGCGCCGGATGTCGAAGGGGGAGTAGCCCCACGAAAAGAGCGGAGGATCGATGGACCTGCTGACGATTGCCGTCTTCGGATATCCCCTCGTCCTCATCGCGATCGGGGTGTGGCGCTCGCGGCAGATCAAGAGCCACGCGGACTTCATGGTGGCGGGCCGGAACGTGCCGGTGGCGCTCCTCGTGGGGACCCTCATCTGCACGTGGATCGGGTCGGGGTCGCTCTTCGGCGGGGCCGGGCTCGCCTACCGGACGGGGATCGCGGAGCTGTGGTTCTCCTTCGGCGCCTGGGTCGGTCTCCTCGTCGCCTTCTACCTTGCGCCCCGCGTGCGCTCGATCGCGAAGTACACCGTCCCGGACCTCCTCGAGCAGCGCTACAACGCGGCGGCCCGCGTCCTCGGCACGGTCGCGATCATCCTCGCCTACGTGACGATCGCCGCCTACCAGTTCCGGGGCGGCGGCTGGATTCTAAGCATCGTCACGGATGGCGCCATCTCCCCCACGGCCGGGATGATCATCACGTGCGTCACGATCGTGGCCTTCACGGCACTCGCCGGCATGGTGTCGATCGTCTCCGTCGATCTCCTCAACGGGATCATCATCACGCTCGGCATCATCATCGGTCTCCCCTACCTCGTGCTGTCGAACGGCGGCGTGGGGGCGATCGCGGCCGCGCTTCCGGAGCAGCACCTCACGGTACTCGGGGGACACAACGTGCTCTGGGTCATCGGCGTCGCGATGCCCACCTTCCTGCTCATCCTGGGCGAGAGCGGGATGTACCAGAAGTTCTTCTCGGCGAAGGACGCGGGGTCCGCCAAGAAGGCCGTGGTCGGCATGTTCCTCGGGGTCGTCTTCATCGAGACGACGCTGGCTCTGATCGCGATCGTGGGTCGGGCGGTCTTCCCGGAACTCGCGGACCCGGAGCAGGTGTCGATCGTTGGCCGGGCCGCGTCGGAGACGATCATCCTTCACATCGCCGCCAACGGCCTGCCGATCATCGGCGGTGCGATTCTACTCGCGGCGGCGGTCGCCATCGTCCTCTCGACCGGGAACACCTTCCTGCTCGTGCCCTCGACCAACGTGAGCCGGGACCTCTACGAACGCTTCGTGGATCCGGACGCGAGCGAGGGGCGGAAGCTGGCGTTGCAGCGCCTGTGCGTCGTCCTGTTCGGCGGGCTGGGGCTCGTCCTGCTGACACAGTTCGACACCGTGCTCGCTATGGCGCTCTACGCGTACTCGCTCGTCGGCGCGAGCCTCACGCCGGCGCTTCTGGCGGCCTTCCTCTGGCGCCGCGTGACGCCGCAGGGAGGGGTGGCGTGTATCGCCGGCGGACTCGGGAGCATCGTGGGGATCGCGCTCCTGTCCCGGTTCGGCGTGAACTTCACCGCCACGATCGGAGGGACTGCTTTCGATTTCGCTTCGAGCGACTACATCGTGATCCCCGGCGTCCTCATCTCGCTCGGACTCCTGATCGTGGTGAGCCTGCTCACGCCTCCCTCGCCCGAGGAGAAGTGGCGGCCCTTCTTCCAGGAGAATCCCGAGAAACTCTGAGCCTCGGTCGGGCCGCGAATCGGGTCGGTCGGACGGTCCGCGTCAGCTCAGGAGGCGGCGGAATTCGGCGAACTTCGGAGGCGGGCCCAAGGCGACGAGGAGGTCGCCGGGCCGCACCCTCTCCTCCGGTCCCGGGTTGTAGACGAAGCCGTCGCCGCCCTCCCGGACGCTTTCTCCGCGCTGGATCGCAACGACAAGCAGCCCGGTTCTGGCCGGGATCTTCGCCTCGGCCAGAGTGAGTCCGGCGACCTCCGAGGATTCCGACACGGACGCCTGCTCCAGGAGCAGCCCCATGCTGTCTCCGGCGGCCTGCGTATCGACGAAGAGCGTGACGTCGGGGCGCAGGACGAGCGAGGCCAGCTGGATGCCGCCCGCCGCGGCGGGCGTGACGACGCGGTCGGCGCCCGCCTTCCTGAGCTTGCTCACGGATTCTTCGGCGCGCGCGCGTCCCACGATCGTGAGGTCCGGATTCAGTTCCCGCGCGGCGAGGCAGACGAAGGCGTTGTCCGTATCCGCGCTCAGCGCGGCGATGAGCCCCTGCGCCCGGTCGATCCCCGCCGCCGTGAGCGAGTCGTCGTCCGTCGCGTCCCCCACGATGACCAGCGCGTCGGGGTCCAGTTGCCGCGCGTCCTCGAGGTGCGCGGGGTCGCTCTCGATGGCGACGTAGGGAGTGCCGCGGGCGACGAACCTCTTGATTGCGGCAAGGCCGGTGCGGCCCACGCCGCACAGGATCACGTGGTCGTCGACGTCGTTGATCCTCTTCATCATCCTGCGTCTCTTGAGGGTCTGGGTCAGGTCCAGCTCGACGAGGGTGGCGGTGATGAGGGCGAACCAGATCGCGAGCGTGACGATGCCGCCCGCGATCATGAAGCTCGCGAACACGCGGCCGCCGTCCGTCAGCGTCTGGATTTCCCCGTACCCGACCGCCGAAACCGTGATCACGGTCATGAAGAACGCGTCCGAGAGGCTGTACTCGGGCATGAGGGCGAAGCCGGTCGTCCCGATGATCGTGAGACTCACCGTGAAGAGGACGGCCCCGACAAGGCGGCCTTCGAACCGGCTGAAGTCGAACAGGCGCCGCACCGGACCCATCGGTCTTACCGCGCGCTGCGGTCGAGGCGGGCGACGACCTGACGGCCCTTGATGCGGCTGCCGTCGAGGCCGCGGACCACCGCGTCGGCGATCAGCGAATCGATGTCGACGAGGGTGAAGTTCTGCCGGATGTCGATACGCCCGATCTGTCCACCGGCGGCGGAGGTTTCGCCCGTGATGGCGCCGACGAGGTCGCCGGGGCCGGCGCCGTCCCGCTTCCCGACGCCGACGAAGACCTTGGTCCAGGTGGGTCGGGTGGCGCGCCGGGCGCTGGCGTCGGTCGGTGCGTCTGCCGTACCGCCCGTCGTCCCGTCGCCGGGCGTCCGGTCGGCGGGCGCCGCATGGCCGAATGCCGCACCGCCCCCGGCCGGAACCGGTTGGTCCGCTCCCCGGAGGAGTCCGGCCAGGGCGGCGGCCACCCGCGCGGAGCCATGTTCCTCCAGCAGCGGGGCCAGGAGGAGCGCGCCGCTCGCGAGATCCTGCTCTTCCAGCGCGGTGGATACGCGGGCGCGGAAGGCGGCCACGTCGTCCATGAGCTCGGGGTCTGCGGGCTCGGCGAGGGGTGTGACCCGCAGCCCGGCCCGCGACGCCGTCAGCTCGAGTTGCTGCTCATGCAGGGTTTCGACGATGGCGTAGCAGCGCTCGGCCGCCGCCGCCGCGCGGGCCAGAAGCTCCGGCGCGGGCGGCAGTTCGAACGCGACGGCATGGGCGGCGGCGTCGACCTCGCCCCACGCCCCGACCCACACCGTCGCGCGGTCGCCCGTCTCGGCCGCGCCGGCTCCCTCGGCCGCGGCGACGCGCAGCCCGGCGACCGAGAGCGCAGCGCGCACATCGGCGACGGCTTGCGGGGCCGTCTCGACGCTGACGGCGGCAGCCGCGCCGGCCTGCGTGATGTCGTGGAGCAACTCGGCCTGGCGGGCCAGCCGGCCCTCGCGCGTCGCCCGGCTCGCGACGGCGACCGGAGTGCCCGCCGCGCGGCCCGCGTCCGACGCCCCGGCCCGCGGTTCGGCGAACAGTTCCTTCGGCCACCGGCGCGCGCGCGGCAGCCAGCGCCCGATCAACTCGTCGAACGCCGCATCCCGGGCATGGGTCGTCGCGATCCGACGGACCCCGTCGCCGGAGGCCTGCACCACGGCCTCGACGGCGGCCCGCGCCGGCTCCAGCGCACGCACGTCGTCGAGGACCAGGGTGCACAGCGCCGCCGCCGGGATGTCTCCCCTTCGCACGCCCTCCAGCAAAACGGCCGGAGGCCCGACGAGGATCGGCGCCCGCCCTGTCGCCCCGGCCGCGGCGCCCGGCACCACGACGACCTCATGCCCGACGGCGCGGGCCACGGCATGCATGCGCGACGCGCAACGCCGCGCGCGGTCCACCGTCGCGGTGAGCACGAAGGCGCGACCGTCCACCTCGCCGGCAGCAAGGTCCCGCACGGCGGCCACCGCGTAGAGCCGGGCGAGGCCCGCCCCTTCGGCGGCAACGAGTGCGATGTGGCGTCCCCGCTCGATCGCGCCCGAGAGGGCCTCGAGCGCTTCCGGCAGCGGCGGGGACGATCCCACCGCGGGCTCCGACTGGTCCTGGTTCAAGAGCGGGATCCCCGGGAACGAATGGCCAAAGGTCGTGAACGGGCGGTCGCCCGCATGGGTGGGGAAGGTACGCAAGGCGTCCGTTCGCCCAAAGTGCGGCCCGATCCGTCCGGGTCCCACCTCCCGGGACCCGGATGCGCCCCGGATCGCAGGGCCCGCCCGGCGACCCGTTACGTTGACGGCGGCTCCGAGGCACGTCTAACGTCACACCGCGCTCGCCGCGGCGGTCCGGCGCGCTCTCCCCCGGTGACTCCCAGCACGAGGTGACAGCGATCTCCGCAGTCGGAACCCTGGAGGCGATTCAGGCCGGGGTGTGGGGCGTCCCCCTCATCATCCTTCTCCTCACTACAGGCCTCGTCTACACGCTGCTGCTGCGGGGCCTCCAGTTCCGGCGCCTGCCGCACGCGCTCTGGCTGGCGCTGGTCAAGCGCCGCGAGCCGGAAGGCGAGGGCGACATCTCGCACTTCCAGGCGCTCATGACCGCGCTGGCCGCAACGGTCGGCACCGGAAACATCGTGGGCGTCGCGACGGCCATCGGTGCGGGGGGTCCGGGGGCGCTCTTCTGGATGTGGGTGACGGGACTCCTCGGGATGGCGACGAAGTACGCGGAGGCGGTCCTCGGCGTCCGCTTCCGGGAGACCGATGCCCGTGGCGAGAAGGCGGGCGGCCCCATGTACTACCTCGAGCACGGTCTCGGCCGGGGCCCGGTCGGCCGGGGCCTGGCGATCGCCTTCGCGCTCTTCGCGACGCTCGCCGCGTTCGGCATCGGCAACGGCGTCCAGTCCCAGGCGGTGGCGGACGCGATGAACGAGTCGTTCCATGTGCCGCACTGGATCATGGGACTCGTCACCGCCGGAGCCGTCGGGCTCGTCATCATCGGAGGGATCCGATCCATCGGGCGCGTGGCGAGCGTCATCGTGCCGGCGATGATCATCCTCTACATGAGCGTCGCGGGCGTCGTCCTCGTTTCCAACGCGGCGGAGATCCCCGCGGCCTTCCGACTCGTGTTCGAGCACGCGTTCGGGGGGCGGGCGGTGGCCGGCGGGGCCCTCGGCTACACCGTCCTCCAGGCGATGCGCTTCGGCGTCGCGCGCGGCATCTTCTCGAACGAATCGGGACTGGGCACGGGGGCGATCGCCGCGGCGGCGGCGCAGACGCGCGAGCCGGTGCGGCAGGCCCTCGTCTCCATGACGCAGACGTTCATCGACACCATCGTCGTCTGCACCCTCACGGGACTCGCGATCCTCACGACGGGGGCGTGGCAGTCGGGGGCCGAGGGCGCGAACATGACGCAACTCGCCTTCGACACGGGTCTCCTCGCGGGGGCCGGGGACATCATCGTCGCACTCGGCCTCGCAACCTTCGCCTTCAGCACGATGCTCGGGTGGTCCTACTACGGAGAACGGAGCTTCGCCTACCTCTTCGGCGAACGCGTGATCCGCCCCTATCGGCTGGCGTTCGTGCTCGTGGTCGGGCTCGCCGCAGTGGTGGAGCTCGATGTCGTGTGGCTGATCTCCGACATCCTCAACGGCCTCATGGCGGCCCCGAACCTCGTGGGGCTCCTGCTTCTGTCGGGCGTCGTGTGGCGGGAGACCCGGAGCTACTTCAACCGCTAGCCCCGGAAGGGGGCGTAGTGGCCGAGGTCGTAGGCGCGGATCGAGAGGACGCCCCGCGCGCCGATACCCACGTCCGCCAGCGTGCGCGTCTCGTCCCGGATGCGGCGCTCGGCAAACTCGGTGTAGAAGTCGGCGGGGTCGTCGGAGGAGCGCTGGAGCATCTCGCGGATGCCGAAGGCCTTGGCGTCGGCCACGGTGGTGTCGGCGGACAACTCCGCCACGTGTTCGAGCCAGCGGTCGGGCATGATGAGACGAACCGTGATGGCGCTCATGCGATCCTCGGGAGCGGGTTCAACGCCGGCCTCGAATGCGGCGCTCAGTGGACGTTGCGGAGGGTGTAGAGGAAACGCTTCGCAAGATCCGTCACGTCGAGGCCCACGACGCGGTCGGTTTCCACGCGGACGTTCGTGTGGCCGCCCGCCCGGTCGACGGCGAACCGGGCGAGGCCGATCTCTCCGGCGAAGGTGACGGACGCCTCCGTCTCCTCGCGCACGGTGAGCCCGGAATGTCGGCCGAAAAACGTCTTCGCGCGGTCGAGGACATCTTCCGGGGACAGGTCGGTGATCGTGACGTATCGCATGTGGGAACCCCCTGGTCGGGCCGCAAAATCTTGCCGCCCCGGCGGCGCGTCAACCGGACTCCGCGACGACTGCGAGCGAACGATTGGCCACAGGTGCCCGGGGGCGATACCATCTCCCGCCATGAGCCCTCCAATCTCGTTCGGCCGCTTCTTTCTGCCCGGCCCGACCGAAGTCCCCCCGGATCTGTTCGACGCCATGAGGCGACCCGTCGTCGGGCACCGGAGCGCCGAGGTCTCGGGCCTGGTCGAAG